>NZ_FCOG02000139.1 GCF_001544975.2 Caballeronia arationis | reverse complement strand
ATACGCAATCGCGCCGCTCCCCTCTCAAGGCCCGCCAAGTCGGGCCGTAGCCCCCTACCGCGCGAGCGGTTTCGTTCGACGGCCAGCTACGGACGTTCGCGCCGGCTCTCATGTGGACGTTCGAGCGTCCGCTCCAACCCAAACAAGCGACTTACGCTCGCGATCATATCGATCGACACTCGCCTCCCGGGCCACCACGATCATGTTGATGGCGTCGGTGTCCACCATCACGGGCGCCGGCGCCCACCTATCGCGATCTAATCATCAGGCTGGAGGCGCGAGAATTGCAGGATCTAGAGCCTGCAAACCTTAGCGAGCGTGAACCCATCAGCGGTTCGACTCGTGGGAGCCATAGACCGCGACCTTTTTCCCCTCAAAAAACTCTTGCACACCTTGTTCGCAATTCTTTGGACACGTTGTGTTGTCCTTGGCAGTGCCTGCCACGGTGACCGCCCTGTAGACAACGGATTCGATGAGCGTTCCGTCTTCTGCGACGACGATGTTCAGATCAGTTTCGACGCCAGCTGGCACGGCTCCTCCGACGTCATAAAAGATTTGCATGGTGCCGGTGCAATCGGAGTTCACCGTGTAGAGGCCGTGCTGGGCAGAATTGAATGTCGTCTTCCCCCCTTTAGGCAACCCGCCGATCATGCCGAAGTCGGTGCGGTGGAATCCGCCCGTGCCGTCAAACGTCACCAGGGCGACGTCATCGAGGATCGATGGGGCGTCGTACAGATGCAACACACCATCGGCAGTTTTCAATCCAAGTATCACTCCGTGACCGATAAAACTATACGGTCCCCTTAGCGTTGCGTTCGAGCAAAGGCCGCCGTGGCCATCGTGGTCGCCGGCCTGCGCTGCACCGCTGAGCGAGAGAAGTGCAACGGCTGTCGCCGACAAAATGCTTAAATACTTGATCTTCATGGTTGTATCCTTGTCACCGAATTACGCGCTTAGTATCACGACGCACAGACCGATTGCCAAGCTAGATGGGGTCCCGACTCAACTGAATGAACAAAAAAGAACTGCAGTAATCCCTCGCAGTCGTCGCTTGATGAGGAAAAGGCGCGCGGACCCGGGGTGACGTCTATCTAGATCGCGCGTCAATTCACGCGACGATAACTCGCGAAAGCACATCGAAAGCGGCTTGATGCTCGGATGGATTAAGCGGCGAAGGAGATGTGTGGCCGACGTCCCGAGAATCAGCATCATCGCGTCTGCAACGCTGTTGTTCGTGCGCAGCAATACGTCGGCGACGTAAAGTGTCAACGAGGTCAACACCATGTGGCGGGCAATGCTTATCGGGCGCGGGTTCATCATGTCACTGGCTATTCGTGCTATTCGTTGCGGAGGGTCCGAAGAATTCGGAAGCCGCCCGGTGAGCACGCCCCTAGACGATTCAGGCACGTTACCCGGATCGTCGGGGCGGTGTCGGGCGACCCATCGGCGGTCAATTACCGAAGAAAACGTTGCAGTAACTTGCGGGGCCGACGCACGACGATGGCGAGGGCTCCGACACATGCTGGACACTGCCGGAAGCTGAGGTGCCGTTGGTCGTCGTGCCGCCAACCTCACTGTTACCCGCCTGCTGGCTGTCCTGTGCAGCGATCTTCGCTTCAGCAGCCTGAATTTGCTCGGGATACTTCGTCTGGTCGCCGTCGCCCACGCGATAGCCGGCCTGCTCGATTCGGATCAGTTCCGCACGCACCTGCGCACGGGCGACGGGGGCGGTGCTCTGAGCGAAGCTGACGACTGGACTGGCGAACGCACAGCTGGCGAGGATAAGGCATGAAAGGGTTTTCATAACGGAGCTCCTTGATTTACGATTACCTATACCAATCAGGATACCTAATGGGATATTGCGGCCAGTTATGCAGACAAACTGGAAGTTCTGGTTGAAATGGGGTGCGAAGTCGTCCGCGACTCAGCTCGCTTAACTCGGGGTTGTACTGCGGATCATGTCAATCTCCCTGAACGTGAGGTTGAAAACGTCGCGCATGTACGCACTGCGTGTTCCGCATCGGCCTGTTATAGAGCCGTACTCGTAATTAGGCATTCGACAAGAGGAGAACGTGAGCCATTTGTGCGGTGATTGACGCCTTCCTTGTGTAGAATTATGTTGCATTATTACGCCGTGTAACCGTGTCAGTTGTAGTTACGTCGATAATTTTATGTTCGGCATTAAATGTTCCTTTCGGGCGAATAAATGTTCGGTGTCGCTTTACGATTATTCGTTAGAGTGACTTTTCAAGAGTAGGGCGCGCGCCGGGTTATGGATGCAGTTCGACGCGGCACACACGGAGCACCCAATATCGCAATTGGCCAACCGTGCTTGATCAGGATAACTTCGAGCGACTGGTACTGCGCAGCGCGCGAGATCAGCCTCATACTTACCCTCGTTCGGCAGCTTTGGCGGTCTTCGACGCAGTGCTCGGCACAGCGGGCACAAATTTCAGGTATGGACCACCTGCGTGGATCACGAACTTTTGTTCGGTAAAAAAACAGAACACTTGTCCATCGACTTGCGGGCGCACCGATAGCACAATGGGGGTATAGCTGCCCCTGATTTCTGGAGGCCTGTCATGGCGTCCCGTACTCAAAAAACACGTGATTCTGACGCGGGCGAAAAGCCTGGGGCTGGAACATCACTGTGCGCGGGTGAATCGGCTCACACAATCGGGCGCCGCAGATTTCCTGAATTTATGAATCTTTTGGTGGGACCGGTTGCAGCAGTCAGTACTGAGCAGAATGTCCTCGTCAAACGCGAGTTATTGCAATTGCTGTCTCGCCGATCGGTATATTGGATCGCGCTACTGTTGGTCGGAAGCCCGTTCTGGTTCGTATTTGGATCGTGGATCAAAACGTCGGATAATTATCCTTGGTTCCGTGTTGTCTGGATCCTGGGACTGTGGGGGATGGCCGCGCCGATGGCGGCATACTTGCTAAAAAGGACCACGGCGCTCCCGAAACACGCCGGCGTCAGCGTGGTCGAGCAGATGCACTGGGCATGGGCGGCATTGGTCATGCTGACATCGTTCTGGTGGGCGGCGGCTAGCTTTGAGCTAATCCCGCCCAACTTCGTGGTCCTCCATGGTTATTTCTTTAGATTCGCCCGATATGGCTTTTTAGAGCTGACGATGATCGGCCAAGCATTTACTTTGCTGCTGCTCGCACCCAGTTTTCGTGCGGCTTTAGGTTCACTCGTGATCGGCACTATCCCATTCGGATTTAACATAGCGCCACTGCTATTTATTAATCGGCCGGGAATGTTTGACTGGTATTCTGCTCAACTCATTGGTTATTGCGTCATCGCATGGTTCATTTGCAACGATCAGCAACGCGCATGTATAAGAGAGGTCATTCTCGAGGAGGCGCGATCGCAGGCCGTAGCGGCAACGGCGGAGAAGAACCAATTTATCGCTGCAATAAGCCATGACTTGCGCCAACCGCTCACAATGCTCGGCCTGAAGTTAGATTACATCGAGCGGAGCATTAAATCGACCAATCTGGTCGAAGACGTCTCGCTTGCGCAAAGGCAAGTCGATGCGATGGAAGATATGATTAACGGCGCACTGGATATCTGCCGCCTCGAGTCCGGCACCTGGAATGTTGAAATTCAGGAGGTGGCGCTGCCCTCCCTTTTACACGGCATCGTTGCGGATATGCAGCCGCTGGCCGGGGCGAAGGGACTGAAGTTTAGGCTCTACAGCCGGCCCTATCTGGTCCGTACGGATCGACATGCGTTGGACAGGATCGTCCGGAATATGGTGATCAATGCGGTCCGTTACACGCCTTCCGAACAGGGAGGAAAGAAGGGACATGTTCTGGTGAGTTGCCAGAGGCGTGGCGACCGCATAACGATAAGCGTCTGGGACAACGGCATCGGTATCGCCGAAGGCAGACAGAAGGACATCTTCAAAAGCTACGTACAGGTCGCCAACCCCGAGAGGAATCGTGAAAAAGGCTTCGGACTGGGTCTGTCCATTGTCCAGGGTCTCGCGAACCTTCTCGGCCACAAGCTGGACATGGACTCGACCCCAGGGCGGGGATCGCGTTTCTCGGTTACGGTCCCCTTCATGGGACTCATACCGCCGGAGTTGCTCGAGGTTCAAACGGTCGAAAACAGCGCCCCGGACCTGACCAATATGGTCGTGGCGATCATCGAGGACAATAGCGACCTGAGAATCGAAATATCGATGCGCCTGATCGAGCACGGATGCTACGTCGTGGCGGGGGAATCATCACACGACGTCATCGAGCAGTTGCGCATTGAGGCCTTGGCAAGTGGTCCGCACTTCATCCTCTCTGACTACCGGCTGGAAAACGAGGACGGTGTTGCTGCGATCGCGGCGGTCCGCGCCGCTACCGACCCTTCGATCCCCGCGGTCCTATGGTCGGGAGACACGTCGACGGCCGTGCTCAGAAAAGTAGCCGCCAGTGGTGTGGGTATTTTGTCGAGACTGGATTCGGAACCGACCTTATTGGCCTTACTTGCAAAACACAAGCCAAAAACATCGCCGAAGGCGGACGAAAGCGATCGCAAGTGTAGTTGCGCCTGATTCCCGGAGGCCTGCCATGGCGTCCAGTATTCAAACACGACGTGATTCTGACGCGGGCGAAAAGCGCGGGGCCAGAACATCACTGTGCGCGGGTGAAACGGCTCACACAATCGGGCGCCGCAGATTCGCTGAGTTTGTGAATCTTTTTCTGGGACCGGTTGCAGCACTCAGTGCCGAGCAGGATCTCTTTGTCCAACGCGAGTTATTGAAATCGCTGTCCCGTCGAGCGGTATGTTGGATCATGCTAGTGTCGGTCGGAGCCTCGCTGTTATGCATATATGGATCGTGGATCAAAACGTCGGATAGTTATCTTTGGTTCCGTGTCGCCTGGGTCCTGGGACTGTGGGGGGTGGCCACTCCCATGGCAGCATACTTGCTGAAAAAGACCACGGCGCTCCCGAAGCGTGCCGGCGTCAATGCGGTCGAGCGATTGCACTGGGCATGGGCTGCATTGGTCACACTGACATCGTTCTGGTGGGCGGCGGGTAGCTTTGGGCTAACCCCACCCGATTTCTCGGGCCATGCTCCCTACGTCAAATTGGCCAGTTCTGGCTTCCTTGAGTACACGCTCATCAGCCATACATTTACCTTGCTGCTGCTCGCACCCAGTCTTCGTGCGAATTTAGGTTCATTCGTACTCGGCGCTATCCCGTTCGGATTTAGTCTGGGACCACCTCTATTCATTTACCGGCCGGCAATGCTGGGTTTTTATACGGCTCAACTCATTGGCTATTGCTTCCTCGCGTGGTTTATTTTTTACATCCAGAAACGCGCATTTGTTAAAGAGATTATTCTCGCGGAGGCGCGAGAGCGGGCGGAAGCTGCAAAAGCAGAGAAGAACCTGCTTATCGCTGCAATAAGCCATGACTTGCGTCAACCGCTCACAACGCTCGGCCTGAAGTTAAATTACATTGAGCGGAGCATTAAATCGACCAATCTGGTCGAAGACGTCTCGCTTGCGCAAAGGCAAGTCGATGCGATGGAAGATATGATTAACGGCGCACTGGATATCTGCCGCCTCGAGTCCGGCACCTGGAATGTTGAAATTCAGGAGGTGGCGCTGCCCTCCCTTTTACACGGCATCGTTGCGGATATGCAGCCGCTGGCCGGGGCGAAGGGACTGAAGTTTAGGCTCTACAGCCGGCCCTATCTGGTCCGTACGGATCGACATGCGTTGGACAGGATCGTCCGGAATATGGTGATCAATGCGGTCCGTTACACGCCTTCCGAACAGGGAGGAAAGAAGGGACATGTTCTGGTGAGTTGCCAGAGGCGTGGCGACCGCATAACGATAAGCGTCTGGGACAACGGCATCGGTATCGCCGAAGGCAGACAGAAGGACATCTTCAAAAGCTACGTACAGGTCGCCAACCCCGAGAGGAATCGTGAAAAAGGCTTCGGACTGGGTCTGTCCATTGTCCAGGGTCTCGCGAACCTTCTCGGCCACAAGCTGGACATGGACTCGACCCCAGGGCGGGGATCGCGTTTCTCGGTTACGGTCCCCTTCATGGGACTCATACCGCCGGAGTTGCTCGAGGTTCAAACGGTCGAAAACAGCGCCCCGGACCTGACCAATATGGTCGTGGCGATCATCGAGGACAATAGCGACCTGAGAATCGAAATATCGATGCGCCTGATCGAGCACGGATGCTACGTCGTGGCGGGGGAATCATCACACGACGTCATCGAGCAGTTGCGCATTGAGGCCTTGGCAAGTGGTCCGCACTTCATCCTCTCTGACTACCGGCTGGAAAACGAGGACGGTGTTGCTGCGATCGCGGCGGTCCGCGCCGCTACCGACCCTTCGATCCCCGCGGTCCTATGGTCGGGAGACACGTCGTCGGCCGTGCTCAAAAAAGTAGCCGTCAGTGGCATGAAGCTTTTGTCGAAACCGGTTTCGGAACGAACCTTATTGACCATACTTGCAAAACATCGGCCAAAAACATTGACCGAAGGCGAGTGAAAGTGATGGCAGCGGAACATAAAGAGCGGTGTAGCAGAGATCTTCACGACGGTCCCTTATCTGTTGCCCCCCTACCAAGGGTCAGCTCGGCATTGACTCTAAGTGCAGCTTCAACGCGGTTTCTGACTTGAAGTTTGTCGTAAATAACACAAGAAACCTGTCTCACATGTCCCTCGGAAACGTTAAGCTCTCTTGCGATTTGTTTCCCTGAGAGGCCCCGTGCAATGCAACGCGCCAGGTCCCACTCTCGTGGAGAAAGTCCAAGATGATGTTGATTCCGGCTAGCTGAGGGCGCTTGTGTCGAGCAGGCAAAGCGCAGCAAGACTTCCTCCGGAATCCAGAGTTCGCCTCCTAAAATCCTGCTCAGTCCGATGAACATTTTTTTGTGCGCGCCTCCTTTCAAAAGGATTCCTCGAGCGGCGTAGTCACGCATGCACAGGCGCAAAATTTCAACTTCATGATCGTTTCCAGGAGCCAGTCCCGTGCAGACGACCACGGGAACATTGGATGGATTTCCGGCCTGGAAACGTTCAAGTGTCGCGGCGCCACGGTTCTCACCATCCAGATTAAGATCGAGGAATACCAGGTCCGGGGGAGGTGTCTTGTTTACTTCTTCAAGCGCGCTGGCAAGCGTAAATACGGGCGTGATGTCGATTGGGGGGGCGCTCAGCTCCGACGCGTGCGTTTGGACATATTCGGAAAGAGCAACGCAAAGAATTTCGTGGTCATCGACCCATAGGATTTTCATGGTCGCTTCTCCTCTTTATACATACATAGAGAAAAGCAATCGATCGCGCGCTACGTTTGTGCGGCGCACTACGTTACAGCTTAGCATATCGGCGAGGCCGCAGAACCTTGAAGGATGAACAGTCGAATAACGCCCGGCGGAGGTATGATATTCGTCGAATCGAAGGAGATCCGTTTGTTGGATGTCTGCGGCGTACCGACAGTTCGGTGCCCCGCACATGCGCGAAGTCCGTCGACGTATGCCTCTGGCACTTGGTCCGCGCGGCGGACCGGCGTGCCGCAGTTCTCGCAGAACGCCGCATCCTTCGGCAGGGGGTTACGTCTGCCCGCTACCGGGCGGCGTTGAATGACCGATGTACTTGGAAGCGGCCGACGTCCTTGCACTGGCGCGTGAGGCCGCTCAGGGTCGGTTTGGCCCATTCGCCGAAGGGACGGCTGCGGCCAGGAGCCAGCGTTCGACGGCGGGCGGGACCCGGCCACTTCCCGCCGTTCTCCTCGCGCTGTTCAAGACATTCGAGCGGCTGAAGGCACATCGGAAACCGGACGTTCGGGTTGAGCCACGGTGGACGGCGGCCACGGATCCAAAGCGTGTGTGAGGCTGATAATAGAGTGTCCGCAATCTGTGTTTACTTCTACTTCACGACCAAACTCGATGCCGCGATGCCGCGCGCTCACCACGATGCTTTTGCCCGCCCACGTTGCGACGAGCGCGGAGTATGGGTAACGAAACGAACGCACAGTGAAACGGCGGCCCAATGCTATCTTTTGTCATGGACCCTTCGCATTATCCGACCTAGATTTTCAATTATCTAAACGATCGTCTCGCTGGAATTCCGACGGTTGGCTTGGCGGACTGACCTGACTTGGCCCAACGGAGATCACCATGACCGGATCGTACGAACTCCAACATGCAGACGGAACCACAACCGTCGTAGAAGTTGACGATAGCGGAAACTACTACGTCTACACAACCGACTCCTCGACGGGTGAGCGAATTGATAACGGCCCCTCCAGTGAAATTGGGTCTAACTACACTTTAGAGGAAGTGTTGGACAGTTATCGACGAGAGGACGACGTGCCGTCGGACGCAACGCCTGAAGAGATCGCCGATCCCACCACGACCGGGCCCGATCCCGCTACAACCGAGCCCGGTGGCACCGATTCTAGCGAGACTGAGCCCGGAGTAATGGACCCAAGCGGCATGGACCTTGACCACGACGGCGAGCCCAGTGGGGTTGAGTCTGATAGCGAAGAGCCTGGTAGCACTGGTGGTGGTTAGGCTCTGAATTCGATCAAGCCCGAATCGATTGGTCGAATGACCGGCGATTACTAGGTGATCGCACTATGTAGATCAGCGCTATGGCGCCAAGCAGCACAATCGCAAGCATGGAGACAAACCCGGTGTCCGTCGGATTTATTTCCTTTAGCTGACGGGCGGCCCGCTGCTATTGGCGAACGCACTCGTCGAAAGAGCATCGAGCCCACTGCAAACCGCAAATCGTCGCCAATCTTTTCGAAGACCGACATGACCTAGACCTACGAACGGCTCGCTTCACACTCCCCAGCCTGCGGTTCGCATAGGGGAGTTTTAGGTGAAGGCCTGGACAGATCTGTCAATGGTGGAAAGACATGCTGTCGCAGTTGCCCGTTGTCGGAGGAAAAATGCCTTCAGACTCAGAGTCCTTGCCAATAAACCCTTCCGGAGGCTCAACGCCGGAGGCATCCGGCGAAGCACCACCGCCGCCGCCGGGCGGAGCATCACCGCCGCCGTCGGGTCGAGCATCACCGCCGCCGCCGGGTGGAGCATCACCGCCGCCGCAGGGCGGAGCGTCACTACCGCCGTCGGGTGGAGCATCACCGCCGCCGCCGGGTGGAGCATCACTACCGCCGTCGGGTGGAGCATCACCGCCGCCGCCGGGTGGAGCATCACTAGCGCCGCCGGGTGGAGCATCACCACCAACGCCGGGCGGAGCATCACCGCCGCCGCCGGGTGGAGCATCACCGCCGCCGGACGGAAAACGGGGGCCCGTTATACAAGCGCTGTTCAGCAGTTTGCCGATTGTCGGACTGGTGCTAGTCGCAGCCGTCTTTTGCGTCATTATTGGATCAATTTTCTGGGTTTATCTGTCTCCGAACGTAGCCACCACCAAAACTCTGTTGCATGAACTGTCAAATCCCAGTGTGGCCAGAGGATTAATTACGTTTCTGATTGCGATTTCCACAGTCGGAATAGCACTCATCCTTGTCATTTATGTGGTGTCGACCTACGATGCATTAGTCAAAGACCATTTCGCCTTGGGCAAGGAAGTTCTGACCTCACTAATCGGTATTCTAGGTACAATTGTTGGCTTTTACTTCGGCCAAACTTCGGGCCAATCGAATTCTGAAACCGTGAATCCAGTATCAAATTCAGTCGTAATCAGTGACGTGGCGGTTAAACCTCCCCACCCTAAAGGGGGTGGCACGGTTACACTTACCGCCAGCATTTCAGGCGGAGAGGAACCCTATCTATACACCGTCAAACTTTCGCCGGAAGTCATTCCGCCAATTGCAGGAGCCACGAACGGACCTCTGAAAGAAGACTTGCATTTACCGGCTTCATTCAATCCAGTCACCGCTTTAAATATCGAAATTGTCGCCACAGATGCAAAAAAGAATACTGCTCCAGAACCGGCGCACTATCAAATCGGCCCTGGAGCCGCTCCCTGAATCTCCGGACACAGATCCAACCTAAAAGACTGGACAACCTGCCGACCGACCCAGGAGTATGAATGACTGTTGCACCTTAGGAGCGACCTAAGGCAGGCCGAAAAAAGTTAACTCCGACATTCCTAAATGTTTAGGAAATGAAAGTATGCATGAATCGAATTCCGAAGGCTTTCTAGCCGAAGGACGAGGCGGGTCAGAATCTGTTGCACGCCGACGGATTCCGACCTAACTTGATTGGCTAGCGACCGGCGGGAATGGGTCGACACCGGAAGTTCGGTTTCGGTCGAGTCTCGACTTTTGCTGGCCGACCACGAACTTCCGGGATCGGCCAGTCCCGGACGTTCCTTGGTGCTTCCCCCGGGACGCTCAGAGGTCGGCTACACGCCACGTATGGGACATCTCCGCAAACCTGCATTAACACAAGTCTTTGTAAACCGCACCCCCGGCAAGCCGAGTAGCAATGAAGTAACTAGCAGTGTATCGTCAATTGGTCTGATAAATCACCGCTGACGAAACTACGTCCCTGGAGAGATATATGCGGTGACTTCAAAGCTGCTTTCGTAAGCGTCGATCTACCTCTCTGTTGCTGAGCCGTCCTAGGTTTCTTTATCTTCAACCTGCGAGGCCTCTGTCGAGAGGGGCCCGCGACCCTTAACCGATATTGTTTGATCTGTTTCCATACGACAACTATAAATACCTCACGCGAACAGACGCAACCTTCGAGCGCACGACGAGCAAGACCTTGCATGCAACTGCTCGACCCTTTCGAACGTTCGTATACTTCGGATCTCGTCAGACACGACGACCAAACGATGGGGCTGACATTCCGTAGAAGTACACCGCTTCTCGAGGCTCGAATGATACGACCGCTCCTTCGATTCGCGATCTCCCATAGCCTCATGGCGGCTTCTATCATGTCGATGGCGAGCGCTTTTTCTCAGTCTCCGCCATGTCTGGCCGAGCAGAGTTCCGGCGCCTCGGGCGAGCTCGGATACAAGTTGCGGCAGTCCCGATGCGAAGGAATGCTGAAGCAATTCGTCGCGAGCTATTCCAACATAGAACTAGTTGGCTACCAGATTGGCAGTATGCCTGCTCATCTCATGCCTGGCGTGCCTATCACGCTCGTCACCCTTGGCAAGAGCACGGACGGCCCCGTCTTTCTTCGCGCGCAGAGCGTAACGTCACATCTCCGCTATCAGATGGACCGCGCGAACACGAAGTTGGGCCAAGAGGTCGCGTGGCAATCGGATGTGTTGGCACAACTGTCGGAGGCGTCCGCGGCACAACCAGCGCTGGACTTGTCCAAGCTCGCCATTCTGGCTTGCTCCAACAACTGTTCGGGAAGCCCCAACACCATTTACTGGCCGGTTCTATTTAAAGGCACCCGATCCGACGGTGGCCTGATGCTTGCCTTGCGAGCCGGTGTGAGAGCAGACCAGGTATCGATACGCTTTCAGACATCAGCGCTCGAGACGGTCGACGCGACGTACCCGGACGTCGTGCTTGTCCCCGACGGCGTTACGTTCGTTACGCTACCTCGGAGGCTGACCGCGGGCCGCTATCAAGTTGTGGTCACTGCAACCGACATCGCTATGCAGGAGCAACTCAAAGCGTTCGTTGCAAACATCGTGATTCCAAGCGAGCGGCCGTGACCGCCGGTGAAAAGGAGACGAACTCTCTGGAGCGCGGGCACGAGAACATGTCCGCGGACGACCGTCGTGGTGAGCGCTACTCTCAACAGCCTCTACAAAGCAACGCAGATCAAACACTATCCACTGTTGAAGTGTTGCTCAAGAAGTCGAAAAAGTTCCTCGCTCTACTAGGCCTTGTTCTCCTCGCAATTGCGGTCATCATTGGGCTAGTTATGCCTGTCGGGCACGCGCCATTCCGCATGCATGCGTCGTCGGCATACGTCGGACTCGAGATCAATTCGGAAGCTCATCTTTCGATTGCGGCTGCAGCATGGGATGCCGGCGTCGACTTTTCGAGGTCGGAAAAAGCCTTGAATGAGCAATCAATTCTAATGCGTTCCATGTCTTCAGCGCCGCACGCAAAGGATCTCGACATGATCGACATCTGGCTGGACAAAGGCGATCTCCTCTTAATCAAGTACTTTCCCGGAGACCCGGCGCAGTTTGCGATTTCCGTCCCAAAAGGACGGCCGGCGCTCACCGTCCAACTCGGAAGTAATGCGCCACTCTCGACCATCGACGAACGAGGAACCCGACGTTCATTCTCCACCACGAATCGCGTGCTTAGCGGGACCCTCAGAGACGCCGCCAATTCTGGTATCCGTGTTTCGCTGGGGAAGAAGGAGCAATTGGTCAGCAATTCTTTTGCGGTCACTTTATTAGGATTCGGTGAAACCAGTGGCCGCACTGTCGAGCCCGGTCTCATATCCGGCGGCATCCAGTTCCTCGATCGTCCGAATGAGCCGCTCGATCTTTTCAGGGCGAGCGACCTCAGGTTTCGATCTGTCGACGCGGATATCACCGCGATCATCTTTTCGAACGAAGGCATCGAACTATTCGCGTCCGGCTCGGTGAGCGGAGCCACCCTGAACGTGTCCTCCCCGTCTCACGAGAACAGCAGTCGCGCAATCATGCCCAATCTCTTCGACCGACTGAAGGGCGATCCACTCGCGTCGACACTCATCTCGGTCGGTGCGGGTCTCGCAGGCCTTGTCAGTTTCGTGCTCTCCCTCACCGGATTAGGCGATCCGTTGAAACGACGAATACTACGATTACTGGAGAAGTCGCAATGAGACATGCTTTGATGTTTCTGCTCACGTTGGTTGGCTGCTCCAGTGCGATCGCCCAAGGCTCGTATCAGGACGCGGTTGCAATGGTGGACGCAAGCTTTTCCAATGGTGCATCGTCGTTTGGTGCAGGCATCGTTGTCTCGCAAACGGAGCAGCGCACGGTAATTGTGACGGCGCTCCATGTGGTAAAGCTGAACACTGAAATCGCCCCGAGCATCCACGTCGAGTTTCGGCCGTTGCGAGCAAAAAAATTCCCCGCGACGATAGACCGGTCCTATATCGATCCTCAACTGGATTTAGCGGTCTTGTTCGTCGACAAATCGCCGACTTCGACCATCCCGAGGGTGCTTTACGATTTCCAGATTGTGAGTCCCAGCAACGGCAGCACTTTGGCTGGCGCTAAAGTGCAAGTGGTGGGAGCGATGGGCCGCGATCGCTGGGTCGCGGGTGTTGCCTCGGATCAAATCGTTGAGAGCGATTTGATGACGCTTCATATACGAACAGCCGAGGGGCGCGCGGGTGCATCAGGAGGCGCTGTTTTCGACACCTTCGGACGAATTCTTGGCATGTGCGACGACGTCGATTCCTCGACCGGTCTCCTGGTGGCGATTCCTGCCCACGTCATACTTAATCGGCTCGACCAATGGGGCATACAGCCGCGAATTTCGTATGCGCGCGCAGGAAGTTCATCCGCAGAACTGCTTACGGATGTTCGCAAGAACATTAAGTTGCGCATGGACTTTCCAAATCCGCCGCCGCCTGCTCCGGGGCGATTGTGGGGAGAAGAAAATACGCCGGGAGGAAGTGCGACATTCCAGCAGACCATCTTCGCCGACTTGAGTCCCGGACTGGCCGCGTTGCGGCCGACGATCGAAATCCACTACACGATGCCGAATGCGCACGAAGCCTCTTTCACTCTTCGGCCGCCCGACTACAAGGAGGTCCGAGTCGAGTATCTCGTTAAGCTGACCGGCGAAATGTGGGTTTCGCTTCCGGATGGTAGAAAGCTCGGTCCTGTGCCGATCCTGCTTGACTTCCAGGCCGGGCCGCTACATGCGGCGCAAAACGGCGGCAAGGCGGCCGAATATTCGATAAATGCGGCGCGCAAGGCGGCTGATTTTGTGCAGAAGGAAGCATCGCGGGTATCTGTCTACAGGCGCGATGCACAGCAGCAGATGAGGGAGGCTCAGTCTCAGATGAGAAACCAGAATGTCGTTGTACTTGAAAAGCAGCTTGAGGACAACTTCAATCACTGGTCAATTCGATGTCTCCTTCAGAAAGCGGGATGGGCTTGCAGCTATCCGATCTTCGGAGGAATGGACATCGAATATGCCATCCATTCATTCGCCCTGGGATCGAACGCCGACGATCTTTACGAGAATGTTCCGGTGGTTGCCATCGACGAATTGCGGCCTTCGGTAGGGATACATGCAGCGAGGGTGCTAGCCGCAACCCGTACCGCTTCCGAGCAAAGCGGTGTCTACGCTCGGCTTCAGCTTTCCAACGGAGTAGTTTTAGGTCCCAGATTGCTTTGCCGCTATCGGTCGGACCGCTGCGATCCATCCGGTTGGTGACGTGCTGCTTGCTGGACAGACAGCATCGAGCGACGGTGCGACCGATTCTAGGAGTCTGTCGGAGTTTGATCATTGAGGCGCGCTACGGAGGCATCAGACACTTCTGCCTCTCGTGAGGACGAGATCGATCGCCTTGTAGCACGCGAAATGTGCTTAAAACATAGGAGGAAACCTCGACAAGAGCAAACTCCGACAGCCTCCTAGCACGAGGGTAAAAGGCAGTTTTCGTCGGCGCCGCGCAGTCGTGTCAGGGCTAGTACCCGCGCTAGTCGATGGTTCCAGCCGACTACTTATCAGCCGATTGCGCCAGGGCGGGTGTTCCTTGGAAGCGGTCGTTATAGTCGCAGCAATCCGAGCGTCGGCTTGGGGTCGAAGAACGAAACCGCTCGCGCGGTAGGGGGCTACGGCCCGACTTGGCGGGCCTTGAGAGGGGAGCGGCGCGATTGCGTAT
>NZ_FCOG02000219.1 GCF_001544975.2 Caballeronia arationis | reverse complement strand
GAAGTGCCGAGCAACGTGATCCTGCACAAGGTGGGCGCGCGCCGCTGGATCTCGCGCATCATGGTGACGTGGGGTCTGCTCTCCTGCGCGACCATTTTCATCCGCACGCCAACGCAGTTCTACGTGATGCGCTTTCTGCTCGGGCTCGCCGAAGCGGGCTTCATCCCGGGCGCGATCTACTACATGAGCCAGTGGTATCCCGCCGCACGGCGCGGCCGCGCCTGGGGCGTGTTCTATATCGCGCTGGCGTCGTCGGGCGTGATCGGCGGGCTCGTCTCTGGGTCGATCCTGCGTTTCATGACGGGCCTCGGCGGCATGCGCGGCTGGCAATGGCTGATCCTCGTCGAAGGCATTCCGACGGTGTTGCTCGGCATCTACATCTTCTTTCGCATGAGTGAGGACATTCGGCGCGTGAAGTGGTTGTCGGAGCCCGAAAAGGCTCACCTCACGAGCGTGCTCGCCGCGGAAAACCGGGACAAACTCGGCCACGGTTTCGCCGGGCTGCTGTCGAACTCGCGGATCTGGGCGCTCGTCGTGATCTACTTCGTCTACAACATGGGGCTCTACGCGATCAGCTTCTGGATGCCCACGCTCGTGCAGAAGATGGGTGTGACCGATGCCTTCACCATCGGCATCCTGACCGCCGTCCCCGGCGTGTGCGCGATCGTCAGCATGCTCGCGTTCGGCTTCAGCGCGGACCGGCACAACGAACGCAAGTGGCATCTGATCGTGGCATTCTCGATGGCCGCCATCGGCTTTGCGCTCTGCGTGCTGTGGCAGAACCAGCCCGTGCTCGGGGTAATCGCGTTGTGTCTCGCGAATATGGGCGTGCTGTCGATCCCTGCGCTGTTCTGGAGCCTGCCGACGGCGTTCCTGACTGGCGTGACGGCAGCTGCCGGCATCGCGATGATCAACTCCATTGGAAATCTCGCAGGCTTCGTTTCGCCGTACATGATCGGCTATCTGAAGGACCTGACTGGCCGCACCGATACCGCGCTCTTCGTCGTGGCAGGCGGACTGGTGCTGGGAGCGCTGCTCGTCGCGGCCGTACTGCGTGCGCGAGGTCATGGCACTGGCGAAGCTGCGCAAGTCCGCGTAGATATCCGCTAGTCGCGGAACTCGCATTGGGCAGTAAAAAGTGGTTTGTCGCAGTGCGCGTTGGTATCGTGACCATGACAATGCGAACGCGTCAGGGTCACGTCAAGCGGATAGTGCAAGCACCTTCGCACTAGGCATACCCTCGGTGTTGACGGCGGCAATGTGCGCGCCTCGTGTGCGCTGTATGCGCCGGCCTGCAAGTAGCCCCTGTAAGTTCGTAGGTAACGCTGCGGATGCGAGCCCGCGCGCGACTCGGGGTATCCGTACCTTTCGTGCAAATTCTGGCGGTGGGTTACCGCAGACCCTTAAACTGGCGGGTTGCTCGCGATAGGCCAGTTGCCATTCTCGACATAGCGGATCAGCTTTGGCCACTGGTCCCGTAGATAGGTGATAGGCCAGTGCCTTTCCACGCAAGCTTTTTGGCACGATGCCGGGCGACTACGCCAGCGCCAGCGCCAGGGCGTTGATGGCGTCGAGTATGCGGTGCTGTATCGCCGCCGCAATCGCTGTCGTCGCTCAGGCTTCCATTTCTTAGAGCGGGCCTACGGAGCGAACAGCTTGCCGATCAGCATGATGAAGCGTGTCGCGAGCAGAGCGGGGGAAAGCGCGGCTTTCGGCACGTTCTCCTCGGCCTTAATGAAGTACCGTCTCAGGTGCGCCCAACATCCGAGGTGCACGAGGTCGTAGCATTGAGCGATGTCGTTGTAGGGCTCGTATTCATCAGTTTTCAGAACCGCGCCCTTCCGGATCCCCGTGAACAGCTTGTCGGCCAGCTTGGCGCAGCGTCCGGGTGTATAGCTAAAGCAGCGGATAGGGACGCCCGAGCCGGTCATCTGTGCCTAGAGGTAACTCTTCGTTTGTGGTTCTCTTCCTTTCTCCGATGGGCACGCGCTCGTCGAGATGGGCGCGGAGATTAGTGAGCAGCTCGATTTGATCCCCGAGCAGCGTCGCGTGATCGAACACCAGCGTGTTAAATATGCGTGTCCGTGCTGCGATCTGGGCATCAAGGTCACGCCGGCGCCGCCGCGCATCATCCCGCTTGGACTCTTAAGCGAATCGGCGCTGACATGGGTCGCCACCGGCAAGTATCAGTTCGGCATGCCGCTCGACATACAACAACAATGACTCGCAGAACGCGGCTCTGAGCCGGCGTGGCAGACGGTTGACCAATAGAGCTAACAAGATCAGCGGTTTTCGAGCGGTTTAGATCCGGCCGATATCCACCATGGCGGCCAAGAAGTCCAGAAATGCGCGCACGCGCAGCGGGAGGTAGCCCCCCTGACCGACATAGACGGCGTGGACTTCCTCGACATCGCCTGGATTGCAGTCTTCGAGCACTGGCAATAGGCGTCCGGTGGCAATATCATCGCGCACCTGAAATGCAGCCAAGCGTGCCAGCCCCAGACCAGCCAAGGCCAAATGGCGTAACGCTTCGCCATCGCTGGCTTGCGCGCTACCAGTTACCGGAAGCACGATATCTTCATTCTCATATCGCAGCGGCCAGCCGGGCCGCGCTCGCACGTAGTTCGCGCCTAGGCGATTGTGCGCAAGCAGTTCCTCCGGCCTAGCTGGCGTGCCGTGACGAGTCAGGTAGCGTGGTGCGCCTACGATCACCATGCGCGTGACGCCCAGCCTGCGCGCCACTAAGTTAGAGCTTTTCAGCGGGCCGGCGCGAACGGCCACATCGGTTCGTTGCTCCAGGATATCGACAACCTCATCGGTCAGCACGATGTCCAGCGTGACATCGGGGTGACGTTCCAGGAATTCGGGCGCCAGTGGCAGCAAGAAGTGGTGGCCGAAGGGTACGTTGGCATTCACACGCAGGCGACCGCGAGGAGCTGTGTGTTCGCTTGCACATCGTTCGGCTTCATCCAGGTCGGCCAAGATGCGCACGCCGCGTTCGTAGAACGCGCAGCCTTCGGGGGTAAGTTGGAACTGCCGGGTTGAACGGTTCACCAAGCGCACGCCCAAACGTTGCTCCAGGCGTGTGACCAGTTTGCTAACCGCCGACGGCGTCATGCCGAAAACACGGGCGGCGGCGGAAAAACCTCCCAGCTCGATCACGCGCACAAACACTTCCAATTCGCCTGAACGGTTGGTTTCCAAACGAGCCAAGAATTTCTCCTCATTGACTTCAATTCACAAATGCTGTTCCTGCGGACAGTCTACTCCGATCCGGTCTTTGAATTCATTATTGATGCATCAAAGGCAACTGAATTCACTTAGATGACGAAATCCACGAAATCGCTTTCTGCCTCGGCAGTGCTGACTTTGGCACTAGCGACTGGCAGCGCGGCACCTGCAATGGCCGCCTCAACGGCCTGGCTGGCGACTTGGCAAGCCAGTCCCCAGCCAGTCTGGGGGTCAGGCTTTCTGTTTCCCACTAACATCCCGCCAGCCTTGCACGACAAGACCGTGCGACAGTTAGCGCGAATCAGCTTGGGTGGGCAACGCCTGCGCATCGTGTTGTCCAACGCCTATGGCCACCATCCGTTGGTCATAGGCAAGGCGACCGTCGCCCAACCCAAGAAGGATGGCGAGGTCGTCACCGGCAGCCTGCGCACGGTGACGTTCGGAGGCCGGGAGGCGACGAGCATTCCCCCCGGTGCATCAGTGATCAGCGACCCTGTAGCTTTCTCCGTATCTGCACGAGCACAGGTCGCGGTAAGCGTCTATTTGCCAAACGAAACCGCGATAAGCACGTTTCATTGGGATGGCAGGCAGACAGGCTGGATCGTGCCTGGCGACCAGAGTTCAGCCTTGGCGTTGACGAAGGCAGTTGGGGCCATACAGAGCACAACGGCCCGACCGCTGCTAACGGGCATTCAGGTCGAAACAGAACAAGCCCCACGAGCGATCGCGATAATCGGTGACTCCATCACCGACGGCGCGACAGCCAGTCTCGACAAAGACAGGCGTTGGCCGGACTTCCTGGCTGCCCGACTGGCCCCGCACGGTGTTGCTGTCGTCAACGCCGGCATCTCCGGCGCGCGCCTGCTGTCCGATGGCATGGGCGTCAACGCGCTGGCTCGGTTGGATCGGGACGTACTGGCGCAACCGGGGGTGCGCAGCGTCATCGTGATGTTGGGCATCAACGATATATCGTGGCCGGGCACTGCGTTCGCGCGAGATGCACAGCGCCCCACGGCGGACGCCCTGACGGCAGGCTACCGTCAACTCGTCGAACAAGCCCATGCGCGAGGGGTGCGCGTGATCGGTGCCACGCTGACGCCGTTCGAGGGTGCTTTGCCCGGCACGCCGCTGGCCAACTACTATCAGCCCGACAAGGATGTCTTGCGCCGGCAAGTGAATGAGTGGATTCGCCACAGTGGAGTATTCGATGCGGTCATTGATTTCGATGCAGCCCTGCGAGATCCCACCCAGCCAACTCGCATCGCTGAGCGTTATGACTCCGGCGATCACCTGCATCCCGGCGACGAAGGCAACCGTGCGATGGCCGAAGTCGTGGATCTCGATTCCTTGTTGCCCGGATTCGTCGCCTCGAATAATTCACCCAAGACTTCACAGGAGCGTTGAGCGATGCTATTCACCTCCTATCGCCTGGGCAGCCTGGTACTGCCAAATCGCATTGTCATGCCACCGATGACTCGCTCGCGTGCCGGACGGGGCAACGTACCCACTGCGCTAATGGCCGAGTACTACGCTCAAGGCGCGTCAGCCGGCCTGATCGTCAGCGAGGGAACGCAGATCAGCCAGCAGGGCCAAGGTTACGCCTGGACACCGGGCATCCACACGCCCGAGCAAGTGGCTGGCTGGCATGGCGTTACCAACGCTGTACATGCCGCTGGCGGGCGCATCTTCGCGCAACTCTGGCATGTCGGACGCGTTTCGCACGTTTCGCTGCAACCTGATTGCGCCGCGCCGGTGTCTTCGTCGCCATTGGTGGCTAATGGCGTAAAAGTATTCATCGACCTCGAGGGCAAGGGACCGCAATCGGGTGTCGGGCAGACGGTGCAGCACTCAGCGCCGCGCGCCCTGTCTGCAGCCGAAATCGCGCAAGTGGTGGAGGATTTCGCCGCCGCAGCACGCAACGCGCTGAATGCCGGCTTCGATGGCTTGGAACTGCATGGTGCGAACGGTTATCTCATTAACCAGTTCATTGACTCTCGGGCTAACACGCGCACCGATCGTTATGGCGGCTCGTTGCCAAACCGGCTGCGTTTCCTGCGAGAAGTCACAGAAGCGGTAGTCGCGGTGGCTGGGAGTGAGCGTGTTGGGGTGCGATTGGCACCTCTGACCACGCTGCAGGGCGCCGTGGATGACACGCCGCAAGCTACTTACCTGGGGGCCGCGAAAATGCTCAACAACATCGGCGTGGCGTATCTCCATATCGCCGAAGCCGATTGGGACGATGCCCCAGACATGCCCGCGGCCTTCAAGGAGGCGTTACGGTTGATTTACGACGGCACGCTGATCTACGCAGGCAAATACACAGTGGAGCGCGCAGAGGCCGCGCTTTGCAATGGCTGGGCTGACCTGATTGGCTTTGGTCGACCGTTCGTTGCCAACCCTGATTTACCTGCGCGCCTGCGCCACGGTCGTGCACTAGCCGCGCCCGCGCCTCAATACTTCTTCGGAGGAGCAGCCACAGGCTACACCACCTATCCTCGCTCGCCACACACCTCGACGAGCGAGGACATGCCGTGCGCCAATATGACCGCGTTCGGAGAACGCATCCGTCGCTGACTCACCGAAGCGCGGTCCGTCGTGGCAATGACGGGCTGAACGACTATTTTGATGATAAGTGTGAATCTGATCGACGACAATCCATGCAACAACCAGTCGACCCGATTGACGGGATGTGCGATGCGAGCGAATGACATGGCGTAAGTAGGCCTCCGCGTACTAATCGAGTTACCGCAGCCGCCCCCCGGGTCGCTGACTTCAGCGACCTGCTGTCGTTCGATTACGCTTTAAGCGCAAGCCAAGGCACGCGACGACCGTCCGTTGGCCCGCACGTCCATCCGTCTACGGTCTGATGCTCAGTTGTCGGGCCTGCGGCGCCGAACCGCATGCCCCGGCTGCTGCGCGCTTCGTACGGGTCTTGCTAGCCGCGGACAAGCCGACGATCTCGCAGTGGTCAGGATCAGGGGCCTGTCTTACGTGACCGGCATCGCGGCGTCCGGTCTATACCGAGGTGCTGAAGGTGCTTTCGCCGTACCGCCGGGAAGACATCAACCGGCTCGGCGACTATCTGCTGGGCTTACAGCGCCCGGCGCCGCCGCTCGATCCGATTATCGATTTTGCAATCATCAGCAGCTTTGGTCGAGATGCGGCGGATTTTTTAAGAATCCCGACCAGACCTCGATTATGATGTTCGAGTTCGGCCGGCAGTGGGGCCGGCCCCTAATCAAAATTTCACTGACATGCTCGAGAGTGCCGAGTTCTTGCGCCTTTCTCACGGTCTCATCTTGGCGTTCGTGAGCGCCGATCCAGTTCTCGGTAA
>NZ_FCOG02000173.1 GCF_001544975.2 Caballeronia arationis | reverse complement strand
CCAACGCGCCGTCGTTCGGGCACAGTCTCCACAATTTCCGATGCGCCGCTGGTCCTGAGCGAGATCAGCGTCTACCGGCTGGTGGAGCACGAAAATCCGAGGGCCGGAACAAACTGCACGTATCCATCGCGATCCGGCTGGACCATGCACACGTGGTCGCGCTGTTTCACCGGTATCGCCCGCTACTCTCGGCGATGCGCAAGCGCGCCATTGGACGCGGTGATCACTGGTCAGAGCGACGGATAAAAAATTTGGTTCCTCGGCGCAATCTGTGGGTGATTTGATGGGAATTGTGAGAGATTCGTCAAGACCAAAGAACTCGTTTGCATGGTCGTGAGCGCTCGAATGCCGCGCGCACGACCATCGCATAGCGTGGCAAACCGTCGTGGCGTCAAGGGGTCGCTGCGCCGGGCTAAAGCCCGCCCTTGACTCCTCAATTTCGTATGGTGTTACAGGCACGGACACGGCGTCGCGCTTGCGTGGATTTGCGCCATCGTTCACAAGGGGCAAAGGAATCGATAGAGTTTCTTGCAGGTGGCGTCGAAGGCGCTTTGGGCATCCTCGTCGAGGTGCCGGGAAATCAGTGGGCCACCGTATTCATGGATCTGGTTGAGAACGAGCGTGCGGGCATCCATCGCCGCCGCATCCGGGTCGTCGTGACGGACTTCAATGAGATGACCGCCAAGCATCCAAAGGTGATCGCGGTGGCGAACCAGCGTCTTGCGCGCATATCCCCGTGCAAGCAGGTGTCGCAGGAACGGGGTGAACACTTCGACGAGTGCCTGCCCGAGCGGAAGATCCTCGTTTTCGAAGCGCCATGATGCGGGCCAGTCCTGCAGGTCGGGCACGTAACGCGCCAGCGCATCCAAATCCGGGGCGACAATATCGGATTTGCCTTTGCCGCTGCTCCTACTGACCATGTTGCTGACCCGCCTGCTCAACGCCTGTCATCATTTTCCCGGTTTCGTTTATGAAGGGGCGCGACTGTGCGAGGCAACCCAGTCTATCGAAATCGAGGTACGGCCGCGCAAAGGTTCCAAGCCGATCTGCTCATGCTGCAACCGACCCGGCCGCGGCTACGATACGCTCGCGCAGCGTAGCTTCGAGTTTATTCCGGTCTGGGGCTTTGCCGTGTTCCTCCTCTATACCATGCGCCGCGTTGACTGTCGTGACTGCGGCGTGAAGGTCGAAGCGCTGCCTTGGGCCAACGGCAAGCACACGCTCACCCGCGCCTACATGCTGTTCCTGGCGCAGTGGGCTCGCAAGCTGTCTTGGAAAGAGACAGCACGAAGCTTCCGGACCAGTTGGGAGAAAGTCTTTAATGCGGTGGAATGGGTAGTCGAGTGGGGACTGACCCATCGCGAGCTCGGAACAATCCGCGCTTTGGGCGTCGACGAAATCCAGTATGGCCGCGGGCACAAGTATCTCACGCTGGTGTATCAGATCGAGGCCGGTTGCGTGCGTCTGCTCTGGATCGGACAGGAGCGCACGAAGCAAAGCTTCGCCAGGTTCTTCGCCATGATCGGAACACAGCTATGTGAGAAGGTGGAATTCGTCTGTTCGGACATGTGGAAGCCTTACCTCGAGATGATCGCGTTGCATTGCCCCAATGCGCTGAATATTCTCGATCGCTTTCACATCGTCGCGAAGATGAACAAGGCGATCGACGAAGTTCGTGCCGACGAGGCCCGGCGCATGACTCGTGATGGCTATGAGCCGGTGCTGAAGAAGTCGCGTTGGTGTTTGCTTAAGCGGCGCGAGAACCTGACTGACAAACAACGGCTGCGCATGCGCGACCTGTTGCAGTACAACTTGCGCACGGTGCGCGCCTGGCTATTCAAGGAGGAATTCCAGCAGCTCTGGGATTACATCTCACCTGTCTGGGCCGGCAAATTTCTCGATCAGTGGTGCACCGAGGTGATGCGCTCACGCATCGAGCCGATGAAGAAATTCGCTCGCACCGTGCGCGCACATCGGGAACTGATCCTCAACTACTTCCATGCGCGCAAGCAGTTCTCTAGCGGTGTCGTCGAAGGCTTGAACAACAAAGCGAAAATCACCATGAGAAAGGCGTACGGCTTTCGGACCTTCAGAGCGACAGAAATCGCGCTGTATCATGCACTTGGCAACCTCCCCGAGCCGCCAAGCACCCACACATTTTACTGACGAGGCAAAAATTTCTTCCTCGAGCGTCGCATGTACCTCAAGCGCGTCGCAGACGGTTCTCACATCAGGGCGCGCATTTCGTTGTGCTCAGGTGAGCTCTTGCTGAGAACATCGTCGTCGGTGGTGCTGCTGATACTTCCACGAGTAAGCGATCGCCGATCTGAACAGCATGTCTTCCGTCGACGACCGCTACGACGACGCGTTTATGGCGCTTATGCGGACGGTGCTGAAGCATGTCGCGGACGAAGAAACTGTGCTCGTCCTAACTGCGGAACGGCTGATTCCCGAACGTCTGACGGCCCTCGGCGTGGATATGACACGCCGGCGCGGCGAGCTCCTGCGGGGGCGGACGTTGCGCATGGCACTGAATTCAACCATTGCGCCTCCTGCGTCTCGTTTGGCCTCATTCCGCTTGCCTACTGTTCGGGTGCCCAAACGCGACGAATCGGCTCGCGTTACTGACGCTCTCACTGACCCGTACTCCCAGTACGCGTTCGCGCCGCTCACGCAAGAGAGAAAGCGCGAGCACCGTATTCCTCAGAGTTCGCTGAAAGAGCGCGCTTCCGTATTACCAATATGAAACCCATCTGTATCGAACACAGTTAATCAAAATGGTCGATTAACGGACGTGGCGCCGTCGGTTTAGGTTCGCCTAAGATTTTGATGGACATTTTTTCGACGCTTAGGTTGTTTGAGTCTCGATGCTCACTTAGTCCAGGCTAGGGAGAGTGGACGCAGGAGAGAGCATTGACCGAGGTCGAGTGGCGCAAAGCGAATTCACGTATCGAGGAGATTGTCTCGCGGACCTAGGTGTTTCTCGGAGAGCCATCGTCGCAAGCACACTACGGCGGCGAGGCGTCTTACTGGATGCGCGACATTGGGGGTCGCGGTTTGCTCGATCGTCTCATCGTTTTATAATGCGACGCTGGGCCCACAGATGAAGATCGGCAATGGAAGGGAAAACTCAGTTTTGCGTGCGTCGAGAGGGCGGCCGAGCGAGACTTTGCATCGGCAAACCGGTAGAGGATTGCTACAAGGAGGACATGGTGTCGTGCTTTCCGGAAACACTAAACCAACTTGCCGATCGGTGGACGGTTTTGATGAATCAGGTAAATCGCCAAATCGGTCCCTATCCGAGCGAACTTTATGTTGACGTTCGAACTTTCATCGACCAGACGGAGAGCATCGTCAAACCCGATCCATTCGAGCACGACGTGTTACGCACGGTTCGCCGCCTGGTCGAAGACGGAAAGCTAAAAATCGCGTTGTTTCGGCTGCGCGAGGTGATCGACGACCGACTCGAGGGGCGGAGAGATCGGCTACAGATTGAATCGCCGCCAGACGCTCGGGCCAAGCGGTGCTTGTAGCGGCGACCAAGTGCAAACTTCGTTACGCCGGAGCGCTAGCCCGGCTTCCTCCAAGTCATCAGGCAAATGCAATTGGCGATGACGGTCTATCGACCGAGGTCGTACGACGGAAGCGTGCCATATGTGCGAGGGTGGCTGAACGGCGCGGCGATCCCTGCCGCTATGGCAACGGATTGCGCGCGCGTCGCGGCTGACCTTCGCTGCGTCCCATAAGGGTCTGGTGATGCACAAGAGCATGTGCCAAGCAATGGGCGGCGTTGCTACGTCCTCGTGCATAGGCGTCGACCAGGGTGTTGCAAGGCGATGACGATGCCCTCCGACAAGCGTCGGTACGCTCGTACGGCGCTCTAGCTTTAGGGAGTTTTTTAGCGACTGCCGCCTCGTCGATGCTGGCAGCAGTCGCTGTTCGAGTCCTCGTGGTTTTGGAGTACCCTATCGAGAACCCTACCGAGAGCGTCTACCTGCACTCACGACGAGAACGGGTGCCGTCGATCTGGGTCGCGCATGCGGCCACGTCGCGCAAGTCGATGCTTCCGTTATCATACCTTCAGTCCCTTTCCGTAGTTCTGCCTCGCACCGGCGATGCGCACAATTTCCGTCTGCTTCATAGCTTGCGCACGATCCGGTCGGCTCGCCCGCTCCGCTCGGCTTCGTCGGGTCGCCACGCTTCGAGCGGAAATATCGCCCATTCTGCAAGCCTAGTTGGCGGATAACCTCGAGTGCCTTGATCCGGTTGCGGAACGCCCGCGGTCGGTGATTGCTTGAGGTAACAAGGACGGCGGTGCCTGCGTGCGGGTCTCCAGATCGATAAAGAACGGCCCGTCGTCTGCCCGAAGAATGGCGTTCAGCACGCCACCCGCCTGGGCGGCGGCGATTGCTTGTGACGCGCGAGCGTTTTCATAGCGCACTCAATACGGGGAGTCTTCCACGCGCAATAATATGGCGTGGCTTGAGAAGTTTAGTCTTGACGAGGATCGCGAACGAATGCGATCAGAGTTGCGGCATCAGTTGCCCGTGCTGGATACGGCTATTGAGGCAAGCAACATTGATAACTTCAGCCGACCTTCCGCGTTTCCCAGGCGAACTGAAAGTGGGTGAGTATGCCGAATACACGTTTGTGGGGATTGATGAGTGGTCGCATGTCGGCACTTAGCTGGGTGCTCGGAGCCGAGTGGGAAGTTGTACCGGGTTCGTAATGAGGCAGTGATACCCAATTCGGCCAGCATCCGGGCCAAGTCTTCACACGCGACGTGTTGCGCGCCGTCTGCTCACCTGCCTGAATCAGTTAAACGGCGAGCAATCCGGGTCCAGGATGCTCGAGCACGGCGACGCGATCGTCGTGTTGATCACGACCTGGCGACGCGATGGCCCCGAAAAGAAGCGGATGCTTTTACTGCTTGTCGCCGGGAATCTATAGAACGACGCTCTTTATGCATTCGATAGCAACAGTTATTGCCGTAATGCTTGTCGCATCCCTGCCTGAGTGCTAAGCAGTCAGCTTTTCGTGGCGAAAGCATGCAGTGCGGAAAGCTCACCCTCGCTCACCATGCCGCGCAATGTGTGCAAAACGCCGTTGATGCCACGGTCCGATATGCGTGCTTGCGCCGCAACAGCGCAACCGTGCGGATTGGAAACGGCGGGTTGAGCGGCACATAGGATAGGTCGCGATGCTCGTACTCCATTGCGCCGGGCAAAATCGTCGCGATTTGGCCGCGCCGGACGAATTTCAGCACGGCGCTGATCGAATTGACCTGCAGCAAAATCTTCGGCCTGATGCGATGGGCGCGGAAATGATCATCCACGTAGCCGCGCGACACGAAGTTGCTTGTGAGCAGCGCGAGGGGGACGTCCGCGAGTTGCCCAGGTACCACTGCGCACGACACCCGTGTAAGTGGATGCGCGCCGCCGGCGACGAGTGTCAGTCGTTCGGCGAAGAGCGGCTCGATATCGATTTCATCGGAACGCAAGTCGGAAAAGCCAATCGCGAGATCAATATGGTCATCGCCGAGCGCCACCTCGATCGCCTCAAGCGACATCTCCGTCATCTCGATGCTGATCGCGGGATGCAGGGTGCGAAACTGTCCAACGAGCGGCCCTACCAGGTATTCGGTGAAGGTAGGCGTGACGGCGATGCGAACATGTCCGCGCGAAAGATTGCGCACGTCATGCAGCGCCCTTCGGCCCGCGTCGAGATCGAGCAAGGCCCGTCGCGCATGTTCGATGTACGCAAACTCGAGGTCGGTCGGACGGACGACGCGACCGCGGCGATCAAAGAGTTGGCCACCCAGGTCGCTTTCGAGCTGGCGGATCTGTTGTGAGAGAGCGGGTTGAGAGACGTGCAGGGTCTCGGCTGCCCGCGTGAAATTCCCTTGCTCGGCGACCGCAATGAGATAGCGGATATGACGAAGTAGCACGCTCGTTTCTTCTCCGTAGCTTGTCTTTCGCTCTGATCCATATCCAATCTCGGACTCGGTCAATTGCCCTCGGCAAAATCGAAAGGATGCCACGGGGTTCGAGCGCTTGCTTTGGTTGGCGCTCTCGGGGAGAAACAGAATGGCCGAAGACCGATCCGATACGGCGCTGGTCACGTGCTGCGTGATCTCCTGCGCACCGGTCACGCGTTCACGTGGGCTTTCCAAACCTTGAGGTCGGCCGGTAGCGCGCGCCGAGACCGCAACCCTTACTTTTCGACCGTCATCAGCCCGCTTCTTCCGCAGCTTGGCGCGTTCGGAGCCATGCGCAAACGTCGCTCATATCGCATGTCAAATATATTTGACGTCCGATCGTGTTAGATCATGGAACGGAACTGGGACATAATCTTCGACGAGCTCAAAGAGCGGGGCTGCTTCCGCAGCGATGCCCAACTCGCGCATTATCTAGGCCTGACTCGGGCACAGATTTCTGCCTGGCGGTGCGGCAAGACCAAGCTCGGCACGCTCACCAAGATCAAGATGCTGGACGCCCTTGTTCAGGACAGTCTTCGGTCGATGATGCCGAACCTGTTTCCTGAACGGGGACGCGACAACGCAATGGAACTTCACCGAGCGCTCGTGGCCCGTGTCACCAGCAAAGAGAATATGAGCGAGCGCGCCATCGAGCGACCCGGCGACGAATCCGCAACCAATCTTCTTCTGGCGCGGCTTCCTGCAACGGCCCGCGAGCGGATCACGCCTCATCTGTCGACCGTGTCGCTGCCATTGGGGGAAGTGCTCTACGGGATTTGGTCCTCGCCCATGGCACCCACTGGAGCATCGTACCCTTGGGTGTCGCGCCGCGGGGTCTGCACATGGGGATGACGCAGGGCTTGCTGGCCAGGATGGTCGCTCAGACCGCGCCTGCGCAGCTGCGCGGCACCACGTCCGGTTTCTTCATCCTGCTCAGCGGGGTTGTTACGCTTGTGTCCAGCATTATCGCCGGTGCCTTGTGGGACCACCCGGTTGCAGCCGCCACGTTCGACGCGGGTGCGGCTTTCGGAGTCGCGAAAATCGCATTGTGTTTATGCGGACGCCAGCGCCGGCCGCGGTTGGCTGAGTCAGCGCGTTTTCAGGCCATGCGAAATTTGCGTCTTCGTGCGTTTCCGGCATTCGCAGAGGCTTGCTGAAGTCAGGGCCAACAACGGGAATCGACGGGGCGCCAACGAGAGCGCCCTGTTCTTCACCAACAGCTTAGTTTAAGTACGCTTCGTAGTCAGCCGTTGTGCAATAAACAAATCAACGGTGTGCATCAGCAGGTCTATCGGAGCCGGCTTGCGAAGGAAAGCAGCCCAGCAGCGTGGTTCATCCGGTGGTTCCGGCATTGCGGACAACATGACGACCGGTATCCCGGCGAGAGTCGGCTGGTATTTGAGACGGCGGCATAGCTCTGCGCCGTCCATTTCAGGCATTTGCCAGTCAGTGATAACGAGTTGTGGAATATGACGGGTGGCCTTCCGCAATGCGTCGTATCCATTGTCGGCAAGCACTACGTGATAGCCCTCGCTTTCTAGGACCAGTTGTAAGGCCCATCGGTTTTCAAGGTCATCGTCTACAAGGAGTATGGTAGACATTGCACGCCACCTGTCGCAGCATTGCCATAATCGTGCAAACGCTGTACCCGAATGGCCTGCTGCGGGGCCTAGGCGTTACCTGACTGAGAGTTGCGATCCTACCGACACGGCAACGACGGCACGATGCCTATGCGCAAATCTGACGCATCGCGACCGCATAGACGCCGGCACGCGGTCGGGTCGGCCGCAGTCCACTTCCTCTTCGCCGACCCGGTTTGGCCACCCTGGTTCCCGCGCGAGCTGTCGGTCACTGCGGGCCGAAGTCCTGTTTCTTCAGGGGCGTTTCCCCCACGGTCGCGAGGATAGAAGTAAGTGCTTGCATATCGACGGGTTTCGCCATGTGACGGTCAAAGCCAGCTGCAAGCGCTGCCACGCGGTCGTTCTCCGACACGTCTCCCGTCAATGCGACGAGCTTCAGATGTTTGAGCGCTGGCCGAGTTCGTAGCTCTGCCGCCAAAGTAAATCCATCCACATGGGGCATATTGACGTCGATGAATGCTACGTCGGGAGTAAATCCATCAAGGGCGGCAAGTGCCTCATCCGCGCTCGTCGCGGTGTGGACAACATGTGCATCAAGCCCAAGCAGAAGCGCCAGCGACTCCACCGTATCCCTGTCGTCATCCACCACGAGCACGCGGCAGGGCGCCGCGCAAGGTGCCATCCCATGAGGCTGCGTACCAGACAAGTCGGGGCCGCGCGACAACGGCAGACGAATGGTCACCGTCGTTCCCGAGGACGACTCGCCGCTTTGGACCGCGACGGTGCCGCCGTGCGCCTCTACCAGATATTTCACCAGGGCGAGCCCGATTCCGAGGCCGGCTTCCGTCGAAGGAGAGCGGCTACCACGCTGGGTGAATATGTCAAAGATGTGAGGCAACGCTGGCGCGGATATGCCATAGCCTTCGTCGGCGACGGTCATCAACAAGGTAGGCTCAGTCGACGTCCCGGAGGGGTCCGCCGGAACGTCTACAGCCGCGGTCAAAGCTATTTGGCTGCCATCTGGTGAGTACTTCGCGGCGTTGCTCAATACGTTGACAAGCACTTGGGTAATACGGCCGGAATCGACGTAAACCAGCACCGCATCGGACGGCGCGGTGACTTTAAGTATGTGCTTGCGCGCCTCCATTTGCGGCCGGACAGCGGCAATTGCATCATTCAGAATGTCTGCCAGGAGGCTGTTCTCTGGCCTGACCGTGACCTTGCCCTGCCGGATTCTGGACGCGTCGAACAGGTCGTCGACAAGGCGCTGTAACCTGTGGAGCTGACGTTCGGCAATACCGAGCGCCTGCTCCGCCTGTTGTGATTGGAGTTCCAGACGTCCCAGACATTTGATGGCGCTGTCGATGGGGGCAATTGGACTGCGCAACTCGTGGCTTAGTGTCGCTATGAATTCGTCCTTACGCGCCTCCGCTTCGCGCAGCGCGGACTGGGCAGTTTCGGCCTGAATGGCCCGACTTTCGGCGAGCGCCTTCATGCGCGCCACATGCATCGTCGCGCCGGTGAAATCTGCTAGGCTAGTGAGCAATCGCAGGTCCTCGGCATCGAAGCAAACTTCACGACGTTGCGACATCACCCAGATGGCGCCCCACGCGTCGTCCCGGACAGGAATTGGGACGAGCAACGCCTCGACTACCGGCGGGGACAGCATCTCGATGGATGGAAAGAAGCGCTGTGGCGTCCCGAAAAGCTCCGGTTTGCCCATTGCCAGCGTAACGCCGCACAGGCTGTCGTCGAAGGGCCGGTGAGTGTTGAGAAAAGGCACAGCCTGCCCCGCGAGAGCCGCCCACCGGAAGCTGGCAGGCCGGTCGGGCGGCGACTCTAGTACGCTGATGCCTGCGCTGTCCGCGCGACACAGCCGCGCGGCTTCGCGTGCAAGCGTATCAAACATCTCTGTGTCCGACGTGGCCAGTGCATGGGCGAGTTTGCCCAACACCTTTGCCTCTGCCTCATAATCAGGATGCCGACTGGACCTCGAATACAGTTCAGACGTTATGAGCGACTGGCGATGGGTCTCGCGGATGCTGTCCGGCTTCGGGATGGTCATAAGCTGAGTAAGGGTTTTCAGGAATGCGTTCCACCTCGGCGAGCCGGCGGTCCCGATTCGAAGGGCCCCACAACAATCATAGACGCTTGGGACCCGCATATTGGTCTTCATGGACCACGCCGGGTGCCTGTTCTGCTGAATGCGCCCGACACAATTGCGGCAAATGCGGCAACGTCACCTTGTGTTTGCGTGCCCTCACACAGCGCGGGGAAGAAAAGGGCAAACGCCTGAAGGCGTGGGCGGTTGTGAAAATCCACACACGGAAACATTCTTACGACGATAATTGACGCGTGCTCCGCCTGCCAAAACGGGAGAAGGCTTTCCGCGTTCAGCGATGCTATAGACGTGGAACTCTTTCGGGGGGCGACGTCAATCCGGGAATTCTCCTGTCGTCAACAGCAGCGTTCGCTTCGACCCCTGTTTTGCGTCAGCTTGTCAGGACTTCCTTGCCGGGCCGGTCACGGGATACATGGCGTACATCCCGGCCCATGACCACATAAACCGCGAACTCAGCTATTTTGCTACCGAGGCTGCGCCTCAGGCCGACGAGTGGTACGGGTGACTGTGGAGCGTTGGCGGTGTAAGGTGGCTCCGGTCGAGCCGGCTGGGCGTGCCCAGCGATGTACGAGCTCGAAGCTTAATGGGTCGGAAGACCCGTGGACGACCGGAGCCAGTCATGCCGTTATCATGTGTGAAGTTCTGCGCGCCCACGTCGTGCTCGAGAGCGAGTGCATCGACCGGATGTACCTGAACGTTTACGTGCCACAGTTGCAGCGCGTGGGCGGCGTAGTGTGGTACCTGCGGGGGCATCTCGGTCAGCGCTTC
>NZ_FCOG02000019.1 GCF_001544975.2 Caballeronia arationis | reverse complement strand
CTGGCGTCCCCTAGGGGATTCGAACCCCTGTACTCACCGTGAAAGGGTGATGTCCTAGGCCTCTAGACGAAGGGGACAGAAACTTGGGTCAATCTCTGTCTTGCTACTTGCTTCGCCCGACTCAATCCGAACAACTCATTCGACTGCATCAGCGAAGACCGAAACTATATACAACTTTTTGACACTTGTGAAGTCTTTTTTGCGACAGCTGAAACTCAACGAGCAGTTTCAAAACACCTCAAGCAAGACTTCAAACCGTTCTGTGGTGGAGGTAAGCGGGATCGAACCGCTGACCTCTTGCATGCCATGCAAGCGCTCTCCCAGCTGAGCTATACCCCCTTGCAGAACAGAAACGAGATTCTAAAGGGCACTTTTGAAGTTGTAAATACCTTTAGGCGCACTCGCCGGAAATTTTTTTGTCTCTTGCGATCCAGCTTGGCAGGGACGTCGCGTACCCGAGAACGCGACGTCCCTGACGCATCTTACGCGTTCGCCCTTTCAAGCCGCGCAAGCACCGTCTCACGCCCGAACAGCATCAGCACTGCATCGATCGACGGCGTATGTGTCGTGCCCGCGACCAGGAGACGCACCGGCATCGCGAGGTGCGGCATCTTGAGCTTGTGCGCGGCCAGCGTCGCCTTGAGCGCAGCCGAGATCGCTTCCTTCGTCCATTCGACGTCCGCGAGCGCCGCGCGCAGATCGGCGAGCGCCGGGCGCACCGCGTCCGTGACGTGCTGCGCGAAGGCCTCCGGTTCGATCACCGGCGGCTTGTAGAACATCGCGGCGTTCCCGGCGATTTCCTTCACCGTCGACGCGCGATCCTTCAACAGGCCGATCACCAGTTCGAGCGGCGCGCCCTGTTCGATCGCCGCCGCATCGATACCGAGTTGCGTCAGGAACGGCGTGGCGAGCGTCGCAAGGCGCGCGTTGTCGGCTTCCTTGATGTAGTGCGCGTTCAGCCAGTTCAGCTTGTTGTGGTCATATTGCGCGGGCGACTTGCCGAGATGGTCGAGATCGAACCATTCGACGAACTGCTCGCGCGAGAAAATCTCCGCATCGCCGTGCGACCAGCCGAGGCGCGCGAGGTAGTTCACCACCGCTTCGGGCAGATACCCCTCGTCGCGATAACCGACGACGCTCATCGCCCCATGCCGCTTGCTCATTTTCTCGCCCTGCTCGTTGAGCACGGTCGGCAAATGCGCATAGACGGGCACCTCGCCGTCGAGCGCGCGCAGGATGTTAATCTGGCGCGGCGTGTTGTTCACGTGATCGTCGCCGCGGATCACATGGGTGATCTTCATGTCGAGATCGTCGACGACCACGCAGAAGTTGTAGGTCGGCGTGCCGTCCGGGCGCGCGATCACGAGATCGTCCAGTTCCTCGTTCGAGATCTCGACCGTGCCCTTCACCGCGTCGTCCCAACTCACGACGCCGCTGAGCGGATTGCGAAAGCGCACCACGGGCGCAACACCCTCCGGCACCGGCGGCAGTGTCTTGCCCGGCTCCGGGCGCCAGGTGCCGTCGTAGCGCGGCTTCTCGCCGGCCGCGCGCTGGCGTTCGCGCAGCGCGTCGAGTTCTTCCGTCGACATGTAGCAGTGGTATGCGAGCCCCTTGTCGAGCATCTGCTGCACAACCTCGCGATAGCGCTCCATCCGCTGCATCTGATAGAACGGGCCTTCGTCGAAATCGAGGCTGAGCCAGTTCATGCCTTCGAGGATCGCGTCGACGGATGCTTCGCTTGACCGCTCGACGTCGGTGTCTTCGATGCGCAGCACGAAGGTGCCCTTCATCTTGCGCGCGAACGCCCACGGGTAGAGCGCGGAGCGGATGTTGCCGAGATGGATGAAGCCGGTCGGGCTCGGAGCGAAGCGGGTGCGGACTTGCGTGGTCATGGGCGTTTTTACTCGATGGCGGAATGCGTTCGCGTTTGTCGGTCGCCGGAGGCGGCTTCCAGAAGCACGGACTGCGATGCGCGGACGATGCGTCGACGATCGGCGTCGCGCTCCGATGCAGCCTGGAATTCGCGCCGGACGACCGATCAAAATGAGACGGAATTATACTCGCCGCCCGCTTTTTAACCGGCGACGGTGCGCCGAGTTGCTTTATGATGTGCGCGCCGTTTTCGGGACGATCCCGCGCCTAAACGGCAAGCAAGCGTTTTGACTCGCTATTGAGCGCCGCTGGAGAGCTACTTGAAATCATCGCCTCCCCGACTTTCGCGCCGCGCGTTCTCGATCGCGGCCGCGTCTGCCGCACTCGCCGCGTGTACCACGACCGGCAGCAACGTCACCGGCAGCGACAGCGCGCAAACTGCCGCCGCCAATCCGCCTTCGAAGAACGAGCCGTCGCGCCAGTTGCGCGTTGGGCTCGCGCTCGGCGGCGGCGCCGCGCGCGGTTTCGCGCATATCGGCGTCATCAAGGCGCTGGAGGCGCGCAACGTGCGCGTGGACCTGCTCGCGGGCACGAGCGCGGGGTCGGTGATCGCGGCGCTGTCGGCCTCGGGGATGAGCGGCATCGCGATCAACAAGCTCGCGCTCTCGATGGACGAAGCATCGATCAGCGACTGGGCGATGCCCTTTCGCACGCGCGGCATCCTGCAGGGCGTCGCGCTTCAGAACTATCTCAACAAGACGCTCGACAACCGGCCGATCGAAAAGTTGGCGAAACCGCTCGGCATCGTCGCGACGGACCTGAGGAGCGGCCAGCCGATTCTCTTCCAGCGCGGCAACACGGGCATCGCGGTGCGGGCGTCGTGCAGCGTACCGTCGATTTTCGAGCCGGTGAAGATCGGCGCGCACGAATACGTGGACGGCGGGCTCGTGAGCCCGGTGCCCGCCGCATTCGCGCACAAGATGGGCGCGGACTTCGTGATTGCGGTCGACATCTCCGCGCGGCCAGAATCGGCGCTGACGCAAAGCTCGTTCGACGTGCTCATGCAGACTTTCACGATCATGGGCCAGACGATCAAGGCCTACGAACTCGACAAATATGCCGACTTCGTGATCCGTCCGAATCTCGCGGCGATGAGCGGCAGCGACTTCGGCCAGCGCAATGCCGCGATTCTCGCGGGCGAAGAAGCCGTGGCGAAAATCTGGCCGGAGTTGCAGCGCAAGCTGGCGACAAAGGGCGCGATGGCGTGATTCAGCCGGCTCGGCAAGAACAAAAAGCCCGCTTCCTTCGAAGCGGGCTTTTTTGAGCGATCGGACCGGAAGCTTACTGATTGCCGCCGATGGTGGCGCTCACGCGCTGGCGCAGATCGTTGCCGTCCATCGGGAACGCCGTCTCGATGCGGCGCGCGCCGGTGTAGCGCTTTTCCCAGTAGGCGTTTTCCATGTCGTCGACACGGATCGTGCTGCCGGTCGACGGCGAATGCACGAACTTGTTGTCGCCGATGTAGATGCCCACGTGCGAGAACGAGCGGCGCATCGTGTTGAAGAACACGAGGTCGCCGGGCTTCAATTCGCTCACGCGAACCTTTTCCCCGACGCGACTCATTTCCTCGGCGCGACGCGGCAGCGTCATGCCGAGCGTGTCCTGGAACACGTAGCGCACGAAGCCGCTGCAATCGAGGCCCGAATCCGGTGTGTCGCCGCCCCAGCGGTAACGCACACCGATCATGTTCAGCGCGCCGACGACGACGTCGCCTGCCTTGCTGGCCATGCCGGAGAGGAACGATTTGGTGCCGGACGGTGCGGAGGTGGAATTGCCCGAGTCCGCGACCGGGTAGACATCGTTTGCCTTCGAAGACGAAAAAATGCCATTGCTGGCATTTTGACTGGAATTGTTGACTTCGTCGGCGAAAGCGCCGGAAGTTGCTGTCATCAGTAGGCCGATCAACATGCTCGCGGCGGCGCGTGCGCATGTCTGAGTCAAGGAAATTGGCTGCATCGGTCGGTAGTTTTTGCGAAGAAAGGCTGAAAAATCAGAGGTATACGTAAAGTTTGGACGATACTAGCCATTAAATATTTGCATGTCAAAAGATATAGAGAAAATCAATCGCTGGTCGCACCTAATTGGTGAGAAGAGTGAGATTTAGACAGCCAGAGATGCTTTGAGAAGTTTCCGAGTGTAGTCGTGCGACGGCGTCGAAAAAATTTGCTCCACATCACCACTTTCGACGACGAAACCGTTCTGCATCACCGCCACGCGGTGCGCCATCGCGCCGATCACTTCCAGGTCGTGGCTGATGAAAACGTAGCCGAGGTTGTACTTCTTTTGCAGGTCGGCGAGGAGTTTCAGGACCTGCATCTGGATCGAGACGTCGAGCGCGCTGGTCGGTTCGTCGAGGATCAAAATGCACGGCTCCAGCACGAGAGCGCGCGCAATCGCGATGCGCTGGCGCTGTCCGCCCGAGAACTCGTGCGGATAGCGGGCGAGCGCGGTGCGGTCCATCCCGACTTCCCGCAGCACCGACACGACTTTCGCGTGGCGCGCGGCGGCATCGAGTTCGGGACGATGCAGCGCGAGCCCCTCGCCGACGATCCGCTCGATCGTGTGCCGCGGCGACAGCGAGCTGAACGGGTCCTGAAACACGACCTGCATGTTCGAGCGCAAAACGGTCTTTTCGCGCCCGCGATAGTCGGCGAGCGCCCTGCCCTGAAATTCCACTTCACCATGCGAGACGCGCTGCAGGCCGAGCAGCGCCATCGCGAGCGTGGATTTCCCCGAGCCCGACTCGCCGACGATCCCGAGCGTCTCGCCCTGCCGCACCGACACGGACACGCGGTCGACCGCCTTGAATGCGCCGCGCCGGAACCAACCGGCGAAGCCGGGCAGTTTCGTCGAGTAATCGACCGAGACGTCCTTCGCGTCGAGCAGCACGGGCGAGAGCGGCAGAACCGGCAGCACCGCGCGCTGCGGCCGGCTCGCGAGCAGCCGCTGCGTATAGGGATGCTGCGGCGACGCGAAAATCTCCTCCACCGTCCCGCTCTCGACCAGCAAGCCCTTCTCCATCACCGCGATGCGCTGCGCGAAACGGCGCACGAGGTTCAGGTCGTGCGTGATCAGCAGCACGGCCATGCCGCGCTTCTCGGCTTCGTCGCGTTGCAGTTCCAGCAGCAGATCGACGATCTGCGCGCGGATCGTCACATCGAGCGCGGTGGTGGGCTCGTCGGCGAGCAGCAGCCGCGGGCGGCACGCGAGCGCCATCGCGATCATCACGCGCTGGCGCTGGCCGCCGGACAACTGGTGCGGATAGCTGTCGATACGGCGCTCCGGCTCCGTGATGCCGGTGCGCGCGAGCAGTTCGATTGCGCGCTTTCTGGCATCGCGCGGCGAAACGCCGTCGTGCAGCTGGATCGTCTCGACAATCTGGTCGCCCACCGTGTAGAGCGGATTGAGCGCGGTCATCGGCTCCTGGAAGATCATCGCGATGTCCGAGCCGCGCAGGCCGCGCATCGCGTGCTCGCTTTTCGAGAGCAGTTCCTCCCCGGCGAAGCGGATCGAGCCGGAGAGTTCGGCCTCGCGCAGAAGGCGCAGGATCGACAGCGCGGTTACGCTCTTGCCGGAACCCGATTCGCCGACCAGCGCGACGCGCTCGCCCGCCTGAATCGAGAGACTTACGTCATCGACGGCGAGTGTCTCGCCGAAACGCACGCGCAGCTTGTCGATTTGCAGTAGCGGTCCGCTCATCGGCCGCCTCCGGCCTTGATAGCATCCGCGATGCGCGTGTCGAGCGCGTTGCGCAAGGCGTCGCCCATGAAGGTCAGGAGCAGGAGCGTCGCGACCAGCACGCCGAAGGTCGAGAGCGAGATCCACCAGGCGTCGAGATTCGCCTTGCCTTGCGCCAGCAGTTCGCCGAGCGAAGGCGTCGGCGAGGGGACGCCCAGGCCGAGAAAATCGAGGCTCGTGAGCGCGAGAATCGCGCCGCTCATCCGAAACGGCAGGAACGTGATGACGGGCGTCAGGCTATTCGGCAGCACGTGGCGCCAGATGATCTGCCAGTTCGAGAGACCCATCGCACGCGCGGCGCGGACGTAATCCTGCGTGCGGTTGCGCAGGAACTCGGCGCGCACGTAGTCCGAGAGTCCGATCCACCCGAAGAGCGACAGCAAAATCACGAGCAGCAGGAGACTCGGCTCGAAGATCGACGCGAAGATGATCAGCAGATAAAGCTCGGGCAACGCGCTCCAGATTTCGATCAGCCGCTGTCCGGTGATGTCGGTCCTGCCGCCGAAGTAGCCCTGCACCGCGCCCGCGAGCACGCCGAGAACGGTGCCGATCGCGGTCAGCACGAGCGCGAACAGCACCGAGACGCGAAAGCCGTACACGAGTCGCGCGAAGACGTCGCGACCGCGATCGTCGGTGCCGAGCCAGTTCTCGCGCGAAGGCGGCGCCGGATTCGAGCCCTTCGAAAAATAATTGAGCGTGTCGTAGTAGTAGTGATTCGGCGGATAGACCGCGAAGTTGCCCGGCGCGCTGAAGCGGTCGCGGATATAAGGGTCGAGATAATCGGCGGGTGTCGGGAAGTCGCCGCCGAAAGTCGTCTCCGCGTAGGTCTTCACGAGCGGAAAATACAGATGCCCCTGATAGCGCACGACGAGCGGCTTGTCGTTCGACCAGAGCGGCCCGGCGAGACTGATCGCGAACGCGGCGACGAACACGATGAGGCTCCAATACCCGAGCCGATGCTGCCTGAAGCGCAGCCAGACGCGGCGTCCCGGCTTCATCGAGACGTGGGGGCGAAGCGGCTGGCCGTCAGTGGCGGCGGTTCGGCGCGACGATGCGGCTCGGTTCAAGTCAGCGCTCCAGTTGTTCGAATTGAATCCGCGGATCGACCCAGACGTAGCACAGGTCCGAGATCAGCTTGGTCGCAAGCCCGATCAGCGTGAAGAGATAGAGCGTGCCGAGCACGACGGGGTAATCGCGCCGCACCACCGACTCGTAGGACAGCAGGCCGAGACCGTCGAGCGAAAAGAGCGTTTCGATCAAGAGGCTGCCCGTGAAAAACGCGCCGATGAACGCCGCCGGAAAACCCACGATCAGCGGCAGGAGCGCATTGCGGAACACGTGCTTCCACAGCACGCGTCGCTCCGACAGTCCCTTCGCCCGCGCGGTCAGCACGTATTGCTTGCGGATTTCGTCGAGGAAGGCGTTCTTCGTGAGCATCGTGATGACGGCGAAGCTGCCCACCACCGACGCGACAATCGGCAACGTAATGTGCCAGAGATAGTCGACGACCTTGCCGGCAAGCGAGAGCGTCGCCCAGTTGTCGGAAGTGAGGTTGCGCAGCGGAAACAGTTGCCAGAACGTGCCGCCGCCGAACAGCACAAGCAGCAGCACGCCAAGCACGAAGCCCGGAATCGCGAAGCCGATCAGCACGACGAGACTCGTTGCGACATCGAACTTCGAGCCGTTGCGCACCGCCTTCGCGATGCCGAGCGGCACCGATATCAGATACGTGATGAAGAACGTCCACACGCCGATGCTGATCGATACCGGCAGCTTCGACACGATCAGCGACCAAACGCTCTGATGCCGGAAATAGCTCTCGCCGAGATCGAAGCGCGCGAACTTGCCGAGCATCGAGACGTAGCGTTCGAGCGGCGGTTTATCAAAACCGTAGAGAGCCTTCAGTTGAGCGACCTGCTGCGCATCGACGCCCGTGTGCGTCCGCATGCCGAACGCGCCGCCCTGCTCGCTGCCGCGCCGCAGATCGTGCACCGCCTGCTCGACGGGCCCGCCCGGCACGAACTGAATCACCGCGAAGGTCAGCGTCAGCACTCCGAGCAGCGTCGGGATCATCAGGAGGATGCGTTTGAGGATGTAGCTCCACATGGGCGGCGATCCGGTTGGTGTGGTGTTGCGATTACTTCGCGGCGGGCTTGAACCACCAGGTGGAGGTGATCCAGTCCTCGGCGGTGTAGTAGAGCGGCAGCGTCGACGGAAAGCCAAGCGTGTTGCGATACGCCACGCGGTGCGTCGCCGAATACCAGTGCGGGACCACATAGTAGCCGTGCATCAGCACCCGGTCGAGCGCGTGCGTGGCGTCGACGAGTTGCTCGCGCGTCTCTGCCGACACCACCGCCTGCAAGATCTTGTCGACGGCCGGCGACTTCACGCCCGACAGGTTGTCCGAGCCCTGCTCGTCCGCGGACTTGCTGCCAAATCGCGAGACCTGCTCCGTGCCCGGCACCTGCACGTCGGGCATGCGCACGCTCGTCATGTCGAAGTCGAATGCGTCGAGGCGCTTCTGGATCAGCGCGTAGTCGACCGTGCGGAAGTTGCACGCGATGCCGAGCTTCTGCAGATTGCGCGCGAATGCCGCGGCGACCGGTTCCATCGACGCGCCGCCGCCCGTGTCGTCGAGAATCTCGAACACGAACGGCTCGCCCTTCGCGTTGCGCAGCGCGCCGTCGCGATAGGTCCAGCCCGCGTCCGCCAGCAACTGGCGCGCCTTGATGAGATTCGCGCGCAACGAGTCCGGCGGTGGCGCAGTGCGCGGCTGCTGCACCATCTCGCCGAACACGGACGGATCGAGCTGCGAGCGCAGCGGCGATAGCAGCGCGAGTTCGCCGTCGCTCGGCTTGCCCCTGGCCTGCAGATCGGTGTTGACGAAAAAGCTGTCGGTGCGCTTGTACTGGCTGAAGAACAACTGGCGGTTGAGCCATTCGAAGTCGAGCGCGAGATCGAGTGCCTGCCGCACGCGCACGTCCTGGAAGATCGGCCGGCGCACGTTCATGAAGAAGCCCTGCATGCCGCTGCCGTTGTGATGCGGGAACTCGCGCTTGATGAGTTCGCCGCTGTCGAAGCGCTTGCCGATGTCGCGCCGAACCCAGTTGCGCGCGACATTCTCGACGAGCACGTCGTATTCGCCCGCCTTGAACGCCTCGAGCCGCGCGACGCCATCCGAGTACAGCTTGTAGTCGATCCGTTCGAAGTTATAAGTGCCGACCCGCACCGGCAACTGGTTGCCCCAGTACTCGGGATTGCGCTTGTAGGTGATCGTGCGGCCGTTGTCGTAACGCTCGATCAGGTACGGCCCGCTGCCGATCGGCTTCTGGAACGCAATCTGGTCGAAGTCGATGCGCGTGCCGTCCGGCTTCATCCCCCACTTGCGCGAGAACACCGGAATGCCGCCCGCGAGCAGCGGCATTTCGCGCGTGCGCTGCTTGAACTCGAAGCGGATCGTGAGCGGATCGACGACGACCGCGCGCGCGATCTGCCCGAAGTACACCGCGTATTGCGGCGCGGCCTTCGGGCTCTTCAGCGTCTCGAACGAGAACTTGACGTCGTCGGCCGTCACCGGGTCGCCATTCGAGAAGCGCGCCTTCGGATTGATGTGGAAGGTGGTCGAGAGGCCGTCGTCGGCAACGCGGATGTCGTCGGCGAGCAGGCCATAGGCCGTCGACATCTCGTCGAGACTGCCCGTCGTCAGGCTCTCGAACATGAAGCCGAGGCCGGGCGCAGGATTGCCGCGCAAGGTGAACGGATTGAACTTGTCGAAGCTCGTCAGGCGGTTCGGATTCGCGAGCACGAGCGTGCCGCCGCGCGGCGCATCGGGGTTTACGTAGTCGAAGTGCCTGAAGTCCGGCGGATACTTGGGCTCGCCGTATTGCGCGATCGCGTAGACGGCGAACGACGCGTGCGGCAACACCATTCCGATCGCCCCGATGAACGCGCTCGCGAAGAGAACATGCGGGATCCGTCGCGACGCAGTCGGGATGCGAGTCGTCATAAGCCCTTTCGAGGAAAAATAAGCATTGGCCGATGGCGCGAACGCCGCGTGAGGCTTAGGGCGGGCATCGCAATGTGAGAGAATTCTACCCAAATCAGAGGCGGTTCCGCTCGTGTGTTGCTGCCCGGCCGGGGCGGCAACCGGCTCATGGCAAACACGGCGCACGCGCGACATTGACTACAAAGGAGCATTCATGGGCTTTCTCGCTGGAAAACGAATTCTGCTGACGGGCTTGCTGTCCAACCGTTCGATCGCTTACGGCATCGCCGAAGCCTGCAAGCGCGAAGGCGCGGAACTGGCGTTCACCTACGTCGGCGATCGCTTCAAGGACCGCATCACCGAGTTCGCCACCGAATTCGGCAGCGACCTGGTCTTTCCGTGCGACGTCGCCGAAGATGCGCAGATCGATGCGCTCTTCGCGTCGCTGAAGGAACGCTGGGACTCGCTCGACGGCATCGTGCACTCCATCGGCTTCGCGCCGCGCGAGGCGATCGCGGGCGACTTTCTCGACGGCATGACGCGCGAGAACTTCCGCATCGCGCACGACATCTCCGCGTACAGCTTCCCCGCCCTCGCGAAGGCGGCGCAGTCGATACTGTCGGCGGATGCGTCGCTCCTCACGCTCTCCTACCTCGGCGCGGAACGCGCGATCCCGAACTACAACACGATGGGTCTCGCGAAGGCGTCGCTCGAAGCGAGCGTACGCTATCTCGCGGCATCGCTCGGCGCGAAGGGCGTGCGCGTGAACGGCATCTCTGCCGGCCCGATCAAGACGCTCGCGGCGAGCGGCATCAAGGGCTTTGGCAAGATTCTGGAGTTCGTCGAGAACAATGCGCCGCTCAAGCGCAACGTCACGATCGAACAGGTCGGCAACGTGGCGGCATTCCTGCTGTCGGACCTCGCGGCGGGGGTCAGCGCGGAAATCGTGCACGTCGACAGCGGGTTCAACGCGGTCGTAGGCGGAATGGCTGCGGTGGCCGAATAAGGGCTTTCCGGCGCTTCGGCATCGTTAAAAAAACCGTCCCTTTCGAAGGGGACGGTTTTTTTTCGGCCGCAAGCACGCGCGCGCGGCGGTCAGTGGTGGTGCTTGTCGTGACCATGGCCGTTTCCGTGGCCATGGTGCTTGTCGTGGCCGCGGCCGTGATGGCGATACCAGTCGTCGCGATCCCAGTAGCGGCGGCCGTCGTAGTAGCGGTTGCCATACCAGCCGATTACCACCGGCGGCCGCACATAGACGGGCGCCGGCTGGTAGATGACAGGCGGTGGAGGCGGCGCATAGATCGGCTGCGGCGCGACGTACACGGGCGTCGGAACACCAATGTTCACGCCGACGTGAACGTCCGCTGCGTACGCGGCACCGCTTGCGCAGACCGCGACGGCGGCAAGCGAGAGCGTGAGGGAGTGGCGGATCGTTTTGCTGGTCGTCAATTGCGTACCTCGGCGAGATCTTGTTTAAGTCGAGGCGAATATAACGGATAGCTTTCAGTTCAGTATTTCAGCTTTGTAAGTTCTTGCGCGAAGAGCCGTAATGTCTGGAGAAAGCTTACCTTTTGTTACATCGGACAATTGCGTCCCAGCAATGGAAAAAGCCACCCGATTCGCATCGGATGGCTTTTCTTCTGCAACCGCGAAAACCGCCGCCGGCGCGGCGCTCAATGCCAGCCGTTGTGATGGCCGTTGTCGTGATGGCCGCCGTGTCCGTGGTCGTAGTGATCCGGATGACGGCGATACCAGTCGTCGCGGTCCCAGTAGCGGCGGCCGTCGTAATACCGGTCGCCGTGCCAGCCGATAACGATGGCCGGCGCCGCGTACACCGGCGGGGGCGGCGCGTAGATCACGGGCGGGGGCGGCGGCGCGTATACCGGCTGCGGTGCGACATAAACCGGTGCGGGAACCCCGATATTCACGCCGATATGCACCTGCGCGAACGCCGCGCCCGACACTCCCAAACTGCCGACTGCAATGACTCCTGCCAGCAAAGAAGCCTTTGATACCTTGTTCATGTGAAGCCCACCTCGACGGGTTGTTTATTGTGTTGAGGCAATATAGCGGATCGATCCCGGCGAGTTGTTTCAGGCTGGTAACCTCGTATTACCGTCTTTCCACACCCCGCAACCTTACGCCCAGTAAGGCGTTCGCGGGATGCCCGCTGTTCAGTTCGGCAACTCCTGCCCCTTCGTTTCGGGTGCGAATGGTATCACCGCGAGACCGATCAGGAACGCGACAGAGGTAATCGCGATCGGCACGCCGAGCGTCTTCATGTTGAGCACCATCGCGCCGATGCCGAAGTTCACGATGGCCCCGACGAAGCGCCCGATCGACGTGCAGAACGCGAACGCCGTCGCACGCACGCGGGTTTCGAACTGCTCCGGCAGCCACAGGCTGAATAGCGCAAAGTTGCCGCCGAAGAAGCCGAGCACCACGAGCAGCGCGATGAACGGCACGAGCCCGTTCGGCAGATAGAACGCCCAGCCGAACGCGAGCGCGATCGACACGGCCATGCCGACGAAATACACCGCGAGCGTCTTCCTGCGGCCGATGCGCTCTGCCATCGGCGGCAAGCAGAGACAGCCGACGATCGTGCCGATCGAAAGAAGGCCCGTCGCAATCGATGCGGTTCGCGCGGCTTCCGCCTTGCCCATGCCGGCTTTGGTCGCGAGCTGGATGACGGCCGACGGCTCGTACACCGCGCCCGCCCACAGGCCGATGATCGCGACCGTCAGGAGCGTCGCGGCCACCACCGTGCGCCGCCGGTATTGCGGCGAGAAGATGGTCCGCAGCGAACTCGCGTGCTTGACGGCGCTCGCTTCGGCGCGCTGCCACTTGTCGGTTTCCTTCACGCGCAGGAGCACCACGATCGACACGACGACCGGAAACAGGCCGACGAGAAACATCGCGCGCCAGCCGAAGGTCGCGCCGATCGTGTAGTTGAGCGCCGCGGCGAGGAAGAAGCCCGCGTAATAGCCCGTCTGCAGATAGCCCGCGCCCATCTTGCGGCGATCCTCCGGCCATGCTTCGGCGACGTAGGTGCCCGCGAGCGCCCATTCCCCGCCGATGCCAACGCCCGCCAGGAACCGGTAGATGCCCAGTTCCCAGACCGAATGCGACGTAGCGGCAAGCCCGGTGAAAATCGCGAACGTGAAGATTGTCGCGGCGAGCACTTTCGTGCGGCCGAAGCGGTCCGCGAGCGGTCCCCAGATAAACGACAGGCCCCAGCCCACGAGGAACAGCGCGAAGAGTATCGAACCCGCAAGCCCGACGTTCGCGGGCGTCGCCGCATAGCCCGAGCGCGGCAACAGCTCCGTGAGCGCAGGCGCGAGCACCAGCGCGTAGATGAACGAATCCATGCCGTCGAGCGTCCAGCCGGCCCACGCGCCCCAGAAGCCCGTGATCTGGGAACGGTTGAGCGGCGTGCGGGTGCGTCGGACGGAAGGTACAGGGCGATCCACCGTGGTCGGCATGACGTGTGTCTCCTGTCGGCCAGAGTGAGCGATTCAGGCGCCAACTCTGGCCCCATGCAAGGTAGTTTCGGAAGGAACCTCGACGCGCTTTTTCCGGGCCTGTGCGGGTCGCGTCGTCTCTAGGGTAAGCACCATAAAAGCAGAGATGCCATTTTATATATAATATTTGAACTCGCACCGACGACAAGTCCGCACTTCTACCTAGCCATGACGACCCACAAGCCCGATGTGTTTGCAGCAAGCTCTTTTCGCGACGCGCAGTTCGAGCCGCGACAGAGCACGTCGCGCTTCATTGCCGATGCGTTGCGCGCGGCGATCGTCGAGGGGTCGCTGTTGCCGGGCGAACCGTTGCGGCAGGACGCAATCGCGCGCCAGTTCTCCGTGAGCGCGATACCCGTACGCGAGGCGTTCAGGCAACTCGACAGCGAAGGCTGGGTGACGATCGAGCCGAATCGCGGTGCGTCGGTCAGCTTGCAATCCGCCGACGAGGCGCGCGAGATCTACGAGATCCGTGCGTCACTGGAGAGCCTTGCGATCGGGATCGCGATCGAGCATCACACGCCCGAGACGCTCGCCACGTGCCGCGCGCTGCTCGAAGCCGCCGCGAACGAGCCCGATCCCGCGCTCTATGTGGTGCGTAACGAGCAGTTCCACATGAGCCTCTACGCGCCCGCGAACCGTCCTCGCCTGATGGAACTAATCGGCCAGATGCACCGGCGCGGCGAGCGTTATCTGCGCGTGAAGTTCGGGCTGCCGACCTTCAAGGGCCAGTCCGACGCCGAACACGAAGCGATCTTCGAAGCCATGCGCGCGCGCGACATCGAAGCGGCGCAGCGGCTCGTCGCGCGTCATTTGCTGGCGACGGGCGAACTCGTCTATCGTTTCCTGAGCGAAGCGCAGGCGTTCGCTCAATCCACTCACGCGAAGAAGCGGCGCCGCCCGGCAGCGCGCCATGCCGCGACTTCCTCCACCGGCGAAGCCAAGCCATGAACTCGTCCGATCCGAAGCTGCGGCAATGGAATACTCGTGCGCTGGAGAAGGCGCGTCGTCTCGCCTTGATCGAGCCATGGCTCGACAGCGGCGTGCTGAAATCGGAGCGCATCGTCGATGCACTCGAAGCGCTGATCGCCCCCGGCGATCGCGTGGCGCTCGAAGGCAACAACCAGAAGCAGGCAGACTTTCTCTCGCGCGCGTTCGCGAAAGTCGATCCGGCGCGCGTGCATGATGTGCATCTGCTGCTGTCGAGCATCAGCCGGCCCGAGCATCTCGCGCTGTTCGAAAACGGCATCGCGCACAAGGTCGATTTTTCGTTCGCGGGGCCGCAGAGCCTGCGTGTCGCGCAACTGCTCGAAGACGGGAAGCTGGAAATCGGCGCGATCTATACCTACATCGAGTTGTATGCGCGCATGTTCATCGACCTCACGCCGCAGGTGTCGCTTGTGTGCGCGGTGCAGGCGGACCGGCAGGGCAATCTCTACACGGGCGCAAACACCGAGGACACGCCGACCATCGTCGAGGCCACCGCGTTTCGCCACGGCATCGTCGTCGCGCAGGTGAACGAGATCGTCGATGAACTGCCGCGCGTCGACATACCCGCCTCGTGGGTCGACGTGGTCGTGAAAGCGGACCGGCCGTTCGCGGTCGAGCCGCTCTTCACGCGCGATCCGCGCCACATCGGCGAGTTGCAGATCCTGATGGCGATGATGACCATTCGCGGCATCTACGAGCGCTACGGCGTGACGACGCTCAATCACGGCATCGGCTTCGATACCGCCGCGATCGAGTTGCTGCTTCCGACGTACGGCGAATCGCTCGGGCTCAAGGGCAAGATCTGCAGGAACTGGGCGCTCAATCCGCATCCGACCTTGATTCCCGCAATCGAAAGCGGCTGGGTCGAGAGCGTGCATTGCTTCGGCAGCGAAGTCGGCATGGAGAACTACATCGCCGAGCGCTCCGACGTCTTCTTCACCGGCCGCGACGGCAGCCTGCGCTCGAACCGCGTGCTGTGCCAGCTGGCCGGCCAATACGGCGTCGATCTTTTCATCGGCTCGACGCTGCAGATGGACGCCGATGCCAACTCGTCGACCGTTACGCTCGGACGTCTCGCCGGTTTCGGCGGTGCGCCGAACATGGGCCACGATCCACGCGGGCGCCGCCATTCGAGCGAGGCGTGGCTCAAGCTGATGAAGTCGGACGGACCGAATCCGGCGATCGGACGCGGCCACAAGCTGGTCGTGCAGACCGCCGAGACGTTCAAGAAAGGCGGCGAACCGACCATCGTCGACGCGCTCGATGCGATCGCCGTCGGCGAGAAGAGCGGCATGCCGATCGCGCCCGTGATGATCTACGGCGACGACGTGAGCCATGTGGTAACCGAGGAAGGCATCGCGTACCTGCACGCGGCCGAAGGTGTCGATGAGCGGCGCGCGGCGCTGGCGGCGGTCGCGGGCGTCACGCCGATCGGCATGCGTGCCGATCCCGCGAAAACCGCCGAACTGCGCCGGCGCGGCATCGTCGCGTTCCCCGAGGATCTCGGCGTGCGGCGCGGCGAAGCGAAGCGGTCCTTGCTCGCGGCGCGCAGCATCGACGATCTCGTCGCGTGGTCGGGCGGACTGTACGCGCCGCCCGCGAAATTCAGGAGCTGGTGAGCGCGATGGCGGCCGCCCTTCCCCTTTTACGAATCGACGCGCCCGGCGATCCGGCGCTCATCGCCGATTACGCCGTCGCTGCCCTGATCGACGAAGCCTGTCTCACGCCGAAGCCCGCGCTCGTGGACCGGCGCGGCAGCGGCGCGCATCGCGACCTCGATCTCGACACGATGCTGCGCTCGGCGCGCGCGCTTCGACCCACGTTCTTCGCGATTGCGCGCGCAGCGGCGGGCGAGCGGCCGTCGCAGGCATTGCGCGAGCGGCTCGCGCGCATCGGCCGCGAAGGCGAGCACACGATGATGACCGCCACCGGCGATAGCAACGCGCATCGCGGGGCGATCTGGATCGTCGGCTTGCTGTGCGCGGGCGCCGCGATGAACGCGCCGGACGGCAGCGAAGCCATCTGCGCCTCGGCGGCCGCCATCGCGCGCTTTCACGACCGCTTCGCGCCGCAAGCCGCGGCATCGAGCCACGGCGCGCGCGTCGCCGCTCGATACGGCGTCGCGGGCGCGCGGGGCGAAGCGCGCGAAGGCTTTCCGCATGTATCGCGCATAGGCCTCCCCGCGCTCGTGAACGCGCGCGCCAGGCATCTGAACGAAGACGACGCCCGTCTCGACACGCTGATCGCAATCGTCGCATCGCTCGACGACACGTGTCTCTTGCATCGCGGCGGCCTCGCAGCATTGCGCGCCGCTCAACACGGTGCGCGGCGTGTCATCGAAGCGGGCGGCGTTGCGCAGGAAGCCGGCCGCGCCGCACTCGCGCGACTCGACCGCACGCTGCTCGCGCTGAATGCATCGCCTGGCGGCGCCGCGGACCTGCTCGCCGCGACGCTTCTTCTCGACCGCCTGCAGCGCCTCAACTGAAGAGGAACGATCAATGGAAAACATGCGTTATGAGTATCCCGCGACGCGGCCTGTGAAGCGGCGCGCGCACGTCGGCGTGGTCGGCTCGGGCGATCTCGAAGTGCTGCTCTCGCCTTCCGGTGCGCCGCATGCGGAGGTTGTGATCCGCACCAGCGTCGATGGCTACGGACACGTGTGGAAGAGCGTCCTCGACCGCTTCTTCACGCGCTACGACGGCGCTGCGAAAATCGAACTCAACGACTTCGGCGCGACGCCCGGCGTCGTGATGCTGCGGCTTGCGGAAGCGGTCGAAGCAAGCGAGGAAGACGCGCCATGAACGCTCACGACACCTTCATCGCGCGGCACAGCTTCATCGAACTGACGGCGCGCGAACGCACAATCGCGCTGCTCGACCGTGGCACCTTCCGCGAACTGCTCGGACCGTTCGACCGGCTGGAATCGCCCTGGCTTGCGATGCAGAACGTCGTCTGTCAATCCGACGACGGCGTGGTCATCGCGCGCGGCATGCTCGGCGGCGAGCCGGCCGTCGTCGCTGCCATCGAACCGGCGTTCCAGGGCGGCAGCATCGGCGAAGTCTCGGGCACGAAGATCGCCGCCGCGCTCGAACTCGCCGCGCGCGAGTTCGATTCAGGACGCGCGATCCGTCCCGTGGTCCTGTTCGAAACGGGCGGCGTGCGTCTGCAGGAGGCGAATCTCGGGCTCGCGGTCATCGCGGAGATTCAGGCGGCGATCGTCGCGTTGCGGCGGCACGTGCCGGTCGTCGGCGTGATCGGCGGGATGGTCGGCTGCTTCGGCGGGATGTCGCTCGCGGCCGCGCTCTGCACCGAACTCGTGATGACGCGGCAGGCGCGGCTCGGCATGAACGGCCCCGAAGTGATCGAACAGGAAGCGGGCGTCGAGGAACTCGACTCGTCCGACCGCAAGCTGATCTGGTCGATGATCGGCGGCGAGGAGCGCGTCGCGGTCGGGCTCGCGGATACGCTCGTCGAAGACGACAGCGGCGAAGTGCGCGCGGCGGTCATCGCTGCGTTCGAGCGCGGCGTACCGGCGCAGCATCGCAGCGAACAGGTGGACCGGCAACTCGAACGGCTCGCGCGCGTGAACCCGGACGCCATCGATCCCGACACGCTGCGCACGCTCTGGCAAGGAGATTCACGATGACCGATGCCCTTTCCAGGTCCCGCGGACAGCGCTGGTTCGACGCGCTGACATCGCACGCCGGCGCGCAGCAAAGCGGACCGATCCGCGCCGCCGATGCCCCGCTCGGCGACGAAACCGCGCGTTTCATCGCGGTCGTGCCCGATCCGCAAAACCGCTTTCCTCGCGCGCGCGACAACGTCGTCGGGCTCGAACAGGGCTGGCTGCTCGCCCGCGCGGTGCGCGAAGCGCTCGACGCCGATCGCGATGCCGCGACGAAACGTCCGCTCGTCGCGATCGTCGACGTGAAGAGCCAGGCCTACGGCCGGCGCGAAGAACTGCTCGGCGTCCATCTGGCGTGCGCCGCCGCCGTCGATGCCTACGCGCAGGCGCGGCTCGCGGGCCATCCGGTGATCGCGCTGATCGTCGGGCCGGCGATGTCGGGCGCGTATCTCGCGCACGGCTATCAGGCGAACCGCATCGTCGCGCTCGACGCGCCCGGCATCGCCGTCCACGCAATGGGCCGCGAAGCCGCCGCGCGCGTAACGCGCCGCAGCGTCGAAGGGCTCGACGCGCTCGGCGATACGGTGCTGCCGATGTCGTACAAGATGAGTGCGTATGCAAGGCTCGGGCTGCTGCACGAACTGATCGAAGGCGTCGATGCCGACGCGCCCGCCGATGCCGATATCGAACGTGTACGCGCCTCGCTGATCGATGCGGTGAAGGATGCGCGGCGCGGCCCGCGCGATCTGTCGAATCGTCTCGCTTCCGCCGAGGCGAAACGCACGCGCGCGGCATCGATCGAAGCGCGGAAGCGGTTGGCCGAACAATGGGACGCGCAGTGACCCTGGACCTGCGACCGCACGACCTGCTCCGCCTCGTGCCCGACGCGCCCGCCTTCGCCGACGCGCCCGCGTGGGTCGCGGACGCACTGGCGCGTGCGCCTTGGGTCGTCGTGCGCCGCGCGCCGCGTCTCGACGCTGCGATTCCCGTCGGTGTGCGCGGCTCGACGCGCAGCGAGCGCTTCGGGACTTGGCTTCATCCGCGCGATGTCGCGAGCGTCATCGCGCCCGAGGACCTGCGCTCACCGGCGTCCAGCCGCTCGACACTGCCCGCCTTCGCGCTCCTTCGCGCGGTGGCGCCCTTGCTCGACGCCACGGGCTGCGTTTGGGGTCCGACGGGCAGCGCGGGCTTCGAACTTGCGAGCGGCGTCGCGACCGTCACCCCCGCGAGCGATCTCGATCTTGTGATGCGCGCGCCCGAACCGCTTGCCCGCGAGCGCGCAGCCGCGCTCTTCGATACGCTTTCGAACGCGGCGCGCCATGCCGCCACGCGCATCGACGTGCAAATCGAGACGCGTGATGCCGCGTTCTCGCTCGGCGAATTCGCGCGCCCGAACCTGCGCGTGATGTTGCGTTGCGCCGATGGCCCGAAGCTCGTCGCCGATCCGTGGCGCGCGGAGTCGGTCGCGTGATCGCGTTCCTGTTTCCCGGCCAGGGTGCGCAAGCCCCCGGATTCCTGCATGCGCTCGGCGGCACCGATCCGCATCCGCTGATCGCGGCCACGTTGTCCGAAGCGTCCGACGTCCTGAAGCTTAACGTGCTCGATCTGGACAGCGCCGATGCGCAGCGTTCGACTGTCGCGGTTCAGGTCGCGCTAGTGGTCGCGGGCGTCGCGGCGATGCGCGCGCTGGGCGCCGAAGGCATCGAACCCGAGGCGACCGCGGGCTTGTCGGTGGGCGCGTACGGCGCGGCGGTCGCGAGCGGCGCCATTGCGTTCGACGATGCGCTGCGGCTCGTGCAATTGCGCGCGCAACTGATGGGAAACGCGTATCCGTCGGGCTACGGCATGCTTGCGGTCGTCGGGCTGAACGGGCGCGAGATCAGCGCGGTTATCGCGGAAAGCGGCGTCGACGATGTCTATGTCGGCAATCTGAACGCGCCGCGTCAGATCGTGCTCGCCGGCAGCGACGCGGGGCTCGAGCGCGTGCGGCAGCGCGTGCTCGAACGCGGCGCGCGCAAGGCCGAGCGCCTCGCGGTGAGCGTGCCGTCGCACTGCGAACTGCTCGACGCCGCCGCCCGCCAGCTGACCGACGCCGCGCGCGAGGTCAGGTTCGATGCGCCGCGCATTCCCTACATCGGCAATCGCGGCGCGCGCGTGCTGCGCACCGCCGATGCCGTCCGCGACGATCTCGCGACCAACCTGCGTCATCCGGTGCGCTGGCATGAAGCGTCAGTCGTGCTCGGCGAACTCGGCGCCCGCGTCTTCGTCGAGATGCCGCCGGGACGCACGCTCACCCAGCTCGCCGACGAGGCCCTGCCCGACATCGCGACAGTTGCCGTCGAGCAATCGTCGATCGGCTCGGCTGCGGCGCGCGTGCGCGCCGCGATCGCCCGCAGCGGCGCCTGAAGCCGCGATCAAAGCCGATCACATCGCCGATTTCCTGCGTCCCGACGGCTGCCGGGTATCCGCGCGTTCGCTCGCTTGCTAACATCCTCCTTACGACAACCGTCGCGCGCCTGTCCACTGACTCGACGGCGTAAGCAAATAGGAAACATCGGGTAGCGCTGCCCTTTCCTTCTGTCGACCATCACGCACAGGCGGTCTATGCCGCTGTCGAGGTTCTTCTACACAGGAAAGCAAACAATGAGACTTCACCGTTTTTTCATCGCGGCTTCTTTCTGCGCGACGCTCGCCGGCTGTGCGGGCATGGACCCGAACGCGCTCGTGCAATCGGGCACGCTCGCGACGCAGGCCGCCATGCTCAGCGACGCCGACGTCCGCACCCTCTCCGACAAGTCCTGCACGCAGCTCGACAAGGAAAACACCATCGCGCCGGCCAGCAGCACGTACACGCAACGCCTGAACAAGATCGCCGCGCAGCTCGGCAACAACATCAACGGCGTGCCCGTCAACTACAAGGTCTACATGACGAAGGACGTCAATGCGTGGGCGATGGGCAACGGCTGCGTGCGCGTCTATAGCGGCCTCATGGACCTGATGAACGACGACGAAGTGCGCGGCGTCGTCGGACACGAGATGGGACACGTCGCACTGGGGCACACGAAGAAGGCGATGCAGGTGGCGTACGCGGCGTCGGCGGTGCGCTCGGTGGCATCGTCGGGGACGGGTGTGGTCGCGAGCCTGTCGTCGTCGGAGCTGGGCGATCTCTCCGAGAAGTTCGTGAACGCGCAGTTCTCGCAGGCGCAGGAAAGTGCCGCCGACGATTATTCGTTCGATATGCAGAAGAAGAAGGGACTCGATCCTTCCGGGCTCGTGACGGCGTTCAACAAGCTGGCGAAGGTCGATGGCGGCCAGTCGAGCATGTTGAGTTCGCATCCGGCTTCGCCCGCGCGCGCGAAGCATATTCAGGACCGGATTGCGTCGGGGAAGTGACGGCGATATGGGACCGATACGGCCTCTGATGTCGAGGCCGTTCGTTTGATCGAAGGGAATCGACGCTCGCTTGAGCACCCAAAAACAAAAACCCCGCAGAGCCTAGACTCTGCGGGGTTCTCTCTGCCATCGCTGGCGGAGACGGAGGGATTCGAACCCTCGATCCAGGTTTTGGCCCAGATGCTCCCTTAGCAGGGGAGTGCCTTCGACCTCTCGGCCACGTCTCCCAAACTTTCGGTCGCGCAGGGAGTCAGCGCGACGAAGCCAAGATAATAGCGGGTTCGAGAGCGCCGGTCAATTTCGCAGACGAATTTTTTCGTTCGCCCAACGCATGCCCTGCACTCGACAACCCGCGCCGACGCGACAGCCCGCGAGCCGTCCGCGTCGCGTCAAGAACGCGCCATCAAACGCGATCGAGTTCGAACGCCTTGTGCAGCGCGCGCACGGCAAGCTCGGTGTACTTCTCGTCGATCAGTACCGAGATCTTGATCTCCGACGTCGAGATCATCTGGATGTTGATGCCCTCTTCCGACAGCGTGCGGAACATCGTGCTCGCGATACCCACGTGCGAACGCATGCCCACGCCGACCACCGAGACCTTCGACACCTTCGGATCGCCCAGCACGCGCTCGGCCTTCACGTGATCCTTCACCTGGCCGTTCAGGATATCCATCGCGCGATGGTAGTCGCCGCGGCCGACCGTGAACGTGAAGTCGGTCTTGCCGTCCACGCTCTGGTTCTGGATGATCATGTCGATGTCGATGTTCGCATCGGCGACGGGCCCCAGGATCTGGTACGCGACGCCCGGCTTGTCGGGCACGCCCATGACGGCGATACGCGCTTCGTCACGCTGGAACGCGATGCCCGAAATCACTGCTTTTTCCATGTTCTCGTCTTCTTCAAAAGTAATCAGGGTGCCCGAGTGCATTTCGTCGTCGAGCGGCATCAGCGGGTCGGTCAGGCTGGAGAGCACGCGCGTCTTCACCTGATACTTGCCGGCGAATTCCACCGAACGGATCTGCAGCACCTTCGAGCCCAGGCTCGCCATTTCCAGCATTTCCTCGAAGGTCACGCGATCGAGCCGGCGCGCTTCTTCGACGACGCGCGGGTCCGTGGTGTACACGCCGTCGACGTCGGTATAGATCAGGCATTCCTCGGCCTTCAGCGCCGCGGCGATCGCGACCGCCGACGTGTCCGAGCCGCCGCGGCCGAGCGTCGCGATATGGCCTTCCGGATCGACGCCCTGGAAGCCCGTGATGACGACGACCTTGCCCGCGTCGAGCTCGGCGAGCACGCGTTCGCCGTCGATCTCGCTGATGCGCGCCTTCGTGAATGCGCTGTCGGTCTTGATCGGCACTTGCCAGCCGGCGTAGCTCACGGCTTCGAGGCCTTCCGCATGCAGCGCGATGGCGAGCAGCCCGACGCTCACCTGCTCGCCGGTGGACGCGATCATGTCGAGCTCGCGCGGATCCGGATCGGGCGTGATGTCGCGCGCGAGACCGAGCAGGCGATTCGTTTCGCCGGACATCGCCGAGGGCACGACGACCATCTTGTGGCCGGCCTTGTGCCATTTCGCGACGCGCTTCGCGACGTTCTTGATGCGCTCGACGGAGCCCATCGAGGTGCCGCCGTATTTGTGTACGATGAGTGCCATTGTCGTTTTGAACTGGAGGAAAAACCGCGCTCGAAGCGCTACGGCTGTTGCGATCGACGGCTTAGGGTGGCGTGGGATTCGGCAACGATCGTGGCGCGCATCGTTTGGATAGCGCAGATGCCGCTCGCGCGAGACTCGTCAGAGCCTGCTGCACGAAGGTGCGCTTTATGGCCGCTTTATGGTCGCAACATGCACGCTTTGTGCATGGTGCTGGCGGCGAAGATCGGGGTCACGGATCTCGTGGACGGACGCAGATGCTACACAAAACGCACGGCGGACAAACGAGTTAAATTACCCGATCGGGTCTCAAAATACAAGTCGAAACAGGCATTTGGCCCTGTTCGGCGCCCATTTTGCAGACATTGTCCGTCGCTGGTTTCACATCACGCAATGATCACGTCCGGCCGCCACACGATGCGCCGGCGCGGACCGCCTGAGTCGTCTCCCGCCCCGCGATTCACGCCGATGAGCGGCACGAATAGCAGCGCCTCGCCGACAAAGACGAGCGGCACATCGCGCTTCCACGCGGGCACGCCGCGCTCCTGGAACAGATTCTTGAGCGTACGGCCCGGCGCATCGGCGGCAAGCCGCAGCCGTTCGCCGCCCGAGCGCGAACGCGCGACGAGCGGCGCCGAGCGCAGTACGCTTTCCGCGACCGCGTCGGTATCGTCCGCGTCGTCGCACGGCTCGAACACCAGCGTGCCGCGCCATTGCGGCAATCGCCAGACTTCCTCGCCCTGCCACCGCAATTCGACCGGCATCTTCGGCGCGGCCGCGCGTTCGTCGAGATCGGGCGGATCGGCGCTGTCGCCCTTCTCCCAGAAGATCGAGCCGCGATATTCGCGCAGGCAATGTCCGGCGTGATCGATGCGCAAGGCGTGGCCGTCGCGCGTCGCGAGCGCGTCGCGCAGTTGCCGCAGCATGTCGGCGATACGCGCCGTCGACGCCGCGGCGAGGCCGAGCGATCGCATCCAGTAGCGCAGCAGATTGACGGCGCGCTCGTCGTCGAATGCGAGGAGCACGTCGAGCGCGAGTGCGCCGTCTTCGCGCCGCGCGGCATCGAGATCGATGCGCGCGAGTTCGTCGAGCAGACGCTGCGCCGACGCCGCGTGCGATGCCGTACGCGAAAGCGCGTCACGAAAGCCGGGAAAATGCACGGCGAGCACCGGCAGCACGTCGTGCCGGAGCGCGTTGCGGGCGTAGCGCGTATCGACGTTCGATTCGTCGTCGATCCAGTTCAGGTCGCGTTCGTGCGCGTAGGTTTCGAGCTGCGCGCGCAGCAGGTTGAGCAGCGGCCGCACGCGCGGCACCGCGAGCGCACCGTCGGCGCGTTCCGGCGCCATCGCGGCGAGCCCGGCCACGCCGGCGCCGCGCAAAAGTTGCAGCAGGACGGTCTCGGCCTGATCGTCGGCGTGATGTGCGAGCCAGAGAGAACGTGCGCCGTGCTCGTCGCACAGCGCATCCAGCGCGCGATAGCGCACGTCGCGCGCCGCGGCTTCGAGACTCTCGCCGCCCGCGCGCGTCACTTCGATGTGGCGCGCCGCAAAGCGCACGCCGAGCGAATCGGCGAACGATTCGCAGTGCACGGCCCACGCATCGGCGTTCGGGCTCAAGCCGTGATGGACATGCAGCGCGACCACGCGCGATGCGCCCGCGACGCGCACGGCGGCATCGAGCAGCACGGTCGAGTCGAGACCGCCGCTCAGCGCGACTGCAAAGAAAGCATCGGGAGAAACCGTTCCGCGACCGAGCGCCGCGCGCACCGCCTCGGTCACGAGGCGGCTGGCGGATGTGTCGGTGCCGGATGTCACGATACAAGCGCGCGGGGTGCACGGCTTACGCGCCCGGCAGCGTTTCCTTGAACTTGCCGTAGGCCATCAGCTTGTCGAAGCGGCGTGCGCGCACGTCGTTCACGTTCATGCCGTGGAACTGGCGCAGCGAATCGGCGAGCGCCCGGCGCAGGAGAGCGGCCATGCCCTTCGGATCGCGATGCGCGCCGCCGAGCGGTTCATTGACGATCTTGTCGATCAGCCCGAGCGCCTTCAGGCGATGCGCGGTGAGCCCGAGCGCCTCGGCCGCTTCCGGCGCCTTCGCCGCGCTCTTCCAGAGAATCGACGCGCAACCTTCCGGCGAGATCACGGAATACGTGGAGAATTGCAGCATCATGACACTGTCAGCAACCGCGATCGCGAGCGCGCCGCCCGAGCCGCCTTCGCCGATGATTGTCGTGATGATCGGCGTCTTCAGCTCGGCCATCACATAGAGATTGCGTCCGATCGCTTCCGACTGCCCGCGCTCCTCGGCGCCGATGCCGGGATACGCGCCCGGCGTATCGACGAATGTGAAGATCGGCAGGCCGAACTTCTCGGCGAGACGCATCAGCCGCTCGGCCTTGCGATAGCCTTCCGGGCGCGGCATGCCGAAGTTGCGCATCGCCCGCTCCTTCGTGTCGCGGCCCTTCTGATGGCCGATCACCATGCACGGCTGGCCGTTGAAGCGCGCGAGGCCGCCGATGATCGCGAGGTCGTCGGCAAACGAGCGGTCGCCGTGCAGTTCGTGGAAATCGGTAAAGAGCTCGCTGACGTAGTCGAGCGTGTAAGGGCGCTGCGGATGACGCGCGATTTGCGAAACCTGCCAGGGCGTCAGGTTCGCGTAGAGATCTTTGGTCAGTTGCTGGCTTTTCTTCGACAGCCGCTCGATTTCTTCCGAAATATCGACAGCGGAATCGTCCTGAACGAAGCGCAACTCTTCGATTTTCGCTTCGAGCTCAGCGATCGGCTGCTCGAAATCCAGAAACGTGGTCTTCATTGTTCGAATCCTAGGAGCTGGGCAGCGCGTATTCTAACCGCGCGTCACCCTGACAAATTCGGGTCGCAACTATCAAGTATAAGATAGCGATAGCGACCTGTCTTATTGTTTTCAGCGGGCTTGCCGTAGACCCTCAATGATCGGCAGGGATCGGATCGAGACTGCGCCACATGTACCACGTTGCGACGGTGCGCCACGGCTCCCAGTTCGCCGCGACTTCGCGCGCCTCGCTCCGCGTGACCGGCTCGCCGCTGAAATAGTTGACGCTGATCGCCTGGATGAGGCCGAGGTCGTCGAGCGGCAATACATTCGGGCGCGACAGGTTGAAGATGAGAAACATCTCCGCCGTCCACCGGCCGATGCCGCGAATCTGCGTGAGTTCGGCGATCACGGCTTCGTCGTCCATCGAGGTCCAGGTATCGACGTGCAGCGCGCCCGACTGGAAATGCTGGGCGAGATCCAGAATGTATTCCGATTTGCGCTTCGAGAGTCCGCACGCCTGCAGTTTTTCGTGACCGAGCTTGATGAACTGCTGCGGCGCAAGCTTCGCGCACGCCGACTCGACGCGCTCCCAGATGCTCTGAGCGGCGCGCACGGAAATCTGCTGGCCGACGACCGAGCGCGCGAGCGTCGTGAACGGATCGTCACGGTTGATCAGATGCACCGGGCCGAACTTCGGAATCAGCTTCTTGAGAATGCGGTCGCGCTTCACGAGGTCGGCACATGCCTTGTCCCAGTATGCGGGGCGCGTAACTTCGGGCTTGAGTCCGCCGATCTGCACCGGCACCGCGGCTTCCGGGGTGATCGCGCGCGACTTGCGCACGACTTCGCCTTCGTGCTGCGGATCGCGCACGAGCGCCTGGACCGAAGCGCCTTCGCCTTTTGTTGCGGACGCTTTCGCTGCGGCGCCATTGGCGGCCGTTGCACGCACCCGTTTTCGCGATGCGGGCGAAGGCGTAACGGCCTTGCCTGCGCGCGCGGCGCCATTGCCGCGGCTGGCGACCGTCACATCGTCGGACGCCGCTTTCTTCGCCTGGCTCTTGCGCGCGATCGCGTGGGCTGCACCGTTCACTGCCTTCGCAGGCGCCTTCGCCTGCGTGCGCCGCGCGGTCTTCGTCGCGGGCGCTGCGTTTCTTGCGGACGCGGCTCGCTTAGCCGGCGCCTTCCTGGCCGTTGCCATCATGCCTCCTGCCTGGTGAGTCGATTGAGGGTGTGAAGGGCCGCGCTCAGACGCGGCGCCATTCGGTCGACCCACCCGGTTTGTCTTCAAGCGCAACACCGGCTTCGAGCAACTGTGCGCGGATCCGGTCTGCTTCGGCATAGTTCTTCGCCTGCTTCGCTGCAACGCGAGCGGCGATCATCGATTCGATCTCGGCCGGCGCGATGCCTGCATCGCCCGTGCCTTTGCCCACTGCCTGCTGCAGGAACGCGCGCGGCTCGCGGCCGAGCAGTCCGAGCACGCCTGCGAGCTGCTTCAACTGGCGCGCGAGCGCTGCGTCGCGCGTGCGGTTCACTTCCGTCGCGAGATCGAACAGCACCGACACCGCGACGGGTGTATTGAAGTCGTCGTTCATCGCCGACTGGAAGCGCTCTGCATTCGGTTCGTTCCAGTCGAGCGGCTGATCGTCCGGCTCCACGTCCTTCAATGCGGTGTAAAGACGCGTCAATGCGCCGCGCGCGTCTTCGATGTGCACGTCACTGTAGTTCAGCGGCGACCGATAGTGTGCCCTCGCAATAAAGAAGCGCACCACTTCCGCATCAAATTTTTCAAGAACCTCGCGGATCGTGAAGAAGTTGCCGAGCGACTTCGACATCTTCTCGTTGTCGATCTGCACGTAACCGTTATGCATCCAGTAGTTCACGAACTGCTTGCCGGTTGCTGCTTCGCTCTGCGCGATCTCGTTCTCGTGGTGCGGGAATTGCAGGTCCTGTCCGCCGCCGTGGATGTCGAACTGGTCGCCGAGCAGGTCGCAACCCATCGCAGAACATTCGATGTGCCAGCCCGGGCGACCGCGGCCCCACTTCGAGTCCCACCCGGTGTCGGCGGGCTCGCCTTCCTTCGACTGCTTCCACAGCACGAAGTCGAGCGGATCTTCCTTCGCTTCGTTCGCGGCGACGCGCTCGCCCGCGCGCAGGTCTTCGATCGACTTGCCCGACAGCTTGCCGTAGCCCGCGAACTTGCGCACCGCGTAGTTCACGTCGCCGTCCTTGCCCTGATACGCGTAGCCGTTCGCCGCGAGCATGTCGATCATGCCGAGCATCTGCGGGATGAAGTCGGTCGCGCGCGGCTCGATGTCGGGGCGCGCCACGCCGAGTGCGTCCGCGTCTTCGTGCATCGCGTCGGTGAAGCGCCGGGTGAGCGCCTTGATCGGCTCGCCGTTCTCGACGGCGCGGCGGATGATCTTGTCGTCGATGTCGGTGACGTTACGCACGTACGTCACGTTGTAGCCGAGCGTGCGCAGCCACCGCTGCACGATGTCGAACACGACCATCACGCGCGCATGGCCGACGTGACAATAGTCGTATACCGTCATTCCGCAGACATACATGCGCACCTCGCCATCCCGAAGCGGCACGAAAGATTGCTTGTCACGCGCGAGCGTGTTGTAGATGCGCAGTGGATTCATAGAAGGCGATGCGTGGGTCGGAAACATCCGCGTGTTGGTGTCGCAGGAATCACGTGTCGGCACGATGCTGTTCGATGCGGTGCGAAGACCCGGAAGCGCGTTGCGATGGAGGACGATGGTCCCTCAACGAAACGCCCCCGATCTCGCGCGCCGCCTGCGCACGCATGTTGCTCACGCTGCGATCGAAACGGAGAGGACCACGAGTGGCGTAACGACAGTCTGACGTTCGACGGAACGCGCAGACCTTTTGTTAGAATGGGTCGGAGTATAACATCCAGACTTGAGCCTATGAAACCATCAAACGGTCGCGCACGAGGCGTTGCCAACCGAGCCGCAAGCCGCGTCGCCACTGGGCTCGCGGGCTTCGTCGCAACCGCTGCCGCGACCACCTTCGCCACCGCGACGGTCACTGCAAGTTTCGGTCTCGCGGCCAGCTTTCTGTGCATCGGCACGGTTCATGCGCAGGTGTCCACCGCCACCTCGGACGGTACGCCGCAGGTCGATGCGAGCATCGCGCAGAAGGACTGGACGAACGCGCTCGCGCAACTCGACGAGCGCCTGAAGACGAACCCGCGCGACGTGCAGGCGAAGTTCAAGCGCGCCACGGTCCTCGCGCGCCTGAACCGCGACGACGAAGCGATCACCGCATTTACCGAGCTCACGCAGGCATATCCCGAACTGCCCGAGCCGTACAACAATCTCGCCGCGCTATATGCAAAGCAAGGCCGCTACGAAGACGCGCGCGCCGCGCTCGAAGTGGCCATCAAGGCGAACCCGAGCTACGCGCTCGCCTATGACAACCTCGGCGACCTGTATCTGCGGCTCGCGAGCGAATCGTACAAGCGCGCGCAAGCGCTTGGGTCGAAGAGCGCACTTTCGCGTCAGCGCGTCGCGGACATCCAGAAGATCATCGCCCCGCCCGCGCAGAAAAAGCGCATCGTCCCGTCGTCCGAATACGGCACGCCCGGTGTGAGCGGCCCGGGCACGGTCCCGGCGATGACACTGCCCACGCCGTACTCGCCGTTCGGCGGCCCGACCGGCCCGTTCCCGACCTCGCCCTACGTCGCGCCGAACGCGGAACCCTGAACGCGACCCCTCGCCCGGCACGGCCGGACGAGCGCGCATTTCGACGCGGCGCAGGAACCAGGCGGACTTCAAGCATCGACACGACGCCGCATTCGTAGCCACTCCAACCAGAGGATCGATCCTTCATGAAATTGCTGATGTTGGCGCTCGGCAGCGCCGCACTGATCGCAGGCGCTCCCGCCTTCGCCCAGGGCCAGAATCCGGCGGGCACGCAGCCTGCGCATCCGAGCGTGCTGTTCAAGACCTCGCAAGGCGACATTCGCGTCGAGCTCTATCCCGAGAAGGCGCCGAAGACCGTCGCGAACTTCCTCGACTACGTGAAGTCAGGTCAGTACAGTGGCACGATCTTTCATCGCGTGATTCCTGGCTTCATGATCCAGGGCGGCGGTTACAGCACCAGCTTCGCCGAGAAGCCGACGCGCGCCCCGATCCAGCTCGAGAGCAAGAACGGCCTAAAGAACACGACGGGCACGCTCGCGATGGCGCGCACGAGCGATCCGAATTCGGCCACCGCACAGTTCTTCATCAATACGGTCGATAATGCGGGGCTCGACTTCCCGAATCCGGATGGCAACGGCTATGCCGTCTTCGGCAAGGTCACGGCGGGCATGGACGTCGTGAAGAAGATCGAAGGCACGCCCACCACCACGCGCGGGCCGATGGCCGACGTACCGCAAAAGCCGGTCGTCATCGAATCGGCGACGGTCGTCTCGAAGTAACGCAGCGCATGCCGCCGCCCGCGGGCGGCGCCTCGCCCCCACCCAACAACGGAGAGAACACATCATGGTCGAATTGCATACGAACCACGGCATCATCAAGATCGAACTGGACAGCGAGAAGGCGCCGAAGTCGGTTGAGAACTTCCTTAGCTACGTGAAGAAGGGCCACTACGACAACACGGTGTTCCATCGCGTGATCGACGGCTTCATGATCCAGGGCGGCGGCTTCGAGCCGGGCATGAAGCAGAAAGGCACCGACGCGGCGATCCAGAACGAAGCGAACAACGGCCTGAAGAACGACAAGGGCACGCTCGCGATGGCGCGCACGAACGACCCGCATTCGGCGACCGCCCAGTTCTTCATCAACGTGAACGACAACGACTTCCTGAATCATTCGTCGCCGACGCCGCAAGGCTGGGGCTATGCGGTATTCGGCCGCGTGGTCGACGGCCTCGACGTGGTCGAGAAGATCCGCAAGGTCAAGACGGGCTCGAAGGGCTTCCACCAGGACGTGCCGCTCGACGACGTCGTGATCGAGAAGGCGGTCGTCGTCGACTGATGACCGACGCGACGCCTGACGACGCGCGAACAGCGGGCGCGGCCACCGAGCCGCGCCCGCTGTTTTTTATCGCCGACCTGCATCTGAGCGACGCGATTCCGAACACGGTCGCGACGTTCGAACACTTCGTGCGCGTGACGGCCAACGAGGCCGATTCGGTCTTCATCCTCGGCGATCTGTTCGAATTCTGGGTCGGCGACGATGTGCTCGACGCGTCGGTCGGTCACGAGCGCGCTCGCTTTGCACGCCGCATGACGGCGCTGATGCATACGCTCTCAGAACGCGGCATCGCGCTCTATGTAATGCATGGCAATCGCGACTTCCTGCTCGGCAGGCGCTTCATGAAGGAAGCGGGCGCGCTGCCGCTTCCAGATCCTTTCACGATGACCGCGTTCGGCACGCGCATCGTGCTCGCGCACGGCGACGCGCTCTGCACCGCCGACGCGGGTTATCAGCGCTTTCGGCGTTTCGCGCGCAACCGCGTTGCGCAGCGTCTGTTTTTGAGCCTGCCGCTGAAGAAGCGGCTTGCGATCGCGGAGCGCATGCGCTCGAAAAGCGAGGATGCGCGCGCGCTGCCCGTGTCGGCGAAATATGATGTGACGCGCGAGGCGGTCGCGCAATTGTTCGCGTCGAGCGGCACGCACACGATGATCCACGGTCACACACACCGGCCGGCGCGCCATCGCGAAGCCGACGGCACGCGCTGGGTGATTCCCGACTGGGAACTCGATCACGGCGAGCCGCGCGGCGGCTATCTGCGGCTCGACGCCGCGGGCATCCGGGCGCTGCCGCTCGGCTGAACACGCCGCTTCACATCTGAGTCAGCGCCGCGCCGCCGCTTCCCCTTCCATCGCCGCCGAGAGCCGCTTCAGGTCGAGCAGCGCGGCGCCGTCGATGCCGTTGAGCGCTTCCACCCGCGTGCCGATCCGCTCGAGTGCCGCGACGATGTCGTCGATCCGCTGCGTTTCTCTCGACGCGTGGTCGATCAGGCCGTGAATCGCGAGCGACACGGGATCGTCAGCGTTCGGTGTGATGCCGTAGGCGCAGAAGCCGCTCGCCTCAGTCTTGCGCGAGTCGTCCGCGGCACGTGCGGTCGCCGGCACGACGATCCGCGCCGGATTGCCCACCGCCGTGCCGCCCGCCGGCACCGGCTTCACGACAACCGCATTCGAGCCGATCTTCGCGCCCTCGCCGACCGTAAAGCCGCCGAGCACCTTCGCGCCCGCGCCGACGATCACGCCGCGGCCGAGCGTCGGATGGCGCTTGGCGCCGCGAGCGAGCGACGTGCCGCCGAGCGTCACGCCCTGGTAGATCGTGCAGTCGTCGCCGAGTTCGGCCGTCTCACCGATCACGACGCCCATGCCGTGATCGATGAACACGCGCCGCCCGAGCGTCGCGCCCGGATGGATCTCGATGCCGGTGAGAAAACGCGCGATCTGCGAGATGAAACGCCCGAGCCAGCGCCACTGCCGCACCCAGCATGCGTGCGCGAGCCGATGCAGCACGATTGCGTGGAATCCCGGATAACACGTGAGCACTTCCCAGGCGCTGCGGGCGGCGGGGTCGCGCTCGCGGATGGCGGCAATGTCTTCGCGCAGGCGTTTGAACATGTCGATGGCTCGGTAATTGGGGGGTACGGGCGCGGCGTCGATCCGCCGCTTTGGTCTGCCGATATGGTCTGCCGATTCGGACAGCATTAAGCACGGATCGCGCAAAGCTTATATCGGTTTTCGCCGATGGTTTCGGGCGATTGTAGGACGAGCCCGCTGACTCTGCTCGATGTCCCCGTTGGCCGCGCGGTCGCTCCGGCTGCGTCAGTCGGCTTTCCGGCCCCGCAGCAGGATGTGTTTCGCAATGCCGCGCAGGATGTTCACCTCCTCGCGCTCCAGCCCCGAACGCGCAAAGAGACGCCGTATGCGCGACATCAGCTTTTTCGGATTCGCCGGATCGAGAAACTCGAGTTCGATGAGCGCGTTTTCCAGATGCGCGTACATGCCTTCGATATCCTCGCTCGATGCGCTGGGGTTCGCCACTTCGAGCGTCGGCGGCCGGCCGCCGTCATCGCTGTAGGCAAGGCGCAGTTCGTACGCCAGCACCTGCACGGCCTGCGCCAGATTCAGCGAGCTGTACGCCGGATTGGCCGGAATGTGCGCGAGTGCGCTGCAGCGCTCGACATCCGCGTTCGAGAGGCCGGTGCGCTCATTGCCGAACACGAGCGCAATCTCGCCGTGATGCACGAACTCGTGCGCGCGTGCCGCCGCAGCTCGCGGCGGGAGTTGCGGGGGGCCGTATTCGCGCATGCGCGCCGTGAGCGCCACCGACCAATGCACGCCCGCGAGCGCGTCCGCGAGCGTGTCGACGACGAGCGCCGACGCCAGCACGTCATCAGCGCCGGACGCCATCGCGACGGCTTCCGGCTCGTTCTTGACGTTCGCGACGCGCGGTGCGACCAGCACGAGGCGCGCGAAGCCCATCGTCTTCAATGCGCGCGCCGCCGCGCCGACATTGCCGGGATGGCTCGGCTCGACGAGCACGAAGCGGGTCGACGTGAAGCCGCCGTGGGGATGAGGAGATTCGAGTGGGTCCAAAGCTTCGGTCGCCGGTGAGAGTTCGAGCACGCTATGGTAGCGCCTCCCGTGACGCGCCTGAACTGGCCGGACGCCATAGGACGAAGCCGAAACCCGCTGTCGCCGGCTTACTTCAGGTAAAATACCGCCTTCGCGCGCCTCGAAGCCTCAATTGACAGCGTCAACTGACATTCGCCGGCCGCCCCGCTCTTATCCAATTCGTCTTTCGTCGACATAGTCGTTGTCGCCAACTTTCCGGCTCGCCCGTGCACCCGAACGGTGCCGTCCCCGCGCCGGCCAAAGGATTTCGCTCATGCATCCGATGCTCAATATCGCTGTCAAGGCCGCTCGCCGCGCCGGGCAGATCATTAACCGCGCGTCGCTCGACCTGGACCGCGTCCAGGTCAGCAAGAAGCAGCACAACGACTTTGTCACGGAAGTCGACAAGGCGTCCGAAGCCGCGATCATCGAGACGCTGCACACCGCCTACCCCGACCACTCGATCCTCGCCGAAGAATCCGGCACCGACGACCGCGAGTCCGAATTCCAGTGGATCATCGATCCGCTCGACGGCACCACCAACTTCATCCACGGCTTCCAGTATTACTGTGTGTCGATTGCGCTCGCGCACAAGGGCATCGTCACGCAGGCGGTCGTCTACGATCCGACCCGCAACGACCTCTTCACCGCCTCGCGCGGCCGCGGCGCGTACCTGAACGAACGGCGCATCCGCGTCGGCAAGCTCGACCGCCTGGCCGACGCGCTGATCGGCACCGGTTTCCCGTTCCGCGACGGCGCGGGCCTCGACGCTTACGCACGGCTCTTCTCCGAAATGACGCTCTCGTGCGCGGGCCTGCGCCGGCCGGGCGCGGCCGCGCTCGATCTCGCGAACGTCGCGGCCGGGCGGCTCGACGGCTTCTTCGAGCAGGGCATCCATGCGTGGGACGTCGCGGCGGGCAGCCTCATCATCACGGAAGCGGGGGGTCTCGTCGGCAACTACACGGGCGAGTCGAACTTCCTGCACGAAAACGAAATCGTCGCCGGGAATCCGAAGGTGTACGCGCAGATGATCAAGATTCTCGACCAGTACACGCGCACGCGACAAAGCGCGGCCTGAGCGCGCGCGTCTCTTGTGGATATGCAAAGGCGGCTTCGGCCGCCTTTTTGCTTTTCGGGGCGCTTCCTTCCCGTCGATTCCCGTCCGCGGCACGCTGGGCGCGCATCGTGCTGTGTGCAAGCATTGCGCGGCTCCGCTAGAGTGCATCTCTTTGCCGGGACCGTCGCGATCCCTCGCCGCGCCTACCGACCGCCATCTCCGTCGTCACATGAAAAAAGGCTTCTACACGATCATCGCCGCGCAGTTCGTCTCGTCGCTCGCCGACAACGCGCTCCTGATCGCCGCGATCGCGATGCTCACCGTGATGAAGTCGGCGTCGTGGATCACGCCGCTCCTGCAGATATTTTTCACGATTTCCTACGTGCTGCTCGCGCCCTTCGTCGGTGCATTCGCGGATGCGCTGCAAAAGCGCCACGTCATGTTCGTCTCGAATGCGCTCAAGGCGGCGGGCTGCGCCGTGATGATCGCGGGCGTGCATCCGATGATCGCGTATGGCGTCGTGGGCCTGGGCGCCGCCGCTTATTCGCCCGCCAAGTACGGCATCCTCACCGAGCTTTTGCCGCCCGAGAAGCTGATCGCCGCGAACGCGTGGCTCGAATCGGCGACGGTCGGCTCGACCATCCTCGGCACCGTGATCGGCGGCGCGCTCGTGAGCCAGTATGTCGATCGCTGGGTGTCCGGCCTGCACCTGCCGCTCGTGCGCACCGCCGCCGACGCCGCGCTCTTCGCCGTGATGCTGATCTACGCGGCGGCGGCCGTCATCAACGTCGGCATTCCGAACACCGGCGCGCGCTATCCAAACCGGCTGACCGAACCGACAAAGCTGATCGGCGATTTCTCCCACTGCTTCAAGGTGCTCTGGACCGACAAGCTCGCGCAGATTGCGCTATGGGTCACGACGCTCCTCTGGGGCGCGGCCGTCACGCTGCAACTGCTCGTGCTGAAATGGGCGGACGCGAATCTCGGCCTGTCGCTCTCGAAGGCGGCCGTGCTGCAGGGCGTGACGGGCGTCGGCATCGCGATCGGCGCGGGCGCGGCGGCCGCGTTCATTCCGCTCAGGCAGTCGCTGAAGGTACTGCCCGTCGGCGTGGTGACGGGCGCGGTCGCCGTCGCGATGGCGTTCTACAACAAGGACCTGTTCCCGGCGGGCGCGGGCGTGCACCTCGGACAGCTCTTTGCGCCCGCCTATATCCTGATGGCCTACCCGCTGATGATCCTGCTCGGCAGCCTGTCGGGCTTCTTCATCGTGCCGATGAACGCGATCCTTCAGCATCGCGGCGCGACGCTTCTCTCGGCAGGACACTCCATCGCTGTGCAGAATTTCAACCAGAATCTCGCCGTGCTCGCGATGCTCGGCTCCTACGCGCTGCTCCTCACGGCCAACGTGCCGGTGCAGTGGATCATCGTGATTTTCGGGCTCTTCGTCTGCCTGATGATGTGGCTCACGATGCGCCGCTACTCCCACAACGAGAGGCAGAACGACCTCGGCGCGCTGGTGGAGGAATGAAGCTTGCTGAAGGGTGTACTCTCACCTCAACGCCTCGTCGACCGGCACCGGAAAAGCGGGGAACGATGGGGCGGGTCGAAGTCGTAAATACAGGACGACTCGTCGCGCAAGGCTGGCATTGACGCCACGGCGCCTCAGCCGGCCGTTGCCCGAACGAGCCGCGATTTAACTTTTCGGCACGTCAAAAGGAGCAGCAAATGGGATTGTTCACACGTTCGACGCTCGATAGCAAGATCAACGGCGCGGCCGATCTCGGCCAGCGCGCCGTCGCCGGCGCAAGCGACGCGGTCGATTCCGCCAGTGGCCAGTTGCGCAGTCTGCTGGACGAACTCGACAGCTCGCTGCGCGACGCGAAGGATCTCGATGCGGACAAGCTTCGCAAGGAACTGCAGTCGAAGCTGAAAACCGTGCGCTCGCAAATGGACGGCGCGAGTTCCGCGGTAACGGCCAAACTGAACGATGCCGCCGGTTACGCCGACGAATTCGTGCACGACAAGCCGTGGCATACGCTGGGCGCGGTCGCGGGGCTGGCATTGCTCGTCGGCTTTCTGGCCGGGCGCGCTTAACCCTGCATCCAGCCCGCGCGTTACGCGCACGAACGCCGGTTTTCGAACCGGCGTTTGCTTTTGCGCCGACCGCGCGAATCGTCACTGACCGACGCCTTGGTCATCCGGCCGACGGCATCCCGTCCGCGCGACGGGTTACACTCTCGCCCTATATGACCGGTTCGTTCCGCAACCGGTCCTCCTGCACCGAACGTACGCAAGATGGGCACTCACACCGCAACTCCCGAAACGGCCGGCGCACCCGCGGCAACAGCCGACCTGTCGCACCACACGCCGATGATGCAGCAGTATCTGCGCATCAAGGCGGAGCATCCCGGCACGCTCGTTTTCTACCGGATGGGCGACTTCTACGAGCTTTTCTTCGACGACGCCGAAAAGGCCGCGCGTCTGCTCGACCTCACGCTTACGCAGCGCGGCGCTTCGGGCGGCAATCCGATCAGGATGGCGGGCGTCCCGCATCATGCCTGCGAGCAATATCTCGCGAAGCTCGTGAAGCTCGGCGAATCGGTCGCGATCTGCGAACAGATCGGCGATCCGGCCACGTCGAAAGGCCCGGTCGAGCGCAAGGTTGTGCGGGTCGTCACGCCCGGCACGCTCACCGATGCCGCGCTCCTCTCCGATAAAAGCGATGTCTATCTGCTCGCGCTCTGCCCGTCGCACAACCGGCGCGGCGTGGTGACGAGCGTCGGGCTCGCGTGGCTGAATCTCGCGAGCGGCGCGCTGCGGCTCGCCGAGGTCGCGCCCGAAGAAGTCAGCGCTGCGCTCGAACGCATCCGCCCGGCCGAAACGCTGATCGCCGATTCGATCGCGGATGCCAGCGCGTCATTCAGCGTGCCGAATATCGGCGCGACAACGCGCGTGCCGGCGTGGCATTTCGACGTCGCTTCGGGTAGTCAGCGCCTGTGCGAGCAACTCGATGTGGCGAGCCTCGACGGCTTCGGCGCGCATTCGCTCACCTGCGCATGCGGCGCGGCGGGCGCGCTCCTGCTCTATGCCGCCGCGACGCAAGGCCAGCAATTGCGCCACGTGCGCAGCCTCAAGGTCGAGCACGAATCGGAGTACATCGGTCTCGACCCGGCGACGCGACGCAACCTCGAACTCACCGAAACGCTGCGCGGCACCGAATCGCCGACGCTCTGCTCGCTCCTCGACACCTGCTGCACGACGATGGGCAGCCGGCTGCTGCGTCACTGGCTGCATCATCCGCCGCGCGACGCGTCGATCGCGCGTGGCCGCCAACAGGCGATCGGCGCGCTGCTTGAGGCGCCGTCGGGCGCGAGTCTCGACACACTGCGCGCGGCGCTGCGGCAGATCTCGGACATCGAACGCATCACCGGGCGCCTCGCGCTGCTGTCGGCGCGGCCGCGCGACCTGTCGAGCCTGCGCGATACCTTCGCCGCCTTGCCCAAATTGCGCGAACTGCTGGGCGCCGTGTGCATGAACGCCGTCGCGCTCGAACGCATCGACGCCGCGCTCGAACCGCCGCGCGATTGTCTCGATCTGCTCGCGGCGGCCATCGCGCCCGAACCGGCAGCGTTGATCCGCGACGGCGGTGTGATCGCGCGAGGCTACGACGCCGATCTCGATGAATTGCGCGACATTTCGGAGAACTGCGACCAATTCCTGATCGACCTGGAAGCGCGCGAACGGACGCGCACCGGCATCGGCAATCTGCGCGTCGAGTACAACAAGGTGCACGGCTTCTACATCGAAGTGACGCGCGGCCAGACCGACAAGGTGCCCGACGACTATCGTCGCCGCCAGACGCTCAAGAATGCCGAGCGCTACATCACGCCGGAGCTGAAGGCGTTCGAGGACAAGGCGCTTTCGGCGCAAGAGCGCGCGCTTGCCCGCGAACGCGCGCTCTACGACGCGCTCTTGCAAAACCTGTTGCCGTTCATCGCGGACTGCCAGCGCGTGGCGGGCGCGCTGGCAGAACTCGACCTCCTCGGCGCGTTCGCGGAACGGGCGCGCGCGCTCGACTGGGTCGCGCCCGAGTTCGCCGCCGACGCTGGCATCGACATCGATCAGGGACGGCATCCCGTCGTGGAAGCGCAGGTCGAGCAGTTCATCGCGAACGACTGCTGTCTCTCCACCGATCGCAAGCTGCTGCTCATCACCGGCCCGAACATGGGCGGCAAGTCGACCTTCATGCGCCAGACCGCGCTGATCGCGTTGATGGCGTATGTCGGCAGCTACGTGCCGGCGAAGCGCGCGCGTTTCGGCGCGCTCGATCGCATCTTCACGCGCATCGGCGCCGCGGACGATCTCGCCGGCGGCCGCTCGACGTTCATGGTGGAAATGACCGAAGCCGCCGCGATCCTGAACGATGCGAGCGCATCGAGCCTCGTGCTGATGGATGAAATCGGCCGCGGCACCTCGACCTTCGACGGCCTTGCGCTCGCCTGGGCGATCGCGCGGCATCTGCTCACGCACAACCACTGCTACACGCTCTTCGCGACGCACTACTTCGAGCTCACGCAACTGCCCAACGAGTTCGCGCAGGCGGCGAACGTGCATCTCTCGGCAGTCGAACACGATCACGGCATCGTGTTTCTGCATGCGGTCAACGAAGGTCCCGCGAACCAGAGCTACGGCCTGCAGGTCGCTCAACTGGCGGGCGTGCCCTCGGCCGTGATCCGCGCGGCGAGAAAGCACCTCGTGCATCTCGAACAGCAATCGATCGGGCAGCCATCGCCGCAATTCGACCTTTTCGCGGCAGCGCCGTATGCCGCAGACGCCCCCGACGCGGAAGATGCCGCGCCGGCACAGGAGCATCCAGTGCTCGAGAAGCTGCGTGCCCTCGACCCGAACGACTTGCGCCCGCGTGACGCCCTCGATCTGCTCTACGAACTGCATGAGCTGGCGACGCCCGCGCCGGATGGATCGCGTTGAGGCGGCTCGCCCGGCCTGCGCGCCACGTGCTGCGCGCGTGGCGGCGCGGGCGTTGGCCGCCGCGCTCGTGTGCGGCACGTTCATGCAGCAGCATGCATCGGCTCAGGACGGACCACTCAGGTTCGCCGTCATCGCCGATGCGCTGACCCGCCCCGCCGACGTTTCCCCCGTGCGCCAGTTGCTCGACGCGATCGCACGCGAGCGCGACATGGCGTTCATCGTCTACGACGGCAATATTAAGGGCCCTTCGGAGCCTTGCCGAGACAGGATCTACGACGCGCGTCACGATCTGCTCGACGCGTCGCGCACGCCGCTCGTATTGATTCCCGGACAGCACGACTGGGCCGACTGCGGTCAGGCGCAGGCGGGCGGCTACGACCCCGTCGAGCGACTCGACTTCGTGCGACAGCTCTTCTTCGGCGATTCGAATTCCCTCGGTTCAACACCGCTCGCGCTCGCGCGGGAAAGCGAAGTCGCGCGCTTCAGGCCATTTCGCGAGAACGTGCGCTGGCGGGCGCAGGGTGTCGCGTTCGTCGGGCTGAACGCGCCCGGTCCGAACAATCACTATCTGACAGCAGGCGGGCGCAACGGCGAATTCGAGGACCGTAGCATCGCGAATGCGTTCTGGCTCGAGCACGCGGCGGAGTCGGCGCGACGTTCGGGCGAGCGTGCGCTCGTCGTCTTTCTCGAAGGCGATCCCGACTTCGCGCGCTACGAGCGACGCGACCGCTTCGCGTGGTTGCGCTTCACGCGCGGCAACCAGCCGCGCGACGGCTTCGTCGAATTCAAGCGAAGTCTCGTCAAGGTGGCCGAACTGTTTCGCGGTCCCGTGATCGTGATTCACGGTGCGGAGACGCCGGTCGCAGGCGGCTTTCTGATCGACCAGCCGCTCCACGACGAAAAGGGATCACTGGTCGCCAATCTGACGCGCATTGCAATCGCGCTGAAAAAACCGCAGGTGCAATGGCTCGAAGTACAGACGGATGCAGACTGGCGGCCGCCATTCAGGGTGCGTGTGAGAGATGTCGCGAGAAGTAGCGCTACGACGTCCGAACCGCCAGGCAAACCGTCTGAACCATACGAGCCGCCGTCGGACGAAGCAGCCCCGCCCCAACCTCGCGACGACCTTCCCGCATCGCTGCCGCCACCGGCTTTGCCGTCCTCGGTGCCCGGACCGCTGCCGCCGATCCTCACCCCACCCCAAGGCATGCCGCCGATTCTGCCCACGCCCGCGTCGGGCGTGCAGAACGGCACGTATCGAGCCAATCCGGCGAGCGGAACGGGAGAATGAAAAAGGGCGCAGCGATCATCGCTGCGCCCTTCTCTCATGTGTTGGGACCGCTGTGACGCTCAGTGCAGCGTCGGGCCCGATTCCTTGCCGGGTTCGTCGTCGGCGTCGTCCTCGTCTTCGTCGAGAATCTCGAGGCCGTCGGCGCCGTGCGCGTGCTGATGTTCGATTTCATCTTCGGTCGCGACGCGCACTTCCTGCACCGACAACGCGAAGCGCAGCGCCATGCCCGCGAGCGGATGATTGCCGTCGAGCACGACCTTGTCTTCCGCGACGTCCGTGACCGTGTAGATCAGCGAGTCGACGTCTTCTTCGCCGTCTTCCGGCGTGCCCTCGAACTGCATGCCAACTTCGAGCGGCTCCGGAAAGCGGCTGCGCGATTCGACCTTCACGAGTTCGGGATCGTATTCGCCGAACGCGTCCACGGGTTCGAGCTGGATCTGCGTCTGATAGCCGGCTTCCTGCCCGTCCAGCGCTTCCTCGATCTTGGGGAACGTGCCATCATAGCCGCCGTGCAGATAGACCATCGGCTCGTCGCTTTCCTCGATCAGATTGCCCTGCGCATCCGATAGCTTGTAGGCGACCGATACGACGGTGTCTTTTGCGATTTTCATTGGATTCTCCAAGATACAAGCCTCAATTATACGATGCCAACGCGGCCCCTTGATGCAACCGACGGCCGGCCGAGAGCGCCGCTCCCGGACGAAGTGACTCCCCTGCTGGGCAACCGGACGCCCGCGCAATTCATGCGTCGATACTGGCAGAAAAAGCCGCTGCTGATTCGCCAGGCGATTCCCGATATCCGGGCACCGCTTTCGCGCGACGAACTGTTCGAACTCGCCGATCTCGACGACGCCGAGTCGCGCCTCATCACGCATTTTCGCAAGACCTGGGCGCTGGAACATGGACCGTTCGCACCCGACGAACTGCCTTCGGTGAAAAAGCGCGGATGGACACTGCTCGTGCAAGGCGTGAACCTGCATCACGATCGCGCCCATGAACTGATGAACCGCTTTCGGTTCATCCCGGATGCGCGTCTCGACGACCTGATGATCTCCTATGCGACCGACGGCGGCGGCGTCGGCGCGCACTTCGACTCCTACGACGTGTTCCTGCTGCAGGTCCTCGGCAAGCGCCGCTGGCGGATCGGCGCACAGCGCGATCTCTCGCTAAAACCGGGACTTCCGTTGAAAGTTTTACAGCATTTCGAGCCCGAGGAGGAATGGGTGCTGGAGCCTGGAGACATGCTCTACCTGCCGCCGCATATCGCGCATGACGGCGTCGCCGAAGGTGAATGCATGACGTGTTCGATCGGCTTTCGGGCGCCTTCCACGCAAGAACTCACGGGGCAGTTTCTTTATCACCTGGCCGAGCGCACAGGCGATTCGAACGTCCCGGCCGCGCACTATCGCGATCCGAAGCAGGAGCCAGTGCGCCATCCGGCAGAATTGCCGGAGCTTCTGCTCGAGCGGGTTGGCGCGATCCTTGCGAACGTCACATGGCACGAAAAGGACGTCGCCTCATTCCTCGGATCCTATATGAGCGAGCCGAAAGCGAACGTGGTCTTCGATCCGCCCGCTCGACCGCTCACTGAGCAGAAGTTCGTTGAACGAGCGAAGAAGTCCGGTTTGAGGCTTGATCGAAAGACCGTGTTGCTTTACGACAAGCGCTCGTATTTTCTGAATGGCGAACCCGAATTACTCGACGCAAAACTCAGAAAATGGCTCCCGGAATTCGCCAATTACAGGCATTTGGAGGCGAAACGCTTTGTAACACTTGCAGACGATTCGACAATGACATCCCTCCTGCACGAGTGGTATCGTGCGGGCTGGATTCAGGTCGACGCTTACGCCTGACGTAAAGCGCATCCTGCTGTTCATAGTGTGAAAATTTGTATGAGAAAGACAACGTATTGGCCCCGCATTTATCGACGGTCGATACGAAAGTGCATATAATTTCCGCCCAAGCCGCGGGAAGTCTCACACTCAAATATAATGTGGGTCTCCGCGAGCGGCCCTGGTCGGTGTCTGAACACATTACCGGTACTTTGCGCTGTTGCTTACCTTTAACCATAAAAGGACGTGATCATGAAGAAATCTCTCCTCGTAGCATCCCTGTTGGCTGCTGTTGCTCTGGCTGCATGCAACAAGTCTAGCGATACGGCTGCTCCGGGCGCTGCAAGCGATACGTCGGCTGCTTCGGCACCGGCAGCTGCTGCATCGGACGCAAACGCTGCAGCATCGAGCGCTTCGGCTGCTGCAAGCGACGCTTCGTCGGCTGCTGCCGCTGCTTCGGACGCAGCTGCTTCGGCTGCTCCGGCATCGGGCGCAAGCCAGTAAGGCTTGCATGCGGGTCCCACCGAGGGACTTGCGTAAAAAAACCGGCTCTCGAGCCGGTTTTTTTACGCCTGCGGTTTTATCGCCGCGAGTGTTTCACTTCATGCAGGATGTGTCATAGCGCGAGCCAGTCGAAACCCTCGGCCTGCGTTGCGACGACCACTTCGACCGCCGACGCCCCCAGCACTGCCGCCAGCGCCGCCTGCGCGAGATGCGGCAGGTTGTTCTGCTGACTCAGATGCGCGGCCACCAGATGACGCAGCTTCGAACGATCGAGCGTAGCGAGAATGGCTGCCGCCGCGTCGTTGTTCAGATGCCCATGCGTGCCGCCGATACGCGCCTTCAACGACGCCGGATAGCGGCTCGTCGCGAGCATCTGCAGATCGTGATTGGATTCCAGCACGAGCGCGTCGCAGCCGGACAGGACGTTCGTGATATGCGGCGTCGACACACCCACATCGGTCAGGACACCGAGGCGGCTTGCGCCGTCGGAGAAGACGTATTGCAGCGGCTCGCGTGCGTCGTGCGGGACCGTATAGGGCAGCACCGAGAGACCGCCGATGGCCACGCTCTCGTCGCCCCACAGCACGTGCAGATCGACCGGGGCTTCGTCGGCGCCGATCGCGCGCGCCGTGCCCCAGCTCATATGGAGCGGAATGGACCATTTGCGGCCGAGTGTCAGCGCGCTGCCGATATGGTCCGTGTGCTCATGGGTGATGACGATCGCGTCGAGATCCTCGACGCTCAAGCCGAGCCGGCCGAGCCGGCGCTCCACTTCCTTCGCTGAAAAACCGCAATCGAGCAGCACGCGGGTGGTCGTCGCGCCGCACTGCGCCTCGACGAGCAACGCATTGCCTTCGCTGCCGCTGCCGAGACTCGCGAATCGCACGGCCCTTCGCTCAGTTCAACTGGGCGTGCAGCAGCGAGACGATCCGCTGCGCATCCGACGAACTGTCCAGTTGTCCGCTCGAATCGACGACCGCGACTTGCGTCATCGAATCCGCCTTCGGGCGCACATTGACGAGGAACTGGCGCGTGGGCGTCGGCGTGTTGCTCGAGAAGAACTTGCCGAAGAGGCCGTCCTTCTTCAGTTCCTGCATCGAATCCGAGTAATGCACGTAATACAGGCCCTTCTCGCGATCGCGGTTATCGACCGTGAAGTTCGTACGGTCGAGCGCGAGTCCGACGCGCAGCCATGCACGATCGAACGGCTCGGAGATGTCGAGCGTCGACGCGTTGCCCGCCTGCTCCACCGCGACCTTCGCGCCTGTGGGACGCGCATCGGTGATCAACTGCTTCGCCTGCGCGTCGGTCAGGCCGAATTTCTCCATGATCTTCGCGAGAAACGCGGCTTCGAGCGCCGGATTGCGCGGACGCGCTTCCCAGCGCGAGGACGTCTTGTCCTGTCCCGTCATCACTTCTTCCATCGCGCTGTGCGTGACGGAGATGTCGGTGGAACCGTCTGCCGCGCGATCCACCTGCGTGCGGAACATGTCCCGCGTGCCCGACGAATACGCGAAGTCGACGAGCTTGCCGATGCTCTTCCTGAACCAGTCATCGGGAATGTTCGCGCGGTTCTCGGCCCAGTCAGTCGTCATGATGCCGGTCTGCGGCGCATCGGTCTTGAGCGTGAAGCCGCTCTCCTGCCAGAACTCCTGCAGTTGCGGCCAGACCTGGTCCGGCGTGCGGCCATCGATGACGAGCCAGCGACGGTCGCCGTCGCGTTCGACGTGCATTCCGTAGGGATCCTGCGCGGTCGGCACGCCGAGCGTGGCGTTGCCGGCGGGCGTGAGCGCGCGCTCGGTGCCGCCGCCAAGCGAATTCACCTTCGGCGGCGCGGCGTAGCGCTGGCTGATGTCCGCCGTCGACAGGTCGGACGGCACGTTGAGCGACGGCGCGGTTTCAGCGGCCTTGTAGTTGACGCGATCGGGTGCGAGCCAGTCGTTGAGCGTATCGCAACCGGAAAGCGCGACGACCGTGGCGAGGCCAAGCGACAGCGCGCTCAGGCGCGCGGCGTGAGTGGAAAGTGCGGATCGTTTCATGAGGTCCTTCGTGATGCTGAAAGCGCGTTGCCTCGTGCGGATGCCGGGGAACGGAGTCGATAACGAATTCGATGGAAGCAGACGTTTAGCGACGGTTGTTGACTGGCTGCATGGTCGATCCCGATGAATGGCGGCGGCACGGTCTAATGAGTCATGTGTGCGCCCGCCGCCATCAATCGGGTCTTAGGCCAGGAGCCCTGTTTCGCGCAATGCATCACGCACGATGTCGTGATAGCGCGCGTCGAGCGGCGTGAGCGGAAGACGAATGCCGCCTTGCATGCGGCCCATTGCTTCGAGCGCCCACTTCGCCGGAATCGGGTTCGATTCGCAGAAGAGCTGCTTGTGGAGCGACAGAAGGTTCAGATGAATGCGGCGGGCGGTGATCGCGTCTCCTTCGAGCGCCGCGCGGCACAGTTCGCTCATCGCCTTCGGAGCGACGTTCGCGGTGACCGAGATGTTGCCGTGGCCGCCGAGCAGCATCAGCGCGATTGCGGTCGGATCGTCGCCGCTGAAGATGCTGAAACCGGCCGGTGCGTACTTGATCAAATGCGCCGCGCGGTCGATGTTGCCCGTCGCTTCCTTCACGCCGATGATGCCCGGCACGTTCGCGAGGCGCAGGATCGTTTCGTTGCTCATGTCGGCCACGGTGCGGCCCGGCACGTTGTACAGCAGCACCGGCAGGTCGACCGATTCCGCGATCTTCACGAAATGACGGTACATGCCTTCCTGCGTCGGCTTGTTGTAATACGGAACGACCTGGAGCGTGGCGTCGGCGCCGACCTTTTTCGCCGCCTTCGACAACTCGATGGCCTCGGCCGTGGAGTTGCCGCCCGCGCCCGCGATGATCGGAAAGCGGCCGGCCGTATGCTCGACCGCCGTCTGGACCATCAGGATGTGTTCCTCGACCGAAAGCGTGGCCGACTCGCCGCTCGTGCCGACGACGACGAGACCGTTCGAGCCTTCCGCGACGTGCCAGTCGATCAGTTTTCGAAACGCCGGCAGATCGAGACTACCGTCCTCGTGCATCGGGGTGACGATGGCAGGAATGCTGCCGCGGATCTGGATGCCGCCGTGTGTTCCGTTTGTCATGAAACGCTATGAATTTGATCGGTAAACCGCGATTGTAGCGGATTAGCCCGCCAGATCGTAACGCGGCGGGATCGACGCATTGTTACGAATGGTGAGGCCGGTTGAGGATCGGTCCGGCTCGCGGACCGCGCAGATTCGTTGCACGTAGGATGCGCGCGGATCGCTCGTAAAGCCATCCTGAAAAGCGATGATCCGCAGGCGCGAATGAAACGCGTCGATGAGTTCGCCGGGGGCGAGCAGAAATGCCGGATTCGACGGCTTGCCGACGGTTTCGTTGCCGGCCGCGAAGGTTTCGTAGATCAGCACGCCGCCCGGTGCGAGCGCATCGGCGAGATGGGGAAAGAGCGGACGATGCAGGTAGCGCGTCACGACGACCGCCGCGAATTTTTCATCGGCTAAGAGCGGCCAAGGCGCGTTTTCCAGATCGGCCGCACGCGTCGCGATCCGCTCGATGCCGGCAAGCGAGAGCAGCGCTTCCTCGTCACGGTCGACGGCGAGCACGGGATGTCCGCGCGACGCGAACCAGCGCGCATGCCGGCCGCTGCCCGACGCGACATCGAGCACCGGGCCGCATGATTCGACGAGATGCGCCCACTGCCGCACCCACGCGCTCGCGAAGTCCACCCCGTCCGCCATCAGTTGTACGACAGCCCCATCGCTTCGCGCACGTCGCGCATCGTTTCGGTGGCGAACTTGCGCGCCTTGTCGCAGCCGTCGGCGACGATCGCGCGCAGGAGCGACGGATCGTCCATGTACTTTTGCGCGCGCTCGAGCATCGGCTGCTGCTCGCGCAGGATGCCCTCGATCACCGGCTGCTTGCAGTCGAGACACCCGATGCCGGCAGTCCGGCAGCCCTTCTGCACCCATTCGTGCGTGGCTTCGTCGGTGTACGCCAGATGCAGTTGCCAGACCGGGCACTTGTCCGGATCGCCCGGGTCGGTGCGGCGCACGCGCGCGGGGTCGGTCGGCATCGTGCGGACCTTCTTCGTGATGGTTTCCGCGTCTTCACGCAGGCCGATCGTGTTGCCGTACGACTTCGACATCTTCTGGCCGTCGAGGCCCGGCATGCGCGATTCGGCCGTGAGCAGCACCTGCGGCTCGACCAGAATCAGCTTGCGCGCGCCTTCCAGATAGCCGAACAGCCGCTCGCGGTCGTTCATCGAAAGGCTCTGCGACTCCTGCAACATGGCGCGCGCCTGTTCGAGCGCTTCGTCGTCGCCTTCCTGCTGGTACGCCACGCGCAACTCGTGATACAGCTTCGCGCGCTTGCCACCGAGCTTCTTCGCGGCTTCGAGCGCCTTCTCCTCGAAATCCGGCTCCTTGCCGTACAGATAATTGAAGCGGCGCGCGATCTCGCGCGTCATTTCGACGTGCGGCACCTGATCCTCGCCGACCGGCACGAGCGACGCGCGGTACAGCAGGATGTCGGCCGCCATCAGCACGGGATAGCCGAGAAAACCGTAAGTCGAGAGATCTTTCTCCTTCAGCTTCTCGATCTGTTCCTTATAGGTCGGCACGCGTTCGAGCCAGCCGAGCGGCGTCGCCATGCCGAGCAGGAGCGACAGTTCCGCGTGCTCCGGCACCCGGCTCTGGATGAAGAGCGTCGCCTGCGCCGGGTCGATGCCGGACGCGAGCCAGTCGATCAGCACTTCCCAGACGTTCTTCTCGATCACTTCGGGCGTTTCGTAGTGCGTCGTGAGCGCGTGCCAGTCGACGACGGCGAAAAAGCACGGGTACTCGGACTGCAGCCGCACCCAGTTTTTCAGCACGCCGTGATAGTGGCCGAGATGCAGCGAGCCGGTCGGCCGCATGCCTGAGAAGATACGGTCAGGGAACATGGTTTTATAAGAAGAACGAGGCAAAGGGATTCAGAATGGCCGACACCGCCGCATAGCCGATGTTCACGAGCGGGCTCAGCCAGAACCGCGTGAGGCCGCCCGTTACGACGAGCGCCATCACGATGAAAAAGCCATATGGTTCGAGCCGTTGCAGCGCAAGCGACGCGCGGACCGGCAGCAGCGCCATCAGCACGCGGCCGCCGTCGAGCGGGGGCAGCGGAAAGAGGTTCAGCACGCCGAGCACGAGATTCACGCCGACGCCCGCCGCCGCCATGCGCGTGAAAAACGCCTCGTCGACGTGAAACCCGGCGAGCGCGACCGCGATCACGCCCCAGACGAGCGCCTGCACGAAGTTGCTGGCGGGACCGGCGGCGGCCACCCAGAGGCTGCCCCAGCGCGGATTGCGCAGGTTGCCGAACGCGACCGGAACGGGCTTCGCGTAGCCGAACATGAAGGCGCCGCTCGTGACGAAATAGAGAACGATCGGAATGACGATGGTGCCAATGGGGTCGATGTGCCGCATCGGATTGAAGGACACGCGGCCGAGCACGTAAGCGGTGTTGTCGCCGAGCAGGCGGGCGACGTAGCCGTGCGCGGCCTCGTGCAGCGTGATCGCGAAGATCACCGGGAGCGCGTAGACCGCGATTGTCTGTATCAGGGAAGAATCCATAGCTCGCTATTGTAACAAGCGTCTCAGGCAGTTCAGGGCGCCACTCATGGCGGTCAAGGTCACGGTTGCGCGAGGCGAGCGTGGGTGCGGTCGGGTTGCGGCCCGGTTCTAGCCGGAAGGCAGCAAAACCGCCGCCGACCGGAGAATAATGCCTATGGTTGGGAAATCTCGCCCGATTTTATATTCGGCTCATCTTCCGCCGCAGGAGCGGACTCGTGCACCTCAATCGGCGGTAAGGCCGAACGGTTCGAGACTGCCGCGGCCCGGGCGCACGAGCAGGGGTTCCGGCCCCGTCAGGTCGATGACCGTCGAAGGCTCGGCGGCGCACGCGCCCGCGTCGATCACGAGGTCGACCTGCTTTTCGAGCCGCTCGCGGATTTCCTCGGGGTCGTTGAGCGGCTCGGTGTCGGGCGGGAGGATCAGCGTTGAGCCGAGGAGCGGCTGGCCGAGCGTCTCCAGGAGCGCGAGCGTGATCGCGTGATCGGGCACGCGCAGGCCGATCGTCTTGCGCGACGGGTGCGAAAGGCGCCGCGGCACTTCCTTCGTCGCCTGCAGGACGAACACGTACGGCCCCGGCGTCACCGATTTCAGCAGCCGGTATTGCCGGTTGTCGACCTGCGCGAAATTGGCGAGTTGCGACAGGTCGCGCACGAGCAGCGACAGCAGTTGCTTCTCGTCGAGCCCGCGAATGCGGCGGATGCGTTCGACGGCGTCCTTGTCGTCGAGATGGCAGGCGAGCGCGTAACTCGAATCGGTCGGCATCGCGATGACACCGCCGTCGTTGACGATCTGCACCGCCTGGTTGATCAGGCGCGGCTGGGGATTGTCCGGATGAATGCGAAAGAATTGAGACATGGCGGCGTGATGTTTTTGGTATCGCTTGTCGCGCGACGCAGCAGGACCGCGGTTGCCACACGGCTCGCGAAGCGCGGACGGTGCGGCTCGATTCAGAACGCGAACGGCGTGATGCATGATGTGAGCACCGTCTGCAGGAACTCGATGAAACGTGCCAGAATCGTGCCAAGTGCGTGCATGGATTTGCGCACGCGCTGCGAGCATTTAGAGCCAGTGCTCCCAGACGGGCTTGAGATCGGCGGGAAGCGGCGGAAGCTGTCCGAGGTCGATCCGGCCTTCACCCGCGCCGTGAAAGTCCGAGCCGCGCGACGCGTAAAAACCATACCGGCGCGCGACGTCAGCGTACTCGCGATACTGGTCCGGCGTATGGCTGCCGGTCACCACTTCGATGGCGTTGCCGCCAAGCTCAATGAACTCGTCGAAGAGCGCCGCGAATTCGATCGGCGTGAAGTTATAGCGGCCGGGATGCGCGATGATCGCCTCGCCGCCCGCCTCCCTGATCCATTTCAACGCGTCCGTCAGCTTCGACCAGCGATGGCCGACGAATCCCGGCTTGCCCTCGCCGAGATAGCGCGCGAAGACATCCGAAGTCGATTGCGCGAGGCCTTCTTCCACCAGATACCGGGCGAAATGCGTGCGCGAGATCATTTTCGGATCGTTTACGTAGCGCAATGCGCCTTCGTAGCAATTCGGGATGCCGACCTTCGCGAGCGCCTCGCCGATCGCCTCGCCGCGCGCCGCCCGGCCGTCGCGCGTGGCGGCGAGGCCGTCGAGCAACTGCTGGTTCTGCGGGTCGACGTTCAGGCCGACGACGTGTACCGTGCGCCCCGCCCACGTCACCGAGATTTCCACGCCCGCGAGATAGCGCATGCCGAGCGCCTCGGCCGCTTCGCGCGCTTCCTGCTGGCCGCCGAGCTGGTCGTGATCGGTTAGCGCCCACAGCGTCACGCCGTTCGCGTGCGCGCGCCGCGCGACCTCGGAAGGTGCGAGCAGGCCGTCTGAAACGGTGGAGTGGCAATGGAGATCGGCGTTCATCGTAATGTGCTGGGAATTCACTGACATTCTACTGCAACGCACGATTCGGGCCGCGTGCCCTAACCCTCGCAGAACTGCGCGATGAGCGCGGCAACGCGCTCGGGCTGATCGTGATGCAGCATATGCCCCGCGTTCTCGACGATTTCCTCGCGCCAGTCGGGAAAAGCGGCAAAGCGCGCCTTGAATTCGTCGAGCGGGACGTCGCCCGCGATCGACGCCAGCGTCGACGAATGGGCAGCTTCGACGTGCAGGACCCTCGCGCGCACCTGCGACCAGACCGCCGTCACCTCGTCGAGCCGATAAAGCAACGGTCCGCGCAGCTTGTGGGCGGGATCGGCGAGCAGGTGAAAGCGTCCGTCCGCGCCTTCCTTCGACCAGTGTTCTGCGAGGAACCGCGCGCGCGGCCGCGCAAGACGCGGATTCGTGCGGATCAGACGTTCGGCGACTTCATCGAGCGTCGCGTAGCTGCGCAGTTCGGGCGGCACGCGCAGATCGTCGAGCCATTGCGCGATGCGCGCGGGCGAGCGCTTCGGATCGCCCGCGGCGAGGCCGAAGCCTTCCAGATCGACTACCCGGCGAACGCGCTCGGGCCGCACGCCCGCGTAAAGCCCGACGACATTCGCGCCCATGCTGTGGCCGACGAGATTCACTTCGCCGTGCGGCGCGTAGTGGTCGAGCAGCACGTCGAGGTCGGCGAGGTAGTCCTGGAACCAGTAATGGCCGCCGCCGCGCTCCGCGACAGGCCACGCGGACAGGCCGAAGCCGCGCGCATCGGGCGCGATCACCTGCCAGCCGTCGCCGAGCGCGTCGACGACGAACTGGAACGACGCCGCCACGTCCATCCAGCCGTGCAGCATGAAGAGCAGCGGCGCATCGGGCGAATGGGCGCTCCACCGCCGCACATGCAGGCGCACGCCGCGCGCATCGACGAATTCGGAGGAAGAAATGCGCATCGCGGGCTCCAAAAAGAATGATCGTTCGATTATAGCCAGCGGCGCTGATTTTGAGACGCGCTAGTCGTCGAGTTGCGCGAGCGCGCGCAGTTCGGCTTCGTCGAAACCGGCGTCGCGGCGCGCCTCGAAGTTGAACGGGCCGCGCAGTTTCGGCGCGCGATACTGCTCGGCGAGGCACACATAGGTGACGTGCGGATCGGTGCCCGCCGCGTCGCAGAGATGCCGGAACCAGCGGTTGCCAATCAGCACATGGCCGATTTCGTCGCGCAGGATCACGTCGAGAATTGCGGCCGACGCGTGATCGCCCGCCTGCGCGAGGCGCTTGCGAATCGGCGGCGACGCGTCGAGACCGCGCGCCTCCAGCGTGCGCGGGACGAGCGCCATGCGCGCGAGCACGTCAGCGCGGGTGCGCTCGGCCATTTCCCAGAGTCCGTCGTGCGCCGGAAAGTCGCCGTAGACGTGGCCGAACTCGCCGAGTCGCGCGCTCAACAGCGAAAAGTGATACGCCTCCTCCGCAGCGACTTTCAACCAGTCAAGATAAAATTCATCCGTCATCGATGGAAAGCGCCAGACGGCGTCGAGCGCGAGGTTGATCGCGTTGAATTCGATATGTGCGAGCGCGTGCAGGAGCACTGCCCGCCCCGCTTCGGTCTGCATCCCGCGGCGCTTGAGCGATCCCGGTTCGACGAGCGGCGGCCGTTCCGGACGGCCGGGCAGGCAGGCAGGTTCGGCAAGCTGAAGCGAAGGATCGACCGATACCTTGCCGGATTGGACTTGAGCGTAAAGCTCGCGGGCGCGCGCGGCTTTCATCTGCGGATCGCGCTCGCAAAGGATGTCGAGCGCCGCCTGGCGGGCGCAGCGCAAATCGGGACCGGTCGGGGAGGAAGCGTCGGGCATTGCGAGGAACGTTCGGGCAGTAGAGACGGGCGCCGCGCGCCGGGCTTCGCGCGCAAAAGGCTAAAATGGCGCTTTACGAACCGGACTTCGCCATCGGACAAAGCTGAAAAGGTACGCCGCCGTCCGGCATTGTAGCGCCGGGTTTGCGTACCGAAGGCGTCGATGCGCGCACCGTCCCCACCGACCAGGAGACACAGTTGGCCATCTACAAGCTCGGCGACGAGGCCCCCACCATCCACGAAAGCGTGTTTCTCGCGGACACCGCGACCATCATCGGCCGCGTGACGCTCGAGGAAAATTCGAGCGTCTGGTTCGGCGCGGCGCTGCGCGGCGACAACGAGCCGATCGTCGTCGGGCGCGGCAGCAACGTCCAGGAAGGCGCGATCCTGCATGCCGACCCGGGTTTTCCGCTGACCATCGAGGCGAACGTCACCGTCGGCCATCAGGCGATGCTGCACGGCTGCACGATCAAGGAAGGCGCGCTGATCGGAATCCAGGCGGTGGTCTTGAATGGTGCGGTAATCGGCCGCAACTGTCTGGTTGGCGCGGGCGCAGTGGTGACCGAAGGCAAGGTGTTCCCCGACAACACGCTGATCCTCGGATCGCCCGCGAAGGCGGTGCGCGAGATCACCGAGGCGGACATCGCCCGCATCCAGTCGGCCACGCGCAGTTACGCGGACCGGCGCGAATACTACAAGGCGCAACTTGTGCGGATTGGCTGAAAGGCGGTCCGCGGCACGTCGTGGCGCCGTATCGAAAGGAAGAGTTGTGAACGACCAGTTGCAGAAATTCATGTTCAACGCGGCGCCCGTGCGCGGCGAGATCGTCTCGCTGCGCAATACGTGGCAGGAAGTGCTCGCGCGCCGCTCTTATCCGGCGCCCGTGCGCAACGTGCTCGGCGAGATGACGGCTGCCTGCGCGCTCCTGTCGGCGAACCTCAAGTTCGACGGCACGCTCATCATGCAGATCTACGGCGACGGGCCGGTGACCATGCTGGTCGTCCAGTGCAGTTCGGATCTTTCGCTGCGCGCCACGGCAAAACTCGCCGACGACGCCGCCGAGCGCATCACCGACGGCATGTCGCTTGCGGACCTGCTCAACCAGCACGGACGCGGCCGCTGCGTGATCACGCTCGATCCGAAGGAGAAGAGGCCGGGCCAGCAGCCGTATCAGGGCATTGTGCCGCTGTCGGGCGAGCACGGCCCGCTCGGCTCGATGGCCGAAGTGCTGGAACATTACATGCATCACTCGGAACAGCTCGACACGCGCATGTGGCTCGCGGCGAATACGGATCGCGCGGTCGGCGTGCTTTTGCAGAAACTTCCCGGCGACGGCGGTATCGTCCCGCATCCGGGCGAGCACGACGCGGACACGTGGCAGCGCGTGTGTCATCTGGGCAGTACGCTCTCGGTGGACGAGCTGCTTGGCGAAGAGCCCGAAACCGTGTTCCGGCGTCTTTTCTGGCAGGAAAACGTGCAGCATTTCGAACCCGCCGCGACGCGTTTCCAGTGCTCCTGCTCGCGCGAGAAAGTCGGCGGAATGTTGAAGATGCTGGGTCGCGAGGAAGTCGACGGGGTGATCGACGAACGCGGTAGCGTCGAGGTGCATTGCGAGTTCTGCAATCAGCGCTACGAGTTCGACAGCGTCGACGTAGCGCAACTTTTTGTCGCAAAGGAACTCTCACAAGGAGTGAGCGAGGCCTCCCAACAACGTCATTGAGCCTTGATTTCACGAGATATTTTGCGTAGCGGCCGCGTGCCACGACCGTCGGGACGGGCGGCCTGCGTGCCGTCCGTGAGTGTTCCGGCACGATATGATTCAGGTCTGTCTGGTTCTGCGGCCCGCTGGAGGTCGATATGAAAAACGCTGCGTGGTTCCGGGGTGTTTCGTTGTCGGTGTCGGCGTTGACCGCTGCTGCGTTGCTCACGGGCTGCACGATGGACCCGCCCGGCCCGTCGCCGATCTACAGCCGCCTGCCTTCGGCCCAGACGCAACCGGCGCAGCCGCTGTCGAAGGACGAGCAGGAACGGTATAACCAGATCGACCAGCAAGTGCTCGCCGAACAGCAGCAGGCAATGGCCGCCGATGCGCAAGCACAGGCGTGGTCGCAGTATTACCGGGCGCCTGTGAGCATCTACGGCGGGTATTCCAGCGGTGGCTGGGGCGGCGGTCCGTACTGGGGAACCGGCGTCGGCTTCGGAACGGGATACTGGTGGTAAAACGAGATGCCAAAATTGAAAAAAGCGCGGTCGATGACCGCGCTTTTTTTACGCCAAAGACCGATGAGGTTTCCGAGGTTTCCGTTCAGCCACCCTGCTTCTTCTTTGCGTCTTCCTTTTCCTTCGCGGCTTTCTTTTCGAACGCGCGACGCTCTTCCTTCGAACGCGACACCGGATTCGGTACCACGCGCAGCGGTGCCGCCGATACCTGCCCGCGCGTCGACGCATTCGCGCCGGGCGCGTTCGCCGAGTTGACGGGCGCAGCGGAATTCGGCGAGACGAACTGCACGAAAACCTCGCTGTCCTTCACCATGCCCATCTCGTAGCGCGCGCGCTCCTCGACGGCCGCCGTGCCGCTCTGCAAATCCTGGACTTCGCCCTGCACGCGTTCGTTGCGCAGTTTGAGGTCGGCGTTCTTCTGGGTCTGCTGCGCGAGTTGTCCCTGCAATTCGTGGACGCGCAGCCAGCCACCATGTCCCCACCACAGCGGATATTGGATCAGCGCCAGCAGGAGGATGAGGACAACAGTTACAAGCCGCATTGAGAGAGCCGAAATAAGCGCCGCCCGGCGTTCGAAAACGCGAGGGCGGCGGGCTGAAAAATTAACTAACGTCCAATTCGGCTAAAGCTTTAGCGCAAGTTGTAGAACGCCGACTTGCCCGGGTAGCTCGCGATATCGCCGAGATCTTCTTCGATACGAAGCAACTGGTTGTACTTCGAGATGCGGTCGCTGCGCGAGAGCGAGCCCGTCTTGATCTGGCCGGCGTTCAGGCCGACGGCGATGTCCGCGATCGTCGAATCTTCGGTTTCGCCGGAACGGTGCGAAATCACCGCCGTATAGCCCGCGCGCTTCGCCATCTCGATGGCCGCGAAAGTTTCCGTCAGCGTGCCGATCTGGTTGATCTTGATCAGGATCGAGTTCGCGATGCCCTTCTCGATGCCTTCCTTCAGGATGCGCGTGTTCGTAACGAACAGGTCATCGCCGACGAGCTGGATCTGCTTGCCCAAACGATCCGTGAGAATCTTCCAGCCTTCCCAGTCGCTTTCGTGCATGCCGTCCTCGATCGAGATGATCGGGAACTTGTCGGCGAGCGTCGCGAGATAGTCGGTGAATTCCGCCGACGACAACTGCAGGCCTTCGCCCGCGAGCTGGTACTTGCCGTCGTGGTAGAACTCGCTCGCGGCGCAGTCGAGTGCGAGCAGCACGTCTTCGCCCGCGCGATAGCCGGTTCGCTCGATGGCCTGCAGGATCGTGGAGAGGCACTCGTCGTTGCTGCCGAAGTTCGGCGCGAAGCCGCCTTCGTCGCCAACCGCCGTGCTCATGCCGCGCTCGGACAGGATCTTCTTCAGCGAGTGGAACACTTCGGCGCCGCAACGCAGCGCTTCGCGGAAGGTCGGCTGGCTGACCGGGACGATCATGAATTCCTGGATGTCCAGGCTGTTGTTCGCGTGCGCGCCGCCGTTGACGATGTTCATCATCGGAACCGGCAATTGCATCGCGCCCGAGCCGCCGAAATAGCGATACAGCGGCAGGCCGGCTTCCTCAGCCGCGGCCTTCGCGACCGCCATCGACACGGCGAGCATCGCGTTCGCACCGAGGCGCGACTTGTTGTCGGTGCCGTCGAGTTCGAGCAGCGTCTTGTCGAGGAACGCCTGTTCCGACGCGTCGAGGCCCATGATGGCTTCGGAGATTTCGGTATTGATGTGCTCGACGGCCTTCAGCACGCCCTTGCCGCCGTAGCGGTTGCCTTCCTCGTCGCGCAGTTCGATCGCTTCACGCGATCCCGTGGATGCGCCCGAGGGGACGGCCGCGCGGCCCATTGTGCCCGATTCGAGCAGCACGTCGCATTCGACGGTGGGGTTGCCTCGCGAATCGAGAATCTCGCGGCCGATGATATCTACGATAGCACTCATGGTTTCCTCAAGAAATGACGTTGAATTCCTGCTGCCGGCGACGCTTCCTGCCGGCCTCGCTCAAGATTTTCGAAGGAAGCGGATGCAGGGCACAGTTGTGCCGCACCGCTCAGACTCCTTCGACCACCATCAGGTTCACCCGCGCCGCGCCTTCGCGGACATGCCTTGCGGCTTCATATTCGGCGGAATGATAGAACGTCTTTGCTGCTTCGAAGGAAGGAAATTCGAGGACGACGGTGCGCGAATGGAACGCGCCTTCGAGCGTTTCGCTCTGACCGCCGCGCACGAGGTACGCGCCGCCATGCGCTTCGATGGCTGCCGGCGCGAGCGCACGGTAATCGGCGTACTGCTCGGGGTTCGTCACTTCCATGTTCGCGATGATGTAGCCCTTCGCCACTGAGTTCTCCCCCTGTCCGATGCGCTGCTTCGTGCAGCACTTTTTTTGATGCGAACGTCGCGAAGCGACGCTCGCGACGAGCTTTCAGCTGAAATCGTTCTCGAGAAACGGGCCGCGCTTCACGGCCTGATCGAGCGCGACGAGCGTTTCCAGCAACGCTTCCATCCGGTGCAGCGGCACCGCGTTCGGCCCATCCGACTTGGCGTTCGCCGGGTCCGGATGCGTCTCCATGAAGAGCCCGGACACGCCCGTTGCAACCGCTGCGCGCGCGAGCACCGGCACGAATTCGCGCTGGCCGCCGGAACTCGTGCCCTGCCCGCCCGGCAACTGCACCGAGTGCGTGGCATCGAAGACGACGGGCGCGTTCGTCTCGCGCATGATCGCGAGCGAGCGCATGTCCGAGACGAGATTGTTATAGCCGAACGACACACCACGCTCGCACGCCATGAAGCGGTCTTCCGAAAGACCCGCTTCGCGAGCCGCGTCGCGCGCCTTGTCGATCACGTTCTTCATGTCGTGCGGCGCGAGAAACTGGCCCTTCTTGATGTTCACCGGCTTGCCCGAACGCGCGCATGCGTGGATGAAATCGGTCTGGCGGCACAGGAACGCAGGCGTCTGCAAGACGTCGACCACCGATGCGACCGCTTCGATCTCGTGCTCCGAATGGACGTCAGTCAGCACCGGCAGGCCGAGTTGCTTTTTCACTTCGCCGAGGATGCGCAGGCCTTCGTCCATGCCGAGCCCGCGAAACGACTTGCCCGAGCTGCGATTCGCCTTGTCGTACGACGACTTGTAGATGAACGGCACCGAAAGCTTCGCGCAGATTTCCTTCAGTCGCCCGGCGACGTCGATCGTCATCTGCTCCGATTCGACGACGCACGTGCCCGCGATCAGGAAGAACGGCTTGTCGAGGCCGATGTCGAAGTCGCAGAGTTTCATGCCTGCGCTCCCGCCGTGGCGCGCGCCGGTTGCTCCGCCGCTTGCGTGCCGTCGGCCGATTCGCTGTGCCCGCGCGCTGCTTCGACGAACGCCTTGAAGAGCGGATGGCCGTCGCGCGGCGTCGAGGTGAATTCCGGGTGGAACTGGACACCGACGAACCACGGATGCATCGACTGCGGCAATTCCATCATTTCCGGCAGGTCCTCGCTCGGGGTACGGGCGCTGATGATAAGGCCGCCCGCTTCGAGTTGGGGCACGAAACGGTTATTGACTTCATAACGGTGACGATGACGCTCGTTCACATCCGTGCCGTAGATGCGCTCGGCCATCGTGCCCGGCTTGATCGGGCACTTCTGCGAACCGAGGCGCATCGTGCCGCCGAGATCCGATTCTTCGTTGCGCTTTTCCACGCGGCCCGCGCGGTCGTACCACTCCGTAATCAGCGCGACGACCGGATTCTGCGTCGACGGCTCGAACTCGGTGCTGTTCGCATCGGCGAGACCGGCGACGTCGCGGGCGAATTCGATCACCGCGAGCTGCATGCCGAGGCAGATGCCTAGATAAGGTGTTTTCGATTCGCGTGCGTACTGGATCGCCTTGATCTTGCCTTCCGTGCCGCGGCGCCCGAAGCCGCCCGGCACCAGCACTGCGTCGAGATGCTTCAGGCCTTCGACGCCTTCCACGTCGATCTGCTCGGAATCGATGTACTCGATGTTGACCTTGGTCGACGTATGGATGGCCGCGTGGCGTAGCGCCTCGATCAGCGACTTGTACGATTCGGTGAGTTCGACATACTTGCCGACCATGCCGATCGTCACTTCGCTCTTCGGATTCTCGAGCTTCTCGACCAGTTGCGACCACATGGCGAGATCGGCCGGCTGCGGCGCGAGCTTGAGCTCCTCGCAGATGATCTGGTCGAGGCCCTGGTCGTGCAGCATCTGCGGAATCTTGTAGATGCTGTCCACGTCCCACACGGAAATGACCGCGTCTTCCGGCACGTTCGAGAAGAGCGAAATCTTCTGGCATTCGTCGTCGGGAATACGGCGGTCCGCGCGGCACAGCAGCACGTGCGGCGAGATGCCGATCTCGCGCAGCTTCTGCACGCTGTGCTGCGTAGGCTTCGTCTTGAGTTCGCCCGCGGTGGCGATGTACGGCACCAGCGTCAGGTGCACGAAGCACGCGCTGTTGCGCCCGAGGCGCAGGCTCATCTGGCGCGCCGCTTCGAGGAACGGCAGCGATTCGATGTCGCCCACCGTGCCGCCGATCTCCACGATCGCGACATCCGGCTCGCCGCACGTCGCCGCTGCGGCGCCGCGTTCGAGGAAGGACTGGATTTCGTTCGTGATGTGCGGAATGACCTGGACCGTCTTGCCGAGATACTCGCCGCGGCGTTCCTTGCGGATTACCGATTCGTAGATCTGGCCGGTCGTGAAGTTGTTGGCCTTGCGCATCTTCGTGCTGATGAAGCGCTCGTAATGGCCGAGATCGAGGTCGGTTTCCGCGCCGTCTTCCGTCACGAACACTTCGCCGTGCTGAAACGGGCTCATCGTGCCGGGGTCGACGTTGATGTAGGGATCAAGCTTGAGGAGGGTGACTTTGAGGCCGCGCGATTCGAGGATCGCGGCGAGGGAAGCGGCGGCAATACCCTTGCCAAGGGAAGAAACTACGCCGCCGGTGACGAATACATATTTGGTCATCGCTAGGTGCTCGCGGGAAAAACGGATTATACCGTAAAGGCCGCCTCCGACCCAGAGCACGCCGCGCGAGTTTTGCAGTGCAGCGCGGCGCTTTTTCTGCCCCGCCGCGCGTGTTCCCTGCGAATCAGACGAGCGTGTTAAGCATTCGCTGCACGGCGCGCGCAGTATCGATCGGTCGCTCCATCGGGAAGAGATGGCTGCCCTCGATCCATTCGAAATGCTCGCCCGCGATGCGCCGCGTGAGATCGAGCCCCACTTGCTGCACTTCCTTCGAATGCGTCCCCGCGATAAAGCCGACCGGCACCTGCGCGCCGCGTGCGAGCCGCGCGCCGAGCGTATGCGGCAGCGTCCGGTAGATCAGGTACTCCACGTGCCGGTCGAATGCGAGCGTGCGCGCGCCGTTCGCGCCCGTCTGCGGAATCGCATAGTCGATGTAGTCGGACAGCATGCGTTCGTCCCAGCGCGCGAACGCCGGCTTCGCGTGAAAGTGGCGCCACGCCTCGTCGCGGCTCGCCCACTGGGTGCGGCGTTTTTTTGTCGCGGCGGCGGGCGACAGGCGCTCGTCGAGCCCCGTGAACTGCGACACGCGCAATACGCTGCTGCGCCAGCCGCCGATCACCGGTGAATCGAGCATCACGACGCCCTTCACCCACTGCGGGCGCTTGAGCGCCGCCATCAGCGAGAGATAGCCGCCGAGCGAATGGCCGACGAGCCATACCTTGGCGCGTTCGTCTTGCGCGGTCGTCGAGCCGTGACGCGTGCTCGCGATGTCGTCGAGCAACTGGTCGACGAGGCGCGGCCAGTCGCGCGTGACCGGATAGCGCGGATCGTGGCCGAAGCGCTCCACTGAGCGGATCTCGTAGTCCTCGGCGAGTTCGGCGAAGATCGTCCGGTACGTCGATGCCGGAAACCCGTTCGCGTGCGAGAAATGAATGATGTCCTTCAAGCGGTGAGCGCTCCTCTTGTCGCGTGCCGTGGGTTTTTATGTCTTCGTTCACCGGTCCATCCAGTAGCGCGCATGCGTCTGCCGGTAGCGTTCGAGCGAAATCGCCGATGAAACCTCGATGCGCGCGGCGCCGTCTTCGTCGCTGCGGGAGAGTTCGAGCCCGCGCAGGCGATAGCGCTGAAAAACGGTCGGGTGCGGATGGTGAAAACGGTTGCGATAGCCTACCTGAAATACCGCGACGAGCGGCCTGACGGAATCGAGGAAAGGCTCGGTCGACGACGTCCTGCTGCCGTGATGCGGAACGACGAGAACGTCGGCCCGCAACGCGCCGGAGTCGCGCCGCAGCAGCGTTCGCTCGACATCCGCTTCGATGTCGGCGGCGAGCAAGGCCGAACGGCCTGCCGCGCTCGTCACCTTCAGCACGCACGACTGCGCGTTTGGCTTGCCCGCGAGCGGCGCCGGGTCGGGCCAGAGCATCGCGAACTCGACGCCGTCCCACGTCCAGCGCTGGCCCGCCGCGCAGCGCAGCGCCCGCGCGTGGTGCGCGCCGGCGGTTCGCCACAGCGTGTCCTGCGGCGGCAGGGAGGCAACGAACTGGCGCACGCCGATCGATTGCAGCACGGCGGGCGCGCCGCCCGCGTGATCCGAATCGGAATGGCTGATGACGAGGGCGTCGAGCGTCGTCACGCCATCGGCGAAAAGATACGGCACGCCGATCCGCTCGCCCGCGCGCGTCGATTCGGGGCCAGGACCGGCGTCGAAGAGCAGCGTGTGGCGCGCCGTTTCGACGACGATCGACGAGCCCTGACCGATATCCAGCGCCGTCAGGCGAAACGCGCCCGGCGGGGGCGCATGCGGCGCGGGCATGACGAGCGGCAGCCACGTCAGCGGAGCGGCGAAGCGCAACGGCCAGCCGCGCGGCGCGAGCGCCCAGCCGACACCGGCCGCCGCGGCCGCCAGCGTGAACGGTCCCGGCTGCGGCAAGCGCCACAACGCCCACGTCAGGCTCGTGAAGTGCGCGAGCGCGTCGCACATCGTCGCGAGCAGCGCGTGCGCAGTCTGGTAGGCGAACCCGTCGAGCGGCGCGGGCAGCAGCACGCCCGCGAGCACCGCCGGCGTGACGAGCATGCTGACCCACGGAATCGCGATGGCATTCGCCAGCGGTCCGATGAGCGGAACCTGCGAAAACCAGTTGGCCGTGAGCGGCGCGAGCGCGATCGTCACCGCGTACTGGACGCGCGCGCTCGATGCGGCGTGCGTGCGCAGGCGCCTCGCCGTTCCGCGTGCATGGCGCAGTCCCCGGCGCAACGTGGCGCGCGCACGGTTTCTCAAGGGACGCGTGGAGCCCCGTGTTGCAGCAGGACCAAGCGAAGCGGGCACAGGGTGTGTGGCGGCAGGAAGTAACCGACCATGTTTCGTGGCCGCACATGCAACGATGCTTGGCGCCGGCGAGGCATCGCGTGGCTCGCCCGCGCTCGCTTCCATCGCACGCTGACGCGCTTCGTACGCGTCGACATCGCGCTCCGATTCATCCCGATCCGCGCCCCGCCCTTTCGACGACTGCCGCCCATGCCCCGCGATCGCAAACAGAATCGCGCCGACTGCGCAGAACGACAGCCAGAAGCCGGCCGCCGTGACCGCCCACGGATCGGCGAGGAGCACGAGCGCGAGCGCCCACGCCAGCACGAGCGATGGCGCGAGCCGCCGCCCCGTCATCGAAGCGAGCGCGACGACGCCGAGCATCCACAACGCGCGCTGCGCCGGCACGTTGAATCCGGCGAGGCCCGCATAGAACGCCGCGAACACCGCCGCGCCGCCCGCGGCCACTTTCTGCGCGGCCACGCAAATCGGCAGCGGCATCCCGCGCCAGCGCGCGCGGCGCCATAGAAAACCGGTCAGCCACGCCGCCAGCCCGGCGACAAAGCCGATATGCAACCCCGAGATCGCCACCAGATGGCTCGTTCCGGTCGCGCGCATCAGCGCCCAGTCGTCGTCGCTCACGCCGTCCTGCGCGCCCACCGCCAGCGCCACGACGATCCCGCGATGCGGCGCCGCGCCGAGCGTGCGCCCGATGCGCTCGCGCAGATGCGCCCGCAGCCGGTCGATCGCCAGCGCGATGCCGTGCGCGTCGCGAGGAAGCCGGCGCGCGCTCGCGTTCTCCGCCACGTAGCCCGTCGCGCGGATGTCGCGTGCGAGGAGCGCCGCCTCGGCGTCGCGCGTGCCGAAGTTCGCGTTGCCGTGCGCGCGCTTCAGACGAACCGTGAGCTTCCAGCGCTCGCCGGCGACGAGCGCGGGCGGCGCAGCGCCATCGACGGCGAGCCACGACAATTGCACGACGCGCGGAAAGTGACGAAGCTGCGCATCGTTCGATTCGACTTCGAAGAGAAAGCGCGCGCTGTCGTTGTCGATAGAAGGCAAGCCGCGCACGAAGCCAGTAAGCCCCAGATTGCGCCCCTCGAAGGTCGCGGGCAGTTGCGCCTGCAGCCGCACATCGGCGCGCACGGCTGCGTAACCGAACCCGACCGCGCAAGCCGCAACCAGCAGCGCCCGGCGATTCCGGCAAGCAAGCGCGCACGCGCCGCAAAAAACCGCGCACAACGCGATCCACTCGCCCCACCCCGGCAATACGGCCTGCTGCTGCAGCCACCCGACACCCAGCGCGAAGCCGATCAGAACACCCCGCACGCACGCCCTCGCCAAGGTTCATGACGAGCGCATCCGCACCGGATGACCGATTCACCCGATGTCCGCCGTCGACACGTGAACGATTATGAGGAGTGAAGCCCGAGTCGAGGCAGCGCGGCGTGAGCGTTAGCCGTTGTGCCTATGGAAAGCGCCTCTTCGCCGATGCCGCGCAGTTCTGCCAGCACCCTGGCGATGCCCGCGACCTGATCCGGCGCGTTGCGCTCCTTGTAACGCCAGGCCGGTGCGATATCGGGCGCGTCGGTTTCGAGGACGATCGCCTCCAGCGGCAGTTGCTCCGCCAGCCGGCGAATCTGCCGCGCGCGCTCGAATGTGAGGTTGCCGCCAAAACCGAGATGCATGCCGTGCGCGATGAACGCCTCGGCCTGCTGGAAACTGCCGTTGAACGCATGCGCGATGCCGGTTTTCACGCCATGCACGCGCAGCCCCTTGAGCACCTTGTCCTGCGATTTGCGCACGTGGCAAATCACGGGCAGATCGAATTCCCGCGCGAGTTTCAGCTGCTCGTCGTAGAAGAACTGCTGGCGGGCATCGTCGAGCGTCGGCACAAAATAGTCGAGCCCGATTTCGCCGATGCCGACGAAACGCGGATCGTCGAGGCTCGCGACGATCGCTTCGCGCAGCACGCGCAGGTCATCGTCCTCGGCGCGCGTCGTGAAAAGCGGATGAATGCCGAGCGCATACGCGCCGCCCTCGATGCGATGCGCAAGATCGCGCACCGTCGCGAAGTTCGCACGCTCGACGCCCGGAATCACGATACGCGACACGCCCGCGCGCCGGGCCGTTGCCGCGACGTCGTCGCGGTCGGCGTCGAATTCGGAAGCATCGAGATGGCAGTGCGTATCGATCCACATGATGCCCTGCAGCTTACACCGGCACCGACGGCTCTTCGTACAGCACGCCGTCGCGCAGCCGCATGATGCGGTCGCAGCGCGCGGCGAGGTCGGGATCGTGCGTGACGATCACGAAGCTTGTCTCGAGCGTCTGCGACAACTCCAGCATCAGGTTGAACACGGTGTCGGCGGTGCCGCCGTCGAGGTTGCCGGTCGGTTCGTCCGCGAGCACGCACGCGGGATGCGTCACGAGCGCGCGTGCGATCGCCACGCGCTGCCGCTCGCCACCCGAGAGCTCACCCGGCCGATGCTTCGCCCGGTGCCCGATGCCCACCCGCTCCAGCATCACCATCGCCTCTTTGCGCGCGTCGTCTTCAGACATGCGGCGAATTCTGAGCGGCATCGCGACGTTGTCGAGCGCGGTGAATTCCGCGAGCAGATGATGGAACTGGTACACGAAGCCGAGCGCGCGGTTGCGCAGTTCGTTGCGCTCGCGCTCTTTCAGCTCCGTGAACGGCTTGCCAAGCAGCGACACCTTGCCCGCGCTCGGTTCGTCGAGTCCGCCGAGCACGTGCAACAGCGTGCTCTTGCCCGATCCCGACGCGCCGACGATCGCGAGCTTCTCGCCGCGATACACGTCGAGTTGCGCGTTGTTCAGCACCTGCACGTTGAAGCCGCCCTGCACGAAGGTCTTCGAGATCGCCGATGCCTGCAGCACGATGTTGTTGTTCGTGTCACTCATAGCGCAGCGCCTCCGCCGGACGAACCTTGGCGCCGCGCCAGCTCGGATAGAGCGTCGCGAGCGACGACAGCAGGAACGCGATGATGCCGATCTTCGCGACGTCGCCGGGAACGAGCTCGGACGGCAACTCGCTGATGAAATACACCGAAGGCGGCAGGAACTGCACGCCGATCAGGTGCTCGATCATCGGCACGAGCCACGGAATGCTCCATGCGATGAGACACCCGAGCGACACGCCGATCGCCGTCCCGATGAAGCCGATCGTCACGCCCTGCACGACGAAGATCTTCATGATCGACCCCGGCTGTGCGCCGAGCGTGCGCAGGATGGCGATGTCGGCCTGTTTGTCGGTGACGGTCATCACGAGCGACGACACGAGGTTGAACGCCGCCACCGCGATGATCAGCGTGAGGATGATGAACATCATGCGCTTTTCGATCTGCACGGCGGAGAACCAGGTCTTGTTCTGCTGCGTCCAGTCGCGGATGTAGAGGTCGCCCGAGAGCGTGCGCGCGAGCTGGTGCGCGACTTCGGGCGCGCGCTGCATGTCTTTCAGCTTCAGGCGCACGCCGGTCGGCGCGGGCAGGCGAAAGAGCGCCTGCGCGTCACGGATGGAGATGAGCGCAAGGGTCGAGTCGTACTCGTAGTGCCCCGATTCGAACACGCCGACGACCGTGAACTGCTTGAGGCGCGGCATCATGCCGGCGGGCGTGATCGTGCCTTCGGGCGCGACGAGCGTGATCTTGTCGCCGGTGGTGACGCCGAGGTTGGTCGCGAGATCGGCGCCGAGCACGATGCCGAATTCGCCCGGGACGAGGCTCGCGAGCGAGCCGGCGCGCATCTCCTTGCCGATGTCGGAGACCTGCGGCTCCAGCGACGGCTCGACGCCGCGCAGCGCCACGCCGCTCACCGCGCCCTGACGCGTGAGGAGCGCCTGCGCCTCGACGTACGGCGCCGCGCCGATCACTTCCGGATTGCGGCGCGCTTCCTGCGCGGTGAGTTGCCAGTTCGGCATCGAGCCGGTCGGCGAAAAGATTTCGACGTGCGAGAGCACCGAGAGCATGCGGTCGCGGACTTCCTTCTGAAAGCCGTTCATGACCGAAAGCACCACGATCAGGGCGGCGACGCCGAGCGCGATGCCCGCCATCGAAACGAGCGCGATGAAGGAGATGAAGCCGTTGCCTGTCGTGCGTTTGCTGGCGCGCGTATAGCGCCAGCCGATCTGCCATTCGTAGGGTAGTTTCAAGCGAGTCCTTTTGTTTCGATCCGCGCGGGCAGCAGGCCGGCGAGCCAGCCAGTGTGCCGTATGCGATCTTGCGCGACGCAAATCTTCGCGCATCTTCATATACGCACGCAAACGCCCACCGGACGCCCTGGCGCGCATTCCGGCGGGCGCGAGGCCAGCGCCGGGCGATCAGTCAACCGCGAAGTTTGCCATACAATGCGCACCATCATGCCTCTTCACCACCTCCACCTTCTGCTCCCGTTCGCGCTGCCGTCCGCCGCGGACGCCGCGACCGCACTGCACAACCTGGAGACACCCGCGCTCGAAAAGCTGCTCGCCCGCGCGACGCTCGACGAGCGCGTGATCGGCGAGGATTTCCAGCGCACGCTGCCGCACGAGCGCTGGATCGCGCGCGCGTTCGGCGTCGCGAACGCGCCGGACAGCGCATTGGCCGACGACGCGCCGCTCGCGCCCTACATGCTGCTCGCCGACGGCGGCACGCCCGGCGATGCGCGCTGGGCCTGCGTCGAACCGGTGCATGTGCGCATCGCGCACGACCATCTGGTGCTGATCGATCCGGCCACGCTCGAAGTCTCCGCCGACGAAGCCCGTGCGCTCTTTCAGACCGTAAAGCCGCTGATCGAAGAGATGGGCATCGAGGTGCAGGCGCCGGGCGCGACGCGCTGGTACGTCTCGGGCGAGAGCCTCGGCGCGCTCTCGGGCGCGTCGCCGCTGCGGGCGAGCGGGCGCAATATCGAAATCTGGCTGCCGCACGAAGCGAAGACCGGCCAGCGCTCGCGCGCGTGGATGAAGCTGCAGAACGAAGTGCAGATGGCCTGGTTCGAGCATCCGCTGAACGAGGCGCGCGAAGCGCGCGGCCTGCCCGCGATCAACTCGATCTGGCTGCACGGACAAGGCGTGTACCGGACGGTGTCGAGCCCGTTCGCGCGCGTGATGTCGGACGCCGCCGCGACGCGCGGACTCGCGCTCGCCGCCGACCTCGCGCCCGCCTCGCCGCCCGCCTCGCCGCCCGCATCGTTCAGCGCGCTCGCCGCAGCGGGCGAAACGGGCCGCACGCTCGTCGAACTCGATCCGTTCTCGGCGCCGTTCATCGAGCAGGACTGGGCGCGCTGGAACGCAGCGCTGCAACAGCTCGAAACCGACTGGTTCGCGCCCGCCCTCGCCGCGCTGAACGACGGCTCGCTCGGCACGCTCTGCATGACACTTTGCAGCGATACCGGCTCGGTCACGCTCACCGTCACGCGCGGCAACCTGCGCAAGTTCTGGCGCCGCCGCCCGATCGCCGCGCTCTTCATCGAATAAATCACCGGCCTTTTCCGCATGACCCGAATCGTCACCCGCGCCCCCTCCCCCGTCGATGCCGAAGTGCTGATGCGTCACGGCCTGCATCCGGTCATCGCGCGGCTCTACGCGTCGCGCGGCGTGACGACGCCCGATGAAATCGAGACCGAACTCAAGCGCCTGCATGCGCCCGTCGGGCTGAAAGGCTGTGACGAAGCCGCCGCCGTGCTCGCCGACGCGCTCGCCGCAAAGCGCCGCATGCTGGTCGTCGCGGATTACGACTGCGACGGCGCGACCGCCTGCGCCGTCGCCGTACGCGGACTGCGCATGTTCGGCGCGCAAATCGGCTATCTCGTGCCGAACCGCTTCGAATACGGCTACGGGCTGACGCCCGAAATCGTCGAGCTGGCCGCGCGCAATCCGTCGGGCAAGCCCGAACTGCTGATCACGGTCGATAACGGCATCGCGAGCGTGGATGGCGTCGAGGCCGCGAACGCGCTCGGCATCGACGTCCTCGTGACCGACCATCACCTCCCCGGCGACGAACTGCCGCCCGCGCGCGCGATCGTCAATCCGAACCAGCCGGGCTGCACGTTTCCGAGCAAGTGCATCGCGGGCGTCGGCGTGATGTTCTACGTGCTGCTTGCGCTGCGGGCCGAACTGCGCCGCCGCAACGCCTTCACCGACGCGAATCCCGAACCGCGACTCGACGGCCTGCTCGACCTGGTCGCGCTCGGCACCGTCGCGGACGTCGTGAAGCTCGATCCGAACAACCGGATTCTCGTCGCGCAGGGTTTGAAGCGGATTCGAGCGGGCCGCATGCAGCCCGGAATCGCCGCGCTCTTTCGCGCGGCCGGGCGCGACGCGCGCGTCGCTTCAGGCTTCGACATGGGCTTCGCGCTCGGTCCGCGCCTGAACGCGGCGGGGCGGCTCTCGGACATGTCGCTCGGCATCGAGTGCCTGACCACCGACGACATCGGCCGCGCGTGGGAACTCGCGCAGCAACTCGACGCGATCAACCGCGAGCGTCGCGAGATCGAGGCGGGCATGCAGCAGCAGGCGCTCGACGAACTGCAATCCGTCGATCCCGGCGACCACGCGACGCTCACGCTCTTCAACCCGGCGTGGCATCAGGGCGTAATCGGGATCGTCGCGGGGCGGCTGAAGGAGCGTTTTCACCGGCCGTCGTTCACGTTCGCGCACGCCGACGACAGCGGCGTGCTGTCGAAGGGCTCCGGGCGCTCGATTCCCGGCTTTCACCTGCGCGACGCGGTCGACCTGATCTCGAAGCGCGAGGCCGGGATGATCGTCAAGTTCGGCGGCCACGCGATGGCGGCGGGCCTGACGATCGCCACCGCCGACATCCCGCGCTTCACCGCGGCGTTCGAAGCGGTCGGGCGGGAATGGCTCACCGCCGACGCGCTCTCGCGGGTCGTCGAAACCGATGGCGAGCTGGAGGACGCGTATTTCACGCCGCAGTTCGTCGAGCTGATCGACGCGGCGGTCTGGGGCCAGGGCTTTCCGGCGCCGGTGTTCTCCGGCGAATTCGAGGTGGCGTCGCAGGCCCTCGTCAAGGACAAGCACCTCAAGCTGCAGCTCGCGCGCGGCCGCCAGCGCTTTTCCGCGATCTGGTTCAATCACGTCGAGCCCCTTCCGGCACGCGCGACCGTCGCGTACCGGCTCGTCAGCGACTCGTGGAACGGCATCGCCCGCGTGCAGATGATCGTCGAGCACGCAGCGGGCTAGGCGCGGGCCGGAATCCCGCTTCTGCGGCCCCCAAAAAACGCCACCGACGCCCCACGAGCGAAGCCCGGCGCGGTGCGGCGCGCGCTTCGGAAACATCCGATCGGCTATAATTTCCCCTTTTCACTCAGCCGAAAAATCGAACATGGAAGCGGAACGTCTCAACTCGATCGAGAACCTTCTCGCCGACCTGCGCCATCGCGCGGGCGAGCTTCGGGGGTATCTTTGACTACGACGCGAAAGCCCAGCGTCTAGACGAAGTCAACCGGGTCCTCGAAGACCCGAACGTCTGGAACGACTCGAAGAACGCCCAGGCGCTCGGCCGGGAAAAGAAGCTGCTCGACGGCGTCGTCACGACGCTTACCGACCTCGATAACGACCTGCGCGACACGCAGGACCTCTTCGACATGGCCCGCGAGGAAAACGACGAAGAAACGCTCGTCGCCTGCGAAGCCGACGCCGCGTCGCTGCAGGCGCGCGTCGAGGACATGGAGTTCCGCCGGATGTTCGCGAATCCGGCCGATCCGAACAACTGCTTCATCGATATCCAGGCCGGCGCCGGCGGCACCGAAGCGTGCGACTGGGCTGCCATGCTGCTGCGCCAGTATTTGCGCTACTCAGAGCGCAAGGGCTTCAAGACCGAAGTGCTCGAAGAATCCGAAGGCGACATCGCCGGCATCAAGAGCGCGACGATCAAGGTCGAAGGCGAATACGCGTACGGCTACCTGCGCACCGAAACCGGCATCCACCGCCTCGTGCGCAAGTCGCCGTTCGATTCGTCGGGCGGACGGCACACGTCGTTCTCGTCGGTGTTCGTGTACCCGGAAATCGACGATTCGTTCGAAATCGACGTCAATCCCGCCGACCTGCGCATCGACACGTTCCGCGCTTCGGGCGCGGGCGGCCAGCACATCAACAAGACCGATTCGGCCGTGCGGATCACGCACACGCCGAGCGGCATCGTCGTGCAGTGCCAGAACGACCGCTCGCAGCACCGCAACCGCGCCGAGGCCATGGCGATGCTGAAATCGCGCCTCTACGAAGCGGAAATGCGCAAGCGCCAGTCGGAGCAGGACAAGCTCGAAGCGGGCAAGTCGGACGTGGGCTGGGGCCATCAGATCCGCTCCTACGTGCTCGACAACAGCCGCATCAAGGATCTGCGCACCAACGTCGAAATCAGCAACACGAAGGCCGTGCTCGACGGCGACCTCGACGACTTCATCAGCGCCAGCCTGAAACAGGGCGTGTAAGCGCGAACGGCGCGGCTTTTCACGAAGCCGCGCCGCATCGTTTTCCGAGAGGCGCACTGCCCGGCTCGCGCCATGCCGCGCTTGTCGCCCAACCGAAATCAAAGCCAAATCACCATGACCGAACCGACCCAGACGAGCGCCGCTCCCGAACTGGAAGAGAACCAGATCGTCGCCGAACGCCGCGAGAAGCTGCGCGCGCTGCGCGAGCAAGGCATCGCCTACCCGAACGACTTTCGTCCGACGCATCACGCCGCCGCGCTGCAAGCCGAATACGCGCAGACCGACAAGGAAGCGCTCGAAGCGAATCCGCTGCAAGTGGCGCTCGCCGGCCGGATGATGTTGAAGCGCGTGATGGGCAAGGCGAGCTTCGCGACCGTGCAGGACGGCAGCGGCCAGATCCAGTTCTTCATCACCCCGGCCGACGTCGGCGCCGAAGTCTACGACGCCTTCAAGAAGTGGGACCTGGGCGACATCGTCGCGGCGAAGGGCGTGCTCTTTCGCACCAACAAGGGCGAACTGTCGGTGCGCTGCACGGAACTGCGGCTGCTTTCGAAGGCGCTGCGCCCGCTGCCGGACAAGTTCCACGGCTTGTCCGACCAGGAAATGCGCTATCGCCAGCGCTATGTCGATCTGATCGTGACGCCGGAAGCGCGTCAGACGTTCATCGCGCGCACGAAGGCGTTCACGTCGATCCGCAATTTCATGGCTCAGGCGAACTTCATGGAAGTCGAAACGCCGATGTTGCACCCGATTCCCGGCGGCGCGGCGGCCAAGCCTTTCGTCACGCATCACAACGCACTCGACATGCAGATGTTCCTGCGCATCGCGCCGGAGCTTTACCTGAAGCGGCTGATCGTCGGCGGCTTCGAGCGCGTGTTCGAAATCAACCGGAATTTCCGTAACGAGGGCGTGTCGCCGCGCCACAATCCGGAATTCACGATGATGGAGTTCTACGCCGCCTACACGGATTATCAGTGGCTGATGGACTTCACCGAGCAGTTGATCCGCCAGGCTGCCATCGACGCGCGCGGCACGGCGGCAATCACGTATCAGGGCCGCGAACTGGATCTCGGCAAGCCGTTCCATCGCCTGACAATCGTGCAGGCCATCCAGAAATACGCGCCGCAATACACGACCGAGCAACTCGCAGACGCCGCATTCCTGCGCACCGAACTGAAAAAATTCGGTGTCGACACGGCGCAGCCGGCGTTTCTCAACGCGGGCGTCGGCTCGCTGCAACTGGCGCTCTTCGAGGAAACCGCCGAGTCGCAATTGTGGGAGCCGACCTTCATCATCGATTATCCGATCGAAGTGTCGCCGCTCGCCCGCGCGTCGGACAAGGTTGACGGCATCACCGAGCGCTTCGAGTTGTTCATCACCGGCCGCGAGATCGCGAACGGCTTCTCCGAGCTGAACGATCCGGAAGACCAGGCGGCGCGCTTCCAGAAGCAGGTCGACCAGAAAGACGCCGGCGACGAGGAAGCGATGTATTACGACGCCGACTATATCCGCGCGCTCGAATACGGCATGCCGCCGACGGGCGGCTGCGGCATCGGTATCGACCGTCTGGTGATGCTGCTCACCGACAGCCCGAGCATCCGCGACGTGATCCTGTTTCCGCATCTGCGTCGCGAAGACTGAGTTACTTGCGGCTAAGTCATTGAAAAAAACGCGCACCGCACGGTGCGCGTTTATTCATCCGCAACGAGTGTAACCATCGGTAAAAGCTTGCCGGCCATGTGCATCGCGATGTTCCGGAGCATCGTGGAGCGCCCCTGTTCTGGCACTGAAAGTGCTTGAATCGCGGGAACGAGCGTCAGTTTCTGTTACAGATTGAAATGCGTGCGGGAGCGTTTTCCGCGAAACTACGTCTCATGAATAACGCGCCTCGAAGCGGAGGTTCAACATGGCTGACATGAACGACAAGCTCACCACGACCGGTGCGTCGCAACCGCGACGCCTGCACCCGCTCATCGCGACGGCGGCGGGCGCGGTCATTGTCGCGAGTCTCGCGGCGACGGCTGCTATCACCGGGATCTTCCCCAAGGCGTCGAGCAATCTCGCGCAGAACGGGCAAACGCAGACAGCCGCGGTCGCGCCGCAACCCGTCGTCGATTCGGCGTCTCCGAGCGCGGCTGCCGCCCAGCAGCAAGCGGCTCAGCAGCAGACTGCGGCTCAACAGCAGGCGGCCCAGCGAGCCGCCGAGCAACAGCAGGCCCAGCAGCAAGCTCAACAGCAGGCCGCAGCGCAGCAAGCCGCGGCGCAACAACAGCAGCAACTGGCTCAACAACCGCCCGCGCAACCCGCTGCTCCGCCCCAGCCGTCCTACGCGCAAAAGCCGGCGTACTGCTCGACCTGTGGAACCGTCGAATCGATCACGGCCGTCAAGCATGAAGGCCACGGTACCGGCATCGGCGCGGTTGGAGGTGCGGTGGCGGGCGGTGTCGTAGGCAATCAGTTCGGCAACGGCGGCGGCCGCACCGCGATGACTCTCCTCGGCGCGCTCGGCGGCGGCCTCGCCGGCAATTCGGTCGAGAAGCACATCCGCAGCGAGACCGACTACACCGTTCGCGTGCGAATGGAGAATGGTAAGTACCGCACGTTCACGTATCGCGAGCCGCCGCCGTTCCAACAAGGCCAGCCGGTCCGCGTGCGCAACGGCACGCTCTCCGCGGGCTGATCCGGCTGCTCTCGTCGAGAAGAGAGCACAAAAACAAAACGGCGGTTCCTCGCGGAATCGCCGTTTTGTTTTGCTTTGCCTGCTGCGCCGCGGAAATCATGCGCGCACTGCGAGCGCTCAATAATCCGCGTCTTCGATCCACGCAGCCTGAATCGCTTCGAGAATCTTTTCATTCGACTTCGACGGATCGTCGTCGAAGCCTTCCAGCTCGGTAATCCAGCGATGCAGGTCCGTGAAACGCACATATTGGGGATCTATTTCCTGATGCGCGTCGGTCAATGCCATCGCGATCTCCTGCGTGTCCGTCCACTTCATGGCAAGCGCTCCTGTCAGTGATTTTCCTTTGCGTGATTGATGGAGTAGCGCGGGATCTCAACCACCAGATCCTCTTTGGCCGGCACCATCGCCTGACATGATAACCGCGATGTCGGCTCGAGGCCCCAGGCCTTGTCGAGCAGATCGTCCTCGTCTTCTTCCGACGGCGTGAGCGCGTTGAAGCCCTCGCGGATGATCACGTGGCACGTCGTGCACGCGCACGACTTCTCGCAGGCATGCTCGATCTCGATGCCGTGATCCAGCAGGTTGTCGCAGATGCTTTTGCTCAGGTCGGCGTCGATCACCGCGCCGTCCGGGCACAGTTCCACATGAGGCAGTACAACGATTTGAGGCATGAGTCTTTCCGTAGATTCGATGGTTCGATCAGACGTCGTCAAGCTTGCGGCCCGCGAGCGCGCGGCGAATGCTCTTGTTCATCCGGCGCGCGGCGAATTCGTCGGTCGCCTCCGAGAGCGCCTTGGTCGCGGTCTCGATCGCATCGTGGTCGTCGCCCCGCGCAATCGCGGCCAGTTCCGTGACGAGTGCGTCGATCTCGGCGCGTTCGGTGTCGTCGAGGAGTTCCGGATCGGCGGCGAGCGCGGCCTGCGTTGCTTCGACGAGACGCTCGGCTTCCACCTGCGCCTCGCGCAGCGCACGGGCGCGCATGTCCGTCTCGGCCGTGGTAAAGCTCTCTTCGAGCATGCGCGCGATGTCGTCGTCGGCAAGACCGTACGACGGCTTCACCACCACCGACGCCTCCACGCCCGATTCCTGTTCGCGCGCGAACACGGACAGAAGGCCGTCCGCGTCGACCTGATACGTCACGCGGATGCGCGCGGCGCCCGCCGCCATCGGCGGAATGCCACGCAGCTCGAAGCGCGCCAGCGACCGGCAGTCGGCGACAAGCTCGCGCTCGCCCTGCACGACGTGAATCGCCATCGCGGTCTGGCCGTCCTTGAAAGTCGTGAAATCCTGCGCGCGCGCGACGGGAATCGTCGAATTGCGCGGGATGATCTTCTCGGTCAGGCCGCCCATTGTCTCGACGCCAAGCGAGAGCGGAATCACGTCGAGCAGCAGCCAGTCGTCGCCGTCGCCGCGGCGATTGCCGGCGAGCAGGTCCGCCTGGATCGCAGCGCCCAGCGCGACGACCTGATCCGGGTCGAGATTGATGAGCGGCGGCTGGCCGAAATACTGTTCGACGGCGCGCCGGATCACCGGCATGCGCGTCGCCCCGCCGACCAGCACCACGCCCTTGATGTCGGCCGGCGCCACCTTCGCGTCGCGCAGCGCTTTGCGGGTCGGCGTGAGCGTGCGCGCGACGAGCGCTTCGGTGAGCGTCGCAAATTGCGCTTCGGTGATCGTCACGTCGATCGACTTGCCGCTCGAAAGCGTTACGTCGATGCGTGCTTCCGGCGTATCGGAAAGCGCTTCCTTCGCCGTCCGCACGCGATCGAGCAGGAGGCGCACGTCCTCGGGCGTGCCGATTTCAATGCCGGCCTCCGCGACCACATGGCGATACAGCGCGTGGTCGAAGTCGTCGCCGCCGAGCGCGGAGTCGCCACCCGCCGCGAGCACTTCGAACACACCCTTCGTGAGCTTCAGGATCGACAGGTCGAACGTTCCGCCGCCGAGGTCGTAGACGGCGTACAGGCCTTCGGACGCGTTATCCAGACCGTAGGCGATGGCCGCCGCAGTCGGCTCGTTCAGGAGGCGCAGGACGTTCAGGCCCGCGAGGCGCGCGGCGTCCTTGGTCGCCTGGCGCTGGGCTTCGTCGAAATAGGCGGGCACCGTGATCACCGCGCCGACGAGGTCCTCGCCGAGCGTGTCTTCCGCGCGATAACGCAGCGTCGCGAGAATCTCCGCCGACACTTCGACCGGGCTCTTCACGCCGTCGATGGTGCGGATCTGCACCATGCCCGGCGCATCGATGAAATCGTAGGGCGCGTTTTCCGCCCCTTCCACTTCGCTCTTGCCGCGCCCCATGAAGCGCTTCACCGACACGATCGTGTTGCGCGGATCGAGCGCCGCTTCTTCCTTTGCGACCCGGCCGATGCGCCGCCCGCCCTTTTCGAGATAGCGCACGACAGACGGCAGCAGCATGTGGCCGTCTTCGTCGGGCAGCACTTCGGGCACGCTGTTGCGCACGGCGGCGACCAGCGAGTTGGTCGTGCCGAGATCGATGCCGATCGCCACGCGTCGCTGATGCGGCGCGGGCGCCATGCCGGGTTCTGAGATTTGCAGTAAAGCCATCGTTGTTCTAGTGGGGGTTATGCGCGCGTGGGTGCTTCGCTTTTATGCGTGTTCCAGCTTCTCGATCTGCGCGCCGATTTCGCTCGCCACGCGCTCGATGAACATCAGCTGGCGTACGGCTTCGCCCGCCGCCTGATCCGCGTGGCTGTCGATCAGCGCCGCGAGCTTGTAAAAGCGCTGGCGCTCTTCGTCGCGCAACTCGTCGAGCAGCGCTTCGAGCGCGCCGAGATTCTTCGCATCCGCCGCGTCCTCGATGTTCTCGCGCCATTCCATCTGCTGCATCAGGAACGCAGGCTCCATCGCGGTGTTGTTCGCCGCGTCGACATCGACGCCGCGCAGCGACAGCATGTAGCGCGCGCGCTTCAACGGATCGCGCAGCGTCTGGTATGCCTCGTTCGTGCGCGTCGCCCATTGCATCGCGATGCGCCGCTGCGCGTCGCCGGCCGCCGCGAAGCGGTCGGGATGCACCTGCGCCTGTACCGTGCGATACGCGTCGTCGAGCGACGGCTGGTCGACGGAGAAGGTCGGCGGGAGATGGAACAGGTCGAAGTGGCTGTCGTTGAGCGTGGCCATGATGGGTCAGGTGAAGCAAATGCAATAAGCGGAAGCACGAAAGAAAAAGGCGGCACGCGCCGCCTCTCTGGCCGGTACTCCCGGCGTCAAACCCGGAACGACTCGCCGCAGCCGCACTCGTCCTTCGCGTTCGGATTGTTGAAGCGAAAGCCTTCATTCAATCCTTCGCGAGCGAAGTCGAGTTCGGTGCCGTCGAGATAGGCGAGGCTTTTCGGATCGATGATGATCTTCACGCCCGCCGACTCGAACACCTGATCTTCCGGCGAAAGCTCGTCGACGTACTCGAGCTTGTACGCAAGGCCCGAGCAGCCCGTCGTACGAACGCCCAAGCGCAGGCCGACGCCCTTGCCGCGTCGCGTCAGATACTTGTGCACGTGCTGTGCCGCTTTTTCGGTCAACGTGATTGCCATAGTCTCTCGTTCCCGCAGCTGCTCGTCCGCTCGAAGCCTGTTCAGATCCGGCGGTCGCAAACTGCGGCCTTGCTCTGCATCGAAAATCAGGGGCGCGACCCTGTCGGGCGCGTCCGTCCGCTCGTTACGCCGCGTGCTGCTTCGCTTCGGCTTCCGCTGCTGCCGGAGCCACCGCGCCGTGACGCTGCTTGTAGTCGGCGACCGCTGCCTTGATCGCGTCTTCCGCGAGGATCGAGCAGTGGATCTTCACCGGCGGCAGCGCGAGTTCTTCCGCGATATGCGTGTTCTTGATCGTCAGCGCCTGGTCGAGCGTCTTGCCCTTCACCCACTCGGTCACGAGCGAGCTGGAGGCAATGGCCGAGCCGCAGCCGTACGTCTTGAACTTCGCATCTTCGATCACGCCGTCCGCGCCCACGCGGATCTGCAGCTTCATCACGTCGCCGCAAGCCGGGGCGCCGACCATGCCGGTGCCGACCGTGTCGTCGTCCTTGCCGAACGAGCCGACATTGCGCGGGTTTTCGTAGTGGTCCAGAACCTTGTCGCTGTATGCCATGATTGAAACTCCTTTCGTATTCCGTGTGTGGTCGTCGATTCCGTCGTGATCCGGGGCGCTTAGTGCGCGGCCCAATGGATGGTCGAGATATCGATGCCATCCTTGTGCATTTCCCAGAGCGGCGACAAATCGCGCAACTTGGCGATCTTGCTCTTCAGCAGGTTGATCACGTAGTCGACGTCCTGCTCGGTCGTGAAGCGACCAACTGTGAAGCGAATCGAGCTGTGCGCGAGTTCGTCGTTGCGGCCGAGCGCGCGCAGCACATACGACGGCTCAAGCGACGCCGACGTGCAAGCCGAACCCGACGACACCGCGACATCCTTCACCGCCATGATCAGTGACTCGCCTTCGACGAAGTTGAAGCTGATGTTCAGGTTGTGCGGCACGCGGCGTTCCATGTCGCCGTTGACGTACACCTCTTCGATATCCTGCAGGCCCTTCAGCAGGCGGTCGCGCAGCATGCGGATGCGCTCGTTCTCGGTCGCCATTTCTTCGCGTGCGATGCGGAACGCCTCGCCCATGCCGACGATCTGATGCGTCGCGAGCGTGCCCGAGCGCATGCCGCGCTCGTGGCCGCCACCGTGCATCTGCGCTTCGATGCGCACGCGCGGCTTGCGACGCACGTACAGCGCGCCGATGCCCTTCGGGCCGTACGTCTTGTGCGCCGAGAACGACATCAGGTCGACCTTGAGCTTCTGCAGGTCGATTGCGATCTTGCCGGTGGCCTGCGCCGCGTCGACGTGGAAAATGATGCCCTTCGCACGCATGATCTCGCCGATCGCCTCGATGTCCTGAATCACGCCGATCTCGTTGTTCACGCTCATCACCGAGACGAGGATCGTGTCCGGGCGGATCGCAGCCTGGAGCTTGTCGAGATCGATCAGGCCGTCATCCTTCACGTCGAGATACGTGACTTCGAAGCCTTCGCGCTCGAGTTCGCGCATCGTGTCGAGCACGGCCTTATGCTCGGTCTTCACCGTGATGAGGTGCTTTCCCTTGCTTTTGTAGAAGTGCGCGGCGCCCTTGATCGCGAGGTTGTCCGACTCGGTTGCGCCCGACGTCCAGATGATTTCGCGCGGATCGCAGTTCACCAGCGCGGCGACGTTCTCGCGCGCTTCCTCGACCGCCCGCTCCGCGTCCCAGCCATACTGGTGGCTGCGCGACGCCGGATTGCCGAACTGCTCGCGCAGATACGGAATCATCTTGTCCACCACGCGCGGATCGACGGGGGTCGTCGCGCTGTAATCCATGTAAATGGGCAGGTGGGGAATATCGTTGTTCATCAGTCGCTCCGGGTAAAACGGTCAAATGGCGTTGTTCTCGACGTCCGCGCTGCGCTCGAAGTGCTCAAGGCGCGCGCTGGAAACGTCAGCCCGCCAGGTTGAAAACGGAATTCGGTCCCTTCGGCACCACGCGCGCCGCATCGACGCCCGCCGACTCGGCGCGCCGGTCGCGCAGCACCGCCGGCGATCCTTCACGGGCCCGCTGCTGGTCGACGAGATCCTTGAGCGACACCGAATCGAGGTACTCGACCATTTTCTGGTTGAGCGTCGCCCAGAGTTCGTGGGTCATGCAGTGGCCGTCGTGCTGCTTCGTACCTTCGCAGGTGCCCTTGCCGCCGCACTGCGTGGCGTCGATCGGCTCGTCCACCGCGATGATGATGTCCGCCACCGTCACGTTCTCCGCGCGGCGCGCGAGGTTGTAGCCGCCGCCCGGCCCGCGGACCGATTCGACGATCTCGTGCCGGCGCAGCTTGCCGAACAACTGCTCGAGGTAGGAAAGCGAGATGCGCTGGCGCTGGCTGATGCCGGCCAGCGTCACCGGGCCCTGCTCCTGGCGCAATGCCAGGTCGATCATCGCCGTGACGGCGAAACGGCCTTTCGTGGTGAGTCTCATAATTTGGGGGCTACCGCTAATACTTGAGGATTTTCGTCCAGTATAAATAGCCTACAGATTTAGTCAAGTATCCCCGCCGGAAAATCTATAGGAATTTACTTAAGGACCGGCGACCGTCCTGGGGGCGGCGCTCTAGACCACGAGTTGCGTGCGCAGCGCCTTCAAGAGCCCTTCGCAGGCGTCCTCGCACTGATCCAGCACGCGCTCGAAGCCGTCGTCGTCACCGAAATACGGATCTACGACCACGCGGCTGTCGTCGCGCGTCGCGAATTCCATCAACAGACGAATCTTGTCGCGATGCTCCGGCGGGCAGACTTCCGTCAGCGCGGCGGCGTTGGCGTCGTCCATCGCGATCAGGAGGTCGAAGCGCGCGAAGTCGGCGGCCGCGATCTGGCGTCCCCGCAACGGCGAAAGGTCGTAGCCGCGCCGTTTGGCCGCGCGCTGCGCGCGCTCGTCGGGCGGCTGGCCGATGTGCCAGTCGCCGGTGCCGGCCGAATCGACGACGATGCGGTCCGCAAGCTTAGCCTGCGCCACGCGATGCAGCATCACGGCCTCGGCGCTCGGCGAGCGGCAAATGTTGCCGAGACACACGAAGCAGACGGCGATCGAGTTCATCGTTGGGAGGCGGCGTGGGGTTGAGCGGGATTTAACCGGCGCGCGCAACCGCCCGCCGCTTTCGCAAATTCTCGCGAATTATACAAAGAGCAGGAAAAAAGCGCCCGATACAACGGGCAGCGCCATCGGAACGCGCTTAAAAACGCAGGTCAGAGCACGCGCGGCGACGGCGCCGCATCGTCGGGCGATGCACCAGCGGGGCTCCACATGCCGTCCGGTTCGACGTACCCGAAGGACACCGCGCGCGCGAGTTCCGCGCTTACGTTCGCGCTGCTCGCCAGTTCGCCGGGCGTGGCGTCGGCATGGCCGCTGTTCGCGGCGTGAAGATAGACGGCAAGAACGATCGGAACGAGGATCGCGACAGGCCAGTAGGTCGATATTGTCTTTTTCATTGAGCACCCCTGCTTCGATGTCGCGCGGGCAACAGGCCCACTTTTCGACAGGTAGAAGTCTACGGGTTTGCCCTTATCTCATAAAGACACTTAAAAGCAAAGGTTTGTTGCGCGAAAAGCAATAAGACGTATCACCGTGCGCGATGTGTGGATAATTCCACCGCCAGTTATAAAGGCTTACAAAGTTTTCGGGGACACCCGCGCCGGCGCGGTGTCTGATTAGTAATCGGTCAACGGTTTTGCCAACATCATGAAACTCGCAGTCGCAGGAATCGTCATCGCTTCGTCGGCGCTCGTCGCCGGGTGTGCGGTCTATCCGGACGGTACGCCCGCTTACGGCGGCGGTTATCCCGCCGGGTACGACCCAGGTTATGGCGCCTATGGTTATGGCGGCCCGGTCGTGCAGTCCGGCGTGTATGTCGGCGGCGGAAGCTACTACGGCCCGGGTTACTACGGCCCGCCGCCGCGTCGATATTGGGACGATGGCCCCGGCTACCGGCATCCGTCGGGTGCCTGGCAAGGTCGGCCGCAAGGGGAAGGCGGCGGGCACGGCGGACACAACGGACCGCCGCCGGGACAGCAGGCAGGTGGTGGCGGTGGCGGTGGCGGCGGAAATCACGGTGGACAGGGCGGACCGCAGGCAGGCGGAGGTGGCGGACATCCGCCGCCGGTCGCGGTTGGCGGAGCAGCGCCGAGCCGGCCGACCGTGGCGCCCGCTCCGTCGGGCAATCAGGGCGGCAGCCGCAGCGGACCTCCGCCGCGTCAGAGTTTGGGACCGTTCGGCGGTTGAGGCAGCGCCCAAGCAGACGCACGCAATAAAAGGCCGCGTGAGTCCTTTCGGATTCGCGCGGCTTTTTCGTTGGATGCGATGCCGGATCAACCGATATGCGATCGCTGCGCTTTATAGAGTTCGCGAAACGTCCGCCCGACAGGGGCGGGCATATCGCGGGTATTGGTCCAGCCGCCGCCGAGCGGCATCCGCGTGATCGCTTTGCGGCTCCCGCCCATGCGCTCGAGAATGCGCACCGACAGCTTCGTGAAGAGCGCATACCAGTCGGGATGCAGCGCCAGGAAGCCCCAGACAGACAGCGCCGCGCGTTCACGCCAAGGCCTCAGACGCCGCTCCACCTGCTTCTCGCGCAGCTTGCGCAGCAGGTCCGACAGCGGGATTCCAACCGGACAGACGCTGTTGCACTCACCGCAAAGCGTCGCGGCCTGCGGCAGATCGAGCGCGCGATCGATGCCGATATAAGCCGGCGTCAGCACCGACCCCATCGGTCCCGGATACACCCATCCATACGCATGCCCGCCGATCTTCTGATACACCGGGCAGTGATTCATGCACGCGCCGCAGCGGATGCAGCGCAGCATCTCCTGGAATTCCCCGCCGATGAGCCCGGTACGCCCGCCATCAACGAGCACGAAATACATATGCTCGGGCCCGTCGAGTTCTCCTGGCGCGCGCGGTCCGGTCAGGAGCGAGAAGTAGTTCGACATCGTCTGCCCGGTTGCCGAGCGCGGCAAGAGGCGCATCGCGGTGGCGAGGTCTTCGAGCGTCGGCAGCACCTTTTCGATGCCCGTCACGGCCACGTGCACGCGCGGCATCACCGTGCACATGCCTTCGTTGCCTTCGTTGGTCACGACCGCGACCGATCCCGTCTCCGCGATCACGAAATTGCCGCCCGTCACGCCCATGTCCGCCGACATGAAGTGCGGCCGCAGCACCTCCCGCGCCTCACGCGTCATGTCGGGAATCTCGGTCAGGCGCGGCTTGTGATGCGTCTTCGCAAAGAGATCGGCGATCTCCTCCTTGTCCTTGTGGACGACGGGCGCAATGATGTGGCTCGGCGGTTCGTTGTCGTTGATCTGGAGGATGTATTCGCCGAGGTCCGTTTCGATCGACTGCACGCCCATCTCGCCGAGCACGCGGTTCAGTTGCATTTCCTCCGACACCATCGACTTCGTCTTGATCACCTTCCTGACGTCGTGCTTGCGCGCGATGTCCGCGACGAGCCGCGCCGCGTCCTGCGTCGATTCCGCGTAGAGCACCGTCGCGCCGCGGCGGGTCGCTTCGCGCTCGAAAGTTTCGAGCCAAACGTCGAGGTTTTCCAGAGCGCGGTTGCGACGCTCTTTTAACGCGGCGCGCGTGGCTTCGAAGTCGATCGCAGTGATCGCGCTCGCGCGGGCGCTGACGAATTTCGTCGACAGCTTGGTCAGGTTCTGTTGCAGGCGTTCGTCGGCGAGCTTGCTGCCCGCGCGCGCCTTGAACTGCATAGTCTGGACTTGCATGGCGGCTCCGGTTGGCGGTCAGGCGTCGCCCGCGAGGACTTGCGCGATATGCAGGACGCGTGTCGCGGTGTCGCCAGTGCGGCGCAGGCGTCCTTCGATATTGAGCATGCAGCCGAGGTCGCCGAGCACGACGGCGTTCACGCCGCTCTCGCGAATGTTGGCGCACTTTTCGTCGACGATGGCCGTCGAGATGTCACCGTACTTCACCGCGAACGTGCCGCCGAAGCCGCAGCAGTGCTCGCAGCCCTTCATCTCCGTGACCGGCACGCCCGCCTGCGCGAGCAGCGCGCGCGGCTGCGCCTTCACGCCGAGTTCGCGCAGGCCCGAGCACGAGTCGTGATACGTCACGGCGCCCTCGAACACGCCCGGCTCGATGCGCGCCTTCGCGACCGTCACGAGGAAATCGGTCAGTTCGAACACGCGCGGTTGCAGGCGCCCGTAGCGATTCATCAGTTCGGGATCGTCGCGAAAGAGGTCGCCGTAATGCGCGCGGATCATCCCGCCGCACGAGCCCGATGGCACCACCACATAGTCGAACTGCTCGAACTCGCGCAGCGTCTTTTCGGCGAGATCGCGCGCGAGCGGACGGTCGCCGGAGTTATAGGCCGGCTGGCCGCAGCAGGTCTGCGCGGGCGGCACGACGACCTCGAATCCGGCATTTTCGATCAGCTTGATGACGGAAAAACCGATCTCCGGCCGCATCAGGTCGATGAGACAGGTAACGAACAAACCGACTCGCATGGGGACTTCCTCTTTTCGACTCGTACGGAAAACGTCCCCGATTATCTGCGATTAATCTACACGCGCGGGCGCCCGCCGATTAAAAGGGTAAGACCGGTGGCGCACATCTTTTTCACATTACGAGATACAATTGCGGTTCCGCTGTTTGACGCGTCAACCGATTTTCCACGATGAGCGATACGAACCCGGAATCCAAAACGTCCATCCAGGTCATCGAGCGCATGATGAAGCTTCTCGATGCCCTCGCCGCGCACACCGATCCCGTCAGCCTGAAGGAACTTGCCCAGAGCACGGCGCTGCATCCGTCGACGGCGCACCGCATCCTGAACGACATGGTGCTGTGCCGGCTCGTCGACCGGTCGGACCCGGGTACGTACCGGCTCGGCATGCGGCTGCTCGAACTCGGCAATCTGGTGAAGGCGCGCCTGTCGGTGCGCGAAGCCGCGATGCCGCCGATGCGCGAACTGCACCGCCAGACGGGCCAGACGGTCAATCTCTCGGTGCGTCAGGGCGACGAGATCGTGTATATCGAGCGCGCGTATTCCGAGCGCTCGGGCATGCAGGTGGTGCGGGCGATCGGCGGCCGGGCGCCGCTGCATCTGACTTCGGTCGGCAAACTCTTTCTCGCCGCCGACGAAGCGTCGCGCGTACGCGCCTACGCCACGCGCACGGGCCTGTCGGGGCATACGCAGAACAGCATCACGGATCTTGCCAAGCTCGAGCGCGAACTGACCTTCGTGCGCCAGCAGGCGTGCGCGCGCGACAACGAGGAACTGGAGCTGGGCGTGCGCTGCATCGCCGCCGGCATCTACGACGATACGGGGCGGCTGGTCGCGGGATTGTCGCTCTCGGCGCCCGCTGACCGTCTTCAGGATGCATGGCTCAAGCAACTGAGCCATACGGCGCTCGAAATTTCGCGCTCGCTCGGCTATCACGCGGAAGCGACTCAAGCGGCGCAGCCACAGCCGCATCGCTGACAGACAGAACCGCAAACGCGGCGACCAAAAACAAAACCGGATTCATCTCGCGATGAATCCGGTTTTTTTCTGGCTGCTGCGGGAAATCAGGTCCCGCCGCCGCCCGCGTCCGCGCTGGTGATGCGCGGCTCGCCAGCCGTATCGAGATACGAGCGCAGACGGCCCGCGTCGGCGAAACGCGAATACTTGCCCGACGAATCGAGCAACACCATCACGACCGGCCGGCCGTTGATGGTCGCCTGCATCACGAGGCACTCGCCCGCTTCGTTGATGAAACCCGTCTTCTGCAGGCCGATGTCCCACGACGGATTGCGGATCAGTGCGTTCGTGCTTCGGTAGGCGATATTGCGCTTGCCCGTGAACACGTCGTAGCTGGTGTCGGTCGAGAACTTGCGGATCAGCGGATACTGGTACGCCGCGTTGACCATCTTCACGAGGTCGCGAGCGCTCGACACGTTCTGGCTCGTCAGACCCGTGGAATTCTCGAAGTGCGTGTCCATCATGCCGAGTGACTTCGCCTTCGCATTCATCGCGGCGATGAAGCCCGGACGGCCGTTCGCGTAGTAGCGCGACAGCGCGGCGGCTGCGCGATTCTCCGACGCCATCAGCGCGATGTGCAGCATGTCTTCGCGATTGAGCACCGAGCCGACCGCGAGCCGCGAGCCCGTGTACTTCTCGTAGTCACGATCTTCGTCCGTGACCTGGAGTTCTTCGTTGAGCGCGGCGTGCGAATCGAGCACGACCATGGCCGTCATCAGCTTCGTGATCGACGCGATCGGCACGACTGCGCGCGAGTTCTTGTCGAACAGCATTTCCTGCGTGTTCTGGTCGACCACATAGGCGACGCTCGAACGCAGCGCAAGGGTGTCCGGCGTTTCGTGCAGCCCGAACGCCTGGCCGACGCTCGGCGTGCGCGGCTGGAACGCGACGGCGTGCACCGCGCTGCGGCGGCCGTGCGGGTCCATCCGGTAGTTCACGCGACGCTTGCGCGACGCGCGGGGCGCGTCATCGTCGTCGTCCGCAGCGGCGACTTTGGCGGACTTCGCGGCCGGTGCAGCCTTGGCGGTCTTCGCGGACTTCTTCGCCCGGGGCGTTGCGGCGGCAGATTCGGATTGCGTGGATTTCTTGGCGGCCGTCTTGGACGCCGTGGTGGTTTTTGCGAAGGCTTCGCCGGGCATGGCCGCGAAGGATGTCGCAACCGCGATGGATACCGCGACCGACACGGCCGTTCGGAGCGCCACGCCTTGCATCACCTTTAGCGGCGAAAACATTTCGGTTTTCATTAGTGTTCTGTTCTGGGGCGGCGAGAGAGTACCGCAAGTGTAGTAAAGCTGCGAAATTTAAGCAATATTAAGCACTTATCGACGCTCTTTAAACCGAGTTGTAAACCTCGATTGCAAAAAGCCAATAACGTTTAGCATTTTGATCGCCAAAAACGATCGTTGTTCGGAAAACTTTGCACCGATCGCCCGGCACCCGCCGGGGCCTTCCCTGCCTATCGGCAATTAATTCTGCAACTTGAGGGGAATGTCGACTTTTTTGTGCCCGGAGCCGTCGATCGCGCAACCGGAACCGGTCGACGCGAAACGGCTGGAACGCCTGTTGCCGTTCGGCAACGCGCGTTTCGACTAAGTCCAAATGTTAACGTTCCTTGAACAATTTAGGTTTACGGCGGCATCCTAAAAAAGTGCTGCGCTCGGATTTTGCTGCCTCTGGCGCCGTGAGCAGGCCGCCGCCGCAAGCTGGATCGTCTGCAAGTGAACATCGACCGTATCGTCGATATCGCGGCCATAACCGCCCGCCATCGTGATCGCGACCGGCAGCTCACGCGCCACGGCGGCGTCGAAGACGAGGCGGTCGCGGCGCGCTAGGCCGTCCAGGCTCAGCGCCAGGCGGCCCAGCCGGTCGCCCTTGTGCGGATCGGCGCCCGCTAGGTAGATGATCAGCGCAGGCTCGCAGCGTTCGAACATCGTCGCAAGCGCGCGCGAAAGCGCGTCGGCGTAGGTGTCGTCGTCGCAGCCGTCGGGCAGCGCCACGTCGAGATCGCTCGCCTCCTTGGCGAACGGATAGTTCGATTCGCCATGTAGCGAGAGCGTGAACACGCTCGGGTCGTCGCGGAAAATCGCGGCGGTGCCGTTGCCCTGATGCACATCGAGATCGACGATCGCGATCTGTGCACGCGCCCCTTTGCCGCCCTTCTCGCGCGCTTCGGCCTGCATGGCGCGGGCGGCGACGGCGGCGTCGTTGAACACGCAAAAGCCCGCGCCGTGCGCCGCATACGAATGATGCGTGCCGCCGGCGAGATTTACCGCGAAGCCGTCGACGCACGCGGCGCGGCACGCGGCGATCGTCGCGCCGACCGAGCGGCGTGAACGCTCCACCATTTCAGGCGACCACGGAAAACCGATTTCGCGCTGCTCGCGCACATCGAGCGCTCCGGTCGCGACCCGTTCGACATAGCCCGCGCAATGTATGCGTGTGAGTTCGGTGTCGCTGGCGATCGGCGCTTCGTGCAGCGCGACATCGCGCAACTCCGCTGCGACACGTTCGCGCAGCAGGCGATATTTCTGCATAGGAAAGCGGTGACCGCCAGGTAAGGGCAACACGAAACGGTCACTATAGAATGCTCTCATCTAGTCCCAACCCTCTTCTCTGACGCCCGATCGTAGCTCGGAATCGTCCTGTACGCCTTGTCTTGTCTTGGTGCATACGGGTTTTCCCGGATATCCAGCACGCCGCTCACCTCACATGTAAGTCGTTGTTTAAACAAATGATTACTCTTTTTGTGCAGCGCACAAAAAGAACTTGACTACCATCAGAATTTGGCTAAAATGGGTTCCATGTTGCGACGCACCAATAGTTGTTGCTTCATTCGGTAGCCGGATTCCCGGTGTCCGCCACAAAACCACGACCCGCGATCAAGGGTCGAATTTCAGGAGTGTGAGATGACCCTGTTGACCCCCGAGCAAGTCGCCGCCGCGCAAAAAGCCAACTTCGACACCCTGTTCGGCCTCACGAACAAGGCATTTGAAGGCATCGAAAAGCTGGTCGAGCTGAACCTGCAAGTCGTGAAGTCGACGCTGGCCGAAAGCCAGGAAAACACGCAGCGCGCCCTGTCGGTGAAGGACGCGCAGGAACTGCTCTCGCTGCAAGCCAGCCTGACGCAGCCGGTCGCTGAGAAGGTTCTGTCGTACGGCCGTCACCTGTATGAAATCGCATCGGCCACGCAAGCTGAATTCGCCCGTGTTGCTGAAGCACAGTACGAAGAGCAAAACCGCAAGGTGCAGACGCTCGTCGACAACGTCGCGAAGAACGCACCGGCAGGTTCGGAAACGGCTGTCGCCGTGATGAAGTCGGCCATCACCGCCGCCAACACCACGTACGAAACGGTTCACAAGGCAACGAAGCAAGCCGTCGAAATCGCTGAAAGCAACTTCAACGCAGCCGCTACGGCCGCCACGAAGGCTGCTACACAAGCGACGGAACAAGCTTCGCGCGTCGCGAAGAAGTCGGTTGCCTAAGGTTCTTGCGTGAAAGACCGATCGGCTGGCTAGTTCGCCCGCCGGTTGCGCAGACCTCGGTACCAGAAAAACCGCGCTCGATTCGAGCGCGGTTTTTTTTCGTCTGTCGGATAGGTACCGTCGCTCACCAGGCACGCCACAAAAAAAACGGCGCACCCCGGGAAAGGGTGCGCCGCTCGTCGCGACACTCACGACAACCGCCGCCGCTTACTTCTTGCGCTGCGGCGGCAGGTCGGTACAGACGCCTTCGTACAGCTCCGCCGCCATGCCGATGGATTCGCCGAGCGTCGGATGCGGATGGATCGTCTTGCCGATATCCGTCGCGTCCGCGCCCATCTCGACCGCGAGACACACTTCGCTGATCAGGTCGCCCGCATTCAGCCCGACGATACCGCCGCCGATCACGCGATGCGTTTCCTCGTCGAAAATCAGCTTCGTGAAGCCTTCGTCGCGGCCGTTGGCGATCGCGCGGCCGGAAGCGGCCCACGGGAACACCGCCTTGCCGTACTTGATGCCCTGCGCCTTGCACTCGTCTTCCGTCTTGCCGGCCCAGGCCACTTCCGGATCGGTGTAGGCCACCGACGGAATCTGCAGCGCGTCGAAGTACGCCTTTTCGCCGTGCGCCGCTTCCGCCGCGACGTGGCCTTCGTGGACGGCCTTGTGCGCGAGCATCGGCTGGCCGACGAGATCGCCGATCGCGTAGATGTTCTCGACGTTGGTGCGCATCTGCTTGTCGACGTTGATGAAGCCGCGCTCCGTCACCGCGACGCCCGCCTTGTCCGCACTGATCTTGCCGCCGTTCGGGCTGCGCCCGACCGCGACCAGCACGAGGTCATAGCGCTGCGCATCGGCCGGCGCCTTCTCGCCCTCGAACGACACGTAGATGCCGTCGGCCTTGGCTTCGGCCTTGGTCGTCTTGGTCTTGAGCATGACGTTCGCGAAGCGCTTCGCGTTGTACTTCTCCCAGACCTTCACGAGATCGCGGTCGGCGCCCGTCATCAGGCCGTCGAGCATTTCAACGACGTCGATTTCCGAGCCGAGCGCCGCGTACACGGTCGCCATTTCGAGCCCGATGATCCCGCCGCCCACCACCAGCATGCGCTTCGGAATCTGGCGCAGCTCCAGCGCGCCGGTCGAATCGACGACGCGCGGATCTTCCGGCATGAATGGCAGCTTCACGGCCTGCGAGCCCGCCGCGATGATCGCCTTCGCGAACTTCACGACCTTCTTGCCGTCGGCGGTTTCGACTTCCATGTGATTCGGGTCGACGAAGTTGCCGACGCCCGTCACCACCTGCACCTTGCGCGCCTTCGCCATGCCTCCGAGGCCGCCCGTCAGCTTCTTGACGACGCCTTCCTTGAAGCCGCGCAGTTTGTCGAGATCGACCGACGGCGCGCCGAAAGTAATGCCGTGATGTTCGAGCGCCTTGGCTTCGTCGAACACGAGCGCCGTGTGCAGGAGCGCCTTCGACGGAATGCAGCCGACGTTCAGGCACACGCCGCCGAGCGTCGCGTAACGCTCGACGAGCACGGTCTTCATGCCGAGGTCGGCCGAGCGGAACGCGGCGGAATAGCCGCCGGGACCAGCGCCGAGCACGAGCATGTCGCACTCGATGTCGGCGGTACCCGAGTAGCTGCCGGCCTTCGGCGCGGGCGCGGCGGCTTTCTCGGCCGGCTGCGGCGCTGCGCTCTGCGGCTTGGCCGGCGTTTCGCTCACGCCGCCGCCCGAGCCTTCGAGCGTCAGGATGACGACGCCTTCCGACACGTTGTCGCCGACCTTGACCTTCAGTTCCTTGACCGTGCCGGCAGCCGGCGACGGCACGTCCATCGTCGCCTTGTCGGATTCGAGCGTGATGAGCGACTGTTCTTTTTCGACCGTATCGCCCGGTTTCACATGCACTTCGATGACCGGGATGTCGCTGAAGTCGCCAATGTCCGGCACCTTCACTTCCTGCGTGCCGCCACCCGCGGCCTTCGGCGCGGCCGGCTTCGCGGCGGAGGCGGGCTCGGCGGATTTGGCGGCCGGCGCGGCAGCCGCGCCCGCCCCGGCCGTCTCGATCATCGCGATGACCGAGCCCTGCGAGACCTTGTCGCCCGCCTTGACCTTGACTTCCTTGATGGTGCCCGCGACGTCGGCCGGCACTTCCATCGTGGCCTTGTCGGTTTCGAGCGTGATGACGCCTTGTTCTTTTTCGATGGCGTCGCCGGCCTTGATATTGACTTCGATGACATCGACGTCAGTGAAGTCGCCGATATCGGGTACTTTTAGTTCGACGAGACTCATGTTGTCCCCTAAGAATTGTGCGGAGAGAACCGGGCTTCAGGCGAAGCGGCCGGTTCCTTCGTCGGCGGATGACAGGCGATGCCGCTCGTGAAAGCGGCATCGCACGGGATCAAAGAATCACCCGACGGAAATCCGCCAGAATCCCCGACAAGTACGCGTTGAAGCGCGCAGCCTCGGCCCCGTCGATGACGCGATGGTCATACGAGAGCGAAAGCGGCAGCGTCAGGCGCGGCACGAACTGCTTGCCGTCCCAGACGGGCCTCATCGCGCCGCGCGACAACCCGAGAATCGCCACTTCGGGCGCGTTGATGATCGGCGTGAAGTTCGTCCCGCCGATCCCGCCGAGCGACGAAATCGAGAAGCAGCCGCCTTGCATCTGATCGGGCTTGAGCTTGCCGTCGCGCGCCGCCTTCGACAGGTCCGCCATTTCCTTCGCGATGTCGAGCAGGCCCTTCTTGTCGCAATCGCGGATGACCGGGACCATCAGCCCGTTCGGCGTATCCGCGGCGAAACCGACGTGGTAGTACTGCTTGAACACGAGGTTGTCGCCGTCGAGGCTCGCGTTGAAGGTCGGGAATTTCTTCAGCGCCGACACCACGGCCTTGATGACGAACGCGAGCATCGTGATCTTGATGCCGGCCTTTTCGTTTTCCTTGTTCAGCTTCACGCGCAGCGCTTCGAGTTCGGTGATGTCCGCTTCGTCGTTGTTCGTGACGTGCGGGATCATGACCCAGTTGCGATGCAGGTTCGCGCCCGAAATCTTCTTGATGCGCGAAAGCGGCTTCGGATCGACCGGGCCGAACTTCGTGAAATCGACCTTCGGCCATGGCAGCAAACCAAGTTCGCCGCCGCCACCGCCAGCCGGCGCAGCCGCTGCCGCCGGCGCCTTGCCCTGGCCTGTCATCACGCCCTTCACAAACGCGGTGATGTCGCCCTGCGTGATGCGTCCCTTCGGACCGGAACCCGTGACGCGCGACACATCGACGCCCAGTTCGCGCGCGAACTTGCGCACCGAAGGCGACGCGTGGCTCGACGTGTGCGTGCCGTCGCCGGCAGGCATGACAGGCGCCTGCGCGAGCGCGGACGGCGCTTCCTTCTGCGGAGCGGGCTTGGCCGGCGCGTCGGACGGCGCTTCGGCCTTTGGCGCTTCCTGTTTCGCGGCGGGCGCGACCGGCGCGGCAGCACCGCCGCCGCTTTCCAGCACGACGATCAGCGTGCCCTCCGAAACAGTGTCGCCGAGCTTGACCTTCAGTTCCTTGACGGTGCCGGCCGCGGGAGACGGCACGTCCATCGTGGCCTTGTCGGATTCGAGCGTGATGAGCGACTGCTCCTTCTCGACCTTGTCGCCGACCTTCACCGCGATCTCGATGACCGGGATATCCGTGAAGTCGCCGATATCCGGCACTTTCACCTCGACGGTGCCGCCGCCCGCCGCGGCAGCGGGCGCCGCCGCAGCAGCCGGAGCGGCTTCCTGCTTGGCCGGCGCGGCCTTGGGCGCTTCGGGAGCAGCGCCATTGGCGCCGCCTTCGAGCACGACGATCAACGAGCCTTCCGACACGTTGTCGCCCACCTTGACCTTCACTTCCTTGACGGTGCCCGCGGCTGAACTGGGGACGTCCATCGTGGCTTTGTCGGATTCGAGCGTGACGAGCGACTGCTCTTTCTCGACGACATCGCCCGCCTTCACCAGCACCTCGATCACGGGGATGTCCGTGAAATCGCCGATGTCCGGCACTTTGACTTCGATCGCTTGACTCATTATTAGTGTCTCCTGGGTTGCACGACACATCCTCCCCGCTTTTGGGCTCGGGGAGGATGCGCCTTCACAACGCTCGGGGGCGATGCCTTAGACGGTCATCGGGTTGGGTTTGGACGGGTCGAGGTTGTACTTCTTGATCGCCTCGCCGACGACCTTGCGCTCGATCGTGCCTTCGTCCGCGAGCGCGTTGAGCGCCGCGACCGTGACCCAGTAGCGGTCGACTTCGAAGAAGTGGCGCAGCGCCTCGCGCGTGTCCGAGCGGCCGAAGCCGTCGGTGCCGAGCACCACGAATTTCTGCGGCACGTACGCGCGGATCTGGTCGACGAGCGCGCGGATGTAGTCCGTCGACGCAATGACCGGACCCGGCGCATCCTTCAGCAACTTCGTGACGTGCGCGACCTTCTTCTCTTCCGTCGGATGCAGCAGGTTGTAGCGCTCGACGGCCTGGCCTTCGCGGGCCAGTTCCGTGAAGCTCGGCACGCTCCAGAGGTCGGCGGCGACGCCCCAGTCGCTCTTCAGCAGTTCGGCGGCGGCGATCACTTCGTTGAAGATCGTGCCTGCACCCATCAGCTGGACACGCGGCGCCTTCTTGTCGGCTTCGGCCTTCCTGAACGAGTACATGCCCTTGATGATGTCGGCGGCCACGTTTTCCAGACCCGCACCTTCGGGAATCGCCGGATGTTCGTAGTTCTCGTTCATCACGGTGATGTAGTAGTACACGTCCTCCTGGTCCGCGACCATGCGGCGCAGGCCGTCCTGCATGATCACCGCGAGTTCGTAGCCGAACGTCGGGTCATAGCTCACGCAGTTCGGAATCGATGCCGCCCAGAGGAGCGAATGGCCGTCTTCGTGCTGCAGGCCTTCGCCGTTCAACGTCGTGCGACCGGCCGTGCCGCCCAGCAGGAAGCCGCGCGAACGCATGTCGCCCGCTGCCCATGCCAGGTCGCCAATGCGCTGGAAGCCGAACATCGAATAGAAGATGTAGAACGGGATCATGATCTCGCCGTGCGTCGAATACGACGTCGCGGCCGCGATCCAGTCACACATGCCACCGGCTTCGTTGATGCCTTCCTGCAGGATCTGCCCGGTTTCCGATTCGCGATAGAACATCAACTGGTCGGAGTCTTCCGGCACGTACTTCTGGCCTTCCTGGTTCCAGATGCCGATCTGGCGGAAGAGACCTTCCATGCCGAAAGTGCGCGATTCGTCAGGGACGATCGGCACGATGCGCTTGCCGAGCGCCTTGTCCTTCAGCAGGATGTTCAGCACGCGCACGAACGCCATCGTCGTGGAGATCTCGCGGCCCGGGCCCGTGCCCTTCAGCACCGGCTCGAACGCCGACAGTTCCGGCACCGGCAGCGACTCGGCCTTCTCGCGACGCGTCGGCAGGTAGCCACCCAGGTCCTGGCGGCGGGCGCGCATGTATTCGAGTTCCTTCGAGCCTTCCTCGAAGGTGAGATACGGCACGTCCTCGATCTTGTCGTCGGGAATCGGCAGGCGGAACTGGTCGCGGAATTTCTTCAGCGTCTCGATCGGCAGCTTCTTCTGCTGGTGCGTGATGTTCATCGCCTGGCCGTGCTCGCCCATGCCGTAGCCCTTGATGGTCTTGGCAAGGATGACGGTCGGCGAGCCCTTCGCCTTCTGCGCCTGATCGTATGCGGCGTAGATCTTGTGCGGATCATGGCCGCCGCGGTTCAGGTTCCAGATGTCCTCGTCGGACCAGTCGGCGACGAGCGCCTTCAGTTCCGCCGTGTTGAAGAAGTGCTCGCGCACGAACGCACCCGACTCCGACTTGTACGTCTGGTATTCGCCGTCGACGACTTCCATCATCCGGCGCATCAGCGCGCCAGTCTTGTCGCGTGCGAAGAGCGCGTCCCAGCGGCTGCCCCAGATCACCTTGACCACGTTCCATCCGGCGCCGCGGAACTCGCTTTCCAGTTCCTGGATGATCTTGCCGTTGCCGCGCACCGGGCCATCGAGACGCTGCAGGTTGCAGTTGATCACGAAGACGAGGTTGTCGAGCCGCTCGCGGCCGGCCATGCCGATCGCACCGAGCGATTCCGGTTCGTCGGTTTCGCCGTCGCCGAGGAAGGCCCAGACCTTGCGGCCTTCGGTCTTCGCGATGCCGCGTGCTTCCATGTACTTCATGAAGCGCGCCTGGTAGATCGCCATGATCGGGCCGAGGCCCATCGAGACGGTCGGGAACTGCCAGAAGTCCGGCATCAGCCACGGGTGCGGATACGACGAGATGCCCTCGCCGCCCACTTCCTGGCGGAAGTTGTTCAGTTGCTTCTCGGTCAGGCGCCCGAGCAGGAACGCACGCGAGTACACGCCCGGCGACGAGTGGCCCTGCACGAACACGAGGTCGCCGCCATGTTCCTTCGACGGTGCGTGCCAGAAGTGGTTGAAGCCGACGTCGTAGAGCGTCGCGGCCGAAGCGAACGACGCGATGTGGCCGCCGACGTTCGTGTCCTTGCCGGCGCGCAGCACCATCGCGATGGCGTTCCAGCGGGTGTACGAGCGGATGCGGTGTTCGATGTCCTGGTCGCCGGGAATCTTCGACTGATTGGCGACGGGAATCGTGTTGATGTAGGGAGTGTTGGCGGAAAACGGCAGGTGCTCGCCGTGTACGCGGGCGAATTCGATTTGCTTTTCGATCAGGTAGTGCGCGCGATCAGGGCCCACTGCCGAAATCACGCCGTCTAGCGCTTCGAGCCACTCGGCGGTTTCCTGGGGATCGTCGTCGTTGGCGTTGGCGACATATTTCAGAACTTCGTCGGGTACAGCGGACATGCTCGTCTCCTGATTTGAGGAACGCTCTATGAACAGACATCACGCGCCATACGGCGCCGGCCGCGTGCGGCAATTCTAAAGAGGGTCCGGACAAACACGCAAGGAATTTTTCAAATCATGAGAGTGAATCTCATAATACGAAAAATTGCTGCAACGCACCGTCGGTGAAGGCTTTTCTGATAGACGTTTCGCTCCCTTGCGACCATTTGAAGGCGGTTTCCCGCCTTTTTACGCCATTTAACAATCAAACGCTGCGTTACAATTGCCGCCATGTTGACCGATCGGCTTTTCGCACGTTCGGCGAAGTCGTCGCGCAAGCCGACAGACTCGTCGCCGTCCCGCTGGCACCACGGACCGTGGTGGTCGAACTCCTATTTACTGACGCCGCTCATCTCGATTCTGGTCTTTCTGGTCGTGATGAGCCTGATTCTCTGGAGTCTCAACCGGCGCGAACAGCAGCAGCAGGAAGACACGCTGTACCGCAATGTCGCGTGGGCCCAGCAGCAGATTCGTCTTTCCATGACCGGAGCGCAAGAACAGATTCAGGCGCTCGCCCGCGACATCGCCACCGGACACGGCGATCCGCAGACTTTCCAGACCTCTTCCACCGACATCATGCAGGGTCATCCCGAGATCCTGTACATGAACTGGTACACGAGCGAGCATAAGCCCCGCTGGCCCAACACGCCGCTGCCGGTGCTGGGTTCCCGCCTCGCCAAGCCCAACGACACGCAGATGGACGAAGCCGTGCAGGCCTCGTTCGACGAGGCGCGCACGACGCGCCGCCAGATCTATTCGCCGCTTCTCTACGACGATCTCGGCAACGGCTACATCACGCTGCAGACGCCCGTGTTCCGCGACCGCGAGTTCATGGGCTCGATCGCGGCGGTGTTCTCGATCGAAGGCATCCTCAAGCACGACATTCCGAGCGAGCTGTCGGCGAAGTACAAGATTTCGATCACCGATCCGAACAACCGCGAGCTCGCCACCACGTCGAGCCGTCCGCGCCTGCCGCGCGACATGTTCTACGACCTGCCGCTCGATCCGCCGGGACAAGGTGTGTCGGTGCGCGTTTACTCGTATCCTCAACTCACGAACTTCACGAACAACACGCTCGTGTGGCTCGTGGCGGGCCTGTCGTGCTTCGTGCTGTGGAGCCTCTGGAGCCTCTGGAAGCACACGCGGCAGCGCTTCGAGGCACAGCAGGCGCTCTATGCCGAAGCGTTCTTCCGCCGCGCGATGGAAAATTCCGTGCTGATCGGCATGCGCGTGCTCGACATGCACGGGCGCATCACGCACGTGAATCCGGCGTTCTGCCGCATGACGGGCTGGGACGAAAGCGATCTCGTCGGCAAGACCAAGCCTTTTCCGTACTGGCCGCGCGACTCGTATCCCGAGATGCAGCGCCAGCTCGACATGACACTGCGCGGCAAGGCGCCCTCGTCCGGTTTCGAGCTGCGCGTGCGCCGCAAGGACGGGTCGTTTTTCCACGCGCGGCTCTACGTGTCGCCGCTCATCGACAGCTCCGGACGCCAGACCGGCTGGATGTCGTCGATGACGGACATCACCGAACCCAAGCGCGCGCGCGAGGAACTCGCCGCCGCGCACGAGCGCTTCACGACGGTGCTCGAAAGCCTCGACGCGGCCGTGTCCGTGCTCGCCGCCGACGAAGCCGAACTGCTGTTCGCGAACCGCTATTACCGGCACCTCTTCGGCATCCGGCCCGACGGCCACCTGCAGCTCGCGGGCGGGGGGTTCGACGGCGCACAGACATCGCCCGACACGATCGACATGGTGGATACCTATGCGGGCCTGCCCGCCACCGCGCTCACGGAGAGCTCGGCGGACGCGCAGGAAGTCTATGTCGAAGGCATCCAGAAGTGGTTCGAAGTGCGGCGCCAGTACATCCAGTGGGTCGACGGCCATCTCGCGCAGATGCAGATCGCGACCGACATCACGCAACGCAAGCAGGCGCAGGAACTCGCGCATCAGCAGGAAGAGAAGCTGCAGTTCACGAGCCGACTGATGACGATGGGCGAGATGGCGTCGTCGCTCGCGCACGAGCTGAACCAGCCGCTCGCCGCGATCAACAACTACTGCTCGGGCTGCGTCGCGATGGTGAAGTCGGGCCGCATGACGCAGGAGAACCTCCTGCCCGTGCTCGAAAAGACCGCGCAGCAGGCCGTGCGCGCGGGCATGATCATCAAGCGCATCCGCGAGTTCGTGAAGCGCAGCGAGCCGAAGCGCCAGGCGACGCGCGTCGCCGATATCGTTGCCGATGCGGTCGGGCTCGCGGAGATCGAAGCGAGAAAGCGCAAGATCCGCATCCTGACCGAGATCCGCTCGCGCATGCCGGTGATCTACGTCGATCCGGTTCTGATCGAACAAGTATTGGTCAACCTGTTGAAAAACGCGGCCGAAGCGATGCATGATGCGAAACCGAACGCAGTGGATCCGGTGATTCGCGTGGTCGTGCAGCGCACCGACGGCAACTTCGTGTGCATCAGCGTCGTGGACCAGGGTCCGGGCGTCGACGAAGCCACCGCCGAGCGTCTCTTCGAACCGTTCTACAGCACCAAGTCCGACGGCATGGGCATGGGGCTGAATATTTGCCGTTCGATCATCGAATCGCATCGCGGACGCCTGTGGGTCGTGAACAACGTCGAGTCCGACGGCCACATCACGGGCGCCACGTTCCACTGCAGTCTGCCAATTGGAGAGTCCGACAGCCCGAGCAACGGCGGGCCGGACGCTCACAGTGAACAAACCAGACAACAAACCGTTACGGGAGAGCTATGAGCAGTCCAGTCACCACTCAGGAAACCGTCTTTGTCGTCGACGATGACGAAGCCGTGCGTGATTCTTTGCGCTGGCTGCTGGAAGCCAACGGCTATCGCGTGCAGTGCTTCGCGAGCGCGGAGAGTTTTCTCGACGTCTACCTGCCGATCGCGCATTCGGGCGCGATCGCGTGCCTGATCCTCGACGTGCGGATGTCGGGCATGACCGGCCTCGAACTGCAGGAGAAGCTGATCGCCGAGAACTCGCTGCTGCCGATCATCTTCGTGACCGGGCACGGCGACGTGCCGATGGCCGTCTCGACGATGAAAAAAGGCGCGATGGACTTCATCGAAAAGCCGTTCGACGAAGCCGAACTGCGCAAGCTGGTCGAGCGCATGCTGGAGAAGGCGCGCAGCGAGAGCACGAGCGTCCAGCAGCAGCGTGCGGCCGCCGAGCGTCTCGGCAAACTCACGGCGCGCGAGCATCAGGTGCTCGAGCGGATCATCGCGGGGCGCCTGAACAAGCAGATCGCCGACGACCTCGGCATCAGCATCAAGACGGTGGAGGCGCATCGCGCGAACATCATGGAGAAGCTGAGCGTCAACACGGTCGCCGACCTGCTGAGACTCGCGCTCTCCAACAAGCCCCAGCAATGAGCCTGCGCGCCCGCGGCTGAATCCAGCCGCCGGGCGCTCGCCGGTCGCTTTACCGCACGCGCGCCGGATCGTCGATATCCGGCGCGCTCCATAGGGCCGCACGTCGTCCCGGCCCGCCTCGTCCCCTCCGCTTTCCCTCCTTCGCACAAGTTCCCGCGTTTTCAGAAACGTGGTATTGCTTCTGTCACGTTGACATGGAATGTCTACGGCCATTTAAATAGCCCAACCGAAACCACCGGAACCCGTTATGCGCGACAAGGCGTCAAGCAACGTCCTGGATCGGCAGGCAGGCTGCAGTGACCTCTGCGTTACGTTATTCCGCCCGCCTGGTCGGGCGGGCGCTTCCATCCGGCTCTCGCGCCGCGCGCCGGGCCTCATCCACCCTGCTCGTCAAACGCCCTTTCCGATTCTTTCGCCGCACGGCGGCCTCGTCCGGTTCCCGGCGATGCCCGTCCTGGCGGTCTTGTCATCGGCTGTCGCCCTGGCGGCCGCCCGGAGGACCCGATCGTGAATCGATACCGGAACGACGCATCGGCACAGCGCGTGTCCGATGCCTGCCCAACCTCGCGCACCCTCCTGCTGTGCGCAGCGCTCCTCGCGGGGCCGTTCTTCGCCGTCCACGCGCCGCCCGCCTTCGCGCAGGCGCAGACGAGCGCGCCCGCTGCGGCGAAGCTCTCCAACCAGCAACTCGATTCGCTGACGGCACCCGTCGCGCTCTATCCCGACGCGCTGCTCGCGCAGGTGCTGATGGCGTCGACCTACCCGTCGGAAGTGAGCGCGGCGGCGGCGTGGTCGAGTTCGCACACGAACCTGAAGGGCGACGACGCCGTGAAGGCAGTCGCTTCCGAGCCGTGGGACCCGAGCGTGCAATCGCTCGTGGCGTTCCCGCAGGTGCTCGCGACGATGGCCTCGAAGCCCGACTGGACGACGCAGCTCGGCAACGCCTTCCTCGCGCAGCCGAACGACGTGATGGACTCCGTGCAGCGCCTGCGCCGCGCGGCGCAGACGGCCGGCAACCTGAAGTCGAACGAGCAGCAGAAGGTGGTCGTCGAGCAGAGCACGATCCAGATCCAGCCGACCAGCACGCAGGTCGTCTACGTGCCGACCTACAACCCGACGGTCGTCTACGGCACCTGGCCTTATCCTGCGTATCCGCCCGTCTATGTGCCGCCGCCGCCCGGGTATGCGATCGCGTCGGGTTTCGCGGCGGGGATCGCGTTTGGCGCGGGGATCGCCGTGACAAACGCGCTGTGGGGCGGCTTCAACTGGAACAACCACGACGTCAATGTGAACGTCAATCGCTATAACAACATCAACGTCAACAACCGCATCAACGCGAACAACACGACCGCGCGCTGGAATCGCAACGATCCGCAGTTCAACCGCAACAACGCGAATCTGAGCAACCGGCAGAACAACGTCAATGCGGCCAACGCCGGCGCCAATCGCGACCAGTTCCGCGGCCGCGACGATCCGCGCGCGCAGGCGCGCCAGACGCTGCAAACGCGTACCGGCCAGGACGTGAGCGGCTCGGCGAGCCAGCGCGTGCAGGACATCAAGCAGGGCGGCAATCGCACCGGCGCGGGCGGCGCAAATCGCGCCGACGTGCAGCAGCGCGCGCAGGGCGTGAATCGCGACAACGCGTTGCGCGGAGCCGGCGACGGCGACGCCGCGCGGCGTGACACGCAGCGCGGCCAGGCGAGCCGCGAATCGCTCGCGAACCGCGGCGGCGGAGGCGGTGGACACGGGGCGGGCGGGGCCGGCGTTCAGCACGGTGGTGGCGGCGGTGGATTCGGCGCCGGTGGCGGCGGCGTCCACCGCGGAGGTGGTGGTGGCGGAGGAGGCGGAGGAGGCGGAGGAGGCGGAGGAGGCGGATTTGGCGGAGGCGGACGCGGCGGTGGCGGCGGCGGGCACGGCATGCATCGCCGGTAACCGCGCACGGCCGCGCTGCCTCACGCGTGCTTCACGTTTTGACGCAATCAGCTTCAGGAGCCCAGCAATGACTCAACTTTCCTTCATCGTCCCGTCCGGGGCCCTTCGCGCGCGCGTCGCGGCGTGGGTCACCGCGATCGGCGTGCTCGGCACGTTCGCGGCCGCCCCCGTGCTGCTGATCGCCACGCCGGCGGCTCACGCACAGTCGACTTACCAGAGCCCGGACGCCGCAGCCGAAGCGTTCACCGACGCCATCGCGAGAAACGATCACGACGCCCTGCGTCAGGTGCTCGGCAAGGACTTCGGCCGCTTCATCCCGACCGACAACATCGGCGAGCAGGACATCTACGATTACCTCGGCGCGTGGGCGAAGCAGCATCGCATCGTCAACGATGCCGCGCCGCTCGGCGGACAGGCGAGCGCGCACGTCGAAGTCGGCGACAGCGGCTGGACGCTGCCGATCCCGCTCGTGCAGCGCGCAAAGGGCTGGCAGTTCGACCTGCCCGCCGCGCGCGACGAGATCACGACGCGGCGCATCGGCCGCAACGAGCATTCGGCGATGCTCTCCGCGCTCGGCTACGTCGATGCCCAGCAGGATTACCAGAAGCAGCAGCAGCACTACGCGCAGCGATTCGTGAGCACGCCGGGCAAGCGCGACGGCCTCTACTGGGACAGCGCGCCCGGCGAGCCGGAGAGCCCGCTCGGGCCCCTCGCCGCGACGATGCCGAACCACACCCTGCCCGCCGACGCCTATCACGGCTATCACTTCAAGATCCTCACGGCGCAAGGTCCGCACGCGAAAGGCGGCGCCGCAAGCTACGTGAGCGGCGGCGAGATGTCGAAGGGCTTCGGTCTCGTCGCGTGGCCGGCGCAATACGGCAAGTCCGGCGTGATGACGTTCATCGTCAATCAGGACGGTCAGGTCTACCAGAAGAACCTGGGACCGTCGACGGCGACAGCCGCTGCCGCCCTGCGCCAGTTCGATCCCGACGACAGCTGGCAGCCGGTCTCGCCCTGAAACCGTCGGACGCTGCAAAGTTGTCGCGCAGGACGAGCGAGGCCCGCCGCCGGGCCTCGCCGGGCAAGACGCCAGCCCGAAGCGGTATAATTTCGCTCTTTCCATCAGCGCCGTCCCAATCGATTTCCGGGCACGGGTTCGAGCGGTTGTGAGCCGGTTGCAAAGCGCGCCGTTCAGGGCGTGAGCATCGCCGATCGCTCCGGCCACGCCGCGTTTCAACCGGCGCCTGTCCGCAAAACTTGCGGAGCCGCCCCAGGCCGCGCCCGAACGCGACCCGAACCCCGCCGCCCATAGTCGAAACCGTCGCCACGAAAGGCGCCCAAGCGCACGCCGCGAAAGCCGCCCGCATCACACCACTTGCCTACTCTCGACCGATTTGCCATGACTGCCCAACTCATCGACGGCACCGCCCTGTCCAAGAAACTCCGTACCGATGTCGCCACCCGCGCCGCCGCCCTCACCGCCCGCGGGCACCAGCCGGGCCTGGCCGTCGTGCTGGTCGGCGACAATCCGGCGAGCGAAGTCTACGTGCGCAACAAGGTGAAGGCATGCCAGGACAACGGCCTCTCCTCGGTGTTCGACCGCTTTCCCGCGTCGCTCTCCGAAGCCGACCTGCTCGCCCATATCGAAACGCTCAACCGCAATCCGGCGATCCACGGCATTCTCGTGCAGCTGCCGCTGCCCGCGCACATCGACAGCCACAAGGTCATCGAGGCGATCGCCCCGGAAAAGGACGTCGACGGCTTTCACGTCGCCAATGCGGGCGCGCTTCTGACCGGCAAGCCGCTCTTTCGCCCGTGCACGCCGTATGGCGTGATGAAAATGTTCCAGGAGTACGCGATCGACCTGAAGGGCGCGAACGCGGTCGTGATCGGGCGTTCCAATATCGTCGGCAAGCCGATGGCGCTGCTGTTGCTCGAAGCCGGCGCGACCGTCACGATCTGCCATAGCAAGACGCGCGACCTCGCCGCGCACACGAGGAACGCGGATGTGGTCGTCGCGGCGGTCGGCAAGCGTAACGTGCTCAGCGCCGAGATGGTGAAGCCGGGCGCGACGGTGATCGACGTCGGCATGAACCGCGACGAGGCGGGCAAGCTCTGCGGCGACGTCGATTTCGCGGGCGTGCGGGAAGTGGCCGGCTTCATCACGCCGGTGCCGGGCGGCGTCGGCCCGATGACGATCACGATGCTGCTCGTCAACACGATCGAGGCGGCCGAGCGCGCGGCGCAACGGCAGGCACAGGCGATTTGAGCGGCGGCGCGCTGCGCCTGCGCATCGCATCAATCGCGTCCGTAGGGACAATCGATTTGAGATTTGCTCTCATCACCCCAATAATCGGGCTGTAGCCACGAAAGAACACGGCCGGGCGTCCGCGCCCTGCCCCTTACACGAGACCGGGAGAGCCATGAGCGACACCACGTTAGCCACGTCAGCGGATCAGGCCAATCCGCCCAACCCGCTGCTCGATTTCTCCGACTTGCCGCGTTTCGGCGAGATCAAACCCGAACACGTGACGCCCGCGCTCGACGAACTGCTCGCCGCAGCGAAGGCCGCCGTCGAGCACGCGAGCGCGCCCGCCACGCCCGCCACCTGGAAAGACATCGTCCAGTCCGTCGAATCGGCTTCCGAGCAGCTGTCGCGCGCGTGGAGCGTCGCGGGGCATCTGAACGCCGTCGCCGATACGCCCGAGCTGCGCGCCGTCTACGGCGAAAACCTGCCGCGCGTGACCGAATTCTGGGCGAGCGTCGGCCAGAATCTCGCGCTCTACGAAAAATACAAGGCGATCGCAGCCGGCGACGAGTTCGCCACGCTCTCACCGGAACGCAAGAAGATCCTCGAAAACTCCCTGCGCGATTTCCGCCTGTCAGGCGCCGAACTGCCCGAGGACCGCAAGCCGCGCTTCGCGCAGTTGCAGGAAGAACAGGCGGCGCTGTCGAAGGGCTTCTCCGACCACGTCCTCGATGCCACCAACGCGTTCGCCCATTTCGTCACGAACGAGCGCGAACTCGCGGGACTGCCGGAAGACGTAGTCCAGGCGGCGCGCGAAGCCGCGCAGAAGGACGGCAAGGACGGCTGGAAGTTCACGCTGCACTTCCCGTCGTATTTCCCGGTGATGCAATACGCCGAACACCGCCCGCTGCGCGAGGCGATGTATCGCGCCTACGTGACGCGCGCGTCCGAGCTCGGCCCGATGTACGGCGACGGCAAGGCCGAATGGGACAACACCGCGAACGTCGCCGAGAACCTGAAGCTGCGCGCCGAAGAAGCGCATACGCTCGGCTACCAGAACTTCGCGGAAGTATCGCTGGCGCCGAAGATGGCCGAGTCGCCCGCGCAGGTGATCGCATTCCTCGAAGACCTCGCAAAGCGCGCGCGTCCGCACGCCGAAAACGACTGGATGGAACTGCGCGCATTCGCCGCGACCGAACTCGGCATGCCCGAGCTGCTGCCGTGGGACGCGACCTTCGCTGCCGAGCGCCTGCGCCAGCAGCGCTATTCGTTCTCGGAAAACGAGGTGAAGCAGTACTTCCCGCAGGAAGCGGTGTTGAAGGGCCTATTCAAGGTCACGGAGACGCTCTTCGGCGTGGCGATCCGCCGTGACGAAGCGGCCGTCTGGCATCCGGACGTGCGCTTTTTCCGCGTCGAGAACAAGGACGGCTCGCTCGTCGCACAGTTCTATCTCGACCTGTACGCGCGCGAAGGCAAGCGCGGCGGCGCCTGGATGGACGATGCGCGTTCGCGTCACAAGCTCGCGGGCGGCAACGTGCAGACGCCCGTCGCGTACCTGACGTGCAACTTCTCCGCGCCCGTCGGCGGGAAGCCGGCGTGCTTCACACACGACGAAGTCATCACGCTCTTCCACGAGTTCGGACACGGGCTGCATCACATGCTGACGCGCATCGATGAAATGGGCGTGTCGGGCATCAACGGCGTGGAGTGGGATGCTGTCGAACTGCCGTCGCAGTTCATGGAAAACTTCTGCTGGGAGTGGGACGTCCTCACCGACATGTCCGCGCACGTCGAAACCGGCGCGCCGCTGCCGCGCGAGCTCTTCGACAAAATGCTCGCCGCGAAGAATTTCCAGAGCGGCCTCGGCACGCTGCGGCAGATCGTCTTCTCGATGTTCGACATGGTGCTGCACACGTCCTACGACCCGTCGCGCGACGAAGGCAAGAGCGTCAACGACGTCGCCCGCGAGATCAACGAGAAGTTCCATGTGGTGCCGCAGGCGCCGTTCTCGCGCTGGCCGAACACGTTCAGCCACATTTTCGCGGGCGGATATTCAGCGGGCTACTACAGCTACAAGTGGGCGGAAGTGCTGTCGGCGGATGCGTATGCGGCCTTCGAGGAAGCGGCGAAATTGTCGAACCGCTCGGTGCTCGATGCCGAGACGGGCGTGCGGTACCGCCGCGAGATTCTCGAAGTGGGCGGCAGCCGGCCCGCGATGGAATCGTTCAAGGCGTTTCGCGGGCGGGAGCCGAACATCGACGCCCTCCTGCGCCATAACGGCATGACGGCGGACGCGGTGCATCTGCGCGTCGACTGATCTTCGTTGCAGACTCGCAGTGACACAAAGGCCCTTTCGAGGGCCTTTGTTTTTTAGCGTTCGAGCCTGAAGTTCACTCCCGCCGGCCGCCCTTCCAGCGCGAGGCTCGCGCGCATCGAAGGCGAGCGGCTCACCACCTTGCCGCGCCGGATCACCGCCGTGCGCGCGGCGCGCAGCCGGATCGCCTCGACCGGATCGCGCGCGTCGAGCACGACGCAGTCCGCGTTGCAGCCCACTTCGATCCCGTAGCCTTCGATCCCGAGAATGCGCGCGGGCGTCGTTGTCACCGCATCGAACGCGGCGCGCATGCCGTCGATGCCCGTCATCTGCGCGACGTGCAGTCCCATATGCGCGACTTCGAGCATGTCGCCGGAGCCGAGGCTGTACCACGGGTCCATCACGCAGTCGTGACCGAACGCGACATCGACGCCCGCCGCCAGCAGCTCCGGCACGCGCGTCATGCCACGCCGTTTCGGATAGGTGTCGGAGCGGCCCTGCAGCGTGATGTTGATGAGCGGATTCGCGATCGCCGCGACGCCCGATTCGCGCATCAGCGGAATCAGCTTGCTGACGTAGTAGTTGTCCATCGAATGCATCGACGTGAGATGCGAGCCCGTCACGCGTCCCTGCAAGCCGAGACGATGTGTTTCGGCAGCCAGCGTTTCGATGTGGCGCGACATCGGGTCGTCGCTTTCGTCGCAATGCATGTCGACGCGCAGGCCCCTCTCTGCCGCGAATTCGCACAGCAGTTTCACCGACGCCGCGCCGTCCGCCATCGTGCGTTCGAAATGCGGAATTCCGCCGACGACGTCGACGCCGAGCGCGATCGCGCGCTTCAGGTTCTCGAACGCGCCCGCGCTGCGCAACACGCCGTCCTGCGGAAACGCGACGAGTTGCAAGTCGAGATACGGCTTCACGCGACGCTTCACTTCGAGCAGCGCCTCGACGGCAAGCAGGCGCGGGTCGCATACGTCGACGTGCGAGCGGATCGCGAGCAGGCCGCGCGCGACGGCCCAGTCGCAATACTGCATCGCGCGCTCGACGAGCGCTTCCTGCGTCAGCTCGGGCTTCAGTTCGCCCCAGAGCGCGATGCCTTCGAGCAGCGTCCCCGACGCGTTCACGCGCGGCAGGCCGTAGGAGAGCGTCGCGTCCATGTGGAAGTGCGCGTCGACGAAAGGCGCGGTGACGAGCGAACCGTCCGCGTCGATCTCTTCGCGTGCGGTGGCCGAGAGGCGCGGCTCGATCGCAGCGATGCGGCCGGCTTCTATCCCAATGTCGACTGCATCGCGGGAACGGGCGAGCGCGGCGCGGCGGATTATGAGGTCCATTGGCGATTCCTTTGGCGTGCGGAGACTTGAGTATGGTCCGTTCAGATGATTGTAGCGGGACAGAAAATGCGTGCACGCTGGCGGGCGTGACATATACAAAGCGGCCCGGTCGATGGGCTTCGAAGAACGCGACCCGCAGCAGCGGCGCTTCGGTTCGGTGATAGAGTCGGAGAGGAACCCGTGCTCTTCGCGCGCCCGGCAGGTCAGGCAGGCCGTTCTGGAGGACTTCACCGTCATGACAGCCGTTCTCGTCCTGAACCGTCTCTCTCAGGCCCGCGACGCGGGGACTTTCCACGAGTTCTGGTCCCACGTGGGCAACGATCAGTGGGCCGACTGGGGCCTGCTGTTCCACGAAGCGACGGACTGGTCGCTGCCCGGGGTGCCCGTGCCCGCGCAAGCCGTCGATGACGAACAGTGGACGGCCCTGCGCGCGCTGGTTCAGGCCGCGGCCGCTGCCGTTGAAAAAATGAACGAGCATCTCAAGGACGCAGACCCGGCGGTCAGGGAGAGCGTGTGCGACGCCGCGCAACGATTCAAGGATGCAGCCGACCGCGAAGACCGGGGCGATGTCTACCGGACCGTCGCGGAGTCGATCTTCAACACGGTGCTGATCTGGGCCACGCTCGGACGGAAGGCAGCCGGACTCGGGGAGTCGCGCCTCTTCGACGTCATTCAGCTTCAACCGCCGCCGGTACTCGACTCAACGCCGTACGACGTGTTCGTGAGTTACAAGACCCGGCGGCACGCCGACCGCGCGCACCAGCTCGCGACGTATCTGAAGGCTCAGGGATACGCAGTCTGGTTCGACGAATTCGTTCTCGGCAAGCGTGCCGACCGCGCCGTGCCCTGGGACCACGCTCATCTGGAGACGATGCTGCGCAACGCCGTCGAGCACTCGCGCTGCACGGTGGTCTTCGAAGCCACATTGCATTCCGTGGTTCCCGGTCCCGGCCGCACCGCAGCCGATGTGGTGTCGGACGGCCACGGGATGATCGGACCGGGCGGCGACCTCGTGTCGCGCGACTGGCACGTCGTCGAAGTGATGGCGACGCAGCGCGGGCTGGCGATCCACCCGAACAAGGTGGCGGTGTTCGACATAGCGGCCGGCAAGGAGGCGCGATTCCTTGCCTGCGAACGGGAAGAAGACGTTGCCGCGACCGTGCGCAAAGGCCTTACGCTGCTCGGCATCGAGCCGCCGGACGCGTCGCCGCAACCTGCCTAGCCCGCGCACGGCAATCCCTTCGACGCGAATCGCCGACACCCGCCGCGCCGGAAACGGCCGTTGCGCGTTCGTACCGCGCGGACAGTCGCGTCGATGGTTTTCGCTTTCGAATCACGACGGTTATGATCTCGGTCAACCACCGCGGTTCACCCGTGCCTTGCCAGCGCGGGCCGACAGCATGCATGCGGCAGCCGCCCGGCGCTCCCGCATGCCGCCTCCCGACATCAGATATCCGCTCATCATCATGAAAATCGCCACCTGGAACGTCAATTCCCTCAAAGTCCGCCAGCAGCATGTGATCGACTGGCTCGAACTGAGCCGTGTCGACGTGCTGTGCCTGCAGGAACTCAAGCTCCCCGACGAGAAATTCCCGCGCGCCGACTTCGAAGCCGCCGGCTTCAAAAGCTGGTTCGCGGGGCAGAAGACCTACAACGGCGTCGGCATCCTGGTGCGCGACGGTGTCGACGTCGACGAAGCCAGCATCTTGCGCAACATCCCCGGCTTCGACGATCCGCAGCAGCGCGTGATCGCTGCGACGATTGAAGGCGTGCGCATCGTGTCGGCGTATTTTCCGAACGGACAGGCGGTCGGCAGCGAGAAGTTCGCCTACAAGATGCGCTGGCTCGACGCGCTGCACGACTGGATCAGCGCCGAAATGAAGCTGCATCCGAAGCTCGCGCTGGCGGGCGACTACAACATCGCGCCCGACGACCGCGACGTGCACGATCCGAAAGCCTGGGAAGGACAGAACCTGGTTTCGCCGGAGGAACGCGCGCACTTCGTGCGGCTCATGGAACTGGGTCTGACCGATGCGTTTCGCAAGTTCGAGCAGCCCGAGAAGCTCTTCACGTGGTGGGATTACCGCATGCTCGCGTTTCGCCGCAATGCGGGGCTGCGCATCGACCACATCCTGCTGTCGGCGGAACTGGCGGCGCAGTGCTCGGCCTGCGAAGTCGACAAGGTGCCGCGCAAGTGGGATCAGCCGTCGGATCACGCGCCCGTGATCGCGACGATCGGCTGATTATTCGAGACGCGTTGCGCTTCAGGCGTCGAGATGCAGTTCCTGGATCTTGCGCGTGATGGTGTTGCGTCCGATGCCGAGGCGCTCCGCCGCTTCGACCTTGCGGCCGCGGGTGAAATCGAGCGCTTCGCGAATCACGGCCGCCTCGAAGCGGCGCGCGAGTTCGTCCATGACATCGGCGGTGTTCTCACGCAAGAGCCGCGCGACTTCCGTACGCAGGCCGTTCTCCCACACGCTGACCGGCACGCCCGCAGGCGCGGCGCCGGCAAGCGTTGCCGGCATGCTCGACGTGCCGTTGGTGCCGGCCGTCGGCTGCGCCATCCCGCCCGCATCCGGGTTCGCCGCGAGCGCTGTGCTTTCGCCGGCGTATTCCTGCGTCGGCGTGAGATCGGGCGGCAGGTCCTTCTGCTCGATCGTCTGCGCGGGCGCCATCACGGTCAGCCAGTTGCAGAGGTTTTCGAGCTGCCGTACGTTGCCGGGAAACGGCAGCGACGCGAGATAAGCAAGCGCTTCCTCGGACACGCGCTTCGGTTCAACACCGAGATCGCGCGCGCTCTTTTGCAGGAAGTGACGCGTGAGCAGCGGAATGTCCTCGCTACGCTCGCGCAACGCGGGCAGCCGCAGCCGGATCACGTTCAGCCGGTGATACAAGTCCTCGCGGAACAGGCCCTGACGCACGCGTGATTCGAGATTCTGGTGCGTCGCCGCGATCACGCGCACGTTCGCCTTCAGCGGATTGTGACCGCCGACGCGATAGAACTGCCCGTCCGAAAGCACGCGCAACAGGCGCGTCTGCAAATCGAACGGCATGTCGCCGATTTCGTCGAGGAAGAGCGTGCCGTTCTCGGCCTGCTCGAAGCGGCCCTGACGCATCGCCTGCGCGCCCGTGAACGCGCCGCGCTCGTGGCCGAAGAGTTCGGACTCCAGCAGGTCCTTCGGAATCGCCGCTGTATTGAGCGCGATGAACGGTCCGTTCGCGCGCGGGCTATGTCGGTGCAACGCGCGCGCGACAAGCTCCTTTCCGGTGCCTGATTCGCCCGTGATGAGCACGGTCGCCGCCGAATGCGAGAGCCGGCCGATCGCGCGGAACATGTCCTGCATCGCGGGCGCCTGCCCGAGCATTTCCGGCGTTTCGGTCACACGGTCGTCATAGGCCGCCTCGCCGCGCATGCTCTCGTCGACGGCGCGGCGGATCAACTCGACCGCCTTGTCGACGTCGAACGGTTTCGCGAGATACTCGAACGCCCCGCCCTGGAAAGCGGCGACGGCGCTGTCGAGATCGGAGAACGCGGTCATGATGATGACCGGCAGCCCCGGCAGCCGGTCGCGGACGGTCTGCAGGAGTTCGAGGCCCGAGCCGCCCGGCATCCGAATGTCGGATACGAGCACTTGCGGGCTTTCCTGCTCGAGTGCGGCGAGCGCATCGCGCACGCCGGAGAAACTGCGCGTCGCGAAGTTCTCGCGTGCCAGGGCTTTTTCGAGCACCCAGCGGATGGATTGGTCGTCGTCTACTATCCAGATCGGCTTCATATCGTTCGGCGAGAAGTCTTCGTGTGGTTCGGTGTGAGCCCGTCGAAACGGTCAGGCGTCAAAGCGTGTTTCGCGTTTTGGGTCTGGATGATCAACCTGATTGTCATGGATCGCGACATCAGCTTCCAAACGGAAGCAGGATGGCAAACTCGGTGCAGCCCGGCCTGCTCTCCACTTCGATCAGTCCGTCGTGCTGCTGCACGAAGGACTGCGCGAGCGTGAGACCGAGTCCGCTGCCGTCGTCGCGGCCCGACACGAGCGGATAAAAGATGCGGTCGCGGATATCGCCGGGGATGCCAGGGCCGTTGTCAGTGATATGCAAGTCCAATGCCAGTTTGTGCAGGCGCTTGCCGATCGTTACCTTGCGCGCGATCCGCGTGCGCAATTCGATCTTGGCGTCGCCCTGCGAAATGCGCTCGCGCAACGCTTCGGCCGCGTTGCGCACGATGTTCAGGAGCGCCTGGATCAGCTGCTCCTTGTCGCCACGCAGGTCGGGCACGCTCACGTCGTAATCGCGTTCGATTGTGAGGCCGCGCGGAAACTCCGCGAGAATCACCTGCCGCACGCGCTCGCAGACTTCGTGGATGTTCACGTCGCCGACGATATGCGGATGTCGATGCGGCTCCAGCAAGCGGTCGACGAGCGTTTGCAGGCGGTCCGATTCCTTGATGATCACCTGCGTGTATTCGCGCAACTCGTCGCGTTCGCGCGCGCCGAGTTCGAACTCCAGCAACTGCGCGGCGCCGCGAATGCCGCCAAGCGGATTCTTGATCTCGTGCGCGAGGTTGCGGATCAGTTGCTTGTTGACCGCGGTCAGATCGTGGATGCGCTCTTCGCGGTCGCTTCTCAGATGGCGCTCGTTCTCGAACAGTTCGAGCAGTACGTAATCCGCCGCGACCTCCAGATAAGCGACGACCGCATGCACATGCAGCGGCTCGCGTCCCGGGCGTTCGAGCACGGCGTCGAGATGAGTCGCGTTGAAACGGTTCTCGGCAATCTTCGCGATCGTGCTGACCAGCTCCTCCGCGTTTGCGAAAAGCTCGGGCCAGTGCGTCTGCGTCAACTGCTTTCTCGACATCTCCAGCATCGACTCCGCCGACGGGTTCGCATACGCGATCTTCAGGCTGCGCTTGTCGAGGACGAGCACGACGGTGGGCAGCGCCTCCAGTCCGGGCAAGAGGCCCGTGTGCACGAGCTGCGAATCGTCGGAGAGCGCATCAGACTGCGTCTTTCTCGACTTGATCAGATTCTTGAGAACCATCTTGCGATGAGGCCTTGGTCGTGGATCTGTCTTGAAATTCAGGCGCGGCGGCGATTAAAAAAGGGACGGCGCGCCGTCCCTTTCTGTCGTTCACCGCGTTGATCGCAACGAGGCGCGCGTTGCATCGTCCTGTAGGCGATCAACCCGCGCCATCGAGCGCGCTTACAGCGAGTAGTACATTTCGAACTCGATCGGATGCACCGCCTGACGGAAGCGTTGCAGCTCGCCCGTCTTCAGTTCGATGTAGGCATCGAGCATCGAATCCGTGAACACGCCGCCGCGCGTCAGGAACTCGCGGTCCGCATCCAGTGCGTCGAGCGCTTCGTCGAGGCCGGCACACACGGTCGGGATCTTTGCATCCTCTTCCGGCGGCAGGTCGTACAGGTTCTTGTCGGCGGCTTCGCCCGGGTGGATCTTGTTCTGCACGCCGTCGAGACCCGCCATCATCAGCGCCGAGAAGCACAGGTACGGATTTGCCAGCGGATCCGGGAAGCGCGTTTCGATACGACGGCCCTTCGGGTTCGAGACGTGCGGAATGCGGATCGATGCCGAACGGTTACGCGCCGAGTAGGCGAGCTTCACCGGTGCTTCGAAGTGCGGCACGAGACGCTTGTACGAGTTCGTACCCGGGTTCGTGATGGCGTTCAGCGCGCGAGCGTGCTTGATGATGCCGCCGATGTAGAACAGCGCGAATTCCGACAGGCCCGCGTAGCCGTTGCCCGCGAACAGGTTCTGGCCGTCCTTCCAGATCGACTGGTGAACGTGCATGCCCGAACCGTTGTCGCCGACGACCGGCTTCGGCATGAACGTCGCCGTCTTGCCGTAGGTGTGCGCCACGTTGTGGATGATGTACTTCATCTGCTGCAGCCAGTCGGCGCGCTGAACCAGCGTCGAGAACTTCGTGCCGATTTCGTTCTGGCCCTGGCCCGCCACTTCGTGGTGGTGCACTTCAACCGGAATGCCGATCTGTTCGAGCAACAGGCACATTTCCGAGCGGATGTCCTGGAACGTGTCGACCGGAGCGACCGGGAAATAGCCGCCCTTCGTGCCCGGACGGTGGCCGGTGTTGCCGCCTTCGAAGTCCATCGCCGACGACCACGGTGCTTCTTCCGAGCCGATCTTGACGAACGTGCCCGACTGGTCCGTGCCCCACTTGATCGAGTCGAAAATGAAGAATTCCGGCTCCGGACCAAAGAATGCCGTGTCGCCGAGGCCCGAGCTCTTCAGGTACGCTTCGGCACGCTTTGCGAGTGAGCGCGGATCGCGTTCATAGCCCTTGCCGTCCGCCGGCTCGACGACGTCGCACGACAGCACGAGGGTCGATTCTTCGTAGAACGGGTCGATGAAGGCCGTGTCGGCGTCCGGCACGAGCAGCATGTCCGACGCTTCGATGCCCTTCCAGCCGGCGATGGACGAACCGTCGAAAGCGTGGCCGCTTTCAAATTTGTCTTCGTCGAATGCCGAAACCGGCACCGAAACGTGTTGTTCTTTGCCGCGCGTGTCGGTGAAACGGAAATCGACAAACTTGACGTCCTCGTCCTTGACGAGTTGCATGACGTCGGCCACGGATTTACTCATTACCTATCTCCTGATTAACAAAAGTCGGCGAACAACTTCGCCGCCCCGTACCGATCCGAAAACTATCGGCGTCTAAAAAGCAGCTTCCATGCCAGGGCGCACCATCGTTGCGCCAAGCAATTGAAGCAGCGCGCATTTTCGGTGAAGCTCCGTTTTTCGCAGTTCGGACCGCCTGTCGGTCACCGCACGGTCACGCACTAAAATGGTGCTTCCCCTTGTCACTCGTCTAACGTTAGCACCGAAACGAGGCATTCGATGTTTCGCGCACCAACTTGATGCATGCTGCTAGTGGTTTTGCCTGTCAGCGCAGGATCACAGGCTGCGGCGGCGCCACGTTAGAATGATCCTTTAAGCTTTCCGGAGACTTGCGTCATGAGCACGCTCGAGCAGTTGTATGGTCAGGCCACGGCTCGCGCCGCCGAGAATCGCTTGCCTTACGCGGGAGCCATTCTGCCCACCGAGGCGTTCGAGCTGCTGCAGCTCGATCCGCGCGCCCGCCTCATCGACGTCCGCACCCGCGCCGAACTCGACTGGGTCGGCCGTCCCGCGATCGACGGCGCGCAGTACGTTCACATCGAGTGGATCCGCTACCCGGGCTCGGTGCCGAATGCCGAGTTTATCGAACAACTACGGCAGGTCGCCACCCCGGATACCCCGGTTTTGTTTCTCTGCCGCAGCGCGGCGCGCTCCAAGCTCGCCGCGGTCGCTGCGCAAAAAGAAGGCTTCGCGCAGTCCTTCGACCTGCTGGAGGGCTTCGAAGGCGACAAGGACTCGCAGGGACATCGCAAGACCGTGTCGGGCTGGTGCTTCCGCAAATTGCCGTGGATTGGCGCTTAAAGCCCACGCGCAGCCGCTGAACCGACCGAAACGTCACGCGTCGGGCTGCGCCTCCACCATCTCCCCGCCGAGGGCGTGCACGCCCTCGCGCAGCGCTTCGAAAGCCGCGCCCGCGGTATCCGGATCGCCCTTCACGCCGAGATCGATATGGGCGCGCGCGTAGATCGCGCCGCGCGATGCATCGCCGACGCTCGGCAGGCTGAATACTCGCACGCCCGGAAAGTCCTGCTCGATCGCCACCATCAGCGGCGTGATGCGCGACTCGGGCAGGCCGAACACCAGCACGGACCGCTCGACATAAGGCCTCGCGTGATGGAGATGCGAATACTTCGTGTCGAGCACCCATTCGATCATCGGCCACGCCATCACCGGAAAGCCCGGCACGAAATGATGATCGACGATTGAAAAACCGGGAATCCGGTTGTAGCTGTTCGGAATGATCGAGGCGCCCTGCGGGAAGGTTCCCATGTTGAGCCGGTGCAGGTTTTCGGGCGACTGCAGATCGACCGGCTTGCCCGCCGCCATGTCGATGACGCGCGCCCGGATCAGTTCCGCGGCTTCCGGGTGCAGCGCGAGCGGGACGCCGAGCGCTTGGGCGGCGCATTGCCGCGTGTGATCGTCGGGCGTCGCCCCGATGCCGCCGGTCGAGAATACGACGTCGTCCGACGCGAACGTGCGCGCAAGCGTCGCCGTGATCCGCGCGGGGTCGTCGCCGACGTATTCGGCCCAGTCGAGCGCGAGCCCGCGTGTCGCCAGCAATTCGATGATTTTCGGCAGATGCTTGTCCGAGCGCCGGCCGGACAGGATTTCATCGCCGATGATGATGACGCCAAAGCCCATGAAAGCCTCTCAGGATTGAGCCGGCAACGCTGGCACGCCCGCCGTTCCGGCACGCAGGCGTTCGAGCGCATGCAGGCAGTAGTGCGCGAACCAGAGCGCCGAAAAGACGAGGATGAAAGCGTAGATCCAGATCGTGGCCGCAGCGACGACCGGAAAGAGCGGCAGCAGCCACACCGACCAGGCCCAGAGCATGGTTGGCAGCGAGCCGAACAGACCGCTCACGATGCCGATTGCGAAGAGCGGCCAGCGCGCGGCCCGCACGATCTGGCGGCGCTCGTCGGCGCTTGCGTGCAGGGCGAGCGCGTCGTAGGTCATCACGCGATAGGTCAGCCAGCCCCAAAGGAGCGGGGGAATCAACGCGAAAAACGGCGGGATCAGCCAAAGCGGCAGCGTCACCACCAGCAGCACGAGACAGACGACCGTCGTCACCACCGAATGACCGAGACTGCCGTACCACGAGCCACCGCGTCGCGCCTCGAGCGTCGCGTACTGCCGCCGCGTGAGCAGCTTGACGACGGCCGGCATCGACATCGTCGCGATCAGCAGCAAAACCGTCACGACGATCAGCGGAATCGCCATTACGACGACCAGAAACGGCGCGATGACCGAATGCAGCGACGAGAAGCCGAATGAATCGAAGACACGGTACATCGAGGACGTGAACGCCCAGCCCTCGAGCCAGCCGGTCGCCGCGCCAGTCAGCGTCTGCCAGAAGAACCACAGAACGACACCCCACCCCGCCGTCGCGACGGCGAACGGCATGAAGGTGAGCCAGAGCATCCTCGGGTGAAACGCGTTCGCGAGCGCGCGCACGAACGAGCGCAGCAAGTCATTCATGCGTGATTTGCCTGAAAAGGGAGAAATTACCTTGCATGGGGCCAGAGTCAAGCGCTGACCCCGGCCGACAAAGAAGACAGGATAAACCAGCGAAGGCCGGCCGCGCAGTTGGCCGAATGGATGACGGCTGACTGTTGAGAGGACGAAAAAACCGAACGTATGCGCCGCACCGAAGAGGGCACGCGAGGGCGGTCAGACCGGCGCGGTGTCCGTATCGGAGTTGCGCCGCCCGCCGCTACGCCACGCGGTAAAGCGCGCTCCGATACGCCTGAATGCGAGCCAGTGCTGCTCGATAAATCCGTCCCCGTAGTTCACCGCGCGCGCGCCAGGCACGGCGATCTGGTCGCGGATACCGGTCGGCTCGATCTCGCGATTCCACGAAACGCTCCGGAACAGCATGTCCCACCACGGGAGCAGCACGCCGAAATTGCAGCCGTATTTGGTGCCTTCGTGGCCGAAGCCGATCGCGTGGTGCCGGCGATGGAATGCCGGCCCGACCAGCAGCCGCTCGCCGAGCCAGCCATAGCTCAGGCGGATGTTCGCGTGCTGGACGCTCTGCATCAGGTTCGTGATCGCGACGAGCACCACGAATTGCGACGGCTCCACGCCGATCACGAGCGCGACGGTGGCGAAAAAGCTCGCCTGGAGGATATCGTCCAGCAAGTGGTTGCGATCATCCGACCAGAGCGACATCTTCTGCTGGCTGTGGTGCACCGCATGCAGTTCCCACCAGATCCCGAAGCGGTGCTCCAGACGGTGATACCAGTAGCCGGCGAAATCGAGCACGACCAGATAGATCGCGAACGCGACGAGCGGCTGGGTCGTCACACCCGGCCAGAGATTGTCGATTTCAAGATTCGGTACGTTGTGAAGGCGCAGCCAGCCTTGCAGCGAATCGAAGAGCGGCTGGAACGTGAAGAAGAAAAACAGGTTCAGGATGCCCAGTTTCACGATCCACGTGTACAGCACGTCGACCCGGACGCCCTTGCGGTTTTCCCATTTCTCCGCCGGCCGCAACGCCTCGAGCGGGCGGAGGATCGCGTACATCGCAATCACTTCGAGCACGCCGACGATCACCCAATAGAGCGCGTCATAGGTGTCTTCGTCGTAGTCCATGAGGCCGACCTTGAACAGGAACGGCTGCACGACGTCGACGTACAGAAGTGTCTGAAGCGTCGAAACGAAACTATCGAGAGACGAAAAGATGGAATGAAACATGGTGCTCCGTCAGATGCAGCGGCCGGCCTGCATCAATGGTAGTACACACTCGCCTTCAGGCGCCGTTCGGCGCCGTCACCGGCGCGCGATTGTAAAAATAAATCCCATGCGGCGACCGGCCCACGGCGATCGTCTGAATCAGCTTGCGATTCGTCAGGTCGATGATGCCGATGTGCTTCGCGAAACGGAACGTTACCCACAGATAGCGTTTGTCGGCGGAAAGTTCCATGTCGTCGGGACCGGGCATGAGACCTGTGATGTCGCCGACATTCGTGAGCGTGTCCTCGTCGATGATGCTGATCGTGCTCGCCACCCGGTTCGACACCGCGACGTGCTTGCCATCCGCGAGCGAGCGGAAGTTGTGCGCGCCGTTGCCCGTCTTGATCGTCTTCACGATTTTCTGGTTGCGCCAGTCGACCACGGCGACGTAATCGGCGCCCGTCATGCCGACGAGCAGGTATTTGTCACCGGGCGTGAGCCAGACCCCCGCCGGCACCTTGCCGACCTTCATTTTCCATTTGACCGTCTGCGTCGCGAGATCGATCGCCGCGATCTCACCCGACACCTGCAGCGAAATGAACGCCGTCTGGCTGTCGTTCGTGAACGCGATGTGGCTCGGCATGGTGGCGAGCGGCAGGCGCTTCGCGATCGAAATGTCCTTGCCGTCGTAGTGGTAAATGTCCAGACGATCGAGACGCAGGCCGGTTGTCACGAGCCACTTGCGGTCCGGCGAGAAGCCGATCTGGTAGGGATCTTCGATGTTTTCCAGCCAGCGCTGGGTCTTGCCCGTCTTCGGGTCGACGAACATCAGGTTGTTCGAGACCGAATTCGCGACGATCAGCGACGAGCCGTCGGGCGTCGGCATCAGGTGATGCGGTTCCTTGCCCGTCGGAACGGTCCCGACGACCTGGCGGCTGACTTCATCGATGAGGCTCAGCGTGGCCTCGCCGGAATTCAGCACGATCACGTTGTTGGCGCTTGCTGCGGTTGCGAGGAAGGCGGCGCCGGCGGCGAACACCGCACGGACGACGGTCGCGCGAACGCGGCCGGAGAGGGAAAGGTTGCGCATGAAAGGTCGAGTCAGAAAACAGCCGTCATTGTAGAACGTTTGCATGTTGCCGCGCGTTGACCCGGGCGCGGCATTTTGGCGGCCTTTGCCCGAGAGAACGCCCTTTACCCGGCGATTCTCCGCCTTCGATCCCGAACGCAAGGACGAGTTTCCATCGGATCGATCCTAGATCCCTTGCACAGAGTTTTGAGAATCAACAGATAAATTACTGTCGTTTTCTCAATTTTATCGAATCAAAGCACGATTGCTTGAGCGAATAACACCTTTTATTTGCGAATCGTCAGCTCTCACGCAATTAGTCAGCAATTCGGAATAGTCGTGTATTTCAGGTCGCGCTTCACGCCGATCATCACGCGCTTCCGGAGAGGCCTTTCGTGTTGCAACTCGCTGCGCCCGACCGGAGAGAGCACGAGAAACGCCGCGTACGCAAAAAAGGAATCGGCTTCTTAGAGCGACAGGCTCGGACGACGACGTTTTCCTCGAACCCACAGTAATTCATTGTTTTTGTTAGGCATCCTTTTTTATGAACAGAATCTTCAAGGCAGTCTGGAACGAATCGAGCGGGACGTGGGTCGCCGCTTCGGAAACGGCAGGGGGGAAACGAAGCGGAAGTCGTCGCTTGGAAGCCTTGTCGCGGCGTGCGCGGTGGTAGCGGGCGGCATGGCGGCGGGATCGGCTCAAGCGCAATGGACAACGGGATCGGGCCCAGTTTCGCTTCAGGGAGGCAGCAGCGCGAATGCAACCGGCATATACACGGTGGCAATCGGCACGAACACGCTGGCGGAGCAAGACTGGTCAACGGCCGTGGGCGTGAGCGCCACTGCTTCCGGCGAAGGCGCTACTGCATACGGACAGCAGGCGAAAGCGACCGCCGACTCTGCCGTAGCGGTTGGCCGTGGGGGCGAACGCAGGCGCCGTGGATAGCACTGCGTTCGGCGTCCAGGCCACGTCGGCCGCCCTTAGCGCCGTTGCGGTCGGCGCGGACAGCTACGCTGCTGGCACCAGTTCGATCGCGATCGGCAAATTCGCCGGCGCTGCGAACGCAAACGGAGTCGCCATCGGACAACTCGCCGACGCGGAAGGCGCGAACAGCATCGCCGTGGGATCCACGGCCTCGATAGGCTCTGACGGCGCCTCCGCGTTCGGTTCCAACGCCAATGCTGGCGGCACTTCCAGCGTTGCGGTTGGCAACCAGGCATCCGCCGTTGGTGAGCAGGCCGTCGCGACGGGTTATGCCGCCACCGCTATCGGAAACAATGCCGCCGCCTACGGCGCAAACAGCTACGCGCAAGGTACGGACACCACCGCAGTCGGCCACTACTCCGGCGCGGGCGGAGATCGCGCCACGAGCGTTGGCTATTACTCGCAGGCGATCGCTCAAGACAGCACCGCGGTCGGCGCGTATGCGGATACCGAAGCCCCGCGGGCATCGGCGTTTGGAACGAATGCAACGGCGAACGGAACATCCAGCGTTGCGATCGGCGACAGCGCCATCGCCACCGGCACCGGGAGTATCGCAGCCGGGATGAATGCCCAGGCGACGAAGACCGGCGACATCGCCATCGGACAGGCAGCCAACGTGACGAGCACGTTCGGCGGCATCGGCGTCGGCGCGGCGAGTTCCGTCACCGGCTTCAACGGCATTGCAGTGGGCTCGAGCGCGAAGTCGAACGCACGCGGATCCATCGCGATCGGTGAAAGCAGTGTCGCAGGCATCGCCGGCAATCAATCGAGCGCGGGCACCGTGGCGATTGGCGCCCAAAGTACCGCTACCGGCACCTATTCGGTCGCCATCGGCAAGGACGCGATATCCACGACGCCCTACAGCGTCGCGCTCGGTGAGGGCTCGGTGACGACAATCGGCGCACGTAGCTCTTACACCGGCTACAACCTCACCGGTACGCAAGCATCGATCGGCGAAGTCAACATCGGCAACCGCACGATTAGCGGCGTCGCAGCCGGCCTGAATGATGACGAAGCCGTCAACGTCGCGCAGTTGAAAAGCGTGGACAGCAAGTTCGACGGCGCAGTGATGTACGACCCCAAACCGGATGGTTCGATCGACACGAGCAGCGTCACACTGGGCGGAATCGGCGCATCCACACCCACGGCGCTGCACAACGTCGCGGCCGGCGTGGAAGGAAACGACGCCGTGAATGTCGACCAGTTGAACAGCGCGATTAGCGACGCCGACAACCCGTTCTTCAGAGCGCAAGGCGATCGCGCGAGCGAAGGCGCGAAGGCGACGGGCGCACACTCGGTGGCATCGGGCGACAACGCATCAGCCACGGGCGACAACGCGTCCGCATACGGCGCGAACTCCGTGGCCTCCCACACGAATGCCACTGCACTCGGCGCGGGTGCCCAGGCGAGCGGTTGGCAATCGACCGCCGGTGGCGCGAATGCCAAAGCGGGCTTCGCAGCGGTAGCGACCGGAGCGAATGCCAATGCCGGCGGCGTCGGAGTGGCAACAGGCTTTAGCGCTCAGGCAGGGGAAAACGCAACAGCAGTGGGCGCGTTCGCAAAGGCTTCCGGCGATAGTTCAGCCGCCTTCGGCGTCGGAGCAGTTGCAGCCGCTGACGCTAGCATTGCGGTCGGCTCGCAGGCCAACGCCGCCGGGGTGAATGCCATCGCGATCGGCCTGAACGCTCAGGCGGCATTAGAAAACAGCGTCGCCATCGGCGCGGGCGCGAATGCCGCGCACGCCAACAGCGTCGCCCTCGGCGCGGGATCGGCAACGAAGACCGGTGCGCAGTCTAACTACCCCGCCTACGGCCTTTCTGCTCCGCAAACCTCGTCGGGCGAAGTCAACGTCGGCAGTCGCACGATCAGCGGTGTCGCAGCCGGCAAGAACGACGACGACGCCGTCAACGTCGCGCAGTTGAAGGGCGTGTCGACGAAGGTCGACCAGGTCGAGGCTTCCATCGACGGCGTCGTGAAATACGACCGCGATCCTGCAAGCGGCGAAATCAACAAAAACAGCGTCACCCTCGAAGGCGAAGGCGGCACTGCCCTCCACAACGTCGCCGCCGGCACCGCCGCCACCGACGCCGTGAACCTCGGCCAGTTGAACGACGCCCTCGGGCAAGTCAACAACGCCGTCGTCAACGCGGCCAATCCGTTCTTCAGCGCGGAAGGCGACCGCGACACGGAAGGCGCAACGTCCACGGGCGCGCACTCAGTGGCATCGGGCGCGAGCGCATCGGCATCGGGCACGGGTGCGTCCGCGTTCGGCGCCGGCGCATCGGCTTCCGGCACCGCCGCTCTCGCGGCCGGTCAGAACGCCACAGCGTCCGGCAACGGCGCAACGGCCCTCGGCAGCGGCTCGAAAGCCACCGCCGACAACGCTGTCGCCCTCGGCCAGAACTCGGTCGCCGATCGCACGAACACCGTGTCCGTCGGGGCCGCCGGCCAGGAACGCCAGATCGTCAACGTCGCGCCGGGCACGCAAGGCACCGACGCCGTCAACGTCAACGTCAACCAGTTGCAGCAAAGCTCGTCGAACGTCCTGAATCAGGCTAACCCCTACACCAACCAGAAGTTCGAAGACGCCCGTCGCGATGCCTACGGCGGCACCGCATCGGCGATCGCCATCGCGAGCCTGCCGCAAGCGGTGCTGCCGTGCCACGGCATGGTAGCGGTCGGCGGGGGCACGTACGGCGGCCAGAGCGCGCTCGCCATCGGCGTGTCGCAACTGTCCGACAACGGCGTCTGGGCCTACAAGTTCACCGGCACCACGAGCACCCGCGGCCAGTTCGGCGTCGGCGTCGGCGCCGGCATGCACTGGTAAGCGGACGGCCTGATCGTCGCAAGCACGCTCGGGCCGGGTTTCGGCGGCATCTGCCGACGCCCGGCCCGATACAACAAAAAGATCGAACAAAGGTGACTCAAGCATGACGAAAGAAATATTTCGCCCCCTCTCCCGCCGCACGCCCGTCTGGATGGCGCTCGCCGTGGCGCTGTCGGCCACCGTGCTGATGCAGGGCTGCGCGACGCGCAGCCAGCTCTCCGACGACGGCATGCATGACAAGCTCGACTTCCCGGCCGCGGACTCGTCGACATGGACCCGCAACGGCTCGTTCCCGCTCGTCGAGGCGCTTCGCAAGCTCAAGCCGGGCATGACGAAGGACCAGATCGCCACGCTGATGGGCCGCCCGCAGTATCGGGAAGGCTTTTTCGGCGTTCGGGAATGGGACTATCGTCTGAACGTGACGAACGAAGCCGGCGCGCCGCAGTTCGTCTGCCAGTTGAAGGTGGTCTTCAGTTCGCGCAATGAGGCGCGCAATTACTATCGGAAGTGCGGCGAGAACGTCGAGACGCTCCTCGACGGCAAATGGCGCAAGTACGAACCGCCGGTGGAAGTCACCGTTCCGGCGGCAGCGACCTCGCGAGATGGCGTCGCTGCGACCGCCGCGGCCGTAACGGGCGAGCCGATCGCTACCGAACGACTGAAATAGCTGTGATCGAGTATCGAAGAACAAAGGCCGACGCAATGCCGGCCTTGTTCTTCTGGCACGCGTCGGCACGTGAGCCCTTCAGCGCTGCATCGATTCCCACACCTTGTGAAGGCGCTTGACGGAGATCGGCATCGGCGTGCGCAACCCCTGTGCGAAAAGCGACACGCGCAACTCCTCCAGCAACCATCGATATTCGGCGAGCCGCGCATCTGCCACGCCTCCGCGCTGGGCGATCGCGCGCTGATAGTGCTGCACGAGCGGCTGCAGATCGGCGAAAAGACGCGCGTCGCGCGACGGATCGGCTTTCAGCTTGTCGATGCGCAGCGCGATCGCCTTCAGATACCGCGGAAAATGCGCGAACTGCGCATAAGGCGTGTCGATCACGAAGCGCTTGCCGATCAGCCCGCTCAATTGCGACTGCATATCGGCGTACGCGGTTCCGAACGACTTCGCCTGCGCAAGCTTCTTCACGACGCCCGCATATTCGGCAAGGATCTGTCCCGTCAACCGCGCAATCTCCTGCGCGAGCAGCGTGAGACGACCCTTCCCTTCGTCACGACGCTTGTGGAAACTGGCGTCGTCGTCGGGAAGCGGGTCCTGCAGGCACGCGCGATCCAGCGCGGTCTCGATGATCTGATCGCGCAACTCCTCCAGCGTGCCGAGCGCCATGTAGTGCAGCGACATCTCGCGCAAGCCCCCGAGATTTTTTTCGAGATATTTGATCGGCTCGCGCAACTGCAGCGCGAAGAGACGCCGCAGACCCGCGCGATGAATCCGCGCCGCTTCCTCGGGCGAATCGAAGACTTCGACATCGCAATGCGTATTGCGATCGACGAGCGCCGGGTAGCCGAACAGCGTCTGTCCGCGACGACGGATTTCGAGCAATTCGGGCAACTTGCCGAAGTTCCACGTCGTCAGATTTTCATAGAGCGCGGTGCTCGACGGATCGCCCGACGGAACCGCCACCGACGTTTGCGGCGCTGCATCGTCGCCGAAATCGAGCGTCGCGGCCGCCGCCAGCTTCTGAAAATGCTGCTGCGCCTGGCCGCCGAGTTCCGCGCGCAACTGCGCGAGATTGCGGCCCATCGCGAGCTGGCGTCCGTGCTCGTCGATGACCTTGAAGTTCATGAAGAGATGCGCCGGCAAGGTTTCGAGCTTGAAGTCGGCGCTCTTCATCGCGACCTGCGTCTCGCCGCGCACATCCGCGATCAGCGCTTCGAGCAAACCGCCCGCGCCGAACTTCGGCCCGCCATGCCGATCGACGAAACCCGCCGCGAACTCGGGCAGCGGCACGACGTGCCGGCGCAGCTTCTGCGGCAGCGATTTCAGCAGCAACTGCGCCTTTTCCTTCAGCATGCCGGGCACGAGCCACTCGGCGCGGCGCGCATCGACCTGGTTCAGCCCGTAGAGCGGCACAGTGAGCGTCACGCCGTCGCGCGGCGATCCGGGCTCGAAGTGATACGTGAGCGACATTTCGATGCCCGCCATCGTCATGCGCTTGGGGAACAGGTCGGTCGTGATGCCGGCGGCCTCGTGACGCATCAGGTCGTCGCGCGACAGGAACAAAAGACGCGACTTGCCCGCTTTCTCCTCGTCGCGATACCAGCGCTCGAACTCCGCGCCCGTGTGGATGCCCTGCGGCACGAGCGCGTCGTAGAACGCGTGAATCAGTTCGTCGTCGACGAGCACGTCCTGGCGGCGCGACTTGTGCTCCAGCTGCTCGATGTCCGCGACGAGCTTGCGGTTGTGCGCGAAGAACGGCAGCTTGGTTTCGAATTCGCCTTCGACCAGCGCGCCGCGGATGAACATCTCGCGGGCGCGCGACGGGTCCTGGCTGCCGAAGGACACGCGCCGCCGCGCGTACACGGTGAGCCCGTGCAGCGTCGCGCGCTCGAAGGCGACGACCTGCGCCGCCTTCTTCTCCCAATGCGGCTCGGAAAGCGACTTCTTCAGCAGATGCGCGCCGACCTGTTCGAGCCATTCCGGCTCGATCTTCGCGATGGTGCGCGCATACAGCCGGCTCGTCTCGACAAGCTCGCCCGCCATCACCCAGCGCCCCGCCTTCTTCAGGAGCGCCGAGCCCGGCCATAGATAGAACTTGATGCCGCGCGCGCCGAGGTAATACGGCTCGTCGTCGGCCTTGAGGCCCACGTTGCCGAGCAGGCCCGTCAGCAGCGACAGATGCACCTGCTCGAAAGTTGCCTCCGCTTCGTTCAGACGCCAGCCGTGCTCGCGCACGACCGTCAGCAGTTGCGAATGCACGTCACGCCACTCGCGCAGGCGCATCTGCGAAAGGAAGTTCGCGCGGCATGCATCGCCGAGCTGCTTGTTCGACTTCTTGTGCGCGATCGCTTCTTCGAACCACGCCCAGATGCGCGTCCATTGCAGGAACTCGGAGCGCTCGTCGACGAATTTGCGGTGCGCCTGGTCCGCTTGCTCTTGCGCTTCGACCGGCCGGTCGCGCGGATCCTGCACCGACAGCGCCGACGCAATGATCAGCACCTCGCGTAGCGCCTGATGGTCGCGCGCGGCGAGAATCATCCGCCCGACGCGCGGATCGAGCGGCAGGCGAGCGAGTTCGCGGCCGAGAGGCGTCAGGGCATTGTCGTCGTCGACGGCGCCGAGTTCGTTCAACAACTGATAGCCGTCGGCGATGGCGCGTCCCGGTGGCGGCTCGATGAACGGGAACGTCTCGATCGCCGTCAGATGCAGCGACTTCATCCGCAGAATCACCGATGCGAGCGACGAACGCAGGATCTCGGGATCGGTGAAGCGGGTACGCGACTGGAAATCGGCTTCGTCGTAAAGACGGATGCACACGCCATCCGCGACGCGCCCGCAGCGGCCCGCGCGCTGGTTCGCCGCCGCCTGCGACACGCCTTCTATTTGCAACTGCTCGACCTTGTTGCGATACGAATAGCGCTTCACGCGCGCCATGCCGGTATCGACGACATAGCGGATGCCCGGCACCGTCAGCGATGTTTCGGCGACGTTGGTCGCGAGCACGATGCGCCGCGCGTTCGACGCCCTGAACACGCGCTCCTGCTCCGCCGCCGACAGGCGCGCGAAGAGCGGCAGGATTTCCGTATGCGGCGGATGGTGCTTGCGCAGCGCCTCGGCGGCGTCGCGGATCTCGCGCTCGCCGGGAAGGAACACGAGGACGTCGCCGGGACCTTCGCGGCAAAGCTCGTCGACGGCATCGACGATCGCTTCCATCAGGTCGCGGTCGGTTTCGCGCTGGCTCTTCTGACGCGGCTCCTTCTGCGGCGTGCCCTGCGCGTTCTTCACGGCGGGGCTGTTCTCTTCGACCGGCCGGTAGCGCATCTCCACCGGATACAGCCGCCCGCTCACTTCGATCACCGGTGCGGGCTTCTCGTCGCTGCCGAAATGGCGCGCGAAGCGATCGGCGTCGATGGTCGCGGAGGTCACGATCAGCTTGAGGTCGGGCCGGCGCGGCAGGATTTCCTTCAGATACCCGAGCAGGAAATCGATATTGAGACTGCGTTCGTGCGCCTCGTCGATGATGATCGTGTCGTAGGCCTTGAGCAGCGGATCGGTCTGCGTTTCGGCGAGCAGGATGCCGTCCGTCATGAGTTTGACCGACGCGCCGGGCGCGAGATTGTCGGTGAAACGCACCTTGTAGCCGACCACTTCGCCGAACGGCGTGCCGAGTTCCTCCGCGATGCGCCGCCCCGTCGCCGATGCCGCGATCCGGCGCGGCTGCGTGTGGCCGATCAGGCCGGAACCGCCGGCGCCCAGGCCGCGTCCGAGCGCGAGACAGATTTTCGGCAACTGCGTGGTCTTGCCGGAGCCCGTCTCGCCGCTCACGATAACAACCTGATTCGCCGCGATCGCGCGCGCGATTTCCTCGCGACGGCCGGAGACCGGGAGCGCTTCGGAGAACGTGATCGGCGGGATCGGATTCGGTTCAACGGCCGGTCGTTCGCGACGCGTGCCCTCGCGGCGCGGCTGGTCGCGACGCGCAGGCGCGGATGCGGCGGCCTGCGGCTTTTCGCCCGCGGACTGCTGCGGTGCGCTGCCACGCCCTTCGGCGCGCGATGGCGCGGGCGCGGAAGGTTGTGCTTGCCTTGCGTCCCGCTGCGGCGCGCGCGTGTCGTCTTTGGCGCGCGGCGTATTCGGCAGGGCGGATCGTTCCGAGTTGCGCGCCGGACGAGCGTCGCCGCGTTGCCGCGCGGTTGGTTCCGAGTCGCGTGGCTGCGAACCGTGTCGCGGTGCGCGAGCTTCCGGGTGCCGAGGCTCGGGGCGCGTCTCACGGGTGTCGCTGGGGCGGCGCTCGGAGGGTTGGCGAGCATCGTTGCGTGCATCAGGCCGCGCGTCGCGCGGTGAAGTCGCGGGGCGCCCGGCTGACGCCGTCTGCCTGGCGTTCTCGCCACCTTCGGTGCTCGCCCGCTCGCTCACGCCTTTCTGCGCGCCAGTGCGCGGCTCGCGCAACGACGCGTTCGTTTGCTTCGGAGCCGGACGTTGAACAGGCTGCCCGGCTGCGGCGTCGTCAGAAGAAGTATCGCGAGTCCGGCTTTGCGCATCGCGGGAACGCGACGGCGCGGGCTTCGCTTGCTGCTGTTTTTTCGCGACGGATTCCCGCTCGCGTTCGACGCTTGCCGCAGAACCGGCGAGCACACGCGGCGTCTGCGCTGCCTGCCGTTCGCCGCCGCTCGCGGGTTTCGCCTGCGCCCCCGCGTTCCCGGATGCCCCCGCAAACCGCCGCGCCGCCGCTTCCTTCTTACTGAGCGCCCGGCTCGCTTCGTCGTCTTCGGCGCCCTCGGGACGCGCCGCCCCATCGCGCAAGAGATTTTCACGCAGCTTTTTCAACTGCTCCTGAGGATCGAGCTTGTCCCCGTCGACGGGGCGTTTGGAAACATTCGGCATAGCGTCGCATTATAATCCGGGCATGAATTCTCAAACCGACCTCCCCACCGCGCCGTCGCCGGTTGCAGCCGAACCGGAAACGCCCCAGATCTCCGACGTGGACGCCAAGCACGCCCAGTTCGTCGAATGGATGCGTTCCGTCGCGCCCTACATCCACGCGTTCCGCAACAAGACGTTCGTCGTCGCGTTCGGCGGCGAGCTGGTGCAGGAAGGCCGGCTCAATGCGCTGGTGCAGGACGTCGGCCTGTTGCACGCGATGGGCATCCACGTCGTCCTCGTGCACGGCTCGCGGCCGCAGGTCGAAGAGCAGTTACGGCTGCACGGCGTCGAGTCGTCGTTTTCGCACGGGTTGCGCATCACCGATGCGCGCGCGCTCGAATCCGCGAAGGAAGCCGCCGGTGAAGTGCGTCTCGACATCGAGGCCGCGATCAGCCAGGGCCTGCCGAACACGCCGATGGCGCATGCGCACATCAGCGTCGTGTCGGGCAATTTCGTGACGGCGCGGCCGGTCGGCATTCTGGATGGCGTCGATTTCCAGCACACGGGCGTCGTGCGCAAGATCGACGGCGACTCGGTTCGTCATTCGCTCGCGAGCAACAAGCTCGTGCTGCTCTCGCCGCTCGGTTTTTCGCCGACGGGCGAGGCGTTCAACCTGTCGATGGAAGACGTGGCCTCGGCGGCAGCCATCGCGCTGCGCGCCGACAAGATCATCTTCCTGACCGAAACGCCGGGCCTCGTCGACGAAAACGGCGATCTCGTGCGCGAAATGTCGCTCGATGACGCGTATCGCCTGCATGAAGGCGGCGAATTGCAGGGTGACGCCGCGTTCTACCTGAAGCACACGATTCGCGCGTGCCGCGGCGGCGTGGCGCGGGCGCACATCATTCCGTACGCGCTCGACGGCAGCGTGCTGCTCGAACTCTTCCTGCACGACGGCGTCGGCACGATGATCTCATACGAGAATCTCGAAAGTCTGCGCGAGGCGACGCCTGACGACGTCGGCGGCATTCTCACGCTGATCGAGCCGCTCGAATCCGACGGCACGCTCGTGCGGCGCGGACGTCACCAGATCGAACGCGACATCGACCACTTCTCGGTCATCGAGCACGATGGCGTGCTGTTCGGTTGCGCGGCGCTCTATCCATATACGCAGGAGCGCATCGGCGAAATGGCGTGCCTGACGGTCGCGCCCGAGGCGCAAGGTTCCGGCGACGGCGAGCGGCTGCTGAAACGCATCGAGCAGCGCGCGCGGGCGCGCGGGCTCACGCACATCTTCGTGCTGACGACGCGCACCGAGCACTGGTTCCTCAAGCGTGGCTTCGTGAAGGCCACCGTCGACGATCTGCCCGAAGACCGGCGCCGTCTATATAACTGGCAACGCAAGTCGCTCGTATTGAAGAAGCAGCTTTAACTCACCACATTCGGGCGGCCGCAGGTAACGACCACAACCGCGACGCCCCGCTACCCCGACTTGAGGAGAAACACACGATGGCCCGAATGGTTCAATGCGCGAAGCTCGGCAAGGAAGCCGAAGGACTCGACTTTCCGCCGCTGCCGGGCGAACTCGGCAAGCGGATTTACGAGACGGTGTCGAAGGAGGCGTGGCAGGGCTGGTTGAAGCAGCAGACCATGCTGATCAACGAAAACCGCCTGAACATGGCCGATCCGCGCGCGCGCCAGTATCTGCTCAAGCAGACCGAGAAATACTTCTTCGGCGAAGGTGCCGATACCGCGTCGGGCTACGTGCCGCCGCAAAGCTGAAAACGCGCCCTGCGACTCCCGAAAACCGGCCCTTCGTGGCTAATGCCGTTCAGTTAATGTTCTTTTTGAGGTATCGAACGGTGTAGCGTTTAGGGCGGGATTTGACGACTCGGTCG
>NZ_FCOG02000391.1 GCF_001544975.2 Caballeronia arationis | reverse complement strand
GGCACGCCGGACTGGCCGACGGTGCATCGTGAGATCGGCAGGAAAGGCGTCACTCTCGATCTGCTGTGGCAGGAATACAAGGCGCAGCATCCGGATGGCTACGGCTATAGCTGGTTCTGCAAGGCCTACCAGGAGTGGGCGCAGCGGCTTCCGGTCTCGATGCGGCAAACGCATGTGCCGGGCCAGAAGCTGTTTGTTGACTACTCGGGCAAGAAGTTCGGCATCGTCAATCCGAAGACCGGTGAGATCCGCGAGGCTGAACTATTCGTCGCCGCGCTCAGCGTGTCCGGCTTTACCTTCGCGGAACTCACCTGGACCCAACAGCTTCCGGACTGGATTGGCTCGCACGTGCGCGCCTTCGCGTTCTATGACGGCCTGGTCGAAATCCTGGTCCCTGACAACCTGAGATCGGGCGTCCACAAGCCGGGGTTCTACGATCCGGACATCAATCCAACCTACCAGGAAATGGCCAAGCATTACTCCGTGGCTGTGATCCCGGCTCGCAGTAAAAAACCGCGGGACGAGCCGAAAGCAGAGTTATCGGTCCTCCTGGTGCAGAGATGGGTTCTCGCCCGCCTGCGCAACCAGCGCTTCTTCAGCCTGGACGAGGCCAACCGCGCCATCGCCGCATTGCTGACCGACCTGAACAACCGGCCCTTCAAAAAGTTGCCTGGCTGCCGCCGTAGCGTCTTCGACGAGATCGATGGGCCGGCACTCAGGCCATTGCCCGAGCGGCCGTATCAGTACGCGGAATGGAAGGTCGCACGCGTCGGCCCGGACTATCACGTTGAGCTCGATCAGCACTACTACTCGGTGCCATACCGCTACGCACGCGAACAGGTCGACATGCGTCACACGGCCAACACCGTCGAAATCTTCCATCGCGGCCAACGCATTGCCGCCCACGGCAAAAGCGCTCGCCCTCGCTACCACACCACGATCGACGCGCACATGCCACCCGAGCATCTGGCTGTCGCGAAAGGCTGGGATCCGCAGCGGCTGCGCAACTGGGCCGCCGACATCGGTCCGCATACGGCGGCCGTCATCCAGCACCTGCTGGGCGCCCGCAAGCACCCGCAGCAATCCTATCGAACCTGCCTGGGCGTGCTGCGCATGGGCAAGGACTACGGGCGCGACCGGCTCGAAGCCGCCTGCTGCCGCGCCATCGATCTGAAAGCGCCGAACTACAAGTTCATTGCCTCGACGCTGAAGAACGGCCTGGACCGGGAGCCCGAAGCGGCTCCCGCCCAGGCTGACCTGCCACTCATGCACGCCAACGTGCGCGGGCCGTCTTACTACCATTGAAAGGGAGTCGTTATGCTGCAACATCCCACTGTCGACAAACTGCACGCGCTGCGCCTGCCTGGCATGGCCGCGGCGCTTGCCGAGCAACAGAGCCAGGACGGCATCGACCGGCTGGGCTTTGAAGAACGTCTGGGGCTGCTGGTCGAGCGCGAAGCCAGCGAGCGTGACTCGCGACAAACAGCGGCCCGGCTACGCCGGGCCAGACTGAAGATCCCCGACGCGTCGCCCGAGGACATCGACTATCGCACCGCCCGCGGGCTGGATCGGGCGCTCACCGCCCGTCTGCTGACCGGTGAGTGGCTTCGGGAGCGGCAGAACCTGATCCTGGTCGCGCCAACCGGACTCGGCAAGAGTTGGTTGGGTTGTGCCTTCGCCATTCAGGCGTGCCGCCAGGGATTCTCCGCCTGCTATCTGCGCGTACCGAAGCTCAACGAGGAACTGGCGATCGCGCACGGCAGCGGCCGCTACGCTCGGTGGCTTGCGCAACTGGCCAAGACGGATCTCGTAATTCTGGACGATCTGGCAATGGCGCCGCTGACGGA
>NZ_FCOG02000094.1 GCF_001544975.2 Caballeronia arationis | reverse complement strand
TTGCTTGCGTTTTCCATTCTTCAAATCTCCCGTTACAGCCAAGATCCAAAGTCTCCTACATTTCCGGGGCGCTTCAGTGATGTCGCTAATTTGCGCGACGTCAAGATGAGCAGCGATACGCGGCGCGATGTTCTTACCGTAAGCGGTGGCCGGAGCCAGAATATGCGAATAGTTCTTCGCGATATTCAGCACCGTCCCTTCGACGTTCTCTGCCAGCCCGTCGGCCAGTTGCGGCGCATCGGCCAGCAGCACTTTCGATACGCCCGCGATCTTCGCGGCGGCATCGGCGGCGGCTTGCGCGTTCGAACCTGCCACGAGCACGTGGACGTCGCCACCGATCTTCGAAGCAGCTGCAACCGTATTCAGCGTCGCGGCCTTGATCGACGCGTTGTCGTGTTCTGCGATAACCAGAATCGTCATTTTCGTCGGTGTCCTTATAGCACTTTGGCTTCGGTCTTGAGCTTCTCGACCAGCGTCTTAACGTCCGGCACCATCACGCCAGCGGAGCGCTTGGGTGGCTCGGCGACTTTCAGCGTCTTCAGACGCGGCGCGACATCGACGCCCAGATCCGCGGGCTTCAGTGTTTCCAAAGGCTTCTTCTTCGCCTTCATGATGTTCGGCAGCGTGACGTAGCGCGGTTCGTTCAGGCGCAGGTCAGTGGTGATGACTGCGGGCAACTTGAGAGAGAGGGTTTCCGAACCACCATCGACTTCGCGCGCAACCGTCGCCTTACCGTCGGCGACAACCACTTTCGATGCGAACGTGGCCTGCGGCAGTCCAGTCAACGCGGCTAGCATCTGCCCAGTCTGATTCGAATCGTCGTCGATGGCTTGCTTGCCGAGGATCACCAGTTGAGGCTGTTCCTTGTCGACCAGCGCCTTGAGAATCTTGGCGACCGCCAGGGGCTGCAATTCATCAGCCGATTCAACAAGAATTCCGCGATCTGCGCCGATCGCCATCGCCGTGCGCAGCGTTTCCTGACATTGCGTCACGCCACACGACACGGCTACGACTTCAGTCGCAATGCCCGCCTCGCGCAAACGCACCGCTTCCTCGACCGCAATCTCATCGAACGGGTTCATCGACATCTTCACGTTCGCGATATCCACACCGCTTCCATCCGACTTCACGCGAACCTTGACGTTGTAGTCGACCACTCTTTTCATAGCTACAAGAATCTTCATTACCTTTCTCCAACTACGATGCTTCTAAAGGAACTTTCTGCTTCCCGCGACAGGTGCGACGAAGTCTTCGACGCCGCACCACCTCCAATGCAACGCTAAAAAGGCGAATCGCGGTCAGAGATCGACGTCCTTCGTCTCCGGGCCCATGAGCGCACCGATGCACGCAATGGCCCCCCCGATGCAAAGCAGCGCTACAGGTGCGTATTTCATGGGCATAATCGCGCTCAGCCAATTCATGTAAAACGCGTAGAACGAAGGGATGATGACCGACAAGCTATATCCGACGCCAAATCCGGTCGCTCGAACCCCGGTCGCGAAACGTTCGTTGATGTAGGTGACAATGACCGCCCATGCCGAACTTGCGGTGATCGCTAATGCGCAGACAACAAGCACGATGATAGGAAGCCCCATCCCACTAGCGTTGATAAGGAAATACAAGAGCCCGGCACCCACGGTCGTCGTCAAAGCCCCAATAAGAGACAGCATCCTCCGGCGGCCAATTCGCTGACCCAACATTCCAGCACCGACATAACTAAAGCACAGAACTGTGTACGCCAGCATCAAAGTCCCCGTCATCTGGAGCGGCGTGAGATGCAGGGTCTTAAGCAGGATCCCCGTAGGAAGGAAGAGACCAACAATATTCTGCGTAAGCCAGAACCCGGTCATCATCAACAATACTTGCAAGAGGTTGCGCCGAGCTTGACCGTTGACCAAGCGACTGGCGGACGTGTTTTGTGGCTTTCCCGACGATTTTCCTTTCCAAACCTGAGACTCAGAGACTTTGCGAACATAATAAAGAGCCAGGAGCGCTGCCATCAGTGCACCGAGGACAAAAGGAATCCGCCATCCCCAGCGAGCGTAGTCCGACTGCGGTCCATCCATCGGAAATAGGGCAAACATGATCATGGCGAGGAGATTGATGACCACATATGCGGCAGGGAAGCCTGCCAGAATCAGGCCACCCACCAAACCGCGTTGCTCCTTCTTGGAGTATTCAATCGCGAGCGGCAGTGCTCCGGTGTAGCCGCCGCCGAGGAAAATCCCGTCGACAAATCTGAGAATCACCAGAAGCCAGTATGACGCGATGCCAATGGTTTCATAACCAGGTATCAAAGCGATCATGAGCGTAACGACAGCGAAGCCACTCACCGAAGTAATTGAGGCGGCGCGTCGACCAACCCGATCCGCGATACGGCCGAATATAATTGCGCCGAGTGGACGTCCGAGAAGCGTCGTGATAAATACGAGCGACTCCAGGATCGCCTGATGTCCGCCCGACAGATTTTTCGGAAGGAAGTACGCCTGCATGGGCGCGAGGATGATCACCGGGAGATATATGTCAAACATATCGATAAATTCCGAGAACACTGCGCCTTTGATGGCGCTCCTGCGCTTCTCATCGCTGGTCCCTTCTCGAGCTACATCCTTGATATCGTCAACGCTTACCGTTTTCATAACTGTCTCCAATTTTTCGTACTCTGGACACGATCGTCGGGCGACGCAATTAGGCCCGAATCAGGTGTCGCCTGATTCTCGTAAAACCTACCGAGGATGTATTGCCGGCTGCCAAAACGTCCGGCGCGCAAGTCCCATCACCCGCATCACCGACCGACAGCGGGATGAGCTCTCGTCTGGCGGTGATAAGTCAGTCCATGTGTTACTCGCTACTTTTTCAAGAGCGGACAATTACTTTCAGCCAGTGACTCGAAGGCCTCAGCTTTTGGAATGACGGAGCGAATTTTCAGCAAGTCCCACTCTCCTTTGGATTCGGAAGGCTTTTTAGCTTCTGCCAAGTACATGTCGTGTACCATGAGACCGTTCGCTTCTATACGACCGTCCTTCGTAAAGAAATCCCTGATCGGAGTCGCGCGCATCTTCTCCATCACTTTGTCGCTGTCCGTCGTTCCTGATGCCTGGACGGCGTTCAGATAATGGATAGTCGCCGAGTACATACCCGCTTGAACCATGGTTGGCATCTTGTTCGTAGCAGAGTAAAACTTCTTCGCAAACGCGCGCGTTTGATCGTCTTGATCCCAATAGAATGCGGTGGTGAATTGAAGTCCCTGCGCCGTATTCAGACCCATTCCCTTGAGATCAGTGTCGAAGATCAGCAAAGGCGCCACGATCAAACCGTTTCGCGACAACCCAAATTCGGCAGCTTGCTTGATCGCGTTCTGCGTGTCGCGGCCAGCGTTCGCCAGAGCGACAACTTGGGCCTTCGAAGACTGCGCCTGCAACAAATAGGATGCGAAATCTGATGCCGATAATGGATGCTTCACAGATCCCACTACGTCGCCCCCCATTTCCTTCACGACCCGCGTAGCCTGGCTCTGAAGAGAATTTCCGAACGCGTAGTCGGCCGTTATGAAAAACCAACGCTTATACCCTGCCTTAGCCAACGCACGCGCAGTTCCGTTGGCGAGAGAGTAGGTGTCGTAGACATAGTGGACGCCGTACGGAGAGCATTGCTTTCCAGTAAGTTCTGTCGTCGCGGACCCCGCGAAGATTGTGATCTTTCGTTTGTCGACGCCCAGCTTTTGCAACGCCAAGGCCGATGCTGAGTCGGTTGATTCGATGACGGCCTGAACGTTATCCTGGTCGTACCACGTGCGAACTTTGGTCGCGGTTACGTCTACTTTATTCTGATAGTCGGCCGAAAGGACTTCGACTGGCCTGCCCAAGACCTTGCCTCCGAAATCCTGTGCCGCCATCTTGACTGCCGTTACGCCACCTGCACCCCCAATGCCCGAATACACACCGCTCATATCAACGATGACGCCGATGCGCAGCGGCCCCGCCGCAGTCGCATCGGCTGCGTGGCTAACATTCGTCACTGATGCAACAGAACAAGCGGTCAAAACGATAATGGCCGCCCGAGTTGCGGTCCAGCGTTGCGATTTCATTATGTGTCTCCTTGCATATTTGGAATCGTTACACCAATTCGCCAAGTCACTTTCCGCAGTCGAAACGACCAAATCAGTTGGTTTAATTTCGTAGGCCTAACTGATGACGATTCAGCATTGCGTCCGATCTTGGAATTTTCCGTCGGTTATTCGAATCTAAGAATCGCCCTCCCCGCGACAGCACGTCTTTCGACTGCCATCAACGCCTGAACGCCGCTCTCGAGAGGTACTTTGAGCGCAACGCGTGCTCGAATTTGGCCTGCCACGTGAAGTTCATTGAGCTTCCGCTGAACTTCCTTTACCTTTTGTGGCATCCGATCGCGATAGTCGCTCCACTGCAGGCCCGAGACTTCAATGTTCTTAACGAGCAGGTAATTGGCCTTGATTTGCGGAATCTCACCAGATGCGAAGCCAATCACAACTCCCCTTCCACGCCACGCAAGCGCACGAAGTCCGGCACCAAACACATCCCCACCGAGCGCATCGAGAACGATATCCGCACCGTGGCCGCCCGTCGCCTCAAGGACCTGCCGTCGCAAGCTCTCGCGAATGTCGGGCATCGAGAGGTCGACGACGTGTGATGCTCCGTCCGCGAGGGCCTGCGCCGCCTGTTCAGGGCGATTGACTGCCGCGATAGCCTTTCCTCCAAGTGCGCGCACCAGCTGCAGCGCGGCCGCTCCGACTCCACCGCTCGCACCAGTCACAAGTACCGTTTCGCCTGCGACGAATCGGCCGCGTTCGCACAGAGCAAAGTAAGCCGTCTGGAAGGGCAAGCCGATGGCCACGGCGTCATCGAACGACATTCCCTCCGGCAACGACTCGCAGTTAGCCTCCGGAACGGCGACGCGCGAAGCATAGGCACCGTATTCCATCTGAGCCACCACCCTGTCCCCTGGCTTGATTTGACGCACCGCCGGCCCGACTGCGAGCACCACACCTGCAGCATCCTTACCGGGGGCGAAGGGCAAAGGAGGCAGATTCTGATAGTGGCCACGAATAACGAGCAGGTCCGGATAATTGATAGCCGCTGAGTGGACATTAATCAAAACAGAGTCGTCACCCAATACAGGGTCAGCGATCTCTCCGAAGTCAACATCTTCCGGTTCTCCGAATTTGCGAACAACAAGGGCCTTCATTATTGGTCACCTCGTCTCTCGGGTTCTAGGAAGGATGCCGTATTGGCGCCCAAGCCAGGTGCATCAATGACTTCGTGCATAGCGCGGAACTGTCGATCGACCGGTACAGGAAGTGCGGATATCGACGCACCGCCGGAAAGCCGAACCTTGTCCGATAAAATTCCCCGTTGCTGAAAATGGGGATCCGCCATCGCCTCTTCTAGATCAACGACGCGAGCGACGCACGTGTCGACGCCAGCGAATTTTTCTAGCCAGAAGGCCGCGGGCTTTTGCCGAATAACGGACGCAATCTTTTCTTTGATCTCGTCGCCGATGCCTTCAGCAGTGGAAAGTTCAGGCAGGCCTAACTCAATCACGAAGTTGCGCCAGAACTTGTTCTCGAGTGGAGCTGCGGCAAGATATTGACCATCTGCGGCGCAGTAAATTTGATATCGCGCAGTGCCGCCCGTCACTAGCTCGCCCGCAGGGCGTGGCCAGCCGTTTCCCGTTAGGCCCTGCGCCAACCCCCAATACGCGAACGTGAAGAGATTGTCTGACATGGATACGTCGAGATGGCGCCCCTGTCCGTCCGCGTCGCGCTGCCGCAAAGCGAGAAGAATATTCATCACCCCCGGATAGGCTCCGCCGGCGATATCGGCAACCAGCACCGGGGGAAGAACGGGAGCGCCATCGGACCCTCTCGTCAATCCCAGCAGACCGCTCTCAGCGATGTAGTTGAGATCGTGAGCGGCACGGTTCGACTTCGGCCCTGACTGCCCATACCCCGTGATGGAACAATAGATCAGCCTTGGATTCAACTGAGCGAGCGCCTCAAAGCCCAGCCCCAGCCGGTTCATGACCCCGGGCCGGAATTGCTCGACCAACACGTCAGCCTCCGCAGCAAGGGAGAGTATCGATTTCCGTCCCTCATCGGACTTCAAGTCTATGGCGATCGACCTCTTTCCACGATTCAACAAGCCAAAGTTGACGCTATCGTCACCGGAGCGGGGCGTGTACGACCGCATATCATCGCCGCCCTCAAGTTTCTCCACCTTGAGGACGTCGGCTCCCGCCTCTGCAAGCAACAACGTGCACAAAGGACCCGGCAACAGCGTACTGAAATCCAGGACCTTCAACCCGCTGAGAGGCTGATGAGACATCATTCGCCTCCCGTAATACGGTGATGGGCTACCTGTGCCCGACGCGCCGGCGCATAGGCTGCGTCTCCGAGTGCTCGATAAAGCGCCATGGACACTTCGCAATGATGATTCAGGCCTGTGCGATTCAGTAGCGCGATCGGTCCTTCTGGATAGCCAAGACCGAGGCGCAACGTCATGTCCAGATCCTCTGCGGTAGCCAGTTTCTCATCGAGACGGCGCAATGCAGCGTTGTAATAGGGCCGAACCAGACGGTCAACAATGCGCCCAGGGAAATCACCACAGACGGCGACCTTGAACCCTGCAGCTTCGAAGGCCGCACGGGCGTGCGCAAACGCTTCAGGTTGGGTTTGGGGTTGGCGAACCAGCTCTATCAGATTGCTCGGCTCAGCGTCACCGAGCCTAAAGCGTGCGAAGCCGACTATGTTCGACCCTTCTTTTGCGGAGTTCTCGCCAGTATGTTCACCGAGACATTCGGTTCCGAGCTCAATCGCCACGAATGGCGCATCCTGGACCATTTCACTCGCGCCGCGGAATGCGGTGCCCGCCGCTTCGCCCACAAAGACCAGGGATGGTCCCTCACCTCCCGCCGTAACAAACGGATGTGCAGCCGGAAACGAGCGGCTTTCGCCAGACTGAATTACTTTGTAGCTCATGGTCATGCTCCGAACATCTTCGTGTCACTGTAGGAATGGAAACCTCGGCCCGCTTTCTTGCCGAGCCATCCGGCAGCCATCATTCGACGCACCAACGGCGGACATGCTGCACGAGGCTCATTGGTCAGTTCGTACATCGCGGCGCAAAGCAGCTTTTGCGTGTCCATCCCAACCAGATCCAAAAGTTCCAGAGGCCCCATCGGATATCCCAACGCCGTCTTGATCGCCAAGTCGATGTCTGCGGGCTCTGCAACGCCTTGTTCGACCAGACGGATAGCGTCGTTGTTGAACGGGATGAGGAAATAGTTGAGGATGAATCCGGGGGTGTCTTGTGTTCGCACCGGCGTCTGACCCAGAGCCTGTGCAAATTTCCAGGCTTCATCGAATGTCTCACCGCTTGTGGTGAGCCCGGCCGACATTTCGATCAGTTTCATCAACTGCGCAGGGAGGCAGAAGTGCATGCCGACAAATCGGTCCGGCCGACCCGACCCACCGGCGATTTCAGTAATGGAGATAGTCGAGGTGTTGGATGCGAAGAGCGTATGAGCGGGACATATCGAGTCGAGCTGCTTGAACAGATCATGCTTTACCCGCAGGTCTTCGAATACCGCCTCAATCACGATGTCGCAATCCTTGAGCTCGTCGATCTGGGTCGTCCCGTGCCAACGCGACATGATTTCTGGAATCGAGTCGGCAGGAAGCTTGCCACGCTGTGCAGACTTGTCGAGGAAAGCGCTTGTCTGCGTACGTGCGCGAGCCAGCGCGTCTTCTCGCGTGTCATAAACTCGCGTGACGAATCCTGCTCGCGCGGCGACAATAGCAATCCCTACGCCCATTGTGCCGGCACCAACAACGCCCACGGTTTTGATAGATGTCATGTGAGTCTCCTATTTTTCGATGAAGCTACGTCCGATGAGCTGGCGATGAACTTGATTGGTTCCCTCCCAGATCTGCGTAATCTTGGCGTCACGCATCAGCCTTTCGACTCGATAATCTGAGCAATAGCCATAGCCACCAAGGAGTTGCACAGCGTCGGTCGTGATGCGCATCGCGGCGTCCGTCGCGCGCATTTTAAGAATCGATGCTTCGATTCCGATGTCTGTTTCGCCACTGTCCACCCTGCCCGCGACCTGCCACAAAAGTGATTCACAAAGAACGAGTTCAGCTGCCATATCGGCGAGCATGAATTGAATCCCCTGGAATTCGATGATCTTTCGACCCGACTGCTTTCGTTCGTTGATATATGCTGTTGCGTCTTCAAACGCCGCCCGTGCAATACCAAGGGCATGCGCGGCGACGCTCGGACGTGAACGGTTCAATGAGCCAAACAGGATTCGCAGTCCATCACCTGGCTTGCCGATGAGATTGGCGCGCGGTACGCGACAATTGTCGAACGACAGGGACGCCGTGCTCGATGCCCTCGTTCCCATCTTGTGTTCGGTTCCGGTGACCGACAATCCCTCTGTTCCTTTTTCCAGAACGAGTACTGAGATAGCGTCCTTGCCGTTGTCGATCTCTGACCACTTGCCGAACAGCAAATACAAGTCCGCCACGTCGCCATTGGTAATGAAGACCTTGCTGCCGTTGATGAAAATGTCATCGCCATCTGGCGTAAACGTCGTCCGCATGCCCGTCGCGTCTGAGCCGGCACCATTCTCGGTGATTGCGAGGGAAGCGAGACCTCCTTCTGCAATCCGTGGCAAAAGCCTCGCCTTCTGCTCTTCGTTTCCGAACTCGACGAGCGGTTTAATGGCGTGGAAGTTGGTCGCCCACACGATTCCAGTCGAAGCGCACGCCGCCGAGATTTCTCTTACGCATGTGGCATAGCAGGTGAAGGAAAGCCGCGCCCCGCCATACTCTTCCGGGATGAACATCGCATTCAAGCCCAGCTCATTGATGGCTTCGATGTTGTCCCACGGAAACGCCCCTGTGCGGTCATACTCCGCCGCGCGCGGCGCAATCTGTTCACGGGCCAGCGACCTCACGCTATCAACGATCATTTTTTCTTCGTCGGATAACGTGATGCTCGCGTCCAATCTTTCAAGTACATTCATTGTTGGCATCGCCTTGATCCTTTCTGTGCCGATTCATGGACGCCTAGAGCGCCATGCCTTGTCCGCCGTCCAAATAGAGCGTCTCGCCCGTCATGAAACCGCCAGGGACTGTGAAGAGCAGCCTTACTAACTGGGCTACATCCTCGGAGGCACCCGGCGCACCGGTGGGGATCCGTTTTGCGAGGAACCGGCTGAGCGGACCGCTTTGAAGCGACTCTTTATTCAAGTCCGTGGCAATGTATCCGGGGGCAACGTTGTGAACGCGTATTCCCTGGCTTGCCCACTCCACCGCCAGGCACCGCGTGATGGCACCTACTGCGGCCTTCGAAGCGCAATAGGCAGCATTGCGCTTGACGCCAAGCTTGTCGAAGAAGGAGCCTATATTGACGATCGTCCCGCTCCCGCTCTTACAAAGATAGGGATAGGCAAGCTGGCTGGTCATGAACACGGAACTGGCGTTCGCCGTCATAACCTTCTCGAAGTCGCCGATGGACTGAGACTCCGCGTCGCCGTCCATATGGAGGCCCGCATTGTTAACCAGGCCGACGAGTGGTCCGTCGGCTTGGCACATAACTGCTGCGATAGCCGACTTAACCGACTCGTAGCTGGTCACGTCGCATTCGGCGGTGATGAAGCGTGCACAAATGTTTGGGTCTGAGATATCCCGAGTCGGAAGTGCGCCGGAACGTGAGAGACAGCCCACTGCGAAGCCGTCTTGTGCCAGCGCTTCAGCGATCGCGGCACCGATCCCTCTGCTTGCGCCGGTGACGAGGATGCAGCCTTTGTTCATGTCATTGATCCTTGAAAACGGGTTTGCGCTTTTCGACAAAGGCGTTCATTCCCTCTGCAGCATCCGCAGTCTGGAAAGCCAACGTTGACAGATCGGCCTCAACCTTCAAACCATCTTGCAGGCTGACCTCCGCGGCACGCTGTATCGCCTCTTTTGCGAAAAGCGTCGCACAGCGGCTGTACCTAACAAACTGAGCCGCAAACTCGCGCCCCAGCGCTACCGGGTCGGTGCCCTCGACGATCCGGTTGATCAGACCGATGCGTTCCGCTTCAGCCGCATCGATGCTTTTGCCCGAAAGAACGATTTCGAGCGCCCGTGCCTGACCGACAAGCCGCGGCAGCCGTTGCGTTCCCCCATAGCCCGGAATGAGCCCCAGCTTGATCTCTGGCAAACCCATCTTCGCGTTGGGTGTGGCGATCCGGAACGTGCAGGCCATCGCAAGTTCGAGTCCCCCGCCAAATGCGTAGCCATTGACGACCGCGATCGACGGAATGTGCAGCTTGTCCAGCTTTGAAAACGTCGCCTGTCCGAGTTCGGCTCCGTCTCGCTGGGCGACAAGGTCTCTTCCCATGAGCTCCTTGATATCCGCGCCGGCGCAGAACGCCTTGCCGCCGCTTCCGGTGATCACGAGCGCTCTTGCATCGGTGCCTGCAACCTCGTCGAAGGCTGCAGAGAGCTCATTGAGAACGGCGAAACTCAATGCGTTGAGCGCTTCAGGACGGTTCAGACTCACGAGAGCCAGGCCGTCAATGGTGTCGAGCGTGACTGACAATTCAACCTCCCGTAGTAGACTTCGCGCGGTAGCGGACCGCTTCGGGAGAAAGGCCGCCAGATTTCACCCAATCCACCAATTCCCGCTTAAGAATCTTTCCGCTCGCCGTGAGCGGAAACACATCCAGCGAGGCGAAGTATTCCGGCATGTCGTACTTCGACAGGCCCGCTTCCGCTAAATGGTCGAGCATCGATTCAGCACTGACGACAACTCCCGATTTCGGGACGATCGCGAGACAGACTTTTTCACCGAGTCGCTCATCGAAGACGGGGAATGCGGCGGCACGGTCGATATCGGCGTGACGCATTGCAAGTTCTTCGATCGTCGCAGGAAAGATGTTGTGGCCACCACGAATAATCAGGTCCTTCTTGCGGCCGACAATTTGCAGGCATCCAGTCTCGGTCAGCACGCCCAAATCCCCGCTCATGAACCAACCGTCTCGATTAAAGGAGGATTCAGTCGCTGCCTGATTGTCGAAGTAGCCCAGCATGAGAACGGCGCCGCGCCCACCGATCTCGCCAATCTCTCCGGGCTCTGCTTCGACATCGATGTCGTCCTGCTTCCAAAGTTTGATTTCGTAGCCCTTGCAAGGACGCCCGCAGGTCGAAACGATCGTGTCTGCGGTATCACTGGGTCGCGTATAGTTGTGTGAGCCGTTCTCAGTCATGCCATACACATTTTGCGGCGTGATGCCCAGGCTCATGAAGCGTTGCGCAATGTCACGCGGAATGGCCGACCCCGCCATATAAAAGGTCTTCACATTTCCAAGACTCGTGATGTCGCGTCGACGCATTTCTGCGAGAACGTCCATCGCATGCGTTGGCACGCCCATCACATAGTCCGCTTCTGTTTCGACAATCCAATCGAGACTCGATGCGCCCCTCGCGGGATCAGTCATGATCAACTCGAGACCGGCCACCAACATCTGCTCGATTGCCACGGTTGCGATATGGTGGCTCATCGGGCTTAGAGAGAGCAGCCTGGTATCGCTGGAATGGCCCCAATCTGCTGCAAGCGCGCGTCCGTTCGCAAGAAGTGTGTTGTCGCTATGCATCACCCCCTTTGGCGCGCCCGTCGTTCCCGAGGTGAACGCGAGATAGACGATCTTGTCGGCATCCAGGTCGGGCGCGAGCAGCACAGACGGAGGAACGCGCTCGGGAAACGGAAGCTCAGTTGAGTTGTCCGACTCCGCCTGACGATCGAAGACCATCAAGAGCCCTGGAATTGACTTCGCGCGTTCGAATATGGACTGCTCGCGACCATTGGCTCCGTACCCGCGTTCCGCAAAAAACGCCTTGCACTTGATGCGCTCAAGCAGAGTTGCAATTTCCTCGACGGTATAGTTTTGATGCAAAGACGGTGCGCAAACGTAGCCATTTCGCGAGCACGCAAGAAAGATGATGACCGTTTCGATGACATTGGGGAGCCACACCCCCACTCGGTCGCCCGGTCGCAGTCCACCGCGATGCAACGATTCGGCGACGCTATCGGCCCATTCGATTACTTCGCGCCACGTGGGTCGCCGACTTGCATCCCGCAACGCGTAATCCGAAGGCCGCTCTCGGGCATGACGACGCGCCAGGCTGTACAGCGTATCTTGCTGCCACACGCCCGTCAGATAGTAGTCCCGCGCCCGTTGGGGGTTGTGAAGCGTCAATATGTTTTGCATGACGTCCGTCCGGAAGTGGATGAGGAGGCGCGGTCAGTGACCGAACTTGGATGTATCCGGTTCACGGCGCTCAGCAAACGCCGAAGCGAGTTCGGCGTGCTCATCGGATTCAAGGTAGCCGCGCAGCAGAATGTCATGCGACATCCGGGACAGCCCGCTCACACCGCCATGCCGCGCGTTGAAGGCGGACTTGATCGACGCAAGTGCCAACGATCCACGTTGCGCGATCTCGAGAGCGTACTTTCGAGTCGCGTCCTTCAGTTCGTTATCCGGCACAACCATGTTGACGAGACCCCACTCGAGCGCTTCCCGCGCGCTGATCTTCGGGTTCCGATACCAGATGTCCTTCGCACGCTTCTTTCCGACGAGATCCTCTAGGTACCACGTACCGTAGCCAGCGTCGAAACTGCCGACCATCGGACCAACCTGCCTGAAGACGGCGCTTTCCTTCGCGATGGTGACGTCGCATACGACCTGCAGGACGTTTCCACCGCCAACCGCGAAGCCATTTACCGACGCGATAACGGGCTTCTGCAAACGGTCGATGCTCTCGTACATTTCCAGCGTCGGGAGCACTCCCGCGTAGAGCAACGAGTCTTCCATGCCATCTTTTCGGCCACCGGTGCAAAAAAACTTGTCTCCCGCACCTGTGATAACCACGACCCGCGTGCGTGTTTCACGGCGGATGAGTTCGATGCAGTCGCGGATCTCGTGACACATCTTCTCTGTAAACATGTTTCCGTCGTGCGGACGATTGATGGTAATCGTGCCGATGGGACCTTCTTCCTGATACAAGATTTCTTCGAATTTCATTTTTGTCTCCGTTTTTAAGATTCAAATAATTTGACGATCTTTAAGCCCTGCAATGCAAACGTCCGACATGCCCAAGCGCTCGCGTAAGACCCGTTCGGTGTCGACACCGAGAACTGGCGGTGCACGACGATGCACCTCACTCTTGCCATCGAAGCGAATACCCAGACCAACCTGCGGGACCTTGCCCCGCACCCCTTCGACTGAATAGAACAAACCTTCGGACCGAAGGTGCTCGTCCTCTACGACCTGGTCCACTCGATTTATGGGACCCGCCGGAATTCGGTTTTCGTTGAATAACGCCAACCAGTAGTGACGCTCGCGAGTTGCAAGCAATGATTGAATCGCCTCTACAATACTTTCGCGCTGAGCTCGCCGGTTTGCGTTCGTCGCGAGCGACGCCGAGGCGCCATATTCCGGTTTCCCCACGGCCGTCCAGAAACGCTGCCATATGGCGTCGTTGCCTAGACCGAGAGTGATCGGCTCGTCCGCGGTCTCAAAGACCTGATAGATTGCAATGACCGAGTCTCGACCTCCTGACCGAGTGACGCGCTCACCCGACCCAAGGTAAGGAACAACGCGAGGGGCCATGAATCGGACCATGCTGGCTACCATCGAAACGTCAATGCTCTTGCCTCGACCGGTCCGTTGCCGCTCGAACAGCGCTGCGACAGTTGCCAAAGCGACATCCTGACCGGCGAGCAGGTCTGCCGCCGGCGTACCGACTTTCTGCGGACCATATTCTTTCTCGCCGGTTAAGTCCATCACCCCTGAATATCCCTCCGCGATGAGGTCGTAACACGGCAGATTGGCTCGTGCTCCATGCGAGCCAAACCCCGTAAGTGCAACATGAATCAGCGTCGGGTATCGGGCTTTCAGCGATTCGAAGTCCAACGCTAGCCTTTGTTGAACGTCTAGAACTACGTTGACCACAAGTACGTCTGTCGAAGCTAAGAGTTGGTCGAAAATGCGCCGTCCCTCCGGCTGCTTGATATCGAGCGTCAAACTTTCCTTGTTGCGGTTAATGCTGAGAAACCAAAGCGATTCCCCATCCAGAAACGGCGGCCCCCAGGCGCGGGTATCATCCCCAGCGCCGACACGCTCCACCTTGGTTACTTCTGCGCCAAGGTCCGCTAATAGTTGTGTTCCGTAGGGTCCGGCAATGGAGGTCGTAAGGTCTAACACTCGAACTCCCTTTAAAAGTTCGAGTCCTGTGGTACCTGTTGCGGTCGGAAGGTTATCTAGTGGGCTCATCGCGGTTGTCTCTGTTGTCTGCTCTCCTTATGCGACAACCGTGCCATGTTTGAAAATGCGGCATTGCACTTTTCTAGAAAAGGCTTACTCATAGCGTGTCCTAGGCGTCGACGAGCGAAACAATGTTGCAATGCAAAATTGAGAATTCGAAGAAATGTGTCCACCGTTGAGGACACATGACCCATGTCTGTGTGTTTCGACTACACTTGGAATACACAAAAACGCATCGGAGGGGATGTGGGACACGCTACTACTGGCGTGCTGGTGCTCGACACAGCGGGCCAGGTGCGATTTGCCGCAGGATTGGGCAGCGATACATCCGTCATTGATGCTGTCACCAGTCTCTGGCGGCGACGGGCAACAATGCCGCTAAAACGTATGTTCGCCCTCAACGAATTGGAGCGGCCCCTGACCGTAGCGACCGTTAGCACGGCCCAAGGCGCGTGTTTTCTTTTGTTTCTTGGCGAACAAGGAGACGAGCTATCTGAATTCATCGCCAGCGTGGATTTCTCAGACGAAATTCTCCGCCACTTTGTAACCAACGCTTACGAGGCAGTCACCGTAGTCGATAGGGAAGGAACGCTTCGCTACATCAGCCCAATACACGAGCGATTCTTCGGATTGCGCCATGGAGCTGGGACGGGAAGGCCCGTCACTGAGGTAATCGAGAACACTCGGCTACCAGAAGTCGCAAAGAGCGGGAAGCGGGAAATTGGACAGGTGCAGGAGATGAACGGCATTACGCGCGTCGTGACACGCACGCCTATCTTCGACCGCGATCAGAACTGCGTTGGCGCGATTGGCCAGGTCATGTTCAAAGGCCCGGAAGCAATTGAGCAACTGAGTGTCGAACTCGCACGAGTGCGTCAGGAACTGGCTTTCTACCAGCGCGAACTGTCAGGCATGCGGAATCGTGCATACGGGCTTGACCAAATCGTTGGAGACAGCGATTCGGTAAGACGCCTGAAGGACGATATCGTCCGCGTGGCTCCGCTTGACGTACCCGTCTTGCTAGTCGGCGAAAGCGGCACAGGCAAGGAACTGGTAGCGCACGCGATACACCTTCTCAGTGGTCGCAGCGACAAGCCCCTAGTCCTCGTCAACGCTGCCGCAATGCCTGCCAATCTGGTAGAAAGTGAACTCTTCGGGTATGAAGGCGGCGCGTTCACTGGCGCCGATAAGAAGGGACGCAAAGGCAAGTTCGAACTGGCGGACACGGGCACCCTCTTCCTTGATGAGATCGGCGACATGCCGCTCGAAATGCAAGTCAAGCTATTGCGCGTGCTCCAAGATGGCACTTTCGAACGACTGGGAGGTGATCGCCCGAAGCGCTCGGACTTTCGGCTGATTTCTGCCAGTAACCGCAACTTCGACGCCATGATTAAAGATAGCAGTTTTCGACTCGATCTTTTCTATCGCATCAGTGCTGTGACGTTACGTCTGCCACCTCTGAGAGAGCGTCTCGACGACATCCCCTTGCTCGCAGACAAATTCCTCAGCGATTTCGCTACCCGCCATCGAATGCCAAAAAAGTCTTTGAAACCAGACGTGATACGTCATCTTCAAGAACGTCCTTGGCCGGGCAATATTCGACAGTTACAGCATGCCATCGAGCGAGCCGTAATTTTCTCGGACAACGACTACCTAAGTGTAGAGAACTTCGAACAATCGTCGGTTCAGTCTGACCTTGATCCTTCCGGTTATCCCGATCTCACTCGCAGCTCATCGTTGAGCAGGGCAGGCATTCGCGTCGCTAAAGAGAAAGTGGAGCTTGACTTGATTAAGCAAGCCTTGGCAGAGCACAAGGGAAACAAGAAACGCGTTGCAGAAGTGCTTGGAATGTCTCGCTCATACCTATACAAGCGGTTAAAAGAGCTTGAAAACCATTGAGGTATCAACCGCACATAGCCCACCGATTCGACCGCAATTTGAGCGACGCCAGGTATGGGCGGTGCGACCAGGCAATCGGCGAGATTCGTTTGCCCGATTCAATCCAATATCACTCAGGTCGCGGTGGCAAGCCCCCCATTCCCACTCCCGCCTGTACTGCAGTCAATCAAGAAGGTGACTTTCAAGCGCCGCCTGCTATCTCCTATGCCCGTACCTGCGTCGTAACAATGTCAAAAAATGACCTGAGATTTTTTCACGGCTTGAACCCGGAGCTATCTTCGTTAGCGAGACGAACAAGTTCGTCGATCACTACACGCACGCGTGGTTGCACATACTTCGTTCGTGGCCAGATAACATGGACAGGCATCTCTCCTCCGGACAAATTGCTGAGAATCTCCACCAGCTCTCCACGCCGTATATGTTCGCCCACGAGCCAGGTCGGCAGTTGAGCCACGCCGCATCCGGCTAGCGCAGCGTTGAGCATCGCCTCGCCGTCGCCCCATTCGTGACGCGCCGTGACGGGCGTTAGTTCGAATTCACCTACCTCATTTCGCAGCAACCAAGCCGCACGCTGACCTCGTTGCAATCCGGCAATGCAGTTGTGGGTTAGCAGTTCCTGTCTGTTCTTCGCCGCTCCGTAGCGGGCTAGGTAACCAGGCGCGACGCATATGACCAACCGCTGCTCTCCAAGCCGGCGCGCCGCGATGTCGGCGTCATCCCGTAAGCGGCCTATCCGAACGGCAATATCCACGCCTTCGGCGATGAGGTCTGCCAGACGCTCGCTGAAATTCGTGGAAAGGTCCAGGCGTGGGTGCCGGGCAGCGAGCCGAAGCAGCGACGGCAGGACATGACGTCGGCCAAATGTCGCGGGAAGCTCAATACGAACTCTTCCGACCGGCTCCTGGCGGCCGGTAGTCAGGAAGCTCTCAGTTTCATCTAGCTCTCCGAGAACACGCAGACAGGTTGCGAGGTATGCCTCTCCCTCGTTCGTCAACGTGAGGCGACGTGTTGTGCGATGAACGAGCTTCGTGCCAAGACGCTCCTCAAGACGAGTCACCGCCTTGCCCACGGCGCTGCTCGTCAATTCGAGTTGGAGACCCGCGGCCGTGAAGCTGCCCGCCTGCGCAGACAGCACGAATTCATGAAGCCCGGAAAATCTGTCCTTATCGATCATTCTGGAACCCCAGGATGAAGTGAATGGAATTCTAGCTGGTTATTTTCCTTCAGGGACAAAATTAGAATGCTAGATAACCATGGAGGTCAGCATGAACAGCATTGCCGAGCACGACTTGTCCATCGCCCCTATTCTCGAACAGCCGGCTTACACTCGGCTGTTCGCGCCTGAGAAGCTGACAGTCGGCCTCATCCTTCCGCTCGAAACCCATCCCGACAGCCCCGCGCCCACCATGCGCGACCATGTAACCATGGCGCAGAAGGCAGATGAGCTTGGGTTTGGCGCGCTGTGGATGCGAGATGTGCCGTTTTATGACCCGCGTTACGGTGACGTGGGCCAAATCTTTGACCCGATTGCCTATATCGGTTATCTCGCCGCGTTCACGCAACGAATCGCCCTTGGAACCGCTGGCATCGTCTTGCCAATGAGGGAACCGCTGATACTGGCGAAGCAGATTGCCTCATTGGACCACCTCTCCCGAGGACGTATGGTGCTGGGCCTCTCGTCCGGCGACCGACCCGCTGAATACCCTTTGTTCGATATTGACTTTGAGACTCGCGGTGACCGGTTCAGAGATGCCTTCGAGGTCTACAAGACGGTTTCGGAGCAAAGCTTTCCGCGCTTCTCGTCGCCTCGCTTCGGGCAATCGGACGGCATGCACGACTTGGTGCCAAAGGCACCCTTTGCTCGCACACCGGCAATCGCGGTAGGTCAAGCACAGCAGAGCCTGGCGTGGATTGCCAAAAACATGGACGGCTTCATCGGGTCCTCGCCCGTTCCGCAACACCTTCCGGCATTCGCCGCGAAGTGGCGAGACGAGGTGCAAGCTCAGTGCGGTGAAGAGCGGTTCAAGCCCCTGGGCATCGGTGGCTTCCTCGATTTGGTGAAGGACCCTGATGAACCGCTCGTACGGACCCGAGGCGGCTTCCGCTCGGGCAGCCGAGGTCTGATGCGCTTCTTGAAGGATGCGCAAGCCGCAGGTGTGAATCACATTGCCCTCAATCCGAAGATAAGCCGACGTCCCTATGCGGACCTGATGGATGAACTTGCCTCTGAGGTCCTGCCTCATTTCCCGTCGCATTGACCGACTGTCTCATTAGGCAGCTTTCTAGTCGCGAAATCCCGCTCTCGGAAAACTCCATGAGACTATTTGAGCCGTTCGACTTGGCAGGACTGCAACCGCCAAACCGAATCGTGATGGCACCCATGACCAGGTCTCGGGCAATCAACACGGTCCCCGATGACCTCACTGCGCTCTATTACCGGCAACGTGCCGGCGCAGGCCTCATCGTCACTGAAGGCTCGCAAATCTCCGTTGAAGGTCGCGGTTACCTGTTCGCCCCGGGAATTCATTCGGCGGAGCAAGTAGCGGGCTGGCGCCGTGTTACAGAAGCGGTGCATGAAGCAGGAGGTCGCATCTTTATACAGCTCGGACACGTTGGGCGCGTATCGCACCGCTCGCTTCAGCACAAACGCGAAAGCCCAGTGTCTTCCGTGTCGCGCACCGCAGCGGGCGCCACTGCATACGCCTACGATCCAAGCGGCGCACCCGCCGCGGTCCCGGTGAGTCGGCCGCGGTCCTTAACGACGTTCGAGGTCGCGCGTGTCAAGAACGACTTCCTGCGGGCAGCAGAATCTGCTGTCGCCGCAGGCTTTGATGGCGTCGAGTTGCACGGAGCAAATGGCTATCTGATGGAGCAGTTCATCAATGGTGCATTGAACACTCGCAACGACGTATACGGCGGTTTTCGCATCGCCAACCGTCTTCGGTTTGTGCTCGAGACAATCGATGAAGTGAGCGCTGCAATTGGCCCGAGCATGACGGGCATTCGCCTGTCGCCCTTCGGGCGGCTCAACTCGATGGCTCCGTTCTCCGACGAAGAAGAGACCTGGCTGGCACTTGCCTGCGAACTGTCGTCTCGACGCCTTGCATATGTTCATCTGAATGACCAGTGGACGCTCGGACATCCGAACATGACACGCGACTTCCGTGCCCGATTCCGAAAGGTCTACTCAGGCACGTTGATGATGGCGGGCGGCTTTGGCAAAGCGAGCGCCGAGAACGCTTTGGCGTTAGGCCTCGCGGACCTCATCGCATTCGGTTCGCCCTTCATTGCAAACCCGGACTTGGTAGAGCGACTTTGGCGAGGATATCCCCTTGCACGAGTCGACCATACGACGCTCTACGAAGGCGGCCCTAAAGGGTACACCGATTACCCGGCCTATCAAGGCACATCCCCAGACCTGTCAGCCACCCAGTTGGCGTCTTAGCAAAGTCGAATCTACCCATGAAATCCCTCTTCGATTCTTTCAATCTTTCGGGCACGGTTCTCAAAAATCGTGTGGTCATGGCGCCGCTCACCCGAGCACGCGCGTCGAATGACGCCGCTGATGAGCGAACGGCGCTCTACTACACGCAGCGTGCAACAGCGGGCCTCATCGTTAGCGAAGGCACGTCAATCTCCCGCGAAGGCCGAGGCTACCTGTTCAATCCAGGAATTTTCACCGAGGAGCAAATTGCCGGCTGGCGGCTGACGACTGACTCGGTTCACGCCGTGGGAGGACGCATCTTCGCGCAGCTCTGGCACGTTGGCCGTGTCTCGCATCCCTCGCTGCAGGAAGACGGGAAGCTGCCCGTCAGCCCAAGCTCAAAGACGGCCGTAAACGCCAAGGCGTTCGCCTATAACGAGAACGGCGACCCCGCTCCGGTCGACACTCCCGCACCGCGTCAGCTAAAGACGGAGGAGATTCCGCGCATCGTGCAAGAATTCGCGCAGGCGGCGGACAACGCTATGCGGGCGGGTTTCGATGGTGTCGAGATTCATGGGGCCAACGGCTACTTGTTTGAGCAGTTCATGAATCCGCTCATCAATGACCGGACCGACATCTATTCAGGAGACACCGTTGCGAACCGCCTGCGCTTCACGCTTGAGGTGATTGACGCGGTGTCGGCGCGAATCGGCGTTGAGCACGTCGGCATTCGAATCTCGCCCTACGGGCAGTTGTTCGACATGCCGCAACATCCCGAAATTGATGAAACGTACACGGAGCTTTGCCGTGAACTGGGTCATCGACGCATCGCGTATGTGCACGTCATGAATCAGTCGGGCTACTCTCGACTCGATCATGCGCTTGAAAGTGCAGCCGAAACTGGCTTTCTCGGCCTGCTGCGGTCGATGAAGCCGCTCTTGCCGGATACCGCTCTCATCCTCGCTGGGAAAATGGATCGGCAGCGCGCCGAGCAGATGATTGCGGAAAACGTCATCGACCTAGCGGCTTTTGGCGCGGCGTTCATCTCCAATCCGGACCTCGTCGCTCGGTTGCAGAATGAGTGGCCGCTGACGCCCGCTGACCCCAGCACCTTTTACGGCGGCGGAGCGGAGGGCTACATCGACTATCCGCCGTACGCTCAGGCCTGACCGCTTGAAGTCAACGATGCGGCAGTAACGCTTCTCGAGTGGAATATATCTGCGCCCCGGGCCTGTAAAGGCAGACCGGGGCATAGTTGTTTCGCTACAGACTGCGAACTTCAGGGCGAATTCGGTTGACGACATTCAAGTCAATGGTCGTCCAGAACTCGGACGCGGCTTGGTCGACCTTGAGCGACTCGTGTTCATTGATGTCCGCGCTTGCCGGGCTCGTGAGGAAGTCTTCGAGGTCAGCGACATTCGCAAATCCCAACAGGCTCACGCCGTCTACCTCGGACGCTTGCGGGTGATAGAACGGCTCACCCTCCGCTTGCGGCCCGATGTTGTGAAGCTGGACGTACCGCTTCACGTACTCGCCGCGCTGCGCGAGCATGCTCACAACGGGCGCATGCTCGTTGAGCCACCATTGCTGAAACGCCTCGCGACTCGCTTCGGGCCGACGAGCGTGCAACTTGACGAGCGTCACTGCCTCGTTGCCGGTGGCGCTCGGAATGACGATGTGCTGCCGCGCAAGAATGGGGGCGATATCTCGGAACATCGCCCGGTCTTCCGGAAGAATCTTTGTCCGCACGCGCTCATTAGCAAAGACCGCGCCGATGTCGTCGGGAGTTGCGAAGTTCAGGTAAGCGACGCCGTCCCAACGTGGGCGTCGATACGCCTTGACATGTCCGATAACTGTCGGCAACAACCTACCGCTGGCATCGGCCGGCGCGTAGTACGGCGGCGCATCCGAGGAAGTCGGGCCTGGCGCGAACCGATGCAACTGGTCGTACCGCAAGAGTCGCTCGAGACTCTTGTCGTCCGACTCCTCAACATGGGTGAAGCGCACTCCGTGAATCTTCCGCCAGTACTCACCCCAGTGTTCGAAGTGCAGGTTTGGATTGCTCTCGAACCCGTTGGTTGCATGATTTTTCGCAGGGTCAAGAATCGGCTTTCCTTCGTCGTCGAGGGTATGCCCCTCGCCAAGTCTGCGTTGTTCCAGCGGCGTGTTATCCGCCCGCGAGAGCAACGAAAAGAGCACCGTCAGCGGCTCAGACCCACCTTGGCAAGTTTCCGCGTGAGGAGGTCGCAACAGCTTTTCCACTACCGAGTTAAACATTCGCTTGCCTTTGAGATGCATGAACGAAATATATTGCCAGTGTCGCGATGCCGGCAAGTACGCCAACGGTCCACAAGCCGAGCGACCATGCATGCGGAGAGCGATGCTACCCGCTGCGGCCCGAGTGCCATTCCGGCCATCGTGCCCGTCAACAGCATGCCATGGAGGCGGCTTCGGGCGCTAGGGTACAGACCGTTCGCCAAGTGCTGATGCGAAACGAAAGCGGCCATTCGCCCGAGGTCAGAAACGAGCGCGCCGATACCCGGCCTCCAAACGCTTAGCGGGGATACCGGCAGCACGCCGAAGGAGATGATGACCAGCAAGTTCAGCGGCGGCATGCAGGCGCGCACGTGGTACTTCATCGACCAAGCCGGCCATCGACATCCGTTTTATGCTCAGGGCCGGGTTGGCATCAACCGCGACGGAGCCGTCCTTGATGCTGCTCTCAACGGAAAAGGAATCGCCTGGCTTCCAGATTTACTGGTTAGCGAGACGCTAAAAGAAGCGTCTCGTCGAAGTCCTTCCGGGATATCGGCAAGGCGAATTTTCCCATTCACGCCCTCTGGCCAAAAAGTAACCACTTATCGCGGATGGTACGCCGCGTCGTCGACCTGCTGGCGGAACGCTTCCTTAAGCAGATGCCGTGGGAATGGAAGGGGTCGTCGTCCAGAACGTCCCATAACAGCGGCTAGCTTGCAAGTTTTGGCGCTCCGGCCAGTCTGCTATACAGCGACTGACCGGGGCGCGGTCCGACCGATTAGTCCTCGTCGTCCGCTTCTTGGCAGACGGGCCCTTCCTTCTTCGCCGCATCGGAGTCCCAGTACGGGAGGCTCGTATTGCCTTCAGATTTAAAGCAGCCAGCTTTCAGCAAGGGCAGATTCAGAGACGACGGAAGGCTTGAGCCGACGTACAGCGACACGGTACTTCCTGTCAATGACACCACCTGAGGGTGCGTCGGGAAGCATGCATCGGTGCCCAGTACCGGCGAACATTGGGAGTTGGCCGGCGGCGCAGACGCAATGCCATTCGATTGTTGCGAAGGAGTCTGGGTGCTGACTATGAGGCGGACCTTGCTTCCTGCGGCGATGGAGGCAAACTTTGGCGAGATGAGAAAGTCATATCGTCGAATGTTCCCCGCTGGCACGTAGTGGTCAGCGAAGTATTCGCCATACGGCTTCACTGCTCGAGAGTGCCGAGTTCTTGCGCCTTTCTCACGGTCTCATCTTGGCGTTCGTGAGCGCCGATCCAGTTCTCGGTAA
>NZ_FCOG02000069.1 GCF_001544975.2 Caballeronia arationis | reverse complement strand
TCTTTGCAGCAGCAAAGAAAGTAAGTCCCGCCCCGGACAGGGGCAGAGCTAATGGACCACTAAGAAAACAAGTTCCATGGAGGCACAGGCGCATCAAACGGTGTCCGAAAGCAACCCAACACCCCAAGCGCCAGCGCCGCCCCTACTCAATCTTCTCGACCGAATGCAACATCACCGGCGAAGCCGCTTCGCTGACCCGTGCAAACGGCATCTCCGCTGCATCGACGCCAATCGCGTCGCCCACTTCGACATGTCGGCCATCCAGCGGCCGCCCCTCGACGAGTGAAGCAAGCTTGTCCTCGAGACGCCCGAACACCGCCACGGGCGAGAGCCGCTCCTGAGCAAACCGACGCCCCTGCGCACCAAGATACGCCCGCAACGCGGGATCGTCGACGAGCATGTCGATCGCCTCAGCGAGCTTCTCGACGTTCTCCGGCGGCACGACCACGCCGCGCGTGTTCACCGCTTCGAACAACTCCATGCCGGGCTGCGCCATCGCAATGACCGCGCGCGCGCTCGCGAACATGCCGGTGAGCTTCGACGGCATCACCAGATCGGCCACGTCGCCGCGTTGCGGCAGCACGTGAATATCCGCGAGATTCAGCAGTTCGTTAAGACGCTCGACCGGCTGCAGGCACATGAAGCGGCAGTTCGGCAGCTCCGCGCATCGGGCCTGCAACTTCGCCTTGGTCGCGCCGTTGCCGCAGAACACGAACACGATGTCATCGCGATCGGCCATGGCGGCAGCCGTCTCGGCCAGCACTTCGAGACCCTGCTTCGCGCCCATGTTGCCCGAATAAAGGACGACCTTCGCATGCTCCGCGATGTTCAGCTCGCGACGAAATTCGCTCGGGCGATCGAGCGGAAAAATCGCTGTCGTATCGACCCAGTTCGGCAGCAGGAAGGCGTTCGTATCGGTCACGCCCTTGCGCTTGGCGCGCTCCACCATCTTGTCGGAAATCGACGAGACGACCTTGAAACGCCGCATGAGCCATCGCTCGATCGCGAGCGCCGCACGCCCCGCCCGTTCGCTCTTGAGCAAGCCGAGTTCGAACGCGGCATCGACTTCGAAGTCCTGGATATGCAGCCACGAATTCGCTCGCGTGACGAACGAGAGTGCGAGCGCGGCCGGCGCATTCAGAAGACTCGGCGCGATCGTCATTACGACCTGCGGACGCCAGCGCGCATGCGAGACGAGCGCCGGAAGCGATGCCGCCGCAAACGATGCGAGATGCATCAGCCGCTTCACGCCATTGGGGCGCTTCGGCACCCAGAGCGGTGCGCGCGCGACCTCCACGCCACGCAGCGTCTCACGGCGGCCACGCCACCAGGAGAAGCCGTCGGCGACTTTCCACTCCGGATAGTAAGGCGGTGCGCACACCACGCGCACGTCATGGCCGCGCGCTGCCAGCGCCTCGGCCATCTCCGCCGTGTACTTGCCAGCACCCGTCAACTCGGGCGCGTAGTTCAGCCCGTAGATCAGAATTTTCATTTGGTCCCTCGCCCGACGGCCGCACCGTCGCCACGCATCGTGATGCGCGTTGATCGGCACCGGCCTGCGAACCGGCATCCCGTATCGCAGGCCCTTTCTCTTTCTGTAATGCGGTGACGCTTGCTCTCCCTTAGAAAATCAATCCATCAGCATCATCGCGCAGCCCCGCGCGATGTTCGCCGCAGCCGACGGGGGATCGAACCGCTGAATCACGTCGACGCAACGCTTCGCGACACCGGCCGTATCGGAGAACGCTTCGAGCGCCTTCAGTAGCGTGCGTTGCAATGCCGGAACGTCGCCGGCGGGGAACGAGTAGCCGGTCACGCCATCGATCACGAGTTCGGGCACGCAGCCGCAACTCTCGCTCACGATCACAGGACAGCCATGGCTCAGTGCTTCGTTGGTGACAAGGCCCCACGGTTCGCTCCGGCTCGGCAGCACCATGCTGGTGGCACCGAAGTATTCGCGCGAGAGCGGCGCGTCCTGCAGGCTGCCGAGAAAATGCACCGAGCCGGTGAGACCGATGTCGTCGACCTTCTGCTTCAGCTGGTCGCCCATCGGACCCGTGCCGACGATGCGCAGCGACGCGCCCGGCATCCGTTGCCTGATCCCGGCGAACGCATCGAGCAGCGTGCCGATGCCCTTCTCTTCCGACAGGCGCCCAACGAACAGGAACACCGGTGCACTGCCCTGGCGATAGTGAACGCGATCGGACACCGCCGTCTCCGGCGAGAACGAGCGCGGCAGCGCAGCAGCCTGGCACGGAATGAAGATCTTCTCCTGCTTCGCGCCGAGCGACATCAGGTACTCGCGGCTGCGCTGACCGAAGCCGAAGTAGCCGTCGCACAACGAGAAGAACACGCGCTTGGGAATCGACGTGAGCATCCGGCGCGGCCGGTCGTTGCCCGTCGAATCGCAGAACACCGCACGGCGCTTGCCGGTCAGGATGCAGGCCAGCATCATCGCCCAGTACTCGGGACGGTGATAGCCGGGCAGCACGACGAGGTCGGACTTCGCCTTCAGCACTTCCCACGTGAGACGCATCGTCAGGCGCCAGGTGGGCACGTCTTCATAGCAGCCGTTGTAGAGCTTCTTCATCGGATAGCGGTGGAACGAATAGTCCACGTCCGAAAAGCCGATCCGGTCGTGCTCCGTATCTGCGATCTGTACCATCGAGTAACTGATGGAACCATTGCCCGAGATGTTGTGCAGCGCGGAGAGGACGGCCCCCTTGTGCCGCGACCACACGACGTTATGAAAGATCGTGACCGAGCCTGTCATAGTCTTTTCTTCCCTGGAAGTGGAACCGCGAATGTCCGCGTTCAGGTGAGTGCTCATTCTGCAACCGCCATCTGTGACGATGCTGCATGATGTTCGAGGAAGTCCGCGTACGTCGCGCGGATACCGTCCTCGAGGGCGATCGTCGCCTTCCAGCCCATCTGTTCGAGCTTCGACACATCCAGCAGCTTGCGCGGCGTGCCATCGGGCTTAGTCGCATCGAAGACGAGCTCGCCCTCGAAGCCGACAACCCGGCACACGGTCTCTGCGAGGTCGCGGATCGTCAGGTCGTCGCCCATGCCGACGTTGAACACGCCATCGGCGACATCGCCTTCCATCAGGAAAGTCGCGGCATCGGCGAGGTCGTCGACGTGCAGGAACTCGCGACGCGGCGTGCCCGAGCCCCAGACTTCGAGCGAACTCGCGCCACGCACCTTCGCTTCATGCGCCTTGCGGATCAGCGCGGGCAGCACGTGGCTGCTCTGCAGGTCGTAGTTGTCGTTCGGTCCGTAGAGGTTGGTCGGCATCAGCGACACGAACTTCGTGCCGTACTGCGCGTTGTACGCCTCGCACATCTTCAGGCCCGCGATCTTCGCAATCGCATAGGCTTCGTTGGTCGGCTCGAGCGCGGAGGTCAGCAGATACTCCTCCTTGATCGGCTGCGGGCATGCCTTCGGATAGATGCACGAAGAACCGAAGAACACGAGCTTCGACACGTTCCAGCGGCACGCCGCATGAATCACGTTGGTCTCGATCGCCAGGTTCTCGTAGATGAACGAAGCCGGCATCGTCGAATTTGCGTAGATGCCCCCGACGCGCGCCGCCGCCAGCAACACCACATCGATCTGCTGCTCCTCGAAGAAGAGATTGACGCCGCCCTGGTCGGTCAGATCGAGATGCGCACGCGTGCGCGTCACAATGTTGCGATAACCTGCGTTCGCAAGCCGGCGCACGAGCGCCGACCCGACCATTCCCCGATGCCCCGCCACGAAGATGCGTGCGTTCTTGTCCATGGTTCTTTACTCGTGATGTTCGAGAGCCTTGAAACCCGCCAGCGTGACGAGCGCGTCGCGACGCGCGATCTGGAAGTCCGAGCGCACCATTTCCTTCACGAGCGACGAGAACGAGGTCTGCGGCTTCCAGCCGAGCTTCGAATGCGCCTTCGACGGATCGCCGAGCAGCGTCTCGACTTCGGTCGGGCGGAAGTAGCGCGGGTCGACGCGCACGATCACCTGGCCCGGCGTGAGCTTGGTTTCGCGGCTTTCGACGCGATCGACGATGCCCACTTCGTTCACGCCTTCGCCCTCGAAGCGCACGTGCACGCCGAGTTCCGCTGCCGCCTGCTGCACGAAGTCGCGCACGCTGTACTGCACGCCCGTCGCAATCACGAAGTCTTCCGGCTGTTCCTGCTGCAGCATCATCCACTGCATCTCGACGTAGTCGCGCGCATGACCCCAGTCGCGCAATGCGGAGAGGTTGCCGAGGTACAGGTCGTCCTGCAGGCCGACCGCGATGCGAGCGATGGCGCGCGTGATCTTGCGCGTGACGAAGGTCTCGCCGCGCACCGGCGATTCATGGTTGAACAGGATGCCGTTGCACGCGTACATGCCATACGCTTCGCGGTAGTTCACCGTGATCCAGTACGCATAGAGCTTCGCGACTGCATACGGGCTGCGTGGATAGAACGGCGTGGTTTCCTTCTGCGGAATTTCCTGCACGAGACCGTAGAGTTCGGAAGTCGAAGCCTGGTAGAAGCGCGTCTTCTTTTCGAGGCCGAGAATGCGGATCGCTTCCAGGATGCGCAGCGTGCCGATGCCGTCGGCATTCGCCGTGTATTCCGGCTCTTCGAAGGAAACCGCTACGTGGCTCTGGGCTGCGAGGTTGTAGATTTCGTCGGGCATCACGCGCTGCACGATGCGCAGGAGGCTCGTCGAATCGGTCAGGTCGCCGTGATGCAGGAAGAGACGCTGGTCCGGATCGTGCGGATCGCGATACAGGTGGTCGATGCGGTCCGTGTTGAAGAGCGAGCTGCGGCGCTTGATGCCGTGCACCTCGTAGCCCTTCTCGAGCAGCATCTCCGCCAGATACGAACCATCCTGCCCCGTGATGCCCGTGATCAATGCGACTTTACGATTCATTCTCAACCTCGCCTTATTAGCCTGTTCGATTCGGCGCGCTCGGTCGCGCGCCGTGTGTTTGTGTCCACTAATCTTTTTTATTCGGAGATGCTCTCGTAGCCGTAATAGCCTGCGTAGGTGCTGCCCATCAGCATCTTCGACTGCGGTACGTCCGTCAGCAAAACGCCCTTCATGTTCACGCCGCCGTGGTGCAGGCGCTTCATCGTTTCACCGATCTCCTGCACCTGGTTCTTGCCATGGCGCACGACGAGCAGGCTCGTGCCCGCATGCTTGCCGATGACGGTCGCATCGGTGACTGCGAGAACCGGCGGCGTGTCGACGATGACGAGGTCGTAGCGGTGCTTCAGTTCTTCGAGCACTTCACCGAGGCGATCGCTCATCAGGAGCTCGGACGGATGCGACGGCAGCGATCCCTTCGTGATCAGGTCAACGCCCGGCAGCACGTCGTGCAGGATCGCGCCCGACACGTCGGCACCCATCAGCACGTCGGACAGACCCGGCGAATGACGCACGCCGAAGTGCGAGTGGATGTCGCCGCGGCGCATGTCGCCGTCGATCAGCAGGACGCGCTTTCTCGTCGATGCAACGAGCGTCGCGAGGTTGACCGAGAGGAACGACTTGCCGGCTTCGGGACGCGAGCCCGTCAGCATCACGACGTTGTTGCGTGCTTCGGCCATCTGCAGCTGCAGCGACGTGCGCAGCCCGCGGATGCCTTCCACTGCGGCGTCTTCCGGCGCTTGCGCGGCGAGCACGTGCAGTCCTTCGTGACGCTGGCCGACCTTGCGTTGCAGGCGCAGTTGCGTGTTGCTGCGCGGGACGATGGCGAACACGCGCACACCCAGTTGACGCTCGATGTCTTCCGGACGCTCGACGCCGCCATACAGCGCCTTGCGAACGAACGCGACGATGATGCCGAGCAGGAGGCCGACGCCCGCGCTGATCAGGATCACGATCAGGCGCTTCGGACGAACAGGATCGTCGGCGGCTTGCGCGAAGTCCACGACCCGCACGTTGCCGATCTGGCCGGCCTTCGCGACGCGCAGTTGCTGCGCCGTGTTCAGCAGGTTCGTGTACAGCTCGGTGTTCACACGCACGTCACGCAGCAGGCGCAGCGCGGTCTGCTCGGTATCCGGCAGCACGGACACGCTCTTGCCGAGACGGGTCTGCGCGCTGGACAGTGTGCCGATCTGCGCGTCGAGTGCCTGCACCGACGGATGGTTCGCAGTGAAGCGTTGCGACATCTCGGCACGTTGCTGTTGCAGATCGGTGAGCTTGGTCTTGTTGTCCACGATCTGTTGCAGCAGCAGGCGGCTTTCCTCGGAGAGGTCGACCGTGCCCTGACGGTTGCGGAACGTGTTGTAGCGCTGTTCCGCTGCGTCGAGCTGCTTGCGCAGTTCGGGCAGTTGTTCGTCGAGGAACGCGAGCGTGTGCTCGGCTTCGAGCGAACGCTTCTCGACATCCTGCTGCACGAAGCGGCGGGCGATGTTGTTGACGATCGTCGAGGCCTGCTTGCTGTCGCCGCCTTCCAGGCTCACGCCGATAATGCCGGATTGCAGCGCGGTCTCAGCCACGGTGAGGCGCTTCTGCAGCAGGTCGATGGTGCCGAGCGTGGAGGCGCGTTGCAGTTCGAACTGCGATCCCGCCGGGCCGACGAGCTTGTCGACCTTCAGCTTGACCGGACCGAGCGTGCTCGAACCCGATACGACCTCGCCGACCTTGCCGGTGAGAATCGCGACGCCATCCGGGTCGTTCAGCACGTAGCTGCCGTTTTCGCCTGCGACGAGCGTGAAGGTCTTCTCGTACTGCTCCTTCGGCGTGTCGAAGAGCGGCACTTCGATCTGCTCGTTGCCCCATGCGAAGCGCTGCATGTAGCCCTTCGGCATCGGGATGTTGAACGTCGACAGCGCGCTCGAGATGAGTCCGCCGACGAACGGGAAGTAGCGCGGCGACGCCGTGATGTCGAGGTGCATGCGCTGGACCGCGTCTTCCACGACGAGGCGCGAGCGCAGCAGCTCGATTTGCGCGGCAGTCGTCGACTTGGAGTCGAACATCTGCGACACGGTCTGCATCGCGTTCTGGTTGTTGTTATTGTTGTTCGCGTTGTTGCTTTCTTCTACCTGGATCAGTGCATCCGCCCGGTAGGTGGGCGGAGCGAGGAACGCGTACGCCGCCCCCAACGCAATCACCGCGATCATGACGGAGGTAACCAGCTTCCAGTTGCCGAGAACGGCCGCCAGATAGTCCGATAATCGCAGCTCGTCCCCCGTCGAAACGTCCGAGTATCGTGTGTCAAAGTTCATCGCCATGGTCTCGCTCACTCTTTCTGACTTGCGCATTGGGCGGCGCGCGACCCCCGCGCGCCTACTCGCTTACTTGGTTACGATTGCTGCGGTCAGGCCTGCGTTGATTGCCGGCAGCAGCAGGTTCAGCACGCGGCTAAAGCGTACGAGACCGCTGTTGTCGATGTACACGACGTCCTTCGGTTGCAACTCGAAGTTGTTCGCGAGCAGCATCGACACCGGCGAGCGCGCATCCAGCTTGTAGATCTCCGGCTTGTCGCTCTGTCCATTGCGAATCACGTACGTCTCTTTCGGATTCGACGTTTCCTGGTTCAGGCTGCCTGCCTGCGAGATAGCGTCGGAAAGCGTGAGCTTGCCGTTCTTCATCGGCAGCACGGTGGCGGGCTTGTTCACTTCGCCCATCACGTAGATGCCGTTCTCGTCGCGCGAGTCGACGCGCAGCGAATCGCCCGGCTTGAGCACGATGTCCGAAGGCGTGCGGCCCTTCTTCGTCATGCCGGCCATGTTGATGTGATACGTCGTACCATCACGCATAAGAGTGACGCGGCTCTGATCCGCGGTCGGTGCGAAACCGCCCGCACGACCGATGGCTTCCGTCAGCGTCATCGGAATGTCGTTGAAGGTCTGCGTGCCGGGTGCGCGAACTTCGCCGTCGATATACACCTGCGACGAACGGAACGACGACACGCGCACCGTGAGCTGCGGCTTCACGAACACCTTCGAGAGTTCCTTGTACAGCTCGCGCTGCACTTGCTCGGCCGTCTTGCCCGCGACGTGCAGCGGCTTCGTCACATACGGGAACTGCAGGTTGCCGTCCGCATCGACGACGAAACCGGGCGCCGCATCCGAGGGACGCGTGTTCGGGTTCGGCTGGCCGAGTGCCGCGACGAGTTCCGGGTGATCCCAGACCGTGATCTGCAGCACGTCGCCCGTGCCGAGCGTGTAGGCGCTCGGCGTGCCGAAGAGACTGGCGAGCGGATCGGGACCGCTCGACGACGGCTGCTCGGCGCGCATCTTGCGCACGAGCGTCAGGTCGATCGGGGTGATCGGGATGTTGACTTCGGATGCCGGATCGCCGGCATCGTTGCTCGTTTCGACGAGCGTCGCGGGCGTCTGCATGCGCATGCCCGGTGCCAGACCGCAACCGGCAAAAAGTGCGCATAGCGTGGCAGCCGCGGCGAGCGTGCCGAGCCGGAAACCAGACACGCCGCGTTTGGCGGCCAGCGACGTGGTGCTTGTTTGTTGTTGGATGAGCATATTGGTCGTCCCCTGCGTCAGTAAGCGTTGGTGTGCCGTAGTCCTTTGAAGATCGTTGCGGCGATGATTCTCATGTCGAGGCCGAACGACCAGTTACCGAGGTAGTACAAATCGTGTGCGACGCGTCCCTCCATTTTTTCGATGCGGTCCGTTTCGCCGCGAAAACCATTGATCTGCGCCCAGCCAGTGATGCCCGGCTTGATGCGATAGCGATGGATGTATCCAGAGACGACCTTCTGGTACAGGTCGTCGTGCTCCAGCGCGTGCGGGCGCGGACCGACGACGGACATGTCGCCACGCAGCACGTTGAAGAATTGCGGCAGCTCGTCGAGGCTCGTGCGGCGCAGGAACGCGCCCACGCGTGTCACTCGCGGATCGTTGCGGGTTGCCTGGCGGACCACGCCTGCCTTCTCGGTATGCACACGCATCGAGCGGAACTTGTAGATCAGAAAGACCCGGCCGTCCGCGCCCTTTCTGCGCTGCTTGAAGAAGACCGGGCCGCGCGAAGTGAGCTTGATCGCGAGCGCGATCATGATCAGAAGCGGCGACACGGCGAGTAGCGCAGCAGCCGCGAAAGCGCGATCGAAGAGTTCCTTCTGGAGCATCGCGCTCGGCGAGAGCGGCGACGCCACGAGGTTGATGGCCGTCTCGCCCAGGAGGTCCGTCACGCCGGACTCGAAGAGCGCGAGGCTGCGCACGTCGGGAATGAAGCGCACGTTCACCAGGTCGTCGCGGAACTCGTTGACGAACTTAAGGATCGTGCGTTCGTGCGTCAGCGGCAGCGCGAGCCACACTTCCTGGACGCCCTGCGTGCGCACGTAATTGACGAACGCGACGTGGTCCTCGAACACCGGCACGCGGGTGTTGATGCGGCCGCTTTCGGGTGTCGCGTTGCAGACTGCCGTCGCACGAAAACCGGACGCCGGCAGACGGTCGATCTTGCGCACGATCGATTCGCAATGCCTGCCGCAGCCGACCACCGCCACCGAATGCAGGTTCATGCCGGCGTTGCGCATCCGCCCGAGCAACGCGTGCGTGACGAGCCGCCCGGCAATGAGCAGCCCGCCGGACATCGCAGTCCAGTAGGCGAACCACAGGCGCGACACGTAGTCGAGCCGATGCAGCGAGAACATCAGCACGAGCGCGCACGCCTGCACGATCAGCCACGCGAGCGACACCTGGCTCGCGAGGACGATCTTCGAGCGGCCGCGCCACGACTGATACACGCCGAAGCCCGGAAAGAGCGCCAGCGAAAACGCTGCCGCGAACGCCACGAAGGCGACGTAGAAGCGATGTGCTTCGATGTTGTCGAAACGAATCTGCGAGGCCACGGCAGCGCCGCAGACAATCATTGCGACGTCGAACAACCGCGCCAGTAATCCCTGTAAATCGCGCATCCTCTTTCTCCCCGTACTTCAAACCGATGACGTGCTGCTACCCGCCCCATCCTCCTCTCTGCCAGCCCTACGCCGTGCCGTGTCCCGTCGTTCTTGTAGGCTGCCTGCCCTGCTTCAGCTGCGGCCGTAGGTATCGTCGAAGCGAACGATGTCGTCTTCGCCGAGGTACGAGCCCGACTGCACTTCGATGATCTCGAGCGGCACCTTGCCCGGGTTCTCGAGCCGGTGCGTCACCCCGAGCGGGATATACGTCGACTCGTTCTCCGAGAGCAGGAACTGCTCTTCGCCGCGCGTGACGAGCGCCGTGCCGCAGACGACCGTCCAATGTTCCGCGCGGTGGTGATGCATCTGCAGCGAAAGACGCGCGCCCGGGCTCACGACGATGCGCTTCACCTGGAAGCGGTCGCCGTGGTCGATCGAGTCGTAGAAACCCCACGGGCGGCGCACCTTGCGATGCGCTTCTGCTTCAGGCGCATGCTCCTGGCGAATCCGCGACACGAGCCCCTTGATGTCCTGCACGCGCGAGCGGTCGGCGACGAGCACCGCGTCGTCCGTCTCGACCACGATGATGTTGGTCGTGCCGACACACGCGACGAGCCGTCCGCCTTCCGAGCGCGCATAGCTCGAGGTCGCGCCTTCGAACACCACGCGGCCGCTTGCGACGTTGCCCGATTCGTCCTTCTCCATCGCGTCCCACACGGCGTCCCACGAACCGAGGTCCGACCAGCCCGCGACGAGCGGCACGACCACGCCCGCGCAAGGCGCGCTCGCCGTGCCGACGTGTTCCATCACCGCATAGTCGATCGAATCGGACGGGGCGCGGCCGAAGGCAACGGCGTCCGGGCGCAGGTACGCGCCGTCGGTGCGTCCTTCCTTCACCGCCGCGACGCACGCCGCGTGCATCTCCGGCTGGAGGCGTTCCAGGGCCGCGAGCCACACGCTCGCGCGCACCACGAAAATTCCGCTGTTCCACCAGTAGGTGCCGGCCGCGACGTATTGCGCCGCGAGTTCGGCAGCCGGCTTCTCGACGAAGCGGTCGATCTGGTGTGCGCCTTCCTCGAGCGCGCCGCCGAGGCGGATATAGCCAAAGCCGGTGTCGGGCCGCGTCGGCGGAATACCGAGCGTCGCGATCGAGCCTGCCTCCGCGTGCTTCGCGGCGATGTCGATCGCACGATGCAGCGCGGGGATGTCGGCGATCGAGTGATCGGCCGGCATCGCAACGATGATCGCGTCTTCGCCGTCGGCGCACGCGAGCGCCGCGGCGAGGGTCAATGCGGGCGCCGTGTCGCGCCGAGCCGGCTCGACGACAATGCGCGCCGCCACGCCGCTCGCGCGGACCTGCTCTTCGGTCGTGAAGCGATGTTCCTCACCGCAGACGATGATCGGCTCGGCCGCGACCTTCCAGTCGCCGGAAAAGCCCTTCATGCGTGTGACCGTCGCCTGAAGCAGCGAGTCAGGACCGACCACGCCGATCAGTTGCTTCGGAAATTGTTCGCGGGACATCGGCCAGAGGCGCGTGCCGGAACCTCCGGCGAGAATGACCGGGACGAGCGAGCGGCACGGCCCGGCGAACTTCGCCGGGCCTGCCTCCGCCCCCACCCCACTCTCGTAACCTGCCTGATCCGTTGCCTGCGTTTCGCTTCTCGTCATCGTTTGACTCCTGCTCCCAAATAGTGCGTTCGCGGAATACCGCTCTTAACAATGCTCTCACGCCCGGGCACCTGCCCGGTGCGTGTCGTGTCGATACGCCGTGCGGCTCAGCCGCTCGGGTCGCGCCTGCTCTGCATCCGGTATTCGGTTGGAGAGATCAGGAGGCGCTTTCTGAAAATCTTGGCGAGACGGTCGCCGTTGCCCATGCCACTCCTGCGCGCGATCTTGTCGACCGGCAGCTCGGAATCCGTCAGCAACGCGCAGGTCACTGCGAGCCGTGCCTGCAGCAAATAGTCCGACGGCGTGATGCCCATCTCGATCTTGAAGCGGCGCAGGAAGTTGCGTTCGCTCATCGCCGCGACCTGCGCGGCGTCGACGACCGAAATCGGCCGTTCGCAGTTGTCCTGCAGCCAGCGCGCCGCCGCCCGGATCTTGTCGCCGGCGGTCGCGGCGCCGCTGTCGCCGAGCAGCGACACGAGCTTCGCGGCCGAACCCGGCATCAGCCGTTCCGCGACGCCGCGCGAGACGTCGAGCCCCAGGTCGCGCTTGACGATCAGGAGCGCGCCCTTCATCGATTCGTAGCGGTCGCCCGCTTCGCTGCCGTCCGAGTCACGCACCGCGTGGATCATCGACGAGCCGTAGCGCGCATGCGTTTCGTGCGCATTGCCGATGCCGGCGGCGTCGAGCACCTTGCGGCCCTCGGAGATCGACTTGACCACCGTCGTCTTCGAATGGACGCGGCGCACCCATTCGATGATGCGTTCGTCGCCTGCCGCGTCGTCGGCGCCCCGGCCGCCCGCGACGAAGAGCGCGTCGAACCCGCCGTAGTGGCGTGCATCGAGTCCGTCGGTCCAGACGCGAACCGATGACGAGCACGCCACGTTGCCGCCTTCGACCGAGAGGAAGCGCACGTCGTACGTGCATTCCGCCCGACCCTTTGCCGACGACAGCTCGTTCGCCATGTGGAAGACTTCGGCGACGATGCCGGCGCCGAGGAGCGAAAACCCGTCGAACAACAGGATTGCGATGCGTCTCACCTCGGACTGCGAGCTTCTGGTCGAGGTGGGAACCCACCCCATGACCGCGGGTTCGAGATTGGCGTAAGGCATGGTCATCCTCTGCAACATGCGTAATCCACAGCCTGTGGAAGGTCGCTGCCATTGCGGTGCATCATGGCGATCGCCGAATTGCCTCAGGCTGCGCGTGACCGATGGAAGCGAGATGTTGGCGGAATTGGTCCGCTGGCTTGAATCATAAACAGCCAAACTTTTTTATGCTCGCGATTTTCGCGCTGAAAGCCGGAAACTTGTTCTGATATGCGGCGGAACGCACATTGATATCCCTCCCCAACTTCAGTCCGAGCGTTCGTTCATGCATTCGTCAAACAGACGCGGCATTCGGAGCATGTCCCTATAGAGCAGTTTCTAGTCCGATTCGAATTCGCAGCGGCCAGATCGGACAGCCGGCCTTGCTGTGCAAGGCCTTGCAAGAACAGTCAAGGATCCGGGCCGACGGCAATCCGACCCTCAGATGTTTAAAACTGATTCATCCATGAAACATTGAAATGTCCAATCGATTCCGGGCTTTTCTTTCGATTCAACATTTTTGCTACCTTTGTTACCGATCTGAATCAACTTTTAAGGGAGAATGAATACCTCCAGATATGCCGCCGTTACATTAACTATTAATGCGCAGGCATTTTAAAATCTGGCCGTAATATGCGACTGCTTTAATTATCCGGTAAAACCGTCACGTTTTATCAAAGCGGCTATTGAACTGCATTGGTATGAACAACGATATTGCGCCGCAGCAGACCGGTCACCGCCCCGCTCTCCCCCATGTACGCTGCGATCCGCCGCCCGGCCGTATCCGCCAACTTTTCGTCGATTGCGGCGCCGCATTCACTGCGCACGATTCTTGTCTGCCAATTGCCGGGTGACGAAGTTCGGAAAGACGGCGCAGCCAGCCGGTCATTATTCCCCCGACGAATCGCGCCGCCTGACACACGCCGATGGCCTCCGCCCAACGGTCTCCGCATGGTGCGCAGGCATCGTGCCGGGGCACGCGTGCACCGTTCGGGCCGTGTTTCACTTCTGACACTCGGCCGATTCGAGGCGTTCGCGACGCAGCGTGCGCCCGCGCACGCATCGCGCCTTGTGCGGCGCGATGCTGTCCCGGTCCGCCAACCTTCAGCGCAATGACTATCCCGTTCGAAAGGGGTGACTTATGCTGGATTTGCCTTGTCGCGCGGATCGGGGGATCGCGCAGGCGCCACGTGGCAGGGCGTTCCAAGGTACCGGACGTTGCGTCCGTCTGGAACCAGAACGATCCGCCGTCGATCGGCACCGCGAGAATGTGGTCTGGCGCACTATCGGGCGAACGGGCCCCAAAAACGTTTCATTTTCGTAGCACAACGCCCGCGGCGGCCATTTCGGAGCGTTGCGGCACGTGATCAATCGTACGGAACTTACATTTCGGAACCCATGAATCCAGAAGCCGTTCCGCCCCGCCCCATCGATTCCGTGCGAAATCCTCGCGTCGCGCGGAAACAACACCGTCGCGCGACGCTGCTTGGCATCGCCGTGTTTCTGTTGCAGGCCTGCGATCGGGCGACGTCGGTGGAAGCTGGCGCGGCTGCGCCTCAGCCCGCGTCGGGTGCGCTGACGATCGACGGCACGGCGTGGTTGCCGTGCGCGGCGGAAAACGCAACCTGCACCTTTCGGGGCACGGCCCGTGTGCTGTACGGCACACCGACTCAGCACGTGATCAAGGAATTCACGGACCAGACGCCCTGCGACAACACCGCTTTCGACGACCCCGCGCCCGGCGCCGACAAGCGCTGCTGGTATTCGGGAGGCGCGGCGGCCAAAAGCCGGCCAGGCGCCAGGCCCGCGCAGGTGGCATCCGCCGCTCAGGCCGACGCCGCGCCCGCCGAGCCGCTCCTGCAATGCAAGGGGCCGGGCGCGCCCGGCCCCGCGACCGCGACGGGCGATCCGATCGAAGCCGACACCCCCGGCAGCGACGGCACGCGCTTGTTCGCGCGCGGCGCGCCGGTGAAGATCGCGTTCACGGCGCGCGCAACCTCCGCCGATGCCCTCGCCTGGCAGATTCGCGACGCCTGGAACGTCGTGCGCGCGAGCGGCCGTTTCTCCGTGGCGGCGGGCGCGGGCAGCTACACGCTCACCTGCACGACGCAGACGGCCGGCTACTTCGCCATCTCCGCGACGCTCGCCTCGCAAAAGGGCACGCTCGCGGCGCGGGGCACGCGGCCGTCGGGCATTGCGTCCTTTGGCGTGCTGCCCGACGTATCGGCTGCGCTGCCCGCCGTCGACTACGCGCATCCCGACCAGCACCGCTTCGGCGGACAGGGCGCCGCGTATCTGAAGCCGGGCGAATCATGCTGTTCCGGCGACGGTTACCGCCCGCTCTATCCGAACCTCGGCCTCACCTGGGTGAATGACAACCGCAACTGGTACATGACGGAGCCGAAGGCCCCGAACACCTTCAACGCCGCCACCGACAACCTCACGCCCTTCTTCCGGCCGGGCGATCTCCTGCGGCTCATCCAGCTCGACGGCATCCCCGGCTGGGCGAGCCCGACGCACACCGATACGCACAGCTACGCGCCCGCGTCGCTCGACCAGTACCGCGCGTACATGAAGCGCGTCGGCGAGGAATCGAACACGGTGAGGAAGCGCTATTTCCCGCGCCAGTCGAACAATTACTACCAGGTCACCTGGGAGCCCGACTACGAAGGCGGCCTGCCCTGGCGCGACACCGACGCAAACCTCGTCGCGATGTTCAAGGCGACCCACGACGCGATCCACGCCGGCGATCCGAACGCGGTCGTGATGGGGCTCACGCTGTCCGCGCTCTCGAAGAATACGGAGTGGCTGAGGCGCCTCGCTCCGCTCGGCATCGGCAAGTATCTCGATGGCGTCAGCGCGCACGGCTACTACGACATCGGCACGTCGCCGTCGCATCCGCCGGAGCGCTTCGCCGGCAGCAGCAGCCCGTCGACCGCAGCCAAGGCGCTGCCCGCCGCGATGCGCGAATTGCGCCGGGCGATGACGGAGATCGTCAGGCCGGGCGCGAAGCTCTTCGTCACCGAAACGGGCGTCAGCTACGACATCGGCAGCAAATACGGCCCGACCTATCCGAACGCGAACATTCTCTACGCGCAGGGCGCGGTGGTCGCGCGCATGCACCTGATCCTGCTCGGCGAAGGCGCCGACGTGAGCTTCGTGTTCTATTCGGCCGATCCGCCGGAAGTCGGCTATGGCGTCTTCTTCGACCTCGTGAATCCTCAGGGCGGCTTCGGCCAGAAGGAGATCAGCCCGAAGCCGGCAGCGATGGGCGTCGCCGCGATGACGCGTCTCGTCGACGGCACGACGACGCTCGGCCCCCTCAACGGCACGCCGAAGAACATCCATGCGTACGCGTTCCAGCGCCTGAACGGCGGCAAGGTCGTCACCGCGCTGTGGACGCACAACAACAAGGAGTGGCCCGGCGCCGAAGGTTTCAGCTCCACTTACGCGGAAAACTACAGCCTCGTCGTCGATGCACCCGACAAGTCGGGCAACGTGACGGTATTCGACATGATGGGCAACGCGTCGACGATGCCTTACAGGAACGGACGCGTCGCGCTCGCGCTGACCGAAGCGCCCGTCTACGTGGTTTCCGACAACGCAGAGGTCGCGCGCGCGAACGTAACGGCGCCGGCCGGCTATATCGGCCAGTGAGCGCGCGGACGCGCGCCCGGGCTGCCCCGGCCCGCGCCCCGAAACACGTACTTGCAACAGACGCGCCCGCTTGGCTCGCCTAGACGGTCTTTCGGCGTTTTTCGCCAGTGTCCGAAACCGACGCGACATTTTGTCGAGCGTTACACTCGATTCAGCCGGTTGTTCCGTCGCGCGCTAGCCGAGGCGGCCATCCGGAGCTTCGCCGGAATCCGGGCATGCGAAGCGAGCGCAACCACCGGCTCCAGTCCCATCCGACGCAGCAGTTCACAGCAGAGAAACGCGGCACGGCCACGGAATTCCCGGGGAGGCTGGCGCCCGGACACACACATAATTACAGCGGAGCAAAGATGCTTAGCGAGGCGGATTTTCTGGACGTCGTCCGGCTTACGCCACTCGTCTCGATCGACCTGATCGTAACCGACGGCAACCGGCGAGTACTCGTAGGACAACGGCGCAATCGCCCGGCGCAGGGCACGTGGTTCGTGCCGGGCGGGCGCATCAAGAAGGATGAATCGATCGATACGGCGTTCACGCGCATCGTCAACGACGAACTCGGCGTGGCGAGCGTGGAGCGCTCGTCGTCGCGGCTCTACGGCGTGTTCGAGCACCGCTACGCGGACAATTTCGCGGGCGCGCCCGGCATCACGACGCACTACATCGTGATCGCCTACGCGATGAACCTGACCGGGACGGTGCCGATCGGCCGCTTTGACCAGCACAGCAACTACGCGTGGCTGCAGCCCGACGAGCTGCTTCAGCGCGAAGACGTCCACGACAACACCAAGGCGTACTTCAGGTAGCGACGCGAGGGTTTTTGCGCGGGCTCACGCCGATCCGGATTCGCGCGCGGCGCGCGCGAATCCGTGGGCGATCACGCGAGAGCGGCGGACAGGTCGTCCGAACTGGCGTCGCTTGCGTCGTTCACGTCGTTCGCTGCGGGGATTGCTGCTGCCTTGCCGGCCTGATTGCGGGCGTCGAAATGCGCGCGCAGATACGTCTCGAACTGCGCGGCCACTTCGGGATGGCGCAGCGCGAATTCGACCGTCGCCTTCAGGTAGCCGAGCTTGCTGCCGCAGTCGAAACGCGTGCCCTTGTAGCGGTGCGCCAGCACCTGTTCGTGCGCAAGCAGCGACTGAATCGCGTCGGTCAGCTGGATCTCGCCGCCCGCGCCGGGCTTCTGTTTCCTCAGGTGTTCGAAAATGCGCGGCATCAGCACGTAGCGGCCGACCACGCCCAGATTCGACGGCGCCGCCGCCGGCTCCGGCTTCTCGACCACGCGCGAGAGCTTGAAGAGACCGTCGTCCCACTGCCTGCCCTCGATCACGCCATACGAGCGCGAATCGCGCCGGTCGATCTCCTCGACCCCGATCACCGACGAATGATAGTGATCGAACACGTCCACCATCTGGGACAGCACGGGCGGCTCGCCGTCGATGAGGTCGTCGGCGAGCATCACGGCGAACGGCTCGTTGCCGATCAGCTTCTCCGCGCACAGCACCGCGTGCCCGAGGCCGAGCGGCTCGGCCTGGCGCACGTAGAAGCAGTCGATGTGACTCGGTTTGATGCTGCGCACGAGATCGAGCAGCGCCTGCTTGCCGCGCGCCTGCAATTCGGCTTCGATTTCATAGGACTTGTCGAAGTGATCCTCGATCGCGCGCTTGCCGCGCCCCGTCACGAAGATCATCTCCGTGATGCCGGCGGCCGCGGCCTCCTCGACGGCGTACTGGATGAGCGGCTTGTCGACGACGGGCAGCATCTCCTTCGGGCTTGCCTTGGTCGCGGGGAGGAACCGGGTGCCGAGACCCGCGACTGGAAATACCGCCTTTTTCACCTTTAGCATTGCTTCACCCTTCGAGTTGTGTGGTTGGCCTTCCTGCGCGTGTTGCCTTCGGGTGCGCGACTCGCGACCCGCGACGACATGCATTTATTTGTCTGACTACCAGAGAGGCCAGCTTATTACCCCGATATCGAAACCATCTGCCAACACCTCGTCATTTTCCGACTAGCGTAACGGCGCCATGCCCCGCCCGCGTATAGTGGGACGCATATGCAATGACTTCCCGCTAAGCGGTTCGCGCTGGAGACTGTCGATGGGATACGGGAACGGTATGGGGCGGCTTTCGGTCGTGCGCTCGCCCGAACCCGATGCACTGCCGCGTGACACGGCAAAACGCATCGGAATTCTGATCTTTGAAGATTTCTCGCTGGTTGAGGTGAGCTCAATCTCCGAAGTGTTTTTCCTCGCCAACCAAATACGCAGGCCGGCTGCGGGCGCGTCCGCATCGGCCGAAACGCCGAATTATTCGCTGCTCTTTCTTTCGAGCGAGGGCGGCAGCGTCGCGAGCAGCTGCTCGATGCGCATCTGGACCGAGAGCCTCGACAACCGCTGGATGAACGACTGCGACGCGCTTTTCATCGCCGGCGGCCAGGGCGCGCAGCGCGCGCGGCACGACAGCGCGTTGCGCAAGCGTCTCGGGCGCGTCGCGCCGAAGATCCCGTTCGTGAAGGCCATCGGCGAAGGCGCGCAGATTCTCGCGGCCGCCAATCTCACGCTGCAGAACCGCTCGCTCGATTTCGCCGGGGAGCCGGCTGCCGCTTCCGCGATCACGAATTCGCTGTTCATCGCCGAGCAGACGCTTACGCTCGACGACCCCAAGGGCCCGATCGCCGCGGCGCTCTCGATCATCAAGCGCGACTACGGAGCGGCGGTGGCGCGCGAAGTGTCGGAGCGTTCGATTCCGGGCGCTTGGCAAAAGCTCTCGACGGTGCTCGACGACACCGACAGCGGCGGCGTGCGCCAGAAGATCGACGCGGCCGCGCGCTGGATCCGCGAGAACTACGTGCGGCAGATTTCGATCGCCGATGCGGCGCGCGTCGCGGCGATGAGCGAGCGCAATTTCCTGCGCCGTTTCAAGGCGCAGGTCGGGCTCACGCCGTCGGAATACCTGTTGCGCGCGCGGCTCGATGCGAGTTGCATGCTGCTCGCCGCGACCGACCTGCCGGTCGACAAGATCGCGCGGCGCTGCGGCGCGGGCAGCGGCGACGGGCTCGCGAAAATCTTCCGCAAGCGCCTGTCGATTTCGCCGACCGAATACCGCATGGCGGGCAAGCGCAAGCTGGATACCCAATAAGAAGAACATTTCGACGGACCGCATGTTCCATACGACCTGGATTTCCAACCTAGGGGATGCCGGCCTGCTGTTACCGCTCGCCCTCGCCTGCGCCATCTGGCTGCGCGTGACGGGCAAGCACCTCGCGCTGCGCTGGCTCGTGTATCTCGCGGCTGGAATGGCACTTGTCGGCGCAAGCAAGATCCTGTATGCGGGGTGCGGCATCCAAATCGAGGCCGTGCAGTTCCGCGTGATCAGCGGACACACGATGCTCGCCGCCGCGGTCTGGCCCGTGTCGTTCGCGCTGCTCGCAGCAGGCGCGCGACCCGCGTGGCATCGCGCGGGCGCGTTGTGCGGGCTCGCGCTCGCCGCAGTGATCGGCATGTGCCGGATCGTCGAGGACGCGCATACGCCGGCCGAAGTGGTCGCCGGATGGCTGCTCGGCGGCTTCATCGCGATGCTGGTTCTGGAACGCGTCTTCAGCGAGCCGCGCCGCATCCCGCGCGTGCTCGTCGCGGGGCTTGGACTGCTGGCGGTGTCGTCGATCGCTTATGGGCATCGCGCACCGTTCCAGGCGATGATCCTCCACTACTCGCCGTGGATTTGTCAGGGGCTCGGGCCGTCGTGATCAGCGTGACTCGCTGCACGCCTTGTCCGCCTGCAGCGCGGGCAGATTGGCATAGAGCGCCGCGAGCCAGTCGATGAAGATCCGCACGCGCCGCGGCTGATGCCGGTTCGCCGCATAGAGGATCGACACCACGCGCGGATACGACGGATACGCCTTCAACACTTCCCTGAATGCGCCGCTCGCGATGTACGGATCGAGCGAATAGCTCGACCCCTGGATGAGCCCGAGACCCGCCAGCCCGCAGGCGAAATACGAATCCGCATCGTTGACGGCGACGAGATTGCGCATCGCGATCACGCGCGTCTTGCCCTCCGACACGAACTCCCAGTTGCGCACTCGCATGTTGTTGAGCACATAGCCGACGGCCAGATGCCTGTCGAGGTCATCGAGTGTGGTCGGCTCGCCGTATTTTTCGAGGTACTCCGGCGAAGCGCAGGTGATCTGCGAATAGCAGCCGATGCGTTTCGCGACCAGCGTCTCGTCGACGACCGCGCCCACGCGCACCACGCAGTCGAGCCCTTCCTCCACGATATCGACCTGCCGGTCGGTGAGACTCAGCTCGACGTTGATGTCGGGATAAGACGCGAGGAATCCCGGCAGCGCGGGAATGAGCGTGCTCTTCGCCATCAGCGCGGGCAGGCTCACGCGCACCTTGCCCTTGGGCGTCGTCTTCGATTGCGACAGCGCCGACTCCATGTCGTCGACTTCGCCGAGCACGCGCACGCAGCGCTCGTAGTAGGTCTCGCCATCTTCGGTGATGCTGATGCTGCGCGTCGTGCGGTTGATGAGCCGCGCGCCCAGATGCGCTTCGAGCGCCTGGACGGTGCGCGAGACGCTGGCGGGCGGCAGGCTCAGCGCGTCGGCGGCGCGGGAAAAACTGCCCGCCTCGACGACGCGGGAAAAGACTTTCATCGCGAGAAACCGGTCCATGCGTGGGTTCCGATGTCGGCGCATGCGCGCCTGTTGGTTGAGCAATCCACGAGGATACTACGACGCCCCGCTTCGGCTGGAGGGTTGCGCTAGAGCCGATCGTCTTCGCGAAACAGACGGTTCTCGTCGGCGAGCAACGCATCGTAGGCGTGCGCGAGCGCCGCGAGGTCCGCCGCGCGCGCACTCGCGTGAATGCCCTGCAAGCCGGGTAGCGCGACGCTCAATGCGTGGCAGCGCGCGTAGTCACGGGCGCGCAGGTCCGGGGCGATCGTCGTGAAGAACGCGGTGGTCGGCACATCGAAGCCCGCCGCGATGTGCAGCGCGGCCGTATCGGACGTCATCAGATGGCGCGCGTGCTTCACCCAGTTCAGGAAGTCGGCGGTATCGGGCACGAGCGGCGTGACATCGTCGTAATGCGGATGATCGACCGTGCCAAAGCCCTTGACCGGCAGACCGAAGCGCTTCCACAGCCGTTCGACGAGGCGCGCGCGCATCGATTCCGGGATGCTGCGCACCGGCGTGCTCGCGTTCGGGCAGAACAGCACGTAGTCCGCGCGATCGTCCGGCCAGGGCGGCAGCGGCAAATCAGTGAGCCAGCCGTTGTGCTTCTCGGTGGCGGGGATATCGGCGACGGACATGCCGAGCGCCCACAGGAAGAAGTCGATCATCGGACGCGCGGCGAACGCCGGCCAGAACAGATGATTGCCGATATCGATCTTCAGATCGTCGCGTGCGAGCGAGTCAAGCGCGACGGGAAGATCGCGTACTGTGCCGATCATCGGTGCCGCAAGTTCGTAGAGACGCTGCACGTAACGCGGCGCGCGCGTGGGCCGGTAGAGCGCGATGTCGATCGATGGATACCGCTTCCTGATCGCAAAGATCGCAGTCAGCCCGATGATCGAATCGCCGAGCGTCACGCCCATGCCGTTGACGACATGGACCTTGCGATGCGCCGCGTAGTCAGCGGTGAATGCGGCGGTGTTGGCGTGAAGGATGCCCGGTGCCGTCGACAAAGGCCGGAAGCCCGCGGCGGGCGCGCCGGTCACTTCGAGATCGTACGAAGCGACGATTTCGCCCGTCGGTGACAAAAGCGAACCCGGATGACTCAGCGCCGCCAGTTCATCGAACCCACCGTCCGGCAAGTTCTTGTCGGGATCAACCGGCATCGCGCGCTTCCGTTGCCGCGGCGCTCCGGCTTGCCGATACCTCTCGCGCAGGCCTCACGCCTCGCGCTTGAGCGGGACGTCGCGCTTCGTCGGGACGCTCTGGAGAACGGGCGCAACCGACGTCTGATACTCCGGCACCCAGCGTCGCAGATCGCGCCGCACTTCGTCGTCCGGCAGCACGCGATGCTGCATCAGCCACGGCAGCAATTCGTCGAGGAAGTGACCCGGCACACCACGCGCTTGGGCGATCCGCAGTTTCGGATGCGGCGTGCGCGTGGTCGTCTCATCGTCGGCGAGCAGTTCTTCATACAGTTTCTCGCCGGGCCTCAGGCCCGTGAATACGATGCGGACCTGTTCCTCCGAAAAGCCATAAAGCCGGATCAGGTCGCGCGCCAGATCGACGATCTTGACCGGCTGCCCCATGTCGAGAATGAAGATTTCGCCGCCCCGCCCCATGCTCGACGCCTGCAGCACCAGTTGCGCCGCCTCGGGAATCGTCATGAAGAAGCGCGTGATCTCGGGATGCGTGACCGTCACCGGGCCGCCCTTCGCGATCTGCTGCTGGAATTTCGGAATCACGCTCCCGGCGCTGCCGAGCACGTTGCCGAAGCGAACCGTCTCGAACTGCGTGCGCGGCGCCGACTGCTGGAGCGCCTGGCACGCCATCTCCGCGAGCCGCTTGCTCGCGCCCATCACGTTGGTGGGATTGACGGCCTTGTCGGTGGAGATCAGCACGAAGTGGCGCACGTCGTGACGGATCGCCGCGCGCGCGACGCGCAGCGTGCCGAGCACGTTGTTGCGCACCGCCTGCCACGCGTTTTGCTCTTCCATCAGCGGCACGTGCTTGTAGGCGGCCGCGTGGAAGACGATATGCGGCGCGAAGCGGCTCATGGTCTCGTCGAGCAGGAGCGAATCCTTCGCGTCGCCGACGACCGGAACGACTGCAAGCTCCGGAAACTTCTCGCGCAGTTCCTCGGTGAGGCGGTACATCGCGTACTCGCTGAGATCGTAGGCGATGAGTTGCGCCGGCGAGAATCGCAGGATCTGGCGGCTGAGTTCGGAGCCGATCGAACCACCGGCGCCCGTCACCATCACGACGCGCCCATGAAGAAGCGCTTCGACGTGCGGCATGTCGATCCTGACGGGCTCGCGGCCGAGCAGGTCTTCGAGGTCGATCTGGCGCACGCGCGAGAGAAAACCCTGCCCTTGCGCTAGCGGCTCGAGCGACGGCAGGACCATCGCCTTCACGCCGGCGCGCACGCACAGCGTGGCCACGCGCCGTTGCGTATCGACGGAAGCCGAGGGAATCGCGATGATCGCGTAATCGGTCTTGAGTTGCTCGGCCACGCGAGGCAGATCGCTGAATGCGCCGAGCACCTTGTGACCCATGACTTCGCGGCCCTGCTTGCCGGGATCGTCGTCGAGAATGCCGACCAGACGCCATTCGCTCGAACGCGACAACTCACGCGCGAGCATCGCGCCCGCCGTGCCCGCGCCGAGCACGATGACAGGCTTCCCTTGCCCGACAAGGCCACCGTACAGATAGAACTCCTTGGCCGCGCGGTAGAGCGCGCGAGCACCGCCCATTGCGAGGAACAGCAGGAGCGGCGCGACGATCAGCACGGAACGGGGAATGACGGGCGTCGGCTGGGCCATGACCGCGCCGATCATGACGATCAGCGCGCCAACCCCGACCGACTTCGAGATGCGCATGAGGTCCGGCAGGCTCGCGAATACCCACATGCCGCGATAGAGGCCGAATAGCCGGAACAGGATGCCGTAGACAGGGAGGACCCAGAGGAGCGCGTGCATCGCGCCGGACTGGAATTCGTGTGGAACGGCGCCGTTGAAGCGGATCAGGTAGGCCGCGAGCCACGTGCCCGAAACCGCGACGAGATCGAACGCAAACGCGCCGGCCGATAGCCATGATGCTTTGAATCGATTCATCGCGTGGACCTCAAGGTTGTTCGGAAAGACGGGACTGATGACGCCGCCAACACACATCGACGACGGCTCCCGCTGCCGTGACCACAATTGCCCACCCTGCCACTGCGCACCATTGCCCTAGCGGAGAAAAGCCCAAGGCCCGGTTTGCAAGCATTATGCCCGCGAGCATCAGCAAATACCACGCGATCGCAGTGCGCGCGTGGCCCACGCCCAGGCGCACCATCCGCTGATAATAGTGCTCGCGATGCGCCTGCCAAAATTTTTCGCCGCGCGCGAGACGGCGCAGCAACGTGACCGAGGCGTCGCAGATGAAGGGCGCGAAGACGAGCGCCGGAAACCAGACGGGCCATGTGCCCTTGAGCCAGCCCCAGTAGCCGAGCGCGCCAGCGAGGAACCCTATGGGAATTGACCCCGAATCCCCAAGAAAAATCCGCGCCGGATGGAAATTGAAGAGCAGAAATCCGGCGGACGCGCCCGCGATCGCCGCGCTTGCGACGCCGAGATCGATTTGCGGCGTCGGGCCGGCGAGCGCCGCCGCCGCGTAGCCGCCGAAGCCGAATAGCGCCATCCCGCCCGCGAGGCCGTCCGAGCCGTCCATGAAGTTGTACAGGTTGACGAGCCACAGCATCAGGAAACCGACCGCCGTGAGCGCCCACCACGGCACGGGCGCGGGATTCATCACGATCAATGCGGCCACCGCCAGCAGGTGCGCCGCAAAGCGCACGCGCGCCGGCAGGCCGCGCCGGTCATCGATCTGCGAGACGGCCGCGAGGAATGCAGCGCCCGCCGCCGCGAACCAGATCGACGGCGCGACAATCAACATCGCGACGACGCCGACCGGCACGATTCCCCAGCCGCCGATGCGCGGCGTCGGGCGCGCATGAAGCGAACGATCGTTCGGAATATCTGTCGCGAGTCGCCAGGCGAGGCCGGTTTTCAGCAGAAAGCCAAGAGTCGCCGCGCAGGCGATGAGCGCGAGCGCCGCTGCGCAAGCGGCCGAGATCCACGGATGGTCGATTAGGAATGGATACAGCGGGCGGGTCATTTCCCTGCGAGGCGTGGTTGTCGTTGTGGTTTGTCTGTCGGCTGTGCCGATCTTGCTTGATTGCGCTTGTTTTGCGTGTAACCGCCGCTTTTCGGTTGTTACCGGACGTTAGCCGGCGTCGGCCGTTGTTGCGTCGCCCGGAACCACGCAGCCGTGGCCGCGAGGCCCGCGTCGAGCGAAACGGAAGGGCACCAGCCTAACATATTGCGAATATGCGTTGAGTCGACTCGCAGGCTGCCCGTCAGACGGTCGATCTGCGCGGACTTGCCGGTTACGCGCCCCGCCAGTCTCAGCATGCCCATCGGCACCGGCAACAGCCGCGCGGGCCGTCCCAGATGACGTCCGAGAATGCGCGCGAGATCCGCGACACTCGGGTCTTCGCCGTCGGTGATGTGGAAAATCTGACCCGCGGCGCGTACATGTGTCGTGCATTCGATCAGCGCGCTTGCGAGGTTGTCGACGTAGCAAAGGCTCCGGCGGGCCTCCGCTGCGCCGATCGGCAACGGAACGCCCTTCGCGATGGCACTCATCAGGCTCAGGAAATTCGCCCGCACCTCTGGTCCGTAGACGAGCGGCGGCCGCACGATCACGATCTCCAGTCCGGTGCGGGCGCCGAGTTCCATCAGTTTTACTTCGGCCTCGGCTTTCGAGATTCCGTAGGGGTCGGGAGGATGTCGCTCGTCGGTTTCCTTGAGCGGCCGGCCGTTGTCGAGTTCGGCCAGCGCCTTGATGCTGCTGACGTAGACAAAACGCGTCGCGCCTGCGCGGGCGGCGGCTTCGGCGGCTCTGAGCGTGCCTTCGACGTTGGTGGCGCGAAAAGCCGCAAGCGGATCGGCGGATGCGTCATTCATAACGTGCACGCGCGCGGCAAGGTGAATCACCGCTTGCGCTTCCGCGAAGGCTTCCGGCGAGATGGATTCGATCGACGCGATGGAATGCGTGTCGACGCCCGGATAGCAAGCCGCGTCGCCGCGCACGACGCCCGTGACCGCGCGGCCCTGCGCGAGCAGCATGCGGGCGAGCGCCCGGCCAACGAATCCGTTCGCGCCGGTGATGGCGATACGCGCGCTCATAGCCACTTCCAGCCGAAGCGGTTGAAGAACCTGAACGCGGACGTGATGAACAGCCTGATGTGCGTCCAGCCTTTCTTCGCGGCGTCGCCGCCGTGATGCAGCACGCGCACGGAGGGCACATAGGCGACGCGGGCGACGTCGTGCGTGCGCAGGCTCAGGTCGTAGTCCTCGAAGTAGAGGAAATAGCGCGGGTCGAAGCCGTTGAGTTTTTTCAACACTTCGGTGCGGAACAGCATGAAACAGCCGCTGACGATAGGTGGGTCCCAGAGGACGTTTGTATCGTCGATGACGTCGCGCATTTCGTATCTTGCCAGGCGCGCTTTGAATGGCGTTCTCAGGCTTCGCGGGAGGAAGCCGCGGACGAAGAGGTCGAAGACGGTCGGATAGCGGCGGCAGAGGAATTGCTGGCTGCCGTCGTCTTCGAGAATCAGCGGGGAAAGGACACCGACTTCGGGGTGCGCGTCCATGAAGGCGATTGCTTGAACGAGCGCGTCGCTTTCCAGTTCGATGTCCGGGTTTAGGATCAGGTGGTAGCGGCTCGATGTGCGATCGATGGCGAGATTGTGGCCTCGGCCGTAGCCGACGTTGCCCTGGCCTTCGATGACGTTCGTTTGCAGCCGGGCTTCGTTGGTGAGCTGCGACCAGTCGATGCGTTCATCGGTTCCGTTGTTGATGAGGTACAGCGGCGCGGACGTGGCTTGATTCGACTTTAGGAAGCGATCCAGCGCAGTGTCGAGCGTATGCAACGTACGCTCCAGCATCGCACGATGCGGCCGGTAGACGACGAGAGATACGCTTATCAATCGAGCTGAGCTTGCGTTGACGGATTGGGGGTTCAACTGCATCCTTGAAGACGGAATTTCTGGGCTTGCCGCGGTCGTTGCTTGGACGACGAAAGCCGACATTTTCGCTGAAATGAACCGCTCGTAGCAAACAATTAGAGGGTTCATGCCGACGCGATAAGTGGTCGCCGCAAAAGACGGCGTGAGAATCCGCGTGATATTCCATTTCGCGCATGTCTCCAGGCGTTGCTCGAGATCGCCGAGCTCTACCTCAGACGAGCGCTTAGAATCGTGACAAGCCGCGATTGCCCTTTTGAGACATCAGACTAACGCACGGACTTCCGCTCGACGGCCAGAAGCGATCGCCGCGGCTGGGACATCATGTGAAACGAAGGACGTGCGTCTAGCGGCGCGGATGAAGAAAAGCAGGAAGTTTCGGAAAATGCACTCATCCGGCGGTTCAACTGGCGCGGAGAGCGGCTTTACGCGGAAGCAACCTCTCAACGTGCTTACCGACTCCCCTCTATCTAGTTTTCGAGCGCATCAGGCATCGATTGCACAGAGAAGCGCATAATGGCTTAGTCCCACCTCATTATTCCGGTGGAAGAACTGACTGTTTCTGTTCAACGCGATTAACTACGGCTGTTTTGCTATCTAGGTGGGGCCGTTTTCTCAATTCCCCAATAACCTCTTTATTATGTCACCGTTTGAACGCTTGGCTTAAAGCAAGAAGAGAATAGCGGGGAATCTACCGACCTGGCTTCAGTCCAGCGCCTAATGACGCAAGATCAGCGAGATCCGCTCCGCCACACTTGCGAATATTGCACTACATCAATGCACGCGTGCAATCGTGGAAGCACGAGCAAACAGCTTCCCCAACTTTGCACACTCCCCCCCGCACACAAATTCACCGTTTAGAAAAAGAGTACAGCGCCGATCTATTGACGCGCTTGGGCGAGGCCGCTACCCTCCTCGACGCCAGCGGACACTGAGTGCTACCGAACACGCGCCTGTTATGGCTGCGAGCCTTCAACGAAAACAAGCAGTGACTGAGGATACGTCCGCGCGGACGCTTATTACATATCCCCTCGGATTCGTCTCGGCCGACAGATATTGCTCACGTCACCGGTAATAGCAGATGCCACAATTCCAGCGCTGCATTCCTATGAGGTGCGGTTCCACCAACCGACTTATCAATCGACAAGCCCTCGTCATCGCGCAACTGATCCGGTGGGTGGTCAATTGCAGTCAACAAATAACCCCCTTCAGTGCGGAGTTGGTGTCGGCGCGATTGGAATGCGCCACAGGAACGGATCCGTCAACGTCACGGATACGAGCCGCGACAGTTTATTAATCAAACCAACTTACAGCCATGATCCCGCCGATAGCATCCAGATGCCAGCGGCAACTTCATCGCGCACTACCTCGCTAGCCGTGCGATCTGCGACTTGATGTGTAACCATATCGACAACTGACGATCGAGATACTTTCGAAACTTTGTGTCGTCGTTTCGTGCACGGCGAGGTAAAAGTATGCGCTGTTGCATGCCGCCAATGGCCGAAAACAAGCACCGTATCGTTTCGCTTTAGCGGATACAACCAATTAGGTTGACTGGTCCATACCGTGGCGCAAGTGCGCTCTCCTACCTTCGAGTCAAGAGCATATGACTGCGTCGATGACGGCTCGAAGTTCAAAACATACAGCAAACGCCCATGAGTTTCTATGGTCTCAACGTTAGACACTCGGCCCACAAGGGCGATGGGAAAAGAGGCCGCAGTCTGAACTAGCCAACGATAAGCCGCGAGGAACCGCTCTTCTTCGTAATAGAAGTCTGCCCAATTCACCGACATCCCATTGAAGACGAATTCTAGACGGTCTCGAAGAAAGAGATTGCTCGAGCACAACGCGCGCAATTGAATAACACGCTTAGCCGCATTGATGTAGGCCGACAGGAAACAGCGAGAGTCGCTTAAAAAAACGCGCCGTCGCTTCTTCCCGCCTTTTCTACTTCGCGAAAAATCGCTGAACGAGTTAGAGTTAGACGAATGTCGAAATTACGCATATCATCAATCGCAAGGAGGCGAAAACGATATCGGCCTCGTTCGAGGGCTTGCAATAGACCAAGCGAACGACGAGCGATGACTTTGAGTTGCTCCTCGACGTTGAACATTCAGCGCTCGTTATGCGCCGCGTTCGGAAGCAAGCGGAAATATGCCTTGACAAGGTAGGTCCTTCCTCTACTTTCGCGTGCGTGCTGCGGAACGTAGCTCACAGGCGTACCGCAATACATACATCTCAACGACGGAGCCACGGGAAGAAATTCGATCGTCTCGGCAGAGACTTCTTGTCCGTCCACTGTTGCGGCTACCCACATCTTTGCAGCCATCTCCTTCCCTCCTTTTTTGTTTGCGCGGCTTTGACTATCGGGACCACTTGACCAAACCCTCAATCTCTTATCCAAATGTGTTTGCTCCGGCGCGAGGCAATTGGGTCTCAAAAACCATGCGCACCACGAGGCGCTCCTCTGAACGACTTTCAGGGTAGGAGAAGTCGCCGGCGAGGAGGCGACGGCGAGATTTGCCTATCAACCTTGAAAAGATATGCTCCAAGCCTTGCGCTTTTCTTCTCCGCGCGATACTGACTGTCACGATAGGCGTCGGCTCACGGCTGCGCGGCTCCGATATCCTTGCCGGTCATCAGGGTGGCAGTTACACACGCAACATGCGCATGCCCCTTTTTCAACAACGACGATATGATGTCTCCGGTACCGGGCGTGCATTCGCTCTCGAAAGTCGAACTGCTTGGAGTTTTCTATCCATCCTTCCCGTCGGCCACACAAGCGTAAGTGACTGCGGCGTTGACTGACTCGCCTCGCCGACGCGCGATCAAGGAAGTAATGGCACCAACAAAAGGCGTCGCGTCGGCCAAGTGCCCACGGCGCGGCAGCGTCCCAAAGGTCGAGGTGTCGAAAGACTATCCGCTTGAGGAGGGCCCTTCTGCCAACGCGGGCGAGGACGCGAATACGCCGTGCGCGCAGTAAGCGGATATGAGCGAGTGCCCAGACGAGTGAACACGCTAGTTGGCCACAGCCGCTCGTCAATTGATGTTTTGTGCAAACCACGCCAGCCGGCGCGGTTTGCACGATCAACGTCTTTCAGCGCGGACACTGGTTTGGCATCGACCAGATGGCCGGATTCAACGCCGAACCGAGCCAATAGAGGCAACGTTCTCGATGCGCAATCATGTCGATTCGTGGTCACCTGCAAAGCACAGGTGTCCGGTGACAAACAGAGCGACAGATGCGGCGCAGAGCAACACTGTTTCGACGATCGCGCGTGTGTCCCAGTTCTTGGTCGACTGAACGAGGTAGCACGCGCCGATCACCGAGAAGGCGCTCAGCATGTGGACAAAGCGCCGGTTCAGGCGCCGTTGAGCGGCATTGGGTGATGCGACAGACTGCAGCCCCCTGACCAAACGTTCCGCAAAGCCAAGCCTCGAGCCCAGGACAAGCTCGGCTTCCGGCGTGCCTTCCACGCGATAGGTGACGCCGTCTACCGTAACGCTAGTCAACGTGCGGCGCTCGCTCCGCTCGAGCTCGGCAAGCAACGCAGTCAAGCGCGGCGGCAGAATAAGCCGGGATGATGCCCGAACGACAACGCGGTCCGTCAAGATCAACCCGCACGCATAGCGAACTTCCAGTACGGCAATTTTCATAAAGCCTCCTTGGCTGAGAAAGTAGCGGCTTTCGGCGATGTGCCGAAGCCAGACTACGGTGGTGAAATAGAACAGCGGTGAATACGGCGCGACGCATTGCTGGTCACGCAGTGGGGCCGGCGTGGCGCCGAGATGCTGAGAACGGATCGACGAGCAACGTCCGGCGACCACGGGTACGCGGGCGTCGCCGTCTAGCAGATATCGGTGTCCGTGCGAGCCAAAGCGTTTTGTCCCTGACGAAGCCGCGCTGGTCTTGCACGAGAACACGGAGGACGACGCGGCTCGAAGACCAGTGCTCGGGTACAACGATGAAAAACGATGGCGGGTCGCTCATTGAGCTCGCCTGCGAACCGGTACAGCGATTTCCCTGAGGGCCGGTATAGAAGAAGTGGCACGCGCACGTCAGCCGTGCGTTGCTAGATCGATGCGTAAATACGCGGTGGGTCCAACTAATATAAAGCGCCCATCGGAAGGTTTTGCGCTGGGAAGCTTCGAAAAAACGCCGTCTTTTCAGTTTCATCGCAGATGTCGATGTCACAGTGCGGGTGGCGCGAGCGGCAGTTGTCGTTCGGGGGCTATACGGCTAGGTTGGCCCGACGCCGTGCCGCACACAACAGTCGAGGATTCACTCGGGTTTTCACGTGACGGCCGCAGCGCTGCGATACAACGAAACAGCGACTGCGGGCGGCGATATCACGGGCGCGAGCGCCTGTGTGAGCAAGACCAGTCGATATGCGAAGCGAGGGTATCCGCATCCAAATAGCGCCGATGCGTTGTGCGAAAACGGTTCAACCTCGTTCGCAAGAAGTAGTGCAAGTCCGGCAACGTCAAGATGCCATCAGGCACAGTCGGATGCAGCTCGCAGCCCGCTTCGCCGAAAACGGCGACACTCTCGACCGGACATTCGTGTTGAGATAGCAGCAAGCGCAAGTGCCGCACGGCCGGCTTCGCTCGACGCAGCGGCGACGTATGCACCGTCACGCCGCCGACGTCGTCCACGACGGCGAGTTCATCTTCGTTGGTCCACGGCTTGACGAGGCCTGTCCAGTCTAAGTGGTTCACGACGAAGACCCCAAACGGCGTGATCGCGAGGCAATCAACCAACGTTGTTGGGTTCTTGGTGCCCGGTGCGTGTTCGAGTTCGATTGCAGGGCGCAGATGCACCCGGCCATCGCACGCACGCTGAAAGATGGGCACAATGCGCATTAGCAACGCGCGGCTCACGCGTTGAGGGTTGCCCGCCCCGTTGGTCGCTTCTGTGCTGCGGGAATGGCTGAAACTATTGTCAGCGGCGGAGCTCGTCTCATTCAACAGATCGTGTGTCGACATTCCGTCTTGATCGTGCTTTTTCATTCTGTCCCTCGGCTCTTGTTAATAGAATGGACTTTCAAGGAAGCTCATCGCTCGCCGCTTGCGAGCTCATCTGCAAGTTAGGCCGCCTACCGCCGGACCACGTCTACTGGCGCAGCTCGACCGGGCATCATTTAGTGACGCGAGCGGAAATAGGCGAACATGAAGATGCGTAGGTTGCGCTAGGAAGCACCGCCCGGGGAACCTACGCGCACTGACACTCATGCGGCTCACTCTCCAGCAGCAACCTTCGCAATGCCTTGATGCGTTGCTGCTGAGCTGGAATGAGGCAAGTCTTCCGCTCGATTCGCTCTAACCGTATGAGCCAATAGGACTGAGGCAGGTACGCAGGTATAGACGGGCCATGAGCACCAGCGACGTGACGAATCACCGCTTCAAGATGTCGGATTTCCGCATCCGCGCACCGAGCGGGCAGTTGCACCGTCGGGGACTGCTCGTTGAGGGCAGGCGGACTTTTCGATCGCGCTAGGTCTTGCCGGAGGGAATGCTTGGGCGCTGCACGCACGGGCGTGAGAGTGCGTTCGCGTTCGGACGTGTGTTCGCTCGAACCGCGAATATGGGTGGGTCTCGCTCGTCGCGGGGAATGCGCGTGGCACAAACGTTTCTGTATTGGCATGTCTGCAATGATCTGGTTCGAACAAATCCAGCATGCCTGCTACATCAAGAAGTCAAGGCGACGCCTTGGCTAGGCGACAGCCGGTCGCAGAAGTCGAAGTGACGTGTGCCAAGCGCGGGTGCACACAGCAGAAAGCTCTCGCCTTATGGATCGATCGTCGAAATGACGCGAAATAAGGAGGCCGCGCCATGCCAAGGGTCCCTTAAAGTCTACGAGGAAAGTCAGCCGCGCTTAGCGGTTCGCCGGCGTGGACGATGTTGCTTCGAAAATCTGCTCAACGCATTTCTCGCTTGCCGAACGCTCCAAAGAATTAGATACGCAATAACTTGCTCGGAAGGTATGGATCCTTCCTTCCATCGTCCCCAGACATGATAGGCTGCGATCGACAACCGCCACGCCATCACTACGTCGTTAGGGTTACTACATGCTTAGACTGCGCACGGACAGTTCGGCACCGTGATAGGCGCCCGAGAGGATGATGACGTAGAGCGCAATATCAGAGGGTGGTTGTCGAGTCTCATGAATCCTCGCGCCTTCGCCTGCCGATATCGAGTCGGTCTTGCAGAATCGCGCGAAGCCAAGCGCAGCGTGCGGATAGGTGCAGATAAGCAGTTGCGAAACTCCCAGTT
>NZ_FCOG02000073.1 GCF_001544975.2 Caballeronia arationis | reverse complement strand
AGTTTCTCGGCGAAGTGCTTGTCGTTCGATACCTTGAAGCTCTCTAACCGATGCGGCTTGAGGCCGTGCGCTTGCCAGATGCGCCGCACGCTCGCCGCACTTACACCGGCCACCGCTGCCATGCTGCGTGTGCTCCAATGCGTGGCGTTATCCGGACGCTGCTGCGTCGTCAGCGCCACGACGGTCTTGACCTTGCGCGCGGAGATCTTCGGCTTGCGCCCGGGTCGAGTCTCATCCCGTTCCCCGTCACCCCGTCAGCGATAAAGCGACCACGCCAGCGCGCCACCGTGCCTCGCCAGATAGCAAGGTCTGCACCGATCTCTTTGTCTGTCTTGCCCTGTGCTGCGAGCAAAATCATCTTGGCGCGCTCCGCGAGTCGAACCGGGATCGTCCGGCCAGTAGCCCACATCTCTAACTGTTTGCGTTGTGCTTCGCTTAACTCAACTTTAGCCGCGATTCTCATTAGTTCTCCCTCCATGAAACCAGAGACTCATAAATCTCGATTAAGTAGCATTATTTATGACGCAGTACACTAGCTCTTTCTAACATCAATGGAGAGCACTATGTCAACTTGGAATGAGATTGCGCTTACCGGGAATGGTACGGAATCGGAACCATGCAGCCTGCACTGGAAGAAGATGAAGTCAACGGATGAGGCGTTCAAAGACTTCCTCATTAATCCGCTAACCGCATTAAGCAGCGATTTATCGGAGGTCGATTCTTCTTGGAGTGTTCAAAGCCAACTGATCGGTCACGAAATTGGCCTTTCGATGGATGCAGTGTTCATAGTCGGGCTGATATATAGGCTGCGCAAGACAGTATTCCTAACCCTTTACAAATATCCTGTCAGTTAGTCCGAGTATGAAGTCCTCTGGTCTCGATCGACTCAAGGTAATTCAAGCCGTGGTAGACGGCATGTTGAAGCGCGGCGTGGCGAGATTGAGCGACTGGTGCTGCACTACGCGCGAGCCGGCGCGGCCGATATCGTCTCGCGAGCCCGAGGTGGCCCCGGCGACCCACACACCGGATAACAGGATCCCTGGCCACGAGTATGTAGTCGTTGATAAGAAGAGCAGGGATCAAAATGAAGGTCGTCGCGGTCCGCATCGACCCAGTCATCGAACAGAGGTTACGCGTGCTGGCGGACGCGACAGGGCGAAGGCAGTCCTTCTTCCTGCAGCAGATGATCCAGGGCGGTCCCCACGCGATCGAAGAAGCGTGGTTGTCGCCCGATACTTTATCGCAGGTCCGAAGGGGTGCTATGCCAGGATATCCTGGCAGAACACGTGCGGCCTCGGATCTGTTCGACCATGGTGATACTGATCCGGCATTGTAGAAGGGGCAGCCACGGGCTTTTGTTAGCAGTTCGGCAAGATCGCGTTCGATTTCGACAGAGAGAAAGAGGATCCGATTAACGAACAAGAACTGATCGACGCGGTTGTGACGATGTCGGGGATGCGCAGGAGCGCCGCTTGACATCTACCGCGCGGCCTCCCCTTACCGCAAACAACTCGGAAAACGCTTGGCGGCGTGGCATCGAATTAGTGAGGTCACCCAAGATGCGTCCTATTTCTGTGAAATGCATGTCCTCTTCGCATTCGCGTTCGAACTCATTAACGTGGCAACGCCCTGACGCGTTATTGCAGCAGATCTCACTTCTCGCCCAACACGCGAAACGGACAATTTCCCCGTCAATCGAAGCCGGAGGTTTCGGTCACCATGCGAGTCGCCATACGGCCCCGCCCCTTGTACTAAGGTTTCCCCACATTTCAAGGGCTCTGGTGCAAATAGCGGAAATGGTGGAAGAGGTTGATTTTGATAGGATGGCTTATTGAGCCGAGAGGACCGCATTCCAAACGGTCGGCGTAGGGGTGTCTTTGAGGTCGAACATCGAAAGATTGAACTGACCCTTGCGAATGCGATGCATCAACTCGATGCCCGAAATCGTGGTCGTGGCGCTCCTGAACCGCTTGAAGCCAAGCATGACCTTCGTCCGGGACTTGATGTTGCGATGGTCTTGCTCGATCAGGTTGTTCAGGTACTTCGAAGATCTGACCGCGGTGCCCGCAGGCAAGAAGCCGTCTGCCTTCATCTCGCGCACGGCGCGGTGCGAGGCCGCATAGCCATCGAGTGTGATGGTTTTCGGTGGCTGCCCCTGATGCTTGATGGCCTTGTTGAAAAATGCTTTTGCTGCTGCCACATCGCGTTTGGCGCGCAGCATGAAGTCTACCGTCTGGCCGGCTCGATCCACCGCCCGATAGAGGTAGACCCACTTGCCGCGGATCTTCAGGTACGTTTCGTCGACACGCCACGACTGTCCTGTGGGCGTGCTAAAACGGTTCCACCGTTTGACAAATTCGGGCGTATAACGCCGCACCCAACGCAGGATCGTCGTGTGCGCGAGTGACAAACCCCGCTCAGCCATCATCTCGACAAGATCCCGCAGGCTAAGCTTGTAGCGGGCGTTGTCACGTTAAAGTGTTGGAGGCGCAAGTTCGCAGGGGATGCACACTTGCTCAGAAAGCGGACGGATCTTGGGCGAGCTCAGTGAAGCGATGCCATGCCGCAAAGCGTTCGCCGAGTTTTTTGCGGTAAAGGGAGGCGCGCATTAGATGTCGCTTGAGCGCGAAGTGCTGCCTGATCGGGCCGAGGCTCGACAGGAACACCTGCGTACGTTCCGGATCGCGGAACCCACGCATACGGCGCTCCCGTTCACGCGTAGGCTGATGACTGTTTTCGGCTCGGTTGTTCAACCGGGCGTTGGCTTTGACGAAGACGTGTTTGACGTTTGCCAGTTCGGGGATTTCGGCTTTCGCGGCGGGATAGCTGCGTAACTGGTCGGTGACGATCTTGCGTGGCACTTCGGGGCAAGAGGCAAGCACGCGCTTGAAAAACCGCTTAGCTGCTGCCTTGTCGCGACGCTTCTGCAGCAGGATATCGAGTTCGGCGCCGTGCTGATCGACTGCCCGCCACAGCAGATAAGGCTCGCCGCGCAACGTCACAAACACTTCGTCCAGATGCCACGTGGTGCCGGGCTTGCGGCGAGCAGTCTTCACGCGATGGGCAAAGCCCGAGCCAAATTTGTCGCACCAGCGCCGAATCGTTTCGTAACTGACGACAACCCCGCGCTCGAACAGTAATTCCTCGATGTCGCGCAGGCTCAATTGAAAGCGGAAATACCAGCGCACGGCGCAGCTGATGACCACCGCCGGAAAGCGGTGGCCGTGATTGAGAGATTTTGTATTCTTCATCGCGCAATCTTACGCGACCGCCCCAGCAACGTGACAACGCCTTGCAGAGACATGCTGTAGTCTATTCCTGTCTTATAAATGGATGGACGCCTGCCCCGCAACGGGGCAGGCCAAATGGATTAGAACTTGTGACGAAGTCCGACGAGCGCAGACACCTGATCATTGCGGCCGTTCAGAGCGGTGCCAGCAGTCGCCTGGGCGTTGGTAGTCGCATTGCCGAACAACCCCGACCAGTTCCCCGAGACATGCTCGTACGCAGCAGCGACGTAGACGTCCGTACGCTTGCTCAGGAGGTAGTCGGCGACGCTGTAGAAGGTCGCACGAGAACCGCTGAATTCGTTCGCGTGGGTATGGTCGTACATGCCAGCCGCGGTGAGGATCCACGCCGGCGTCAGGCGATAGTTCACGCCGAGCGTCCCAAAGTCGTCGCTGCGATGCGTTGCAAACACCGAGTTGATAGCGACTGCCGCGCTCGGCAAGCCGGAAGTCATGCTTGTGATGGACGCAGTGTCTGTGCCGCCATTCGACGAATCAAACCCACCCTCGCGGCTGCTGTGCAGGTAGTTCGCAAAGAGATCTGCGTTACCGAGCGTGAGCTTTACACCACCCATTTAGATATCGGCGTGCCGGCTCTGCGAGTCGTTCGTCTGCTGGGCGTCGGCGATTGCGACAACTGGGCCTCGTGCATATTTGATCCCGAGGCCCATTGAGGAACGCGCGCGCGTGTTGCCGGCGATCCCACCCATTGCATACTGGGCGAGCACCTGCACCGGTCCGTACGTGCCCGTGTAGGTGAGCGCGTTGTCGTAGCGCTGGCCGGTCAGATAAACCTGCCATGAGTTTGTCGGTGCGGCGCCGACGCCCAGCGGATCGACGTAGTACAGCAGGGTGTTCGCTGTCGTGTACTGGCGGCCAAGAGCGAGGTCGCCGTACGTGTCGTTGCCCAGCTTTACAAATGCCTGGCGGCCGAACAACTGGCCCTGCTGATCGAGCTTGCCGCTGTTGATCAGGAAGCCATTCTCGAGCGTGAAGCCAGCGTGCCAGCCGTTGCCAAGATCTTCCTTGCCCAGGAAGCCGAAGCGGCTGCCGGACAGAAAGCCTTCGTTTCCTTGCTGCAATGCGAAGGTCGACTTGCCAGCCGGGTTCGTATTGGTCTGATAGCTCAGCGCTGCATCGACAACGCCGTAGAGCGTCACGCTCGACTGTGCATGCGCGCTAAAGATAGTGCCGATCGAAAGAGTAGGTAGTACTAATTGCTTTTTCATTATTTCTTCAACACCCTGATTTTACCGTCGTGTAGAGAACCTGTTTTAGTTGGCGAATTGCGGCCAATTTGCGAGGTTGGCCGGCCCCGTGATGCGGGTGAGCGCGAATGTCTCATTCTCCGAGAGGTTCGCAATGCTCGAACTGCTGGAGAAGTGCAGTGCGCCGCGTTCACCGAGCACGGTGCCGTTCACTCCGTCCGAAAGCAGCGCTGAGCCCTCAGGCAATGCGAACACCTGCTCGGGCGCGTTGATTTCGAGGAACCCGGCAAGACGTTCTTCGCGGCTTTCACCGTTGTGACCAGCCGGCTTACCGCTGATGAAATGCGGATTGATCTGGAATGGCACGAGTCCAAGAGCTCGCAGCGTCGGCGGCTGCACGATCGGCATGTCGTTGGTCGTGCGGATCGTCGGGCATGCGACGTTGCTGCCCGCGCTCCAGCCAACGTACGGCGTGCCGGCCGCGACTTTTGCGCGGATCGCGTCGACAACGCCCGCGTCGTACATGCGCTTGAGCAGCGCGAAGGTATTGCCGCCGCCAACGGCAATGGCTTCTGCCTGCTCGATCGCGGCGATCGGGCCGGCGCTGCGGTGGATCGATTCGAGCTCATAGCCGAGGCGTTGGAACACGGGCTTGACGATGTCCTCGTAGCTGTCGAAGCTGAACGTCACGCCGGCGAACGGCACGAAGAGCACCTTGCGCGGCTCGTGCTTGAGGAGCGTGTGGATCTGCGCGGTGGCGTGTTCGAGATAACCAAGCTGGTCTTTGCGGGAACTGCTCATCAGAAGGATGCGTTGGGTCATGGCGTGTTCCTGGATTGAATGGGGTTGCCAGCGCTTAGGCGACCGTCTCGCGAATGATGCGCACGACGCGGTCGATCTCGTTGCGCGTATTGAAGTAGTGCAGCGACACGCGCGCCATTGTGCTCACGTCGTATCGCGCGAGGATCGCGTCGGCCATGAAGCTGCCTGCTTCGATGATGCAGTGCTGCGCTTCGAGTGCCGACACGAGCCTGGCAGGATCGACGCCGCGCAGGTTGAACGGCACGATACCGATGCGCTGTGCGACGTGCTTCGGGCCGTAAAGCTCGAAGCCAGGCAGCGTCGAGAACTGCTCGACCGCGTAGGCAGTCAGTTCGGCCACGCGCTCGGCGATCGCATCGATGCCAATTTCCTCGGCGTAGCGCACGGCCGCGCCGAGCGCGAGAATCGCGGGCACGATCGGGCACCCTGCTTCGAAGCGGAATGGGTCCTCGACTGGGCGCACATCGGGCGCATGTTGCGACACGTCGATCAAGCCATCACGCCTCTGGCGTATGGGCAGCTCACGACCAACGGATCGGCATTCGAACTGCGGGATCTGTTCGTCCGCTTCCGCAGCCTCGTCTGGACCGGAGAAACGGTGGGTTGGCAGAAGCACGCAAAAAAGCTGTATCGGCTGCTTGAGCTGCGCGAGAAGCGTGATTCAACCGCGAGCCGCCAAGCCAAGCAAGCGCGCTGCAGGCTCATGAATGTGGTCACTTATCTCCAGAGCAATCTTGAGTCGTTGATCGACTATCGCAGATGGCAGCGCGTGGGTCGGCGAATCTCTACCAGCTTCGTCGAATCGTCGATCAATCGGATAGTTGGCCGACGAATGTGCAAGAGCCAACATATGCGCTGGAGTTGCGCGGGAGCGCACAGTGTCGTGCAAGTGCGCGTTGCCCTCTTGAACCAGGAATTGCACGAGCTCGCTCAGCGGCAGTTTCCATGGATTGGACAGCGACGCGTGTCATGGTCATGGCAAAGAACATCCCAGGATTTTTAACGGCTTCTGTTGAGGTTCGCTATTTCCGCTAACGGGTGCATTAACGCGGCTAATGTGGGTCACCTTGATGAATTTTTTCGACCATACGAACTCAACGCTCCAAGGCTCAGCCAAGGTGTGCCACAGCTAGCAGGCCAGAGGCCTTGTGTGGCAGGGGTTTCATGGCACATGGCTCTTGTCCCGCTATCATCATCGCCACATTAGCGGAATTAGCGCAGAAGCCAACCGCATTGGCGCGATCGACCGCGGTGTTCAAATGATGCAGTTGCGCCAGCGCGACGCGTTTCGCCCATCAAGAATAGAATTTTCAGAAGGAAAATCAAAGACATGCGAAAAAACCATTGGCAGAGTAGACGGGCGCCACTAGCAGCCGGTTCGTAATGCCTCTAAGCCCGCAGCGTAAAAGCCGGACGTAAGAAGTCGCGCATTCCCCAACCCTTTTGAGTTCCGCCTCGGTGAATCCCGACAGCGTATCGACACGACAACTGCAGAATGATTGCGACGCAAACTGGTGTTAGTTGAAAGGTGGAAAAAGGGTGTCAAAAAGAAGAAGAGGATAACGACCTTGGCCGCTTTGCGCTGCAAGCGCAGCATCGAATACGAAGACAGGCTTAAAGACTCGTGTACTAGTGTAAAATACCTCGATGGCATCCAGCTGACTGGTCGCAAAAAGCCTTGGCATTCGATTCATTCGAATAACCTGTACACGAGAGACATTAATGGCACATAAAGTTAACCTTGACGCCTTGATCCCGCGCGAGGATTTTGACGTCAGCGACACAACTATTCCCGCAGTGCAGCCGAGCACCATTCAAATTAGGAATTTAGAACGTGCCGATTTTTTTTACAGCGTTATACGAAAGCCCGATTTTCAGCGTGAAACAAGCGACTGGTCACCGGAGAAAATATGCGATTTTATTCAGAGTTTTATTGATGGAGACTTGATTCCGGCATTGATTCTATGGCAATCGGGCAGCCAAATTTTCGTTATTGACGGTGCACATCGACTCAGCGCGCTCGTCGCTTGGGTTCATAATGACTATGGAGATAAAGAAACCTCCCGGAGTTTCTTCGATGGGATAATACCGGACGATCAAACCGCCGCCGCAGCCTACACGCGCAAGTTAATTGACCGGAAAGTTGGTTCGTATGCGGACCATCAGTTTGCGATTCAAAACCCCGAGAAGATGAAAATAGAGATTGTGGCACAGGCAAAACGCCTTGCCAGTCAATCCGTCCAGCTCCAGTGGGTAAAGGGTGATGCGACGAAAGCTGAAGCTTCTTTCTTCAAAATCAATCAGCAAGCATCCCCTATCGATAAAACGGAATTACGCTTGTTGAAAGCACGGAAACTTCCCAACGCACTTGCGGCTCGGGCCATTGTGCGGTCCGGTACCGGACACAAATACTGGTCGAGTTTCTCTGCCCCCGTAAGATCGGAAGTCGAAGAAATAGCCAAGTACATAAACGACCTGCTTTTCGCTCCCGCTCTCAAAACTCCGATAAAGACGTTAGACCTCCCAGTCGCTGGCAGAGGCTATTCTTCACAGACGTTGCCGCTTGTCTTTGAGTTTGTCAACCTCGCAAACGAAGTAAGAAGTGACGTGTCGCTTCAGGCGGACGGGTCCGGCGAAGAGACCCTTAAGTTCTTGAGAAAGTGCCGGGTGATCGTGAACAGGATATCAGGAAATCACGCATCTTCCTTGGGTCTTCATCCTGCCGTATATTTCTATAGCTCAACGGGGCGCTATCAGCCGACCGCATTCATGGCAGTGATTGCAATGCTAATACATTTTGACAAGACGAGCAAATTTGGAGACTTCACTCGTTCACGACAGGCGTTCGAAACGTTCATCGTTAAACACCGAAAATTCGTGAACCAGGTGACGCTAAAATACGGAAGTGGAGCAAAAGGATACGCTCGGCTAAAAGACCTGTTTCTGTGGTTATTGGATCGTTTGAGCGAAAATCAAAGCGAGGCAACTATTCTGTCCGAGATGAGCAAACATCCTGAATTCTCCTTTTTGCAGCCAACGGAACAGGACGATTTGACTCGGCATGCAGACTTCGGCACCGATGCGAAATCATCCGTGTTCCTTCGCGATGCATTGAAAGATCCTCTCCGCTGTGCAATCTGCGGCGGCTTGATTCATCGAAACTCAATTTCGGTTGATCACATCGTGAGACGGGCAGAAGGCGGGAAGGGAGAAATCGAAAACGGACAACTTACACACCCGTACTGCAATACGACTGTGAAGAATTGACGGACCTCCTTGCGCTCGCATTGTAAATCAGTCGAGTTCCAATAATTCAGTGCATTATTCGAAATCATCAACTGAATTGAATATTGGTGGCGGGGTTACGGGAGGCTCATCGGCGGGGGGCAGCAGGATCCAGCAACGGACCCCTGGCGCGATGGAGCGGCATCTCGGCAAGATGCTCGACACGCTGGTGCAGCTGGCGAGCGCGCACGGCTCGACGGTGCTCGCCGATCACCTGCGCGCGTCGATTAAACAACATGGCCAACCGAAGTTGACCGCGGTCACGTTTCGGATGGTGACCGAAGCGGCGCAGCTGGCGGCGCTTCCGCCGCACCCCGGTCACGCGATCGGCGCGTGGCTGCGGCCACGCGTGGCGCGGCGGCTGAAAGGCGAGGGGATTGCGACGTTGGGTGAGCTCGTCGCGTTCTGCAACCGGCGCGGCGGCAGTTGGTGGCGCTCGATCCCGCGCATCGGTCCGGGTCGCGCACGCGCGATCGTCAGCTGGCTGCGGCGTCAGCAGACCGCGCTCGGTCTGACGGTCGACGCCGACGTCGACTCGGTCGAGCGCGAGGGCGTGCCGCTGGTGGCGGCCGAACTGGTCGAGGTCGTACCGGATCTCGCGTCCGATCACGGGGCGAGCCGCGGGGCGGATCGACTCACGCTCGCGCCACTGGAACGACTGTCGGTGCCGCACACGTTGTCGGGTGCCAACGGCGAAAACCGATCAACCGCGTTCTGTTACATCCAGGCCAATCACGACCTCGCTGTGGTGCGCGCGTACCTGAACCGCTACCGCGATCAGCCGAAAACGCTGCGCACGTACACCAAGGAACTCGAGCGCTTCCTGTTGTGGGCGGTGGTGCTACGCGGCAAGGCGTTGAGTGACCTGCGGGTCGACGACTGTGAGGCGTACAAGGATTTCCTGAAAAGTCCCGACCCCCGTTTCGTCGGCGAGCGCTTCGCCCGCCACTCGCCGCCTTGGCGGCCGTTCGCAAGCGGGGAGCTTTCTGGCAGAGTCGCAGCGTTACGCGGTGCGCGCCCTGCGAGCGGCGTTCACCTGGTGGGTCGATGTGCGGTATCTGGCTGGCAATCCGTGGAAGGCGGTGAACGATCCGGTTGCGATCAAGCGCGAGCGTGCGATGAAAATCGAGCGCGCCTTGCCCGCTAAGCTGTGGCGTAAGCTGCGCGGTGAGCTCGATGCGCGGTCGACGGAAGCGGGCGATAGCCGTTCCACTGCGCAGTGGCGCGCGGTGCGCGCGGCGATTCTGTTGATGGGGGATTCCGGTCTGCGGCGCGAGGAAGCAGCGAGCGCACGGCGCGAAAATTTGCGCCCTTCGTCGTATGGGACGCTCGAGCGGGCGGTGTGGGAACTCACCCTCATCGGCAAGGGGCAGCGGGAGCGCACGGTGCCAGTCAGTGCGGCGACCCTCGTCGCATTGCGCGCGCACTGGGCTGATCGGGCTAAAGATTTCGATGGAGCGGCCGAAGAAGAACAAAAGAACGGGCCGTTGCTTGGCCCCGTCGTCATTCCATGGACCGACGCGTCACGGCGGCGACATCGAGCCGGGGAGAGCGGGGATGGGCAACACGCGAATGAGGCGGGCTACACAGCGGACGGACTGAACCGGCTGATTAGTCGGATGCTCACCGAACTGGTTGAGACGATAGACGACTTGAGCCTCGATGAACGGAGGCGGCTTGGGCAGGCCAACGCCCATGCGTTCCGACACACCTTCGGTACTCAGTCAGTCGCCGACGACGTCCCGGTCGACGTCGTGCAGAAGGTGCTGGGTCACGCGTCGCTGCAGACGACGATCTACGTGCAGGCCGAGAAACAGCGGGTGGTCGAAGAAGTGGCTCGCTACTATGCTGGCGTCGCGGCGCATAAGACGGGGCAATGAGAAGCACATCCGTCGCTGCACGCGTAGCTGAAAGAATATAATCGCTTCCCTGGCGCGCTCCGCGTCGGAACACAGGAAAACGCAATGAATGACAAAGAATTGAACCTGCGCGCGGGACTGGCCGCATTTTCGGATGCCGATCGTGTCGTCCCCGGTCAACCTCGATCAGTTTGATCCGCTCGATTCGCGCGACGATCTGCCAGCATCTCAGCGGTCCTGCTGCTTGGCTCAGTTTGCCGATCGGCCGCATGACTGAGAAGCTTGTCGAAACGATGGACGCATTGAGTCCTGACGAGCGCGCGCAACTCGGCCGTGTGCGCTGCGTTCGTTCGGAAGTATCTTCGCATCGCCCACGTCCTTTCAGAGGGTACTCGTGCGCTTCAAGTCGTCTGGCCGGATCCCTTCGGAAAATTCCCGTGGGGGATGATTTTGACAGTCGTTATACGGTTGCTCAGCCCTCGCTCTATGGGAATCTGCACTAGTCGAAGCCGATGACGAAGCAGCGCGGTACATCGAATTGATCTGCAATTCCCTTCCTTAGTACGCGCTCCGCTTTCCCGTTAAACGTCTTCCGGCGTGCTCCACTGCTGCGGATCCGCGGTATTTCACGACCTGTTGCCCCGCGCCGGTTCGCGCAACGGAATAGGGTACCGCGACTGCGCCCGCGGCGCGCAACAACTTACGCACGGCAGCGGGCTCCGCTCCTTAGCACAGTTGAATCCGCCTTGTCTATCTGACGTTCAATTCGCCTCTTGGTAACATCTCGCGCAAACGCTTTATGGGCCGAATCCGGGTACATCATCACCGTGCAGCAGATGATCTGCGAGCGGTCGGGCTAAAGTTCGCGCTCAAATTGCCGTCATCAACGAACGAGAAGCGTATCTGAAACGCCTCGTGATTTAGCCGGTACACCGCTTTGCGAACTTCTGAGAAAAGAGAAAGTGATCAAAAAACTGCTTGCCTGCCTGACGGGTTGTATCGTCCTTTCGGCATGTGCTCCTCAACTTGCGAGTGCGCCACAGCTAACAGCACGAGCCAATGGCTGATTGACGGGCAGATTAGCCCTGGCTACGAGGGAACGTTCTATCTGAATGGCGAGTTGGCTGCGAAGGGCTCGCTGCGAGACGGTATCGTGCGCGGCATCTACAAGGGGCATCCAGTATCCGTAACATGCAAACACACGAAAGGTCTGTTCAGCACGGACGATGACTGCGATGTCTTTGTCGACCATGAACTGGCGACGCGACTTCATTTCACTAAGAATTACTAAGACGCGCCTTTCCGATTATGTGATGTCGTCGCGCAGCACCGAAGTCATTCATCCCGGAATGTTCGACGTTTCCGCTTCACGGTCATACTGAACTCATGTCCATCAGGTCCTCGTCCCAGTTGCATTTCGTCGATACGCCCGAGCGCGCGGCGACGCTCGAAATAGTCGCCGACAGTCTCTCCGATGCACAGCGCATCACGACGTTGCGGTCGGTGCTTTCGGACTATGCCGCGCATGATGCGAAGGCGCGCGCCAGCGTCTATCTACAACGCGTCCTGAGTTTCGGCTTCGGCGAGCTGACGGTCTCGGACCAGATCGTCGTCGCGGATGCGTCGGACGCGCCGGGCTTGCTTAATGCGCTGCGGATGGCGTTTTCGCGCATCGACCGTGCGCGTGTGCGCTTCGCAGGCGAACTTGATGTGCAGGACGCGGAGCGTGCGGCCCATCTTGAAGACGGTCAGGTGTGGATGATCGATGACGACGAGCAGTGGTATGCATGCAAGACCACATGGTCAGGCGAGCCGTGGCCCGAGGCTGCGTCCACAGCGGCTGGCGACGACATCCAAGAATCTGATGAGTCGGATGAGCGCGACGAAATCGATCCTGCCTGCGAAGTCATAGAGGGCACCGTCACTTCGCGCATGGGTGCGCCCGCTCGATATCGCGCGGCGCGGTCGGATGCGAGCGTGGGCAGTATTCGGCGGCGCATTGAGGCTGTGTTTGGCCTGCCAGAAGGGTCAGTCAACCTGTGCGGGCCAGATGGCCGCGCGCTGCGTGCAGATGCGCGCATCGCGACGCTGCGGCGGCGGTGGGGCGTCTGACGAGCGGCTAATCCCACAACCACGGCGCCTTCCGGCGAGCACAACCAGTCGATATACGTCGTAATGCAAACATCCGCCTTCTTCTTCACCGAACTGGACGAGAGCCTCCGTCCAAAGGGCAGCCGCGATCCGATCGGGCTGGAACCTGTCTGGTCGCAGGTCGGACGCAGGCTCGTTGGCAATCTCACGACCGTCACGCGCAGTCTCGACAACTTCATCGTGACCCTGGTCGGCTTTGCCATCGCCGCACAGGGTGGTAGCAGTAAGGACGAAACTGAACCGGGCAGTTCGGAGTTCTATCTGCGTTTCGAGCGCTTCGAGCAACTGGCCGCGTGGGGCCGCTTTGCTCACGGCCGTCCCGATGTCGTCGGCACCCGCATCATCGCGTCGAGAGATCAGGATCGCAAGGACGGCAAAGTGGCGATCGGGGCGGGCACCGCAGCCAAAATTCTCGGCGATCAGCGCCGTTCCGGCTTGTGGGGTCTGTATTCGACCGCGCTGATGGCTACCGGTCTCGTCGATGCAAAGCGCAGGCTGAAGGTGGAAGGGTATCGCATTGTGAAGCCGTTTCTCTACTACTACTACGCCTCGCCCGCAATGAAGACGCTGCGCATGCACATGGATGACCCGGCACGCACGATCCACGTCAATCCACTTGAACTCGACATCGGTCCGCTGCTTGAATCGCCCGGACGCGATGCACTGGCCGTGCGTCTGCTGCGCGAGGGCGAGGGCCCGATGCAGAAGGCCATCTACGATCGCATGCGCAGTCCGGATTTCGGCTGCTTCGATAAGATCAGCACGCTGTTCACGGCGCTGGCGTCAGACTCATCGGCCAATGCAAAGCTGTCGTCCTATGCGCAGAACGTGATTCTCCTAGAGCGCACGCTCGTCGTCGTCGCGGCGGCGTTCGACTTCCTGCTCGGTCCGCAATCGCGGCCGCTCGCGGATGTCATGCAGACGTTCGTCAATAGCGGCTGGGACGACTTTTCCCTCTGGAATTCGCTGACGCCGCCCGAAGATACGTTTCGACGCCTATTCACGGGCGTCTGGCAACGGCGCGTAGAGCGCCTGTACGAGATCGTCGGACATCTCTGCGCGGGGCAGCTCGCCGAGTTCATTCACGCGCTGCTTGCGTTCCATGCCGACATCATGCGCGAGCGCGGCGGTCCGGCGTGGGTGCAGATCGATAGCACCGGCGCTATGCGCGGCATCATGGGCGAACAGCGCGCCCTGCCGCAATCGAAGACTGTGCTCGCAAGCTGGAACAACGATTACTTCATCGGCGCCTTCATTGCGCTGATGCGCAACACGCCCGCATATAATGACGGCGCCGATCGAGGACTGGCCGCATGACGAACTTCCGAACCCTCGCGCACGGCTTGGGCGAAGCGAGCGCGGGCGCGCACATCACGCACGCGCTTTTTACGAGCTTCGCGTTCGAGACGAACTTCTTCGAGGCGAACATCGTCCCGCTGCTGCTCGAATCGACCGATGCGATGTCCTCGCATGAAGGTGTGCGCCGTCTGCAACTGAACGAAAAGCTCTGTTTGATGCCCGATAGCGCGCGCCCCGAAATCGAAGTTTTCGTCGATGCGAACGCGGCGGATCGAGCCGTTCCGTGGCTGCCGTATCAACTGCACGCGGTGCAGATGAGCGGCGCATTTCACGGCAAGGTGATTTTGCTGCGCCTCGAGCGCGGTGAGAACGGCAATGTGGGCACGGAATGGGTGCTCGGCTGCGGATCGGCGAATCTTACGTTTGCGGGCTGGTGGGAAAACATCGAGACCTGGCATTTCACCGCGCCGTTCAGCGCGAACGCAGTGCCCGCCGACATTTTCCCCGATCTGAACCGCATGCTGGACTGGCTGCGCGAGATGTCGCCGAATCGCCGGCATGGCGTGCAAATGCGCCCGCGTGAGACGAATACGGCCGGCGCGCCGGACAAACGGGATCTTGCGCGCTATTACCTTTGCACCGAGCGCACCGATTCATTCAAGACGATGCTCACGCGCATGAAGCCGCAAGCCGCCAACGAAGAGTTTGACGAAATCGAAAGCTGGGTCGTCCTGCACTGGATCAAGCTGATTGCGGGCGAGCACGCTGGCATCGGTGACGACGTGGGGCGCTGCGCGAACGAACTGATCGATGCACTGCGCACCGGTCCGCTGCGCGATCTTCCGCAAGACAAGCTCGACTGGCTTAGCGCCGCCTTTCTGGGCGATCCCGAAGAAGGCGCATCTATCACGAACGACACGGAATCGGAATGCGACGAGGTCACGGCATGAGCTTCACGCCCACACGCCAGTCGACGGCGTTTATGCGCGAACAGTGTTTCTGGTCACGCTCGCAGGCCGAGCAGATTCTCGATCTGTCCGGCGGCGATAAGGAACTTGTCGCGCTGGGCGACAGCCAGTTGCGCGGCGCAATCGCCCTGCATTCGATGCTGCTGCGGCACGGCACCGCTTATCTCGCCGATGAAGTCGGCATGGGCAAAACATATGTCGCGCTTGCGGTGGTCGCACTGCTGCGTTGCTACAAGCCCGATCTGCGCGTGCTGTACATCACGCCTTCCCGCAACGTGCGAAAGAAATGGGCCGGCCGCGAATGTGATGCGATGAACAGGGCGCTCGACTTCAAGCTCGCTTTGAAGATGAATGCGGCATCCGGGTCACAACCGGTGCGGCATCGCTGGGCGTTCACGCCGCGCGAGGCGGCTACGGTCGCGGACCTTGTGAACGGCCATCGTCATGATGAGAAAGACGTTTTTATCTCCTATTCGGCTTTCAGTTTTCAACTCGACGATGATGCCGCCAAGTGGAAGAAGTCGCTCGAAGCATGGCCCGATTCCGACGAGTGGGCCGGCATCACTGACAAGCGCGAGGTGAAGGAGCGCGTTGCGCGCCGGGTGTTCGAGACGATACGCGAGCATGGCTACGATTTGCTCGTGTTCGACGAAGCACATCTGTTGCGATCGAAGGATTCAGACCGCGCCGCGTTTATCAAGAGTGCGTTGCGCGGGCCGCGTAACGACGAGCCGGTTTTTCGCGGTGCACTGTTGCTGTCCGCTACGCCATTTGATCGCGACGTCAACCAGTTGCGGGCACAACTTGAAGTCGCCGAGCCTAGCGGGGGGCAGTTGCGCATGCGTCTGCATGGTCTGAAGCCGCTCGATGAGGGCACTGGCGCCCGCGACTGGAGCAATGTGCAGCGCGCACTTGCGACGTTCATGGTGCGCCGCCCTCACACGCTCGTATGCGGCGACGGCGAGGAGCGTTCTCGCAATCAGTATCGCGTGGAGTATCGGCGTGAGGCCGCCATCGGGCTGCGTCAGCCTGCCACGGACGAAAAGCCGGAAGAACGCTCGGAGCGTCTGTTGCAGCGGCTCTACACGGCCGTCGTGCAGAAAAGACTGGTCGAGTCCGAAGAGACCACGAGGTTTCCGCTGGCAATGTTTTCATCGTGGGAATCGTATTCACCGAAGCAGAGTGCGTGTTCGCCCAAAGAGCCTGCAACCGAAATGCTCGATGTGCGCGGCGACGCGAAGAAGGGCACCGCCGAGGTCTCGAAGGATGCCGGTCTGCTGTCGAAGTTGTCGGAATCGTGGTGCAGACGCTTTCCGCATGACGAGCCGCCGCATCCGAAGCTCGAGCGGGAGGCGCGGCGCATCGCGCGAGCGGCGTTCGAATCGGGCGACAAGCAACTCGTATTCGTTCGCCGCATCCGCAGCATTTCCGATCTGAAGGCGCGCATTGACGGCGCTTACGACTTCTGGCTTGCGCAGATTCTCGAGGCGGAAACCGGTGTGCAGAACGAGACGTGGCGCCGCTTCGGCCGTGACCGCAAGCCGCGCGGGACGCAGGCGGGCAACGCGCAGCGAGTCGAGGCGTCGGAAGGGCGCGATGCTGTGTTGGCAGCATCGTTCGAGAACCTCTTTTGCTGGTTTTTCCGCGGCACGAACGATCAAGCCGGCGACAAGCTTGCGGCTATGTCCGGACGGCCGACGCCGCACCGTTTGCGCGACGATCTCACGACGCAGACGAACTGGCGTTCGCTGCTTGGCGAAACCGACTGGCGGCAGCTGCTGCAAGACTGGCTCGGAGATATCGAAGCAAATCAATATGCCGAGCTCGCGCGCATCGCGAGTACGTTCAGCCGTACGTCGCAGCGCACGCGGCTCGACAACTTCCGGCAATTGCAGACCGCGTGGCTCATCATGCGGCAGCGCGACTGGGATGCCGGCTCGCCGCAGGGCAAGGCGTGTTCGCTTCTGATCCGCTGGTCGAGCGAATCGTATGCTCGCGGAGCAAAGCATCAACTTGCCGATATCGACGTTGCGACCGCACGCGACACGCTCGACGCACCGACCCTGATGCGCGGTTTCGCCAACCAGAAGCTGCTCGACGACCTTTGGCCGCTCTGCGCACAGCTAAAAGCGGCTTGTTGCAAAGGCGAGGCCGATGAAGAGTTGCTTGCCGAATTCGATTTGTATCGGGAAGTGCTGTTTGCGCTAACGCGGCTGGATCATCCGTTCATCGATCTGTGGTTGTCCTGTCCCGTCGATGCGGAATCGGAGCGCCGTCTTGTGGTGGAAGAGCAGGTGCGCGCGTTCTGTGCGCGGCTCGCAACGCAGTCGCGCGAGAAGACATCGTTCAATAGCTACCGCGTGCTCCGGCAGCTCGCGCAAGGGTGGAAATATCTTCTGAAAACCAATCTCGCGGATATCAAGTCCAAACGGCGCAAATCCGGTCGATATGATCACGGCGCGGAACGGCAGACGTGGCGCAGGACGATTTCGCAGCGTATTACGTCGATCGAACCGGTCGAATGGGCGAGCGGTCAGAACGCTGCCTCACGGCCGGATATCGCCTGGCGGTTTCGCATGCCTGGCTATCCGATGGCGCTCGTTTCGACGAGCGTGTTCCAGGAAGGCGAGGATCTCCACACGTACTGTTGCAACGTCACGCACTTTGGGATTTCAGGAAGCCCGATCGGCATCGAGCAGAAGAACGGCCGAGTGGATCGCGTGGGATCACTATCGCAGCGCTTGTTGCGCGAGACGTTCAAGAGCGGCGAAGACGCGCTGCGTGCGCGCGGCATCGGAATTCGCTTTCCGCATCTGACGGAAAGCCTCGAATGGCTTCAGATACGCGATCTCGCCACGCGCCTAAACGATTATCAGCGTTCGCTGCATCGCCTGGAGGAAGTTCAAAAGCTGCAAAGTCCGGACATGAAGACGGCTTTGCTCGACAACAACGAAATTCCCGAGCAATTGCACGACATGATGACTTCGCCATTCACGCCGCGGCTGGCGGAATGGCAGGAGCTTTAGCGAAGGATGACACCGTTTCGCGCTTAGCTGGACGGCGCCCTGGCTTCATACTCATCGCCGCTGTTACTGCTATAAAGTCGATGCATATTTCGTCGTTATCGAGTGTGGACAGGCTGAGTATGTTTTACGTTTGCGCAAGTTTCCGGACGTGATCGAAAGCGTTGTTCAGGCCACATACACCGGTAGATTAGCTTGTGACCACGCCTCGGATGCGCTAACGTTCATCGAAAAATGTGCCGGGGATTTGCCATCTTTGGCGAAGAGCACAATAGACCATCAGACAAAGATATAAACATCATGGGGCTTTGGAGAAAGTTCGTTGAGTGGCTCTTCACGCCAACGGATAAGTCAGGTGCGCGCGGATCCGACGAGCCCCGCGACGTCGACGAAAACGCGATCGCGAAAGAGTTGAATCTCGAGCAGGAGGCGCAACGCCTCGGCGCAGCGGGACAACCCGCGCCGGATTCTACGTTGCCTCTCGGCATTGAAGCGCAGATCGTCCAGCGTGTCGACAAGGCGCGCCTAGACTTCGTCGCATGGGCCTCTACGCGACTGTCAATTCTCAACGCGGATCTTGCCAAAGTCGATGTCACTGCGGTAACGCAGAATGCGCGTCAGACCGGCCAGGAGTTTTCCCGCAGGGCCGACGCCTTGCTGAGCGAGCGGGCACCGTTGCTGAAGTCTCTCAGTTCCACGGCGAGAAACGCCGAAGAGGAGTTGAACGCTTTTCGCGCGGCGAATGGTCTTACGCGCGACGCACAGTTCCCCGAAGGCGCGGGCAGATTCTTGCGATTTTCGGCGTTGGCAGCCTTCATTGTCATCGAAGCAGTGCTCAACGCGAACCTCTTCGCAGTGGGTTTGGAGGGCGGTCTGATCGCCGGATTTGTCTATGCAGCCACGTTCGCATTCTTGAACGTGATAGCAGCGTTCCTGCTGGGTCGATACGTCATCCGGCAAATGTTTCATCGTTCGGCGCTGAACAGACTTGCCGGAATTGCCGGATTGCTATTTTCGATGCTGGTGATGCTAACCATCAGCCTCGTGATCGCGCATTTCCGCGACGCGCTTGTATCGGATGTGAGCAATCCGAGCAAGTCGGCCCTGGCAAGCTTGGTGCACGCGACGTTCGCCATCGACGACATCAATTCCTGGCTTCTTCTAGGTTTGAGCCTCTTGTTTGGAATTGGCGCGTTAGTTGACGGACTGAGCCTTGACGATCGATATCCCGGCTATGGAAGGCTCGCTCGGCGGTACGCCCAAGCTGAATCCGACTATCAGGACGAGGTCAGCTCGCTGCGCGAAGACTTGGAGAGCATCAAGGATGAGATGCTCGAACGGCTGGAAAGCGACACCCGGAGCGCGCAGGCCCTACTTGTCCGCCATGAATCTCTGCTCGAGCAGAAAGAGAAGACGCGGCTGCGGTTCAAGGGCAGTCTGTTCAATGCCCAGCGTTGTATGGAAGCGCTCGTGACACGCTTCCGTACGGAAAACAAGCTCCATCGAAAGGGCTTGCCATTACCGCCCAGCTTCTCGGTAATGCCGGTGCTGGAGCAACTTCAACAGCCGGACTTCCGCATTGCGGAGGGAACTGCAGCGCTCGCAGAGCAACGCGCATGCGTCAAGGAACTCATGGGACAGGTGCAAGAAGTAAAAGCGGCGATCCAGTCTGGATTCACCCAGAAGTTCAATTCGCTGGTGGCGCTAGACGAGCAGCTTTACGTCGCGCCGCGCGCCAGCGAAACGCTCGTGGGAGCAGCTGCATGAGACGAGGTCGAGCAGCTGCGAAACGCCGCAACCGCAACATCATCTTCAGCGTCATTCTTGTGACGTTCGTCGCCGCAGTGACGGGCGGCGCTGGATACTTGTACTTCAATCGCTCCGAAGGACTCGGTGCCCGACAGTGTCCCGTCGCGGGTCCGTCGGGTCAGGTTGTCCTGCTCGTCGACAAGACCGATCCGTTAACGTTCACTCAGAAGCAAGCGTTCCAGACCCTGCTCGATTCGCTGGTTTCACGCGAACTTCCACCCGGCTATTTACTGACGGTCTTCGCGCTGGGCGGTGATTTTAAGTCGTCTGCCGAGCCGGTTTTCAACGAGTGCAACCCGGGCAGCGGGGCGAACGCCAGCGTACTGACTTCGAATCCCGAGCATCTGAAGAAGCGTTTCGAGGAGCGGTTCCGCAAGCCAATGCTGCACCTTGCCGATGAACTGCAGACGACTCAACCCGCGCGCATATCGCCTGTTCTTGAGATGCTGCAAATGACGGCCATCAACGGTTTCCGCAAGGAGAACGTGAATGGTCCGCGTCGGCTCATCATCGTTTCAGACATGCTGCACAACACTTCCGACTACACGATGTATCAAGGCACGCTGGATTTTTCCCGCTTCCACGATTCTGACTATGGCCGTCGGATGAGCACAAATTTCGGTAGAGTGGACGTCGAACTTCAGTATCTGCTCACCACACCACGCTTGCAGACGCGACGTCAGCTCAAGTTCTGGGAAGACTATTTCGCGGCCAGCGGTGGCCGAATCGTTTCCGTTCGACCAGTCGAGGGCTGATCTCATGCACAACCTGCTTTCGATTCCGGTGCGGAAGCTATTTATCGTCACATTCGGGCTCAAGGTCTTTTCCTCGGGCATCGGCTGGCTAATACACGATCCCTGGTTCTTTGGGTGCATATTGCCGCTCGCGATCATGGCCAACTATATTGTGCTCGGCGTGAAGCGCACGGACCGAACTGTCACGGACGAAAAATTCGCGGATAGCTGCTACTACCTCGGCTTTATCTTCACCATCACGTCCATCATTTTCAGCCTGTTCGACCTGCCCAATATCGGTAGTCGTATGTCGCTCATCTCGATGCGCTTCGGCACGGCGATGCTGAGCACGGTGTTTGGGCTGATCGTCCGTGTCTACTGGGTAAGCTTCCGTACAGATGTCGCCGATGCCGTTCAGGCTGCCGAGGAAGGTGTCGTGGAAGCGGCTCATCGTCTGCGCGAGCAATTGGCCATGGCTCTCGAACAGTTTCGGGATTTCCAGTCGCAAGTGCAGGACGCGACGAGTATGTCCATTGCGAAGGTGAACGTCGGCGTGGAAGAACTCGCCAAATCGTACGCGGCGAAATTGAGCGAGTTCTTCGATGAACTGGCGGACCAGCACGCGAAGGCGTTCAAGGCCTCGCAGTCGGAGGTTCACAATGCCAGCGTGCAGCTCGCGCGCGCCGTCGGCGGCTACTCGAACGACATCAGGAAGAGCCTCGACAGCATCGAGAAGAAGGTGGTCCATTTCACCGACACCGTGACGCATCGTCTCGAGAATACGACCTTCCCCGACGATTATTTTTCAGAACGTCTGTCGATGCCACTAACGCAACTGGGCGATACCACGAGCGGTCTGGCCGCCGACGTGAAGCGTTCCGCCGACGAGATCAAGGCCGTGCTGGCGATGGTTCGCGAGACGTTCGCGACGGTGCAAGCGCACACTGGCCGCGTGGAGCCGGTCTTCGAGCGCTTGGCCGACCTCGCACACACGCAGGAGGCCCTGCTAGCGGGCGCCCAGTCCCAGGTCGATACGCTCAGCGCGCTCAATTCGACTCTTCGCTCGACGCAAGGAGGCATCGGCGCGATGCAGACACTGATCGCAGCGCAGTCCGGCGCGATGAGCAACCTGTCGAAGTCCGTCTCCGAACAGACCATGCAGGGCGAGCAACTGGCGATAACGTTGTCGTCACTGGATACGGCGTTGTCGGCCGTCATCTCCGACATGAGACGTCAACACGAAAGTCTGGCGAGCGCCGCGACGGGGGCGAACGCTCAGTCGCTTGCGATGGTTCGCATGGGCGAATGCATCGATGGACTGAACACCGCATTGACCCGCGTCGCCGGCTCCGTCGAACACAACTCCACGAGTACCGCGGACCTTGCCAAATACATAAAGGATGACAGGGTTGCAGCTAGCGAGGACCGTCGCATCGCGCGCGATTCACTCGAGCGCATGGTCGGGCCGGCGAGCGAATGGCCTCTGCTGCGCGGCGCCGTTCAGAGCCTGTCGGAGCAGATCAGAGATCTCAAACGCCAACTCCCGACGACAGCGACAACCTTGCCTGCGGTTCCGGCGCGGGCGCCGTCTTCCGATACGATCGTGGCTCATGCGCCGGCGTTGCTTGCCGGCGTCCCGATTCCCGCGAACGGCTTGCGTGACGACATGAAATCAGGTCCCACTTCCTGGCCCACGGCTACACCAACCGGTGCGGGGGGCGAGACGCGTGTTTGATCGTGCGGAGCGGTCATCGTGAAGCGTCCGAACGACCAGATCTTCCAGCTTTCTCTGACTGAGATCGCTTTTACCCTGACGTTCATCCTCCTCCTGTTGCTCGGATACATGGTGTTCGAGGCGAACACGCGCGAACAGGCACTTGAGCGCGAGCTGGCGGCTGCGGGAACGGTTCAGCGGAACAGGCAGGCGCTGGAACAGGCGCGTGAAGCGCTGGCGCAGGATTTGCGCCGCGCCGGCGCGAATCCTGATGAGGCTATTTCTTCGTTGCTTTCACAGTCGAAGCTGATCGAGGAGCGTAACCAGTTGAAGATGCGGGTTGACGATCTCGACAAGCAGTTGAGCGCCCTGACCGAACTCAAGCGCGCGCTCGACTCCGCGCAGAGCCGGCTCGATGATCAGGACAACGTGCGGACCCAGATCGTCGAAGCGTTGGCGCTCAAAGCGAAGCTCGAGAAGAAGCTGCTCGAAATGCAGCAGGATGACGTGACGGACACGGCCAGCCGCCGCTCGCCCGCCAGCGCCGCGGAAGGCACGAGCGCTGCATCGTCGATCGGTTCTGGCGATGCGTCGGCCGTTCGCCAGGATTCGTCGGACTTCGCCTCTCAGATTTTGGCTGGAATGTCGCTGAGAGAGGAAGTCCAGAAAGCATTGCACAAGGAGTTGAACAGGACGTATGTCATCGGGCAGGAAGCGAGTCTCGCGGCCGAACTCGTGTCGGCGCGCAAGCAGCTCGCCGCGCAGCAACAGATTCCGAACGTCGAGCGTGTGGCGAAGGAAAACGCGGACCTGCGCGGCCAGGTTGTATTTTTGAAGGCGAAACTCGATGCGCGTGGTGGCCGCGACTATCCGCCCTGCTGGGCCGACGAAAAGACCGGCAAAGTGGAGTTCCTGTTTAGCATCGAAATCGCTCCGGACGGCTTGCACATCAAGCCGTCCTGGCCAGAATGGCGGGCGCAGGATGCTGCCGCGCTCCCAGGCATCGACAAATTGACGGAATCTTCTCCATTGTCGCTGCCGGAGTTCAACACGAGGATGCAGGGCATCGATCGCCTGAGCAAAGCGAAAGAGTGCCGCTACTACGTCTACATCAAAAATCGGGTGACGGATCTTGAGTCGTTTAATCGCTCTCGATATTCAATCGAGAACTTCTTTTACAAGCTCGAACTGCGCGGCTAGCGGAAACTCACGGCTCGTAAGAGGTGGCATCGACCTCCGCGCAGGCGACGTCGTCGGCCAGATGAGACCGACCATATACTGAAGAGGGAAGCAATGTCCGAAGCGATGAAGACTTTCAAGGCCGGACAGTACACTCTGGTTGCTAGAGTTATCGACTCGGTTTGCCATGGTGTTCTGTGGGCCAATGGGAAAAAAGCAGTCGAAGTGCGGGGAGAAACTCTGGACGAGGGTAAGCGGTAGTTTCAGCACACCGAACAGGGGATCGCTTGCAAGCTAAGGGCGAGCATGGCTGCGTCTAGGGGTCTTGATGGCGTGCGCGCCAACGCGATGGTCGGAGCGTGTCCGCTGCGTCAGCTGACGCTGGCCTCAGCCTGCCGCTTGGCGTAGTTGAACGGCAGCAGATCGCGAATGTCAACGTCCGGGGGCCGCTGCGGTAACTCGGTTAGCACGTGCAGCAGCCAGGCATGCGGTTCGACGCCGCAGGCTCGGCACGTGAGCATCAGACTGTAGACGATCGCGCTTGCTTTCGCACCGGCTTCCGTATCGCTGAACAGCCACGATTTTCTCGCGGTGGCAAACGGCCTGATGTCGCGCTCGATGACATTATGCCGAGTCCCCGATTATGCCGCGTCATGAATCAACTTCCATAACGATTGGGTGGATCCCGGTTCCGCGTTGGTCCGATTGTCGGCATTATCAGAGAGCCTCCAGGAAGGCGAGCAGCGGGTCTGGGGGTTTGTAACGTGTTGGTGCGATGCCACTCGCTGTTGCGTGCGCGAGCGCGCGTTCCTTGAGTTGCATGTCGGCGTGCAAATAGATCTGAGTAGTCTCGGAGGATTCGTGCCCGAGCCAGAGCGCGATCACGGATAGGTCTACGCCGTGATGCAACAAGCTCATCGCCGCCGCATGTCGAAGCGTGTGAGGCGTTACGGATTTTTTCTTCAGCGAGGGACACGAGAGACTCGCGATTTCGGCGTTGCGCGACACGAGTCGCTGAAGGGCATCGGCACTGAGATGACCGCCACGCGAACTGGGGAAGACCGGATCACCTGGTTCGCCTGGTTGATACAACAGCCATCCTTTCAGGACGGCAATGACATCCGGTCGCAGCGGCGTGCATCTCATCTTTCTGCCTTTGCCAAGGCAACGAACGTGGGCGCCTGTGCCGAGCATCACATCCTGACGCCGGAGCGCGGTCAATTCGCTGTTGCGCAGACCCGTTTGAACCGCTACAAGAAGCAGTGTTCGATCGCGGTTGCCGATCCATGTTCGTACGTCGGGCGCCTCTACGAGAGCGGCTGCTTCGCTCTCAGTAAGAAACTCAACAGGGCCGTGTTCGCAACGTTTGGAAGGAATAGCAAGAATGCGCTGACACTGCAGAAACAACGCTGGTTCGCTGACGGCGACGAACCGGAAGAAGGCATGCACCGCGGCAAGCCGCGTATTACGTGTCCGCACCGAATTGCCTCTGCCATGTTCGAGGTGCTGTAGGAATCTCTCGATCAACGACACGTCGAAGTCTTCGATTCGCAGCTTTGACGGCGCGCGCCCGATATGCTTCGTGGCGAACGCTAGCAGCAGCCGGAACGTGTCACGGTAACTTGCCACCGTATGCGAACTCAGACCTTGCTGCTCGAGCAGGCGTTGGGTAAAGAACCTTTGAACGAGGGAGGGAAGACTGGCCGCGCTCACGGCCGTTCTCCCGGACAATTCTTGTTGAGATAGCCTGCCGCGAGTTCAAGCAACTCAGGAACCGCTTCGATGTACCAGTACGTAAGACCGATGTTGACATGCCCGAGGTAGGTGGCAAGTTTCGGCAGTTCCCGACTGACGTCCAGACCGGCGCGATACCACTCGACCAGCCTCCCAGTCGCGAAGCTATGCCGGAAGTCCTGGAGGCGCGGGCCGTAACCATCGCGCCCATCCTCCGTCGCCAATCGCAGACCAATGGCGCGCGACATTCTGACGAACATGCTTCGTGCACTGCAGGCCTTCAGTCGGTTGCCGCGCTCATTGACGAGAAACGCCTCGCTCAATCGTAAAGGACAGAGTTGATCGCGTTTCTGGGCATAATGTTCGAGTGCCGTCCGGGTCGATTCTGCGACAGGAACAAAGCGCGACTTGCCGCTACGCCGCTAGCGGCGTAGCGAGTGCAGAGGTTTTTTTGATTGGCGATCGCGACCAGGAACGCGTGAACAGGCCGGTCGGAGTCGGCCCGCGATCGGTAATCAAAAAAACGTTTGTGCTAAACCGCTCCGCAGGAGTTCGCTTCTATGGGCATTGAATGAATCGCGTGGTGATTTGCGATAGCCGGTACGTGGCCATTGCAGGTCGGAAGCGAGCGGTCTGAAGGAGCTGGTGGAGCGCAGACAGTGAGAGTGCGAGGGTCAATGGTGAGGTAGTGCAGAGTTTCTGCGGCATTGTGATCGAGCGACAACGCCAGAGCACGAGGGGGCTCGCGTTGGCCGCATGGGGGAAGGCCAACGTGCTCGGGGTGATGGTGATGCCGGTCAGTGAACATGGCTGGGGTCAGGTGGAGCGCGCGGCTGGATGCCGGGCACGCCGGCTTCGATGCGTATCATATGGCCCTTGCCGCACATGGGGCAATCGCGCAGTGACCTGCCGGTGAGCCGCTGGTAACGGTCACGGTAGTCCTCGCCGGAGGCAGGTAATGCAGCGACGGGCTGCTCGACGCCGAGCAGCCGCCGGCAGGTGGCCAGTTGCGCTGTCCGGTGACAGTTGGCAAGCCACCCGTAGCTGCGGATGCGCTTAAGACCGTCGGGCAGCACGTGCAACAGGAAGCGGCGGATGAACTCGTCGGCTCTCAGGGTCATGGTCCTGTGGCGGGCTTCGTGCCGGTAGTCCTTCCACCGGAACAGCACCGAATCGCCATCAAAGCGCAGCAGCCGGTTATTCGAGATGGCCACGCGATGCGTGTAGCGGCCCAGGTAGTCGAGCACCTGTTGGGCGCCGCCAAATGGTGGTTTGGCGTAGACCACCCACTCGGCCTGGGCGGCGGGCGCAAGCCACGCGGCGAACGCCTGGGGATTCCGCAGGCGTTCGAGTTGGCCATGGAAACGCAGGCCGCCGGCGTCGAATGCGCGGCCCAACTGTTCGAGGAACAGGCGGCGAAACAGGCGTGAGAGCACGCGCACCGGCAGGAAGAAGCCGGGCCGGCAGGCGATCCAGCGCTCGCCATCCGGGGCAATGCCGCCGCCTGGTACAACGCAATGCACGTGCGGATGGTGCAGCAGATTCTGCCCCCACGTGTGCAGGACCGAGAGGAAGCCGATCTCCGCACCGAGATGTTTTGGATCGGCGGCGATCGTGCGCAGCGTTTCGGCGCTGGTGCGGAACAGCATGTCGTAGAGCACGCGTTTGTTCTGGTACGCGATTGCCGCAACGGGTTCTGGCAGCGTGAAGACCACATGAAAGTACTCCACCTCGGGAAGCAGTTCGGCGCGCCGGCGTTCGAGCCAATGCGCACGGGCGAGTGACTGGCACTTCGGGCAGGCGCGATGCCGGCACGAGTTGTAGGTGATGCGTTGATGCCCACATGCATCGCATTGCTCGACATGTCCGCCGAGTGCGGCGGTACGGCACAGTTCGATGGCGCTCATCGCGCGCCGCTGGGTACGACTAAGGGCGTCGGCATGGGTCTGCCGGTACTGCGGGCCGCAGCAGCGGAAGATGTCGGCCACTTCGAGCGCTGGTCTCATCGCCAGATTCAGAAGTACTCGGGCGCAGCGGGTGCAGACGGAGTGGGTTCAGGGCGCGGAAGAAGGTCGAAGGGACTGGTGGTAGCGCATACAGTGCTCGTGGCCACTTTAAGGTAGCGCGAAGTTGTGGACAGGGACCTATGGCCCATGAGCAGTTGGATCCTGCGCACGTCGGTACCGGCTTCCAGCAGATGCGTGGCGAACGCGTGACGCAAAGAATGCGGTGTTATTGGCTTCTGGATCCCGCTGTGCTTACGTGCAAGCTGGCATGCCTGTCCGACGGCATCGCGACTGATGGGTTGGCCGGGAATGTTGCCCGGAAACAGCCACTCGCGCGGGTGGGCGTCGTGCCAGTACGTTCGCAGGATCTCGAGCAGCCGCGGCGAGAGCATCACGTACCTGTCCTTGCGATTCTTGCCCTGGTTCACACGGATGACCATGCGCTTGCTGTCGATGTCGGTGACCTTCAGGTGGACAACTTCTGACACCCGCAGGCCCGCTGCGTAGGCAACCATTAGAATGGCCCGGTGCTTTAGGCTGGCAATGGAGTCGAAGAAGGTGGTGATCTCCTCGAGACTCAGGACGACCGGTAGTCTGAACGGCTTCTTCGGCAGCGGGAAATCCTCGTCGCTCCAGTCACGTTTGAGCGTCACCCGGTAGAGGAAACGCAGTGCGCCGATCGTTGCGCCGAGACTGGCGGGTGCGAGCTTGCGTTCTTCGCGAAGGTAGACGAGCCAGGCGCGGATCTCCTCGGGACCTAGCAGTTCTGGCGAGCGGCGGAAGTGTCGGGCGAAACTGGATACCTGAATCAGATAGGACTTCTGGGTATTATCCGCAAGGTTGCGGATCTGCATGTCATGCAGCATGCGTTGGCGCAGCGGCGTCATGGCGAACCTCCTGGAAGCAGCGGGTGGAATGCCCAACCGGGCGTTCACATACTGCTCCTGGCGATACGGCTCACCTCGCTGGGGTTCAGCGCCAGACAACCCTCTTCATGAAACGTCAGCCATAAACCTGTGCCCACCTCCCACTACCGCGTCAGCGGTTTAGTGTACGCCCGTGATGGCGTGCCATCTGCAGGGTGAAAGTCCCTGTCGGAGTTGGCCACAGCTCCGTAGCTGAAGGTAACTGCGTCGTCGCGAGACGGGGTGGGGAGTAACCGGAAGCGAACTGTCGATCCGTAGGTTAACGAACCTGTTTCGGCGGGGTATGGCGGCGAGCCTGCACTAAAGTGGCGAAGCCTGGAAGTAACACAGCACGCTGTCGTGGTGGACAAAGCGGTGCGGTGGCGTACCACGTGTTTGAGGACGGAACGATGGGATGGTGGCACGAAGCAAGCGGGGAGACCTGCCGGCGAGGTGAACGCTGGCAGGAGTCAGAGTCCCGATAGTACTGCACACGGAAGCATTGAACCGTGGAGACCTGCGTCAGAGCAAAAGGCGCACTAGGGAAGCGGGGCAGGAAAGTTGATAGCAAAAGACCGGAACGAGGCAAAGATGAAGATCGAAGCATCGCCAGTGTCGGAAACGACTAGACGAGATGCAGGTGCGCTGGGAAGCTGCGTGCAGCGGAAATTCGCGCCAGCCACAATCTGGACGGACGCTATGTTGGCTGCTCTACAAAACGGAGTTAAAGGAGGTAAATGGCACAGTCTGATTGACAAGGTGTTTCGCCTGGACACGCTCGCGCTGGGTTGGGCTCAGGTCGAGAAGAACGCCGGGGCGGCGGGAGTGGACCGCATGAGCGTGAAGCGATTCGCGCAAGCGCGGGACCGCTATCTTGCTGAACTGGCGCATGCATTGCAGGATGGTAGCTATCGCCCGCAGCCGGTGCGGCGCGTCTACATACCGAAAGGTAAAGGACGTCGTCCGCTCGGTATACCCGCTGTGAAGGACCGCGTGGTTCAAGCGGCCCTGAAGCTGGTGATCGAGCCGATCTTTGAGCATGAGTTCGAGCCGCGAAGCTACGGCTTCCGCCCGGGCTTGGGCTGCAAGGATGCGCTGCGCGAAGTGGACCGGCATGTGAAAGCGGGCTACTGCTGGGTGGTCGATGCCGACCTGCAAAGCTATTTTGACTCGATTCCGCACCTACCCCTTCTTGCGAGAGTGGCCGGGCGAATCGCGGACGGCCGGGTCCTGGAACTCATCCAGTACTTTCTCAAGCAAGACATCATGGAAGACATGACGCGTTGGACGCCGACTTCTGGCAGTCCACAAGGGGCGGTCGTCAGCCCCCTGTTGGCAAATCTGTACCTGCACGAGCTTGACGTGGAAATGCGCCAGGCAGGGCTGGTGATGGTGCGCTACGCGGATGACGCTGTGGTGTTATGCCGCACACGGGAGGACGCGGAAGCTGCGCTGACTCGCATGCGGGCTTGGGTGGATGCGAACGGCTTGACACTGCACCCCGACAAAACCCACGTTGGGGATTGCCGGCTGGAGGGTCATGGGTTCGAGTTTCTGGGTTACCGGTTCGAGGCGGGCCAACGTTGGGTGCGCAAGAAGAGTCTCATGGGGTTGCGGGATAAACTCCGGGCCCTCACCAAGCGTCGCCGGGGCGATTCGATCGAGGCCATCATTGCGTCGATCAACCCGATTCTGCGTGGCTGGTTTGGCTATTTCAAGCACGCCCATCGCTACACCTTCTCGTCCGTCGACGGCTTTGTTCGTCGGCGTCTGCGAGCGATCTTGCGCCGACAGCTTCATCGTCCCGGACAGGGTCGCTGCCTTCGCGATCACACTCGCTGGCCCAATGTCTTCTTCGCTAATCTTGGGCTGTTCACGATGTCCGAGGCTCATCGATTGGCGCGCCAATCCCGATGCGGAAACAACTGACTGGAGAGCCCGTCGCGGGAAAACCGCACACCGGGTTCGGAGGGAGGGGACGGCGAAGGCCGTTTCCTACCCCTATACAAGCGCAACTATGACGATCTCGCGATTATGCACAGTTCCGCGCCACGGACACCCGTTTGGCTTACAGCGACGGGTGTTTGGTCACGGGTACCAGTAGTGGACTGCGCATAATAAAAGTGCTTTCCTCAGGAGGCAGGCCGGCTAGTTCGGCTTTTTGAGGAGAAGCATCATGGACTACGACTTCGCGTTACTGCAGCGGACCCGGGCATGGTTGACGGACGGCGTCCTCAATCCCAGCTATCAAGCCTATTTGACATATTTGATTGGGCGTGGATGTCAAAGAAAAATTGAAATGTCGTACCGCCGGCTAAGTACAGATGTCGTGTTTTTGGTTGGTTGTGAAAGCTGTCTTCAACGGTT
>NZ_FCOG02000092.1 GCF_001544975.2 Caballeronia arationis | reverse complement strand
GACGAAGTGACGCAGCAGAACGCGGCGCTCGTCGAGGAAGCGGCCGCGGCGGCGCAGTCGCTGGAAGATCAGGCGGGACGGCTGCGGCAGGCGGTCGCCGTGTTCCAGCTGGCCGAAGGCGCCGGGAACGCGGGCCAGCAGCCCGTCCCGACGCGTGCGGCACCGAAGCGTCCGCAGGCGGCGAGGGTGTCGGCGGCTCCGGCCTCTGCTTCGCCGAGGCGCGTGCCGGCCGCGGCCGCGCCGCGGGCCGCCAGCCCGGCTGCGGCGGTGGCGACTGCCGCAGGCGACTGGGAGACCTTCTAAGCCTCGCAATCCGGTTCCCCGGCCTCCCGGCCGGTCCCTGACCGGCCATGACACTCGACGACGCGCGCCGCGAATCCTTTCGCGGCGCGCGTTTGTCTTTGTAACGGCGTCTCGTGCGGGCCGGGAAGTGGCGACGAGTCCGCAGAACGACACCGGTAGCTCGTACACTGGGGGCATCGAACGCCAACTTTCAACGAGGACCTCCGACATGACCGAATCGAGACTGGCCGCGCAACTCCTGCACGCCCGCGAGCAGCACGCGCTGATCGACGAGATCGCCGCCCGCGACATCCCCGAGGATACCGGCGCCGCCTACGCGATCCAGCATGAAGTGCTGCGGCTCAAGGGAGCGCGCATCGGCGCGTGGAAGATAGGCGCGCGTACACCGTCGGCGCCGCCCGCGGGCGCTCCTATCGACGAGTCGCTCATCTACGCGTCGCCCGGGCGGCTCGAAATCGCGTCGTTCTTTCGCGTGCTGCTCGAACTGGAGATCGCGTTTCGCTTCGAGCGCGCGCTGCCGCCGCGCGCCGAACCCTACGCACGGGAAGAGGTGCTCGGCGCGCTCGGCGGGATTGCGGTGGCGCTGGAAATCGTCGACAGCCGCTTTGCGCAGTGGCCGAATCTCGCGCCGCTCGCGCAGCTCGCCGATGCGCAGAACAACGGCGCGCTCGTCGTCGGCGGGATCGAACCTTACGACGTGATCGCGCCCGGTTTCGACTTTCTCGCGCCGCGCCTCGACCTGACGCTCGACGGCGTCTCGATCGTGCCGGCGGGAGTCGGCAACCCGGCGGGCGATCCGCGCGAACTGCTGGTCTGGTTTGCCAATCATTGCTCGCAGCGCGGGCTTGCGGTCGAGCCGTTCTGGACCATTACGACGGGCACTTATACCGGCGCTTACCGCGTCGAGGTGCCGGGAGTGGTGCGTGGTTCGATAGACCGCGTCGGCGAGATCGAACTGACGCTCGTGTGAACGACGGGGCCCGGATTGGGTGTTGGACTTACGCACCACTGGGCAATGCTCACTCGATATCGACGACGGGCGCAGTTAAATCCATAAGCATGTGAAGGGTATCGATTGGCCGCGCAATTCGTGCATGTAATGCCAGGCGCGAATGAATAAAGGTAAGCGAAAATTACAAGGCAATCGATGCCGCCGATTCATGCAACAGAATGGAAAACGACACGCGAGACTGCATCGGAGAACGGCGGGCAAACGTATGGGAATGAACGATGCGCACAGTGCCGGCCGCCTCTCGCAGGACATGGCAGCACACTCTGATAGCGGCTGCCGGAGCGCGACTGGCGCTCGGTACGCTATCGAGTAATCGAGCCGTGGCTGTGGATAACTGTGTTGTTGCGAGGTGAAGCGAACAGGCGGGGGAGGCTTGCGGTAACACGATAGGGACATCGGGACTGAGGATTGTAGGTGAACGAAAATAATCCACCAAGCTAGGAATTCTTCGAAGCAAATCAACCACGCAAGTGCGTGAAAAAAAATTCGAAAGGGTTTAGGATGATTTCAAGCGATGTCGTTTCGATTACGCGCTTTGCGCACGGCAACGTTTTCTGACTTCGGCGAGGAGGTAGCATGGATATCTACAGCAGTTTCGCGACCCGCTTCGAAAAAACACGAGAGGAGGAATTCTCGCTCGAAGAGTACCTCGCGCTCTGCAAAGAAGATCCTGCCACGTATGCAACAGCGGGCGAACGCATGTTGACGGCCATCGGTGACCCCGAGCAGGTCGACACACGACTCGATCCGCGTTTATCGCGTGTGTTTGCGAACAAGGTCATCAAGGTGTATCCGGCATTCCGCGAGTTCTACGGAATGGAGGAAGTGATCGAACACGTCGTGTCGTATTTCCGGCATGCTGCGCAAGGTCTTGAAGAGAAGAAGCAGATTCTGTATCTGCTCGGCCCCGTGGGCGGCGGCAAGTCGTCGATCGCGGAACGGCTGAAGCAACTCATGGAACGCGTGCCGTTCTATTCGATCAAGGGCTCGCCCGTGAACGAATCGCCGCTCGGCCTCTTCGACTACGACGAAGACGGCCCGGTGCTCGAAGAGCAGTACGGCATTCCCCGCCGGTATCTCAAGAACATCCTGAGCCCGTGGGCGGTCAAGCGCCTGCACGAATACAACGGCGACATCCGCAAGTTCCGCGTCGTGCGCCGCTATCCGTCGATCCTCCGCCAGATCGGCATCGCGAAGACGGAGCCGGGAGACGAGAACAATCAGGACATCTCCTCGCTGGTCGGCAAGGTCGATATCCGCAAGCTCGAAACCTACTCGCAGGACGACGCCGACGCGTACAGCTACTCCGGTGGCCTGTGTCTCGCGAACCAGGGCCTGCTCGAATTCGTTGAAATGTTCAAGGCGCCGATCAAGGTGCTGCACCCGCTGCTTACCGCAACCCAGGAAGGCAACTTCAAGGGCACGGAAGGCTTCGGCGCGATTCCGTTCGACGGCGTGATCCTCGCCCACTCGAACGAGTCGGAATGGAAGGCGTTCCGCAACAACAAGAACAACGAGGCACTGCTCGACCGGATCTTCGTCGTGAAGGTACCGTACTGCCTGCGCTACGGCGAAGAGGTGAAGATTTACGAGAAGCTGCTGCGCAACTCGTCGCTTGCCGAAGCGGTATGCGCGCCCGGCACGCTCAAGATGATGGCGCAGATGGCCGTCCTCACGCGCCTGCACGAACCGGAGAACTCCAGTCTGTTCTCGAAGATGCAGGTCTACGACGGCGAGAACCTGAAGGACACGGACCCGAAAGCGAAGTCGTATCAGGAGTATCGCGACTTCGCGGGTGTCGACGAAGGCATGACCGGTGTCTCGACGCGCTTCGCGTTCAAGATCCTGTCGCGCGTGTTCAACTTCGATTCGACCGAGGTCGCGGCCAATCCGGTGCACCTGATGTACGTGCTCGAACAGCAGATCGAACGCGAGCAGTTCCCGCCGGAAACGGAACAGAAGTATCTGTCGTTCATCAAGGACGTACTGGCTTCGCGCTATGCCGAATTCATCGGCAAGGAAATCCAGACCGCTTATCTGGAGTCGTATTCGGAATATGGACAAAACATCTTCGATCGCTATGTGACGTACGCCGACTTCTGGATTCAGGACCAGGAGTTCCGCGATCACGATACCGGCGAGAGCTTCGACCGCGCGGCGCTGAACGCCGAGCTGGAGAAGATCGAGAAGCCTGCGGGCATCAGCAACCCGAAGGACTTCCGCAACGAGATCGTGAATTTCGTGTTGCGCGCGCGGGCGGCGAACGGCGGGAAGAATCCGGCGTGGATCAGCTACGAGAAGTTGCGCGTGGTGATCGAGAAGAAAATGTTCTCGAATACGGAAGAACTTTTGCCTGTGATTTCGTTCAACGCCAAAGGGTCGGCGGAAGAACAGCGCAAGCACGAGGACTTCGTCAACCGGATGGTCGCGAAGGGATACACGCCGAAGCAGGTGCGCCTCCTTTGCGACTGGTATCTGCGCGTGCGCAAGTCGTCGTGACCGAGGTGTCGAAACCAGCATGACACGATCGTGAAACCCTACGTATCAGGTCCGCGCCAATCTGCTTCGATTCGAAGCGGCCCGGCGCGGGCGCCTTGCGAGGCGTGACCGAGGGCAGTCGCCACGGCCATTGCCAGGGCGGAAGTCCGCGCAGCGCCTCGCTTTCCTCGCTTGATAACGCGGGAGACTGGACGTGCTGCACCAAATCATCGACCGCAGGTTAGCCGGTAAGAACAAGAGCATCGCCAACCGCGAACGCTTTCTGCGCCGCGTGAAGAATTACATTCGCCGCGCGGTGTCCGACGCGGTGCGCGACCGCAGCATCAAGGACATTCAAAACACCCAGAGCATCACGATTCCGAAGAAGGACATCGCCGAACCGTCGTTCCGGCATGGCCCCGGCGGCAAGCGTGAACTCGTCCACCCGGGCAACGCCGACTACATTCGCGGCGACAAGATTCCGCGCCCGCAGGGCGGCGGCAGCGGCGGCGGAAAGACCGCCAGCAACGAGGGCGAAGGGCAGGACGACTTCGTGTTCGAACTGTCGCGCGAAGAATTCATGCAGTATTTCTTCGACGATCTCGAACTGCCCCGGCTCGTCAAAACTCAGTTGCTCGCCGTGCCGACCTGGAAGAACGTCCGTGCGGGCTGGGCGGCCGAAGGCACGCCGAACAACATCGACGTGGTGCGCTCGCTCAGAAGCGCGCTCGGCCGACGCATCGCGCTTGGCTCGCCGTTGTCGAGCCAGTTGCACGAGTTGGAACGCCAACTGGAAACGCTCAAGGAAGAGAACGGCGATCCCGAAGACATCGCGCGGCTCGAGGCCGATATCGTCATCATGAAGGGCCGCATCACGCGCATTCCTTTCATCGATCCGTTCGACTTGCGCTACGTGAACCGCGTGAAGCAGCCGACGCCATCGAGCAAGGCGGTGATGTTCTGTCTGATGGACGTGTCGGGTTCGATGGACGAGCAGAGAAAGGACTTGTCCAAGCGCTTCTTCATCCTGCTGTATCTGTTCCTGAACCGGAACTACGAGAAGATCGAGGTGGTATTCATCCGCCACCACACGCGCGCCGAGGAAGTCGACGAAGACACGTTCTTCCATTCGACGGAAAGCGGCGGCACGGTCGTATCAAGCGCGCTGGAGTTGATGAAGAAGATCATGGACGAGCGCTATTCGCCGACTGAATGGAACATTTACGGCGCACAGGCCTCGGACGGCGACAACTGGACCGACGATTCGCCCAAGTGCCGCAAGCTTCTGTCGGAAGACATCCTGCCGAAAGTGCGGTATTTTGCCTATATTCAAGTAGCGCCCGAAGAGCAGAACCTGTGGCTGGAATACGCACAACTGGCGCTGAGCGCGCCCGAGCTTGCGATGAAAAAGGTCGAATCGGCGGCGGACATCTATCCGGTCTTCCGCGAACTGTTCGAGAAACAACAGGCGGCTGCATGACGACAAGGCATCTCCATAACGAAGCACGGGGTTATCACCTGGACGGCAGCAGTGACCACGGACCCGAAGAGCGTACTGAAGACGGGGCGTTGTCAAAGCTGGAAGCGGAGCAACGGAGCGCGCCCCACGCGGGGCGGAAGGAAGGCAGCATGAATGTTGCGGAAAAGAGGCCGTTGCCGTGCCCGTCCGACTGGACCTTCGAATTGATCGAGGAATACGACACCGAAATCGCGCGCGTCGCCGAGCGGTACAAGCTGGATGTGTATCCGATCCAGCTTGAACTGATCAGCGCCGAGCAGATGATGGATGCGTACGCGTCGGTCGGCATGCCGGTGAACTACCGGCACTGGTCGTTCGGGAAACACTTTCTATCGACCGAAAAGAGCTATCGGCGCGGGCAGATGGGCCTCGCGTACGAAATCGTCATTAATTCGAACCCCTGCATCGCGTATCTCATGGAAGAGAACACGATGACGATGCAGGCGCTCGTGATCGCGCATGCCGCCTACGGGCACAATTCGTTCTTCAAGGGCAACTACCTGTTCCGGCTGTGGACGGACGCCCACGCCATCATCGATTACCTCGTCTATGCGAAGAATTACATCGCCGAATGCGAGGAGCGATTCGGGCTGGACCGCGTCGAGGAACTGCTCGATTCGTGCCATGCGCTGATGAATTACGGCGTGGACCGCTACAAGCGGCCGCAGAAGCTGTCCCTCGCGAAGGAAGCGGCGATGCGCCGTGAGCGCGAGGCGTATCTGCAGTCGCAGGTCAACGAACTCTGGCGCACGCTGCCGAACAAGAAGGAACACACCGCCGAGGAAACCGAAAGCCGCTATCCGCCCGAGCCGCAGGAGAACCTGCTGTATTTCGCGGAGAAGAATGCGCCGCTTCTGGAGCCTTGGGAGCGCGAAGTCATCCGCATCGTGCGCAAGGTTGGACAGTACTTTTATCCGCAGCGCCAGACGCAGGTCATGAACGAAGGCTGGGCGACGTTCTGGCATTACACGCTGCTCAACACGCTCTATAACGAAGGCCGGCTCGAAGACGGCTTCATGATGGAGTTCCTCCATTCGCACAGCAACGTCGTCTATCAGCCGCCCGTGACGAAGCCGTATTACAGCGGCATCAATCCGTACGCGCTCGGCTTTTCGATGATGAGCGACATTCGCCGCATCTGCGAAAACCCCACCGACGAAGACCGCGAGTGGTTCCCCGAACTGGCCGGCAGCGACTGGCTGGAGTCGCTGCACTACGCGATGCGCAATTTCAAGGACGAGAGCTTCATCGCGCAGTATCTGTCGCCGCATCTGATCCGCGAGATGCGCCTCTTCTCGATTCTCGACGACGACATGCGCGAAGCGCTCGAAGTGTCGGCGATTCACGATGAAAGCGGCTATCGCTACGTGCGGCAGGCGCTGTCGCGGCAATACGACATGCATCACCGCGAGCCGAACATCCAGGTGTATTCGGTGAACACACGCGGCGACCGCAGCCTCACGCTGCGTCACTTCATGACCGACAACCGCCACCTCTCGAACGACAGCGACGAAGTGCTGAAGCACATGGCGCGGCTGTGGCAATTCGACGTGTATCTGGAAAGCGTCGACGAGAACGGGACGGTGAGAAAGCGCTTCGAGTGCAAGTACGTGCCGACGCACGACGGACGGTAGGCGTCAGGTTTGAGAAAAGCCCGTGCAGGTCGCCTGCACGGGCTTTTTGTCGTCTGCAGCCGCCTCACCCCTGTCGTCCGTTTTCCTCGCTCTGCGAAAACAGATCCCAGCTCGCCATGAACAGCGCGGCGATCAGCGGTCCGATCACGAAACCGTTGATGCCGAAGAGCGCCATCCCGCCCAGCGTCGAGATCAGCACGACCCAGTCGGGCATGCGCGTGTCCTTGCCGACGAGGATCGGCCGCAGCACGTTATCGACGAGCCCGATCACCACCACGCAGAACACCACCAGGATCACGCCGCGCCAGATATCGCCCGTCATGAAGAAGTACGCAGCGGCCGGCACCCACACCAGCGCCGCGCCGACCGCGGGCAAGAGCGACAGGAACGCCATCAGGACGCCCCACACAAGCGCGCCCTGGATACCCAGAATCCAGAAAATGAGCCCGCCGAGCAGGCCCTGAACCGCCGCCACCGCGATGTTGCCCTTCACGGTAGCGCGCACGACCGTCGTGAACTTCGCGATCAGATGCTGCTTGTGCGTCTCGTCGAGCGGCAGTGCGCGGCGGATGCGCCGGCCGATCTCGCCGCCGTCGCGCAGCAGGAAGAACACGAGATAGAGCATCACGCCGAAGCTGATGACGAACTGGAACGTGTTCTGGCCGATACTCAGTGCCTGTGTCGCCACGAACTGGCTGATCTGTGCGGCGCCCTCGGTCAGGCGGCGCTGGATGCCGGGAATGTCGTCGAGACCGAAGCGCCCGAGCAGATGCTGCACCGACAGCGGCAGCGCATGGAACGCATCCCGGAAATAGGCCGTGAAATTCGGCTGATCCGTCTTGATGCGCGTGTACGCGAGGCTGATTTCCTGCACGAGCGTGCCGGCGACCACCGTAAGCGGCAGGATCACGATCAGGATGATGAGCACGAGCGTCGTCAGGGCCGCGAGATTGCGCCGTTTGCCGAAGCGGATAGTGAGCCAGCGCTGTAGCGGCTGGAACAGGATCGCGAGTATCGTGCCCCAGAATACCGCGCCGAAGAAAGGCAGCAGGATCCATCCGAGGGCGACCGTCACGACCAGAAGCAGGATATGGAAGAAGTGCTGATGGACCGGATTCTGATTCATGTGTATTCGAAAAGTCGGGCGGAGCGGCTTGGTAGTGCGTGCGTTCGGGCATCCGCGTGCGTGCTGCGGTGCCGCAATAAGCGGGCCGGCCAATGCTAGCACGCGTTATTTACGGCGTCGGGTGTGCGGCTTCGCGCTCTTCTTCGAGCCTGAAACGCACGTACGGTTCGCGCGAGCAGCTCGACGCAATCAGGGAGACTTACGGAAACCGGTCCGCAGTCGACTAAAATCCGACACTCCGCGCGACGAGTCCGTGTTTCATTCGTTCCCGCTCGTCCAGAACCGATTTCCCACCGAACAGAAGAAATGAATCCAGGAGTTGCCTACGCTTTCGCGGCTTTCGCCGTCTGGGGGCTGTTTCCGATCTATTTCAAGGCGCTGCATTCGATCGGCGCAGTGGAAATGCTCGCGCACCGGATGGCGTGGTCGATGGTCTTCCTGCTCGTCGTGCTGACCGTGCGGCATCAGTGGCGCTGGCTCGGCCCGGTCATGCGCGACCGTCGCCAGCTCGCGCGCTTCGCGGCGAGCGCCGTGCTGCTGTCGACGAACTGGGGCATCTATATCTGGGCGGTCAACGAGGGCCGCATCGTCGAGGCGAGTCTCGGCTACTTCATCAATCCGCTCATCAATGTGCTGTTCGGGATGGCATTCCTGCACGAACGAATGCGGCCGCTGCAGTGGGTCGCGGTTGGGATCGCTGGGGCAGGCGTCGTCTGGCTCACGTGGGTGAATGGTGCGCCGCCGTGGATCAGCCTGGCGCTCGCGCTGACCTTCGGCGGCTACGGGCTGCTGCGCAAGACCGCCCATCTCGGCGCGCTGGAAGGCCTGACGCTCGAAACCATGCTGCTGTGCCCGGTCGCGGCGCTCTATCTCACGTTCATCAGCATGCACGGCACGAGCGGGTTCGGCCACGCGTCATGGGGCGTGAAGCTGCTGCTCGCCGCGGCAGGCCCGATCACGGCGATTCCGCTCCTGCTCTTCGCGGCCGGCGCGCGGCGCATCCCGCTTTCGATGCTCGGGCTGATCCAGTACGTGACGCCGTCGCTGCAATTGCTGATCGGCGTGCTGCTATACGGCGAGCCGTTCGGCCATGACCGGCTGCTCGGCTACGGCGCGATCTGGGCGGCGCTCGCCGTCTATTCGCTGGAAGGGATCTGGAACGCCCGCATGGCCGCGCCGCTGCGCGTGCCGGCCGCCGCGAGGAGAGATCGATGAAAGTGCTGCTGTTCGGCGCGACCGGCATGGTCGGGCAAGGCGTCCTGCGCGAATGCCTGCGCGATCCGGATGTCGATCGAATCGTGACGCTCGGGCGCTCGGCGACGGGCGTCGAACACGCGAAACTGCGCGAGATCGTGCATCGCGACATGTTCGATTACACCTCGATCGAAAACGAACTCGGCGGCTTCGACGCGTGCTTTTTCTGCCTCGGCGTCTCGTCGTTCAGGATGAGCGAGGCGGACTACACACGCCTTACCTACGACCTGACGATGGCCGCCGCGCGAACGCTCGCGCGTCTCGATCCTCAGATGACCTTTGTCTACGTGACGGGCGCGGGCACCGACAGCACCGAAAAAGGCCGCAGCATGTGGGCGCGCGTGAAGGGACGCACGGAAAACGACCTGCTGCGGCTGCCGTTCAAGGCGGCGTACATGTTCCGCCCGGGCGCGATCGTGCCGATGCACGGGGTGCGTTCGAAGACCGCGCTGTATCAGTCGATCTACTCGATGACGCGTCCGGTGCTGCCGCTGCTGCAACGGCTGTTTCCGAACGCGATCGTCACGACCGAGCAGGTCGGTCGCGCGATGCTCGCGGTGGCCAAGCGCGGCGCGCCGTCGCCGATTCTCGAAAGCCGCGACATCGCGCGCTACTGATTCAGGACTGACGCGCGGCGCACTGCTCGGGGAACGCTTCAGCGCGTCGCATCGCCGAAACGATATTCGACCGTTGCCTCGTCGAGTTTCGCTTTCAGCGCGGGGTCGAGCGCGAGATCGATCGCGGCGAGCGTATCGGTGAGCTGCTCCGGCCGGCTCGCGCCGATGATCGCCGACGTCACCGCAGGATTCGCCAGCACCCACGCGAGCGACGTCTTGGCGAGCGACTCGCCGGTCTCCCCGGCGATGCCCTTCAGTTTTTCGATCGTCTGGAATTCGCGCTCATGCCAGTAGCGTTGCGAATACATTTCGCCTGCTTTGCCGACGGTGGCGGTGAAGCGGCCTTCGCTCGGCGCCGCGTCGTGGCGATGCTTGCCGGTGAGGAGCCCGCCCGCGAGCGGGTTGTATGGGATCACGGCTAGGTTCTGTTCGGCGGCGAGCGGCAGCAGTTCGCGCTCGATCTGGCGAAACAGCAGGTTGTAGCGCGGCTGCACCGACACGAAACGCGCGAGCCGCAGCGTATCCGAGCGCCCCAGGGCAAGCGCGAGCCGGTACGCCAGGAAATTCGACACGCCGATATAACGCGCCTTGCCGTGCCGCACGATGGTGTCGAGCGCTTCGAGGGTTTCGTCGAGCGGCGTTTCGCGATCGTCGGAATGCAACTGGTAAAGATCGACGTAGTCGGTGTTCAGGCGCTTGAGCGACGCATCGATGGCGTCGAGCAGGTGCTTTCTCGACGCGCCCTGATCCCACGGCGACGGTCCCATCTTGCCGACCGCTTTGGTCGCGAGAATGTAGTGCTCGCGCTTGCCCTTCAGCCAGCGGCCGACGATTTCCTCCGTGCGTCCCACGACCGTCTCGGTGCCGCCGAGCGGGTAGACGTCGGCGGTATCGATGAAATTGACGCCGGCGTCGGCGGCCTTGTCCATGATGCTGCGCGAAACGTCTTCTTCCGTCTGCAAGCCGAACGTCATCGTACCGAGACACAGACGCGAAACAGAAAGGCCGGTGCTGCCGAATTTGCGATATTGCACGGTGAACTCCGAGGTTGGGTCAGGGATGATAAGCCGAGTCCGATAGCTTAGCCTCGACGCCCGGAGCCTGCTGAAGCGCCAGCGTTACCGGACCGCCGCCGCGCTCTGCGCCGGCTGCGGCGCCGCGTCGAGCCGACGGAACACCAGCGCCGACGCGAGCGTGATGAGCCCCACGCAGACGAAGCTCAGCCGGAACCCCAGCACCGCCGAGCCGAACCGGCCGTCGAACACCTGCACGAGGCCGCCGCCGATCGACACGCCAAGGCCGATCGCCAGCATCTGCACCATCGAGAAAAGGCTGTTGCCGCTGCCTGCGTCGCGGATCGAGAGGCCCTTGAGCGTGACGCTGTTCATGGCGGCGAACTGCATCGAGTTGCAGGCACCGAACACGGCGAGAATCGCAATCTCCAGAACGAGCGGCGTGCCCGGCGAAAACGCCGCAAAGCCGACAATCGACGCGCCCACCAGTATCGTGTTCACGAGCAGGAACGCGTCGTAGCCGTAGCGCTTGACGAGCGGCGCGATCCAGCCTTTCGCGACGGTGCCGGCGAACGCGGCGGGCAGCATCATGAGGCCGGAATGCAGCGGGCTGTAGCCGAGTTCGAGCTGCATCAGGAGCGGCAGCAGGAACGGCACGGCGCTCGATCCGATCCGGCAGACGAGGTTGCCGATCAGCCCGACGCTGAAATTCGGCTCGCGAAAAAGCGTGAGCTGAAATAGCGGATTCCTGCGCCGCCGCGCGTGCGGAATATAGGCGAGCGCGGCGAGCGCCGAGATCATGAAGAGACCGGCCGCGACCGCAACGCGATGCTCGTCGACGGGGCTATCGAGCGCAATCGAAAACGCGACCATGCAAAGCGAAAGCAGACCGCAGCCGATGAAGTCGAACGGCGGCGAATCGGCGATGGCGTCATTCGGCAGATAGCGATGCACCGCCACGAGTCCGAGCGCGCCGATCGGCACGTTGATGAGGAAGATCCAGTGCCAGGAAATCGATTCGACGAACCAGCCGCCGAGCGTCGGGCCGAGGATCGGGCCGACCTGTCCGGCAATCGAAATCACGGCGAGCGCCGATACGTACGCTTCGCCCGTCACGCTGCGCAGCACGGCGAGCCGTCCGATCGGCAGCAGCATCGAGCCGCCGATGCCCTGCAGCACACGCGCGACGACCAGTTGATTCAGCGAATGTGCACCCGCGCAGCAGAGCGAGCCCAAGACGAACAGCAGGATCGCGACGAAATACACCCGGCGTGTGCCGAACCGGTCGGCGAGCCAGCCGGAAGCGGGCGTGAGGAGCGCCATCGTCAGCGTGTAGGCGACGACGATCGACTGCATCGCGAGCGGCTGGGCGTTGAGACTGTGAGCGATGGAGGGCAGGGCGGTGTTGACGATCGTGGTATCGAGCGCCTGCATGAAAAAACCGACGGCGACGATCCAGAGAAGGGCCGTGTGGGAAGACTGTCTGGTCATGGATGGGTGCGGGGAAAGACGTGGGCAGCGCCTCGGAAAGCCTTCGTGACATATTAGTGAAGGCGCGCGCTATCGGGAACCCCTCTAGCCGCATTGACTGTCATCGCCGATTCCGATCACAATCCAGTCATGCTCAATCCAGTCTGGCTGAACACCTTCGCGACGGTGGCCGCGTCGCACAGCTTCACCGACGCCGGCCGCCAGCTCGGCCTCACGCAGTCGAGCGTCAGCGAACACATCCGGCGTCTGGAAGAGAGCGTCGGTCGGCGGTTGATGACGCGTGACACCCATTCGCTCGCGCTCACCGCGGACGGCGAAGCGATGCTCGTGCACGCGCGCGTGATCCTCGAAGCGATGTCGCACGCAGAGTCGCAGTTTCGCTCGCCGCGCCTGCGCGGGCGCGTGCGCCTCGGATCGTCTGACGATCTTGCGCTCGGGCCGCTGCCGAGCGTGCTCGCGGCGTTTCGCAGCACCCATCCCGACGTCGAACTGGAAATCACGATCGGGATGACGGGGCAGTTGTATCAATTGCTCGATGCCGGCGCGATCGATCTGGCGGTCGGCAAGCGGCGCCTCGGCGATGCGCGCGGCACGCGGCTTTTCAGCGGGCGGCTCGAATGGCTCGCGAAGCCCGGCACCGAGGTGGATCTGGATTCGCCGCTGCCGCTCATTCTCGTCGCGGAGCCGAGCGTGACGCGCGCCGTCGTGCTCGATGCGCTCGCGATGGCCGGCGCCCGCTGGCAGATGGTCTGCACGAGCAGCAGCCACGCGGGCTGCATCGCGGCGGCGCGCGGCGGTCTCGGCCTCACCGTGCGCTCGCATTTTCTGGCGGGGCGCGGGCTCGCGCCGCCGGTCAATCGCGCGGCGTTGCCCGAACTGCCCGAAGTCGAATTCATCGCACTCGGGGCGAAGCATCTGAGCCGCCCGGCTGAAACGCTGCTTCAACTGTTGCAGGACAGCGACCTGCGCGGCGAGTGGGACGGCGAATAAGAACGTCGGCTCGTCATATCGTTAGCAGAATTGCGTCGTTTGCGCAGCGCAGCGTCGAATTTATGCTTTCTCGCAACGAAAACCGATGTGGAGAAAGCCTCATGACGACGATTCCAGCCGCGAGCGACGCGCAATTGCTCGAACGCTTTTCCGGCGTGTTCGAGCGCATCGCGGCGGGCGCGGTCGAGCGCGAGCAAAAACGCGAACTGGCGCGCGACGCGGTGCAGTGGCTCAAGGCGTCAGGTTTCACGGCGCTGCGCGTGCCGCGCGAATACGGCGGAGGCGGCGCGACGCTGCCGCAGTTTTTCCGCCTGCTGACGCGGCTCGGCGAAGCGGATTCGAATCTGCCGCAGATCCTGCGCCTGAATTTCGGCTTCATAGAAATGCGCCTCGAAAGCGACGACGAAGCCGCGCGCGAGCGCTGGTTGTCGCGCATCGCGGCGGGCGAAACGGTCGGCGCGGCGATTTCGGAGCGCACCGGCTCGACGCACAACACGGTCACCATCACGCCCGACGGCGCGAGCGGCCAGTGGCTCCTGAACGGCGAGAAGTACTACAGCACCGGCGCACTGTACGCCGACTGGATCAACGTGACGGCACACGACGGCCGCGACGACGTGCATCTGCTCGTGCGCGGCGATGCGCCGGGCGTCGCGCGTCTCGATGACTGGGACGGGTTCGGCCAGCGCCTGACGGCAAGCGGCACGACGCGCTTTGACAACGTGCGCGTCGAGGGCGGCCAGATCCTGCATCGCTTCAAGGCCTCCGAGCCGCGTCGCAACACGATCGTGACGGCGTACTATCAGACCGTGCACCTCGCGACGCTCGCGGGCATCGCGAGGGCGGTGCTGCGCGATGGCGTCGCGTTCGTGCAGGGACGCACGCGGACTTTCGGCGTGCCCGGGCGCTCCAGCCCGCGCGACAATCCGCTTGTGCATCGGGTGGTCGGGCGGCTCGCGAGCCTGGCGTTCGCGGCGGAAAGCGTGGTCGACGCGGTGTCGGCGGCCTTGGAGAACGTACATCGTGCGCGCGCCGAAGGCCGCGCCACCGCCGACGATTACATCGCGCTCGATATCCAGGTCTACAAGGCGCAGCAGATCGTGATCGAGCAGGTGCTGGAAGCGTCCACGCTCTTGTTCGAGGTCGGAGGCGCGAGCGCGACGAGCGAAGCGCGGCGCCTCGACCGGCACTGGCGCAACGCTCGCGTGATCGCTTCGCACAATCCGGCGATCCAGCGCGAGGCGGCAGTCGGCGATTTCCATCTCAACGGCACCGCGCCCAACGAGCGCTTCAGCCTCGCGCATGCGAAGGACGAAACGGCGAACCTCCGCGATGACGCCGGCGAGCGCATCGCGCTCGCGGAAAGCGGACGATAGGGAACGCTGTGCAGCAAAACGGCGCCGGGTCTCGACCCGGCGTTTGTCTTTCCGGGCAAGCGACTGACGGACTCGCCGCGCGTCTCAAACCATTCTCCGAAACTCCTCGTCCGAAACCCTCGCATTCCCGATCGTTCCTGTTTCTTTCCCGATTGCACCTACTGAATCACTTCTTTATATTGAGCGGCATTCAAACCCGCGCAACGGGCTTCTGGCTTACCCCGCCCTTACGCTTTGCCCCATGAACGCCGTCAATAAGAAGAACGCCGAAGTCCCGCGCCTCACGCCCGAGTTGCACGCCCGACAGTGAATTCGCGCGTCGGGTCCCTCGCGCGCCGGTGCATGCGTTTGCCATGTCGCGTCGCAAGTGCCGCCGTGCTCGCGCTCGCGGCAAGCACCGGCGCGCACGCCGCTTCCTATCTCGCCAAGCATTGCGCGGATCTGGAAGGCAAGGAAGTTCCGGCTTCAGTGATCGGCCTGCCGACGCGCGGCGCGACCATCTGGTCCGCGTCGGTCGTGAAGGCCGCCGCGCCGGGTAACCGCAACGGCGAATACTGCCGGATCGTCGGCAGCATCAAGGCCGTGCAGGACAATACGCCCGACATCCGCTTCGAAGTGAACCTGCCGAGCCGTTGGAACGGCCGCGCGCTGCAGATGGGCGGCGGCGGCTACAGCGGCGTCCTCGTGAGCGGCACCGAGCCAATGCCGTTCGCGCCCGACTCGACCCCGCTCGCAAAGGGCTACGCGACCTTCGGCTCCGACTCGGGCCACGTCGGCAATTCGGGCCGCGCGGATTTCGCCGCCAACGACGAAGCGATCCTCAACTTCGGCTTCGGTCATCTGAAGAAAACCCACGACGTCGCGCTCGCGCTGATCCAGCTCGGCTACGGACGCAACCCGGACAAAACCTACTTCGCGGGCGGCTCGACGGGCGGGCGCGAGGGCTTCACCGTCGCCGAGCGCTATCCGAACGACTACGACGGCGTGATCGCCAACGCGCCCGCCATCAACTTTTCGGGCGTGCGCCTGATGGGCGTGAAGGTCGGGCAGGCGTCGTACGGAAAGCCTGGTGGCTTCGTCGGACTCGCGCAACAGCGGCGGGTGATCGAGACCGTCCAGCAGGAATGCGACAAGCTCGACAACGCCGCGGACGGCATCGTCAGCAACGTGGAAGCGTGCCGCAAGCTGGAGCCGAAGATCATCGCGGACCTGCGTTGCGCGAACGGCCAGCGGCCGTCGCTGCGCGACAGCTGCCTGTCCGATGCGCAACTCGCCACGCTCAACACGCTGCGCGACGGGCTGAACCTGCCGTACCTGCTCGCGTTCGGCGTCGATACCTATCCGGGCTACAACGTCTATCAGGGCGTCGACTTCTCGGGCGTGCTCGGCCTCGGCGATTCGCCGGTGCTCGTGAACCCGCCGGGCTTCGCCGTCAACGGCTATCTCTTCGCGCAGGGCGACGCGTACATCAAGCACTTCGTCACGCGCGACCTGACGTATAACAGCATCGGCTTCGACATCGCGAATCCGGGGCGTTACCGGCAGCGGCTGATGGCGCTTTCGGCGACCGTCGGCGCGATGAACACGGATCTCACCGGGTTCATCGCGCGCGGCGGCAAGCTGATCGCGATGCACGGTCTCGCCGACGAAGTGATCAGCCCGAACCAGACGATCGCGTTCTATCGCCTGCTCGTCGACCGCTTCACGCAGGACGGCGTCGATGCGTTCATGCGCCTTTACATGGTGCCGGGTTTCCAGCACGGCAACGGCGTGTTCATCCCGGCGTGGGACGAACTCGGCGCGCTCGACCGCTGGGTCACGGACGGCATCGCGCCCGAAACGCTCGTCGGCACCGACATCGCGCCCACGACCAACGGACGCTCCCGGCCGATGTGTCGTTATCCTGCGTATCCGCGCTACATCGGCCGGGGCAGCATCGACAACGCGGCGAACTTCCGCTGCGTGTATGCCGACGTGCGTCCCTGAGTCAGAACGCACTGGCGTTGCTGCTGCGCGCGATGCGCGGCCAGATCCGCGCGAGCCAGCGGCCGGCCTGCGTCAGGCCGGTGCTTCGGTAAGTCGTCAGCGACGCTTCGAGCGGCCGCTCGCCGTCCGACGACACCCACACCCGCTCGCCGCGCGTGAGAAGCGCGACATCGCCCGGCAAGAGCCAGTAGTCGTAGGGATCGCCTTCGCGCGTGAGCCAGAGCGCGGCTTCGTCGACGCGCAGTTCGGCGTCGCGCGCGAGCCGCCATGACAGCGTCTGGCGCGGCTGCACCTCGAAATACTCGACGACCCGCGCCTTCGAACCACGCCTTGCGCGGGTGACCTGCTTGAGAACTTCGTCCATCACTCTTCTCCACTAGTGAGCCGAAGAAGACGGAGTCGCACGCGCAAAACAAAAGGCCCCGTCTTTCGGCGGGGCCTTCGGAAATCGAATGTGTTTGCTTGAGTCTTGCTAGCGCACGCGTTCTCCCGATGACCCGCCAGTGGCGATCATTGGGTAATTAATCGGGACGATGGGGAGAAGGCGGCTTGCGTGCATACGAAAGAGTATGCGGGCGCACATGTTTCGCTGTCAATAACGAGATGACGCGAAAAAGCGTGCGGCTCGCCCATGCTCGGTCGCCGCGCTTTGTGAGACAGCAGACGAAAAAAAGCCCGGGATGACCCGGGCCTTTTCCTGAAACAGTCGTGTTGCGTTCAGCCTGAAGCGCGCTCAGCTTCCGACGTAGCCGGCCGGCTTGGTCGAATTGTTCTTCGCGATGCTGGCGTTGCCCGACACCACGTATTGCGGCATCTCGGTGAGCGTCAGCGTGACCGCGCCGTTCGTGTACGTCGCGTTCGAGACGTTGCCCATCGCGTCGATCAGCTGGACCGTGCCGCTCGTGCCCGGCGCGTCGACGCTCAGTTGGTACGCCTTGCTATACGTCGCGCTGAAGCCGACGCTCGCGTCCCACACCGCGTTGTTGTGCGTCCAGAGCGCGGTGATCACCTTGCCGCCGCCCAGTTGCTGGAACGAGTAGGCGTACACACCCGACGGCGTGCCGTTGACGGGCCCGAGCGTCGTCGTGCCGTCGAGGATGCGGGTCATCGCGGCGACCGTCATCGCGGCGGGCTTCGGGCTCATGTTCTGCGTGCCGAACGCGGCCTGCGCATTGTCGAGGTCGAAGAACGTGCCGTAGCCGACTTCGCCCGGGAAGTCCGGACCGAAGAACACGTAGGTCTGGTCCGCGCCTTCGCCAAGCAGGATCAGGTGCGTACGCGCCACGACCGCGCTCTGCGCGAAGAGGATGTTCGAGCTCGGGTAGTTCGGGCCGTAGCTCGAACCGAGGTCATAGCTGATGCCCGTCTCGGTCACGAAGAGCTTCATGCCCGGCTTGTATTGCGCGTTCATTTCCGCGCGCAGCGCACGGATCTCGTTCGGCAGCGAGTTGGCGGCATCGGCGGCATTCGCGTCGGTGTGATGACGCTCCGGCGGATGCGACGGCGACGTGCCCGCGTCGTAGTAGCCGTGCGTCGCGACGCCGTCGATGTAGTTCGCGAAGCCGAGCGGCGCGAGTGCCTTCAGGCGCTCGGTCGTGAGCGACGGGAACGGCTCGGCCGGACCCATCACGACAGCCTTCGGGTCCTTCGAATGCAGGCCCTGATACGCGGCCTTGTAGAGCGCGACGAAGTTCGCGTCGGTGTCCTTCCACAGCGTGTACGGCTCCCAGGTGACCTGGTAGTAGTTCGCCGACTGCTGCGGGAAATAGCGCGCGCGGATCGCTTCGGTCTCGGCGCCGACGCGGCCCATGTAGTTCGCGTAGTAGCTCAGGTCGGCGGGCGCGTAGCCGTAGTCCGGCGACAAGCCGTGGCCGCTCGCCCAGCCCGGAATGCCGTCGAGGCGCACGAGGCGCATCACCTTGCCCGACGTGAAGGTCGGATCGAGGCTGTTCATCGCCGAGGTGAACGTGTTGCGGCCGTTCGGCTCCATCACGGCCATCTGGCGGTCGTCGATGTTCCAGGAGATGCCGAGCGCGGCGAGCATCGCGCCGTTGCCGTTGAAGCCCTGCATGCCGAAGCGATGCTGGTCCTGATTCGCGTAGGTCACGGCCGGCAGCGTGCCGGCGAGGTTCGGCAGGACGCCGAAGCTCGCGAAGCCGTTCGGGCGCGTGCCCGAGGTCTCGACCTGGCCGCCCGCTTTCTGCAGCGTGCCCGTCAGCGCGAAGAAGCCAGCTAGCGTCGACGTGCAGGTGAGGGTGGTCGTCGTCGCAGCGGCGGGCACGGCGAAGCTGCCGCTCGCCACGACCTTGCTGTACGTGTTGTAGATCGCCCATTTGAACGTGTCGGCCGCGCCCGGACGCGTCGTGTACGCGACCTTGAACGCGCTGCCGGCGGAATAGAGCCGCGTGGCGTCGGCGCTCGCGCTGTCGGCGGTGATTTTCGCGCCACCCGACTGGGCCGGTGCCGCCGACGGCGACACGCACGAGATCGTCGGAGTCGCGGCGGCGTTCGCGGTCGCCTTCAGGTTGGCGGCATCGCTCGCGCCGGCACTATTCTGTGCGTTCGCGGTAGAGGCGAGATTCGCGCTGTCGGAACCGCCGCCGCATCCGGCGAGTGCACCCGCCAAAGCGATGGCGAGCGAAGAAAGAATGAGAGGGTTATTTTTCATCGGTGTTCGAAACGAACGTGAACCGGCCCGCGACAGACGTAGCGGCCGGCGACGCACAGCGTCGGGATTCAGTGCAGGCGCGGATCGCGTTCGGGAAGAACGTCGTCTGCCGGCATGGCAAGGACCGTTGGCGCGGCGGTCGGGCTCGGAACTCAGCCTGGAAGCCAGTGCGCGAACGATGGCGGTGCCGCCCGTGGGACGGCTTGGGTCCGGTTCAGCGTCGCCCCGGGGATTTTCCGGAAGACGTATTTCTGACCGATGACAGCCGGACGATGCGGTAAAAAACATCCGGCTTGGGCGGAATAGTACTAATAAACATCCGTAACAGTGCGTAAAAGGCCGTAACCACTCGTAACGTATGACGAATAATATAACCATCTGATTAAAGCGTACAGGCCCGGTAGTATTGCCTGCACGCGCAGGGCGGGGTAACTTGGGACCCAGCAAATTTTTTCTGGAGGTTGTTTGTGGCCTACACGCTTTTGATCGTCGAACCGCGCGAACAACGCAGCCAGCGCACCGAAGAAGAGGGCCGCGCCGTCTACGGACGCATGCTCGAATTCGCCGGAAAACTGCAGGCGCGCGGCGTCCTGCGGGCCGCCGAGTCGCTCGCGTCGGACAAGGATGGCGTGCGCCTGCAGAAGCGCGGCGGCGAGTCGAGACTCGTCGACGGACCGTTCGCGGAAGCAAAAGAGATGATCGGCGGATTTTTCCTGCTCGATGTCGATACGCGCGACGAAGCGGTAGCGATTGCCGCCGAATGCCCGGCCGCCGAGTGGTGCACCGTGGAGGTCCGCAAGGTCGGACCGTGCTTCACCTGAACCGGACTTCGCGCCGGGGCGGTAATTTTGATTCGGCGTGTCGATTCGGACCGGCCCCGAACGTTGTGAGTACATGAGGCCGCGCGCGTCCGCCGCGGCCCGGATTCATAACGGGAGCCCTGCATGTTCAAGACCGTTTTCATTGTCGCCGTCGCGGCCGTCGCCGCGTTGCTGCTTTATGCGGGTACGCGTGCCGACACGTTTCGCGTCGAACGCTCGGCGCGCATCGATGCACCGCCCGAGCGCATCTTCGGCTTGATCGACGATTTGCGGCGCTTCAACACCTGGAACCCGTACGAAAAGAAGGACCCGACGGCGAAGGGCCGCTACGGCACGACGACGGGCGGCCCCGGCGCGTCGTATTCCTGGGAGGGCGACAAGATCGGCGCGGGCCGCATGGAAATCGTCGATACGGCCGTGCCCTCGCAGGTCACGATGAAACTCGATTTCTACAAGCCGTTCGAAGCTCACAACATGGTCGAATTCACAATGAAGCCCGAAGGCGGAGCGACGCGCGTCACGTGGTCGATGCATGGTCCGGCACCGTTCGTCACGAAGCTGATGCAGGTGTTCTCTATCATGGACCGCATGGTCGGGAAGGATTTCGAAGACGGCCTGAACAACCTCAAAACGCTCGCCGAAGCGCACTGAAACGCTCACCCACTGGAGACTGATCGCCATGCACAAGCAGATTTTCGTGAACCTGCCCGTCAAGGACCTCAAGCGTTCGATGACCTTCTTCAAGGCGCTCGGCCTCAGCTTCGATCCGCAGTTCACCAACGACCAGGGAGCGTGCCTCGTCATTGGCGACAACATTTTTGCGATGCTGCTCGTCGAGGACTTCTTCCAGGGCTTCACGTCGAAGGCGATCGTCGATGCCGAGCAGAGCACCGAGGTGCTCGTGTGCCTGTCGTGCGAGAGCCGGACCGAGGTGGACGAACTCGTCGCGAAGGCGGTCGCGGCGGGCGGGCGCGCGCCGCGGCCGCCGCTGGATCACGGCTTCATGTATGGACACGGCTTCGAGGATCTCGACGGCCACATCTGGGAACTGGTGCACATGGCCCCGGAAGCCGCCTGAACGTGGCGAAGCAAACGGTGGCGGACCAAACGGCTGGCGCGAGCGCGACGCATCGCGCGATCGAAGCAGTCTGGCGGATCGAATCGGCGAAGGTGATCGCGGGCGTTGCGCGGATTGTGCGCGACGTGGCGCTCGCCGAGGAGTTCGCGCAGGACGCGCTCGTCGCCGCACTCGAGCGCTGGAGCGAAACGGGCGTGCCCGACAATCCGGGAGCGTGGCTCATGACGACAGCGAAGAACCGCGCGTTCGACCGCCTGCGACAGGAGGCACTGCACGCCCGCAAGCACGAGGAACTCGGCCGCGCGCTCGATGCGCTCGAAATGCACGTCGTGCCCGATTTTGTCGATGCGCTCGATGCCGCGCGCGAAGACGACATCGGCGACGACCTGTTGCGGCTCGTCTTCACCGCCTGCCATCCGGTGCTCTCGCTCGACGCGCGCGTGGCGCTCACGCTGCGCCTGATCGGCGGACTCACCACTGACGAGATCGCGCGGGCGTTTCTCGTCGCCGAGCCGACGATCGCGCAGCGCATCGTGCGCGCGAAGCGCACGCTTTCGGCGGCCCGCGTGCCGTTCGAGGTGCCGAAGGCCGATGCGCGCGCGGCGCGGCTGTCGTCAGTGCTGGAGGTGATCTACCTGATTTTCAACGAAGGTTATTCGGCCACCGCCGGCGACGACCTGCTGCGTCCCGCGCTCTGTGAAGACGCGCTGCGGCTCGGGCGCATCCTCGCCGGACTTGCGCCAGACGAGAGCGAAGTGCATGGGCTCGTTGCGCTGATGGAGATCCAGGCGTCGCGGATGCGCTCGCGCGTCGACGGGGAAGGGCGGCCGGTTCTCCTGCCCGACCAGGACCGCAGCCGCTGGGACCCGCTCCTGATCCGGCGCGGCCTCGCGGCGCTGAAGCGCTCCGAAGCGCTTGGCGGGGCGCGCGGCGTCTACGCGCTGCAGGCCGCGCTCGCCGCGTGCCACGCGCGCGCGCCGAGCGCCGAAGCCACCGACTGGCCGATGATCGTCGCGCTCTACGACGCGCTCGTGCAAGTGGCGCCTTCGCCCGTGGTCGAGTTGAACCGCGCGGTCGCGATCGGCATGGCGTTCGGGCCGCAGGCGGCGCTCGACATCGTCGATTCGCTCGCGGCGCAGCCGACGCTCGCGAGCTATCACTGGCTGCCGAGCGTTCGCGCCGATCTGCTCGCGAAACTCGGTCGCCGCGACGAGGCGCGCGCCGAATTCGAACGCGCTGCCGCCATGACGCGCAATGCCCGGGAGCACGACTTTCTGCTCGGTCGGGCACAGGAAATGGATTGAAGCCTGCGGGACGAATTGCAATAACTATTGCGTTTCCTTTAAATATGGAATTTTAATTCCATACTGACGTACCATGTCCATGAGGCGTATCGGGAGATGACTCATGGGACAGTTCGATGCGAAGGTAGCCGTCGTGACCGGCGGAACGCAGGGACTCGGCGCCGCGGTTGCCGGGTTGCTCGTCGAGCGCGGGGCGAAAGGCGTGGTCATTTGCGGACGATCGAAGGAAAAAGGCGAAGCGAAGGCGCGCGAACTGAGCACGCCCGGCGGCACCGAGGTGCGCTTCGTGCAGGCGGATCTGTCGCTGGTCGACGATTGCCGGGCGGTGATCGCGGCAGCCGACGCGCAATTCGGGCGCATCGACGTGCTGGTCAACGCGGCCGCGATGACCGCCCGCGGCACGATCCTCGATACCGATCCAGCGCTCTTCGACCGCATGTTCGCGACCAACGTGCGTGCGCCGTTCTTCCTGATGCAGGAGACGATTCGCGTGATGCGGCGCGAGCGCATCGAAGGCGCGATCGTCAATGTCTGCTCGATGTCTGCGATGGCGGGACAGCCGTTCATCGCGGCGTACTGCGCGTCGAAGGGCGCGCTGGCGACGCTGACGCAGAACACGGCGTACGCGCTACTGCGCAACCGGATTCGGGTCAACGGACTGAATCTGGGATGGATGGCGTCGGATGGCGAAGACCGGATTCAGCGCGAGCATCACGGGGCTGCGGACGACTGGCTGCTGCGGGCGGCCGAGTCGCAGCCGTTCGGGCGATTGATCGAGCCTCTGGAGGCTGCGCGGGCGATCGCGTTCCTGGCGAGCGCCGAGTCGGGGTTGATGACAGGATCGATGGTGAATTTCGACCAGTCGGTTTGGGGAGCGTATGACGATGCGCCACATCCGGGGGATGCGATTTGATTCGCTGACTCAGGCGGGAGCGTTCCCGCTTCGATGGTTAAGTTGACATAACATAAATTAGCGAAGTTTATGATGTCAGGGCTTTTTAGTAATGTCCGGTTTGGGCTCATTAGAAATGTCCGGTTTTGCTCCTGAGGCGCACGCTGGTGG
>NZ_FCOG02000182.1 GCF_001544975.2 Caballeronia arationis | reverse complement strand
AACTGGGAGTTTCGCAACTGCTTATCTGCACCTATCCGCACGCTGCGCTTGGCTTCGCGCGATTCTGCAAGACCGACTAAGCTAGCCCCAAGGCAGTAGTCCGACTTTACAGCGGCTGTTTCAACGCTTCCAAGATTACAGAGAATGCTTTGGAACTCTGGCGTCGGCTCGGGTAATAGGCGTGAAGGCCCGGAAATGCCGGGCACCAGTCGCGCATCACCGGCCGCAATTCACCGCTCTGGATGTGCGGTAGCACGGCGTCCTCGGGAACGAACGCCAAACCGTAGCCGTCGATCGCGGCCCGGATCATTTGCGGTTGCGAGTTGAAAATGGTCTGTCCACTCACGCGGGTTTGAACCGAACGCTTGCCTTTCTGAAGTTCCCAGGCATAAAGGCCTTTGGTCGTCGTCAGGCGCAGCGCGACACAGTCGTGCTTGAGCAGGTCTTCCGGTGAGCGTGGCAATTGCCGGCGTTCAAAATACGCGGGCGAGCCGACGATGGACATACGAATGTCCGCGCTGATGCGCACGGCGATCATGTCTTTGGCAACCTGATCGCCAAACCGTATGCCCATGTCGTATCGGTCCTCCACGATGTCGACGAGCCCGTAGTCGACTGTCATTTCCACCTGTATTTCCGGATAGTCGCGCAGCACCCTGCGCACCTTCGGCCAAACGATGGCGTCGATCGCATGATCGGTGGCGGTGATGCGAACGATGCCTGCAGGTCTTTCCCTTGACTCTGACAAGGCCGACAGCTTGGCATCGATTTCCTCGACCCGCGGTGCGGCGGTTCGAAAGAGGTCCTCTCCGGCTTCGGTCATCGACACACTGCGCGTCGTCCGGGTGAGCAAGCGAATGCCCAGCCGCGATTCCAGGTCACGAATCGTATGGCTCAGTGCGGATTGGGAGACGCCAAGCTTCGCGGCAGCACGTGTAAAGCTGCGCTCCCGCGCGACTGCGAGAAAGACGAGGATGTCGTTAAAGTTTTCACGTGCCATTGCGCCAGGCGCCCGTGTAGTCGAATCACTCGCGCACCGAACTCTTCGTGCGCGAACCCGCTGCTACCGCGACCCAGACTTATGAGTCGGGGTCATGACAACAGCGGCGCTTCGCCACTTTAATCAGGTACGGTCATGAATGTAAAGCGCTTCAACGAATTGCACATTCGTTGTGGGGAAATCCTAGGCAATGTTCACGGGTAACAATCTGACGAGGAGTTTGATAGCGATAGTCTGCGATCGATCATGCACTCACGTGTTGTCGACGTTGAAGAAAAATGGCCACGGCAGCGGCGCAGCCAACTATCGCGGCGCTGGCTAGGAACACTGAACGCAGGCCGGCATGTCCGCCGACCCATCCAAGGAAGGGGCTGCCCAGAGCCATCGCCACATCGAGAAAGGCCGTATAGAGACCCATCGCCATGCCGCGATTGTTGGATGCGATCGTGCGAACTGCTTCGACGCCGAGCCCTGGGTAGACGAGTGAATAGCCGACGCCTGAAAGGGCGGCCCCTAGGGACGCGAGCAGCGTTGTCTTTGCTAGCCACATGATTAAGAGGCCCGCTACCTGCACGATGACGAATATGAAGGCAACTCGTGCGCCTCCTAACCGGTCTGGAAGATGCCCAGCGATGGTGCGCGTCGCGATCAATGCAGCGCCGAATACGGTGAAGGCCATCCATACCGGCTGCCAATGCATGTCCGCGAAGAAAAGCGAACTGAACGCCAAAATCGCGCAGTACCCCATGCTGGCGAGCGCCGCGCCGAGACCGGGCAGCCAAACAACTCTGAGGATCGCACTGAGAGAAGCGTGCTGTCCGTGACCGGGCAGTGCGGCTGCCGGGGTCCGGCTCACGTATGCGAAAACGAACAGGGGCAGAAGGGCGGTCATCAGTGCTATCGCGACGAACCCGAATGATGTGTAAAGAATGGAGCCGAGAGGACCACCCAGCGCCATCGCTGCAAACATCGCAGTTCCGACCCAAGCGATCACCTTGCCAGCATGCTGCCTTTCAACGAGACCCAACCCCCAGGCGATGCCACCGGTGATAATGAAGCTCTCGGCACCGCCGAGAACCGCACGACCGACGAGCAGAATCGCAATAGAACCCAGGGGTGCTTTTAGAAATGCTAGCGACAGAAGATATAACAGTCCGGCCGCCCCGGCGGCGAGCAGGCCGACGAAGACGCTGTGCTTTGCACCGCGCCTGTCAGAGTAGGAACCCGCCCAAATACGTGAGAGCAGCGCTGCCGCGAACTGTGCACCCGCCACCAGTCCAACAACCAGTGGTCCGAATCCGAGATCGTTTATGACATGTAGAGGCAGTACGGGGAGCGCCACGCCAATGATCAGGAAGCCGGCCAGCACAGCAGTCATTATCGGGAATAGGGTTACAACAGCCGAATGCCCGGCTGATTCCTTTAAACGTGGTTCGAACATGCTCTTTGTCTTCACCCTCTCTTCTCGTGGGCGATCTGACCACTTGTGCACTATTGGCGAGCAAATGGGTTCACATGCCCGGTCCGTCGGCCCACTCGAAACGTCATGCCTGACATAAAACGCGCGGGGTCGGCGGCAGAGCGGTCATCAAACAATCCGCTCCGTGTCGGAACCACGCTTGGGTCTTCTACCGCATTGGAAGCCCTGCGCGTTCAAGTCGATGACGGCCCTTGTCAATGGCTTAAGGCATCATGCTCCAGATAAATATCGCTTTCTCGCGAGTCACACTCGTTAAACCTCCTGCAAGCGCCCACCTCTACGCCAGGCGTTCACATGACAAGCCTGCCTCGCGGAGGCTTTTCAATTACTGACCGACGACGAAGTGGTGTTGCTTGTGCCCTCAACGCGCCGGGCACCCGATTGCGTCTGCGTGTCGCGCGAACTGCCAAAACTATACGTATCGGTGCCGTGCGCGGTTTCGGCAGCAATTGTTTGCGCGCTCGGTCCTTGCTGTGAGCTCGGCGCACCGACCGCCGGCCGGTAAAACGGAGCCGGACCGTAGCCGCTAGCGAAAGCTGACCCAGCGAATGCACTGGAACCGATGAAAAAGAGAGTTGCGAATACTTTGGTGTTCATGACACACGCTCCAAGATGCGTTGATATTTGACGAGAAGTTGCGCAGCGGTTCTACTAGGCTGACAGCTACATCGCGATGACTCAAGCGTATACCCTTATTATCGGTTTTTGAACACGGTACGGTACATAGGCTTATGAACTGAGTTCATCAATAACTCCCCGTCTTCTTCGCGCACTGTCAATGTCTTGTCGGTTGTCGCGAGCTCGATCGGCCATATCGACGCGCGTTTTGAGGACATGGGACCGGAGCCGTGGAAGAGAAACCAGCCGGGCCAAAGTCTCATTCTCCTTATAGCCAATGCAAAGCAGCGTTTTCCCACACGAGATTTCGCTTAAATAGTATCGTCATCACTAGCTAGGAGTACTATGTAATAAATGACGTCCTGTGGATCGGATTCGCACCGTCGCAACGGTGTAGCGCCTGCCTTAATGCAGTTCGCCGCCTCGCATCAACCGCTGCGCGATGTCGGCAGTTTGCAGGGTCCCGCGCTCAGTCGGTGAATGGGCAGCGAGATAACGGGCGACCGCAACGAGGACATGCTGGCCCTCGTCAATATTGCCCCAAGCAAAAAACTGCCGTACGCCGGCTTCGAGCATCTGATAGGCGTGGAAGCCTGCGTCTTCGCGCAGCACCGCAAAGACCAGCGTGGCGATCAGCAATTCTGGCGGGTGGCCCAGCGTAAGGTACCGCACGACCAGCCTTGCAGCGAGATCAACCTGTCGCTGCCGGTCGAATGCTTCGAGCAAGGCAGCGCGAATGGCCTTCTCATCTACGGGAAGGTCGTCGAGCTGATCGTTGTCCTCGCCTGGGATGCGGGCCGGTGGGACGTTCAGATAACGCGCAAGGTAGAGCGCCATGGCTCCGTGCATGATGGCTCGCATGGCCGCAATGTAACCATCCATTCCCGCGGTCCCGATCCGCTTGAGCATCTGGGCAGTTCGAAGATCTGTGGCTCGCGAAGCAACTGCACGGCGCGCGCGTCGCGTTTGAGATTTTGTGCGGCACCTGGCCCGAGGTGTTTATGGGGCAGGCGAACACGGCGCTGACGTCGATCACGCGTGCGCGGCCTGGACCGATGCGCGGGATCGAGCGCCACCAACTGCTGCCCCGCCGGTTGCAGAACGCGACCAGCCCACCCAACGTCGTGATCCCCTCGCCTTTCAGTCGGCGCGCCACGCGTGGCCGCAGCCAGGCGCCGATCGCGTGATCGGGGTGAGGTGCTGCCGCGGCGAGTTGCGCCGCTTCGGTCACCATCCGGAACGTGACCGCGGTCAACTTCGGTCGGCCATGCTGTTTGATCGATGCGCGCAAATGATCGGCGAGCACCGTCGAGCCGTGCGCGATCGCCAACTGCACCAGCGTGTCGAGCATCCTGGCGAGGTGTCGTTCCATCGCACCGGGGCTCGCCGCGTGCGGATCGGCGTCCGGATCGTAGTAGGTGCGGGCGATCACTGCGGGCGCGATGCGCTCCACATACGCGCGCAGTGCGGTGAAATCCTTCGCCGTATAACCGCGCTCAAGGGTCAGCTTCTCTGCGGTGAGCTTTTCCGGGACGGGGGTCGGGCCGATCGAGCGTTCAATCACCTCTGCATCCGGAAATCCGTCTGTGCCTTGTGCCACGGGCCCCTGCACTCTCTGGTAATCAGAATCGAGGCAGAGGGCGTGCCGCTGGTGGCGGCCGCACTGGTTGAGGTCGTACCGGATCTCGCGTCGAATCACGGGGCGAGCCGCGGGGCGGACCAATCACCGCGTCGCCTGACGCTCGCGCCATTGGAACGACTGTCGGTGCCGCACGCGCTGTCGGGTGCCGACGGCGAAAACCGCTCGACCGCGTTCTGCTATATCCAGGCGAAGCACGACCTCGATGCGCTGCGCGCGTATCTGAACCGCTACCGTGATCAGCCGAAAACGCTGCGCGCGTATACCAAGGAACTCGAGCGCTTCTTGTTGTGGGCGGTGGTGCTGCGCGGCAAAGCGCTCAGTGACCTGCGGGTCGACGACTGCGAGGCGTACAAGGATTTTCTGAAAAGTCCCGATCCGCGTTTCGTCGGCGAGCGCTTCGCGCGTCAGTCGCCGCGCTGGCGACCGTTCGCCTCGACGGCGGACGGGTCGGCCGCGCTTTCAGCCGATTCTCAACGCTACGCGGTGCGAGCGCTTCGCGCCGCGTTCGCGTGGTGGGTCGACGTGCGCTATCTGGCCGGCAATCCGTGGATCGCGGTCAATGATCCGCCGGTCATCCAGCGCGCGAGCGCGATGAAGATCGAGCGCGCGTTGCCGGCGGATCTATGGCGACGCCTGCGCAACGAGCTCGATATGCGATGCGCGGAGGAGGGCGATAGCCGCTCGACTTCGCAGTGGCGCGCGATGCGCGCGACGATCCTGCTGATGGGGGACTCGGGTCTGCGGCGTGAGGAGGCCGCGTCCGCCCGTCGGGAGAATCTGAAACCGTCGGTCTACGGCACGCTGGCACGGCCCGTGTGGGAGCTGACGATCGTCGGCAAAGGCCAGCGCGAGCGCACAGTGCCGGTGAGCGTCGCCACGCTCGAGGCAATGCGCGAGCATTGGGCCGATCGCGGCAGGGATTTCGACGGCGCCGCAATCGGTAGCGCAGGGGCACCGAGCATTGCACCTCGCGGACCGCTGCTTGGCCCCGTCATCATTCCGTGGACCGACGCATCGCGTCGTCGGCATCGGATGCAACGTGGCGATGCTCTCGAAATCGAAGAGGCCGGCTATACAGCCGATGGACTGAATCGACTGATCGGCCGGATGCTAAAAACGCTTGTCGAGACGATGGATGGGTTGAGCCTCGATGAACGTGCGCGGCTCGGTCAGGCGAATGCCCATGCGTTCCGGCATACGTTTGGTACCCAGTCGGTCGCCGATGAGGTGCCGGTCGATGTCGTACAGAAGGTGCTGGGTCACGCCTCGCTCGCGACCACCACGATCTATGTGCAGGCAGAGAAACAACGCGTGCTCGAGGAAGTCGCCGGCTATTATGCGCGGCGCACAGAACGCGGCTCGGCAAACGAGTAGTGTGCCAATAACGGCGCTTCTCTGAGGCCCATCCGAGCCGCAACGAAGAGGCTGCAGAAAGCGACGTCCTGCTCAAAATCGTCACCGTGACGAACGCATGTCATGTCGAAAAAATCGAAACCAGCGAAGCCGATGCGCCGCACACCGCTCTCGCGGGAGCAGCTGTTGCCGATCGCACCGGGCAAGGCGCGCACGCTGTCGCTGAAAAGCCATCTGGCGCTGGCCGCGCTACGGCAAGGACATGGCAACGAAGATCTCGCCAGCGAGCTCTTGAAAACGCTCTACTTGACGTTTTTCGCGAACGAGGCGGAGAAACGAAACGGGTTGTTTGAGACGTTTCTCGCGGCCGAGCTTGCATTGAAGGCGTGCATCCACCACGCCGTAACGGCCGATGAGTGGCGGCTCGATCCGTCGCACTGTGAAGTCATCGAAGCGGTCCTGCGGGCGTATGACGCGCAATTGGCGTCGCGATCGAGTTTCATAATGCATCTCTCCGGTTAGAATCCTGGTAGCCTCAACGTCTTTTCGTCTTGCAGCGCCTCGAAGTTCCGTGGCCTTCTCTCAATCACACCCCGCACGCCTATCTGCACGGCCTCGGAACTCAGCGACGCCACCGGTATCTGCCACGGGGCACACGGCATGAGCTGTGAGGCGGGCAAGATCCCTTCATCAATGAGACGGTGAACGGAGCCAACGCAGATCTGCAGGCGCCGGGCCGTTTCCTCGACGCTAATCAATTCGCCATCGTTAGATGCTGGATCGAAGGCTGCGATTCCCAGCCTCTCGCGCAACTCCCGTACCCTCACCGTTGTCCAGGTCTTGCCGTCGGAGGATTTACAGCGCATCCGGTTCATTGTCACGGCCAGGTCGCGATCCGGCCATTTGCCACCGAGTTTGCGCATGACCTCCACCGACCCGTATTGCGTCTGTGCTTCGGTATCGGGATAGCGGCCACCGCGTATCCGCGCGATACGCACCTCAGTATGTCGCCCTCCGGTCCAATGGATTGCAAGCACAGCTTCATTGGACGAGTCGTCCAGATCAATCACCACTTCCTGGATAAGAACCCGTACTATCCGTTGCCTGGTTCTCGGGGTGGCGCCTGATGCGTTCCATGCAGTCGGCAAGTCGTGTGCGAGTGACATCAATCGCTCCCGGTCGATTTCCGGATTCGCAAGAAGTTTCGTATCAAGATGTTCGATGCGATTCTGGAGCTCAGCGACGCGCTCAAGTGCGGCGTTCCATCGCGCTTCCAGCTCACGTGCGACCAGCCGCTTGCCAGGATCGACGGCCTCGTAGCGACGCTCTGCCAGCGAGGCTTCATAGCGCGCTTCCTCCGCTTCGCGCGTCAATGCTTTTCGCACCTCATCATCCGCGTGGGACCGCGTTTCACTCGCTCTTATTGCTGCGTCTACTGCATATGTCGAAACCGCTTCCAGCAGTTGAGTGGCTACGGCCTTGTCGACACGTACGCCGCCGATGCCGATGCAAAGTCCGGCGCCAACGTGACTGTCGTCACCCCGGCACTGGTAGCGGTGCGCTTGCCCCGATCTCATCCCATAGAAGACCCGCATCATCCGGCCGCATCGACCACATCTTACAAGGCCGCCCAACAACGCGCGGCCACCCCGCGCAGATTTGCGAGACATTCGCTTTTGCATATGCGCATTCTCGGCAATCATCCGCTGGTTTTCCTCGAACTCATTCCAGGTGATATAGCCTGGATGGTGATCTTTCAGTAAGACGTTCCACGACTGCATGGGCTTGCTGCGGGCACTACCTTTTCTCGCTCTCCCATCAACAACATGAGTCTCGGCACTCTTCCTGCCAAATACATAAGCTCCAGCGTAGACCGGGTGCTGCAATAGCTTGATTACGTTGTGATAGGCAGGTGACTGCCACGCAATCCGGTTGCCAACCGCGCTCTGCCTCAGAACGGGCAATTGGAGCTTCTCCAGCTTGGCCCACAGGAACACCTGACGGGCGCTGCCCAGCTCTCGAAACCGACGGAACACGAGGCGGATTGTTTCCGTGACGCGTTCATCCGGGTCCAGTTCAATTTTCCCCAACTCATTCCAGCAGTATCCTGGCGGCAATGAGAATCTAAGTTCCCCTCGTGCAGCTTTCGCATCGCGTGCAGCAATTCCACGCTCACGTAACAGACTCAGCTCATACTCCGACATTGATCCTTTCAGGCCCAGTAAAAGGCGATCGTTCGTCAGCCGCGGATCGTGTACGCCATCGGGATCAATAATTAGCGTACCAGTCAAGGCACACAGGTCGACGAGGTGATGCCAGTCACGGCCGTTGCGCGCAAGTCGCGATGCCTCGATACAGAATACCGCACCAACTGTACCGCCACATATTGCAGCGACCAGTTTCTGAAATCCGGGCCGCTCCGTAAGCCCAGACCCTGAACGACCCAAGTCATCGTCTATCACAGTAACGTTGGCGAAACCGGTCTTTCGCGCGGACTCGGCAAGATCGTACTGACGTCGCTTGCTTTCCGTGTGGCTATGCACCTGACCAGGTGACGATTGACGAACGTATACGACGGCGTCTCGCCCCAGATGCGCGGAACTGATTTTAGAATTCATCGCCGGCCTCCCGCGTCTGATCCTCGTTCTCCACAGAGGTGCCCAGCGCTTCCAGCAGTAGGTCGGCTACGGCCTGTATCAGTTCTTCGTGCGTTGGCGCCGGGAGGAGAAGCAACGGCTCTTCCCGTTCCAGTGATAGAGCCAGTTGCTTCCTTGGGGTCATCGACGATGGTCTCATCTGAATTACCTTCCCGTTTTCGAATCAAGGAAGACGATGATCCACCATCGGGCGACAGCGTCGTTTCGCACGCGAGAACGTCTCGCAGTTCCACCAATGCGTTCAGGGCAACTTCCGGAGAACCCAACGACATCGTTTCGCACCGCGCCTTGTCAAACATCCATCCTGGCAATTCCCGGGATAGCCCGTTGCGGACTTCTACATGAATCACTTCCGCGGCGCCACGTCCCTTACGACGAACCACCTGAAGTTGCTGGCCGTGCAATGGATGCCATGGATATTCCATGGTGACAAACTTCAATCGGTATGCTGAATGTTGCTTGGTCCCGCTTCCGGTTCACAAAATCGAAGCGGCAAACCTGCGCCTGGGCCGGATGTTGGAGAAAAAGGGGAGTTTTCCGAACCTGGCAGCGACGCAGTGCGTATTTCGGCGAACGTGATCACCGATTCCGGTTTAACGTGATCAGTGAATCCGGAGGAAGGTGATCAGTCATT
>NZ_FCOG02000272.1 GCF_001544975.2 Caballeronia arationis | reverse complement strand
GCTGCCGATCATTTCGGTCCACTTTCGCTTGGAGACGCCCACGTCGCTGTGCTTGGCCTCCTGCCCACTGAGGATGTAATCGCGTTCAGCGTCGCTCAACAGCTTCTGATCACGCGGGTGCTTATAAAGCAGCATCCACACCGCGCTCCAGACTATGCCCAGCACGCCGACGATCAGAAACGCCCATTGCCATTGCCCGTGCAGCAATGCCCAGACGACCAGAGGCGGGGCGAGCAGCGCACCGATGGACGAGCCAATGTTAAACCAGCCAATTGCGACCGAACGCTCCTTGGCCGGGAACCATTCGCTGGTCGCCTTGACGCCGGCCGGAATGCCGGCTGCCTCGGCGATGCCAAGCAGGCCGCGAAAGAACGCAAGGCTGCGCCAGTCCGTCGACCAGGCCGCCGCCGCGCAGGCCAAAGACCAGGCGAGCGCAAATGCCGCAAAACCAATCTTGGTACCGACCGTGTCGAGCAGATAGCCCGCGACCGGTTGCATGAACGCATAACACAGTTGCCACGCCACCACGACGTGCGCGTACTGCTCGGTGGTCATGTGGAGGTCTTTCATCAGCGTCGGCGCCGCTACCGAAAGCGTGTTGCGCGCGAGATAATTAATGATGAGCCCGGCTGCCACCAGGCTGACCATCCACCAGCGGATGCCCTTGATTTTCATTGCTGTGTCTCCTCGAAGTCTTTTACTGATCAGATGGGCCGGACCGCGGGAGCAGTCGAGCCATCAGGCCCAGAATCCTCGCGCGAGTAATCGAGGCCGACGAAACTGCCGCCCTGGTAGCGTTGGCCCAATGCATCCAGCGGATTCGGCTGTGCCAGCACTTGCGCGGCGTACACCTCGGCGTTCTGTGTCGGCTGGTACCCCAGGCGCTCGGCGCCGCGGTTGTCCCACCAACTCCGTGTGTTGGCGGAGACGCCCCAGACGGTCATGAAGCCAACGTCCTCTGCTTCGATACAACGGTCGAGAAAATGGATCAGGTCGCGATGGCCGAACCAGGTGCTCAGGTGTCTGGGCTCAGTCGGCTGATCGAGGCAACTGCCGATCCGCACGCAAATACTCTCGATGCCGTGCTTGTCCCAATACAGTCTTGCCAATGCCTCGCCCCACACCTTGCTCAGGCCGTAGAAACCGTCCGGGCGCAACGCGCAGTCGAGGGTGAGATGTTCGGTGACCGGGTACATGCCGATCGCGTGGTTCGAGCTGGCAAAAACCACGCGTCGCACGCCTTGTCTGCGCGCGCCTTCGTACACTTCGACGAGCGCGCGCAGGTTGTTGTCGATGATCTCAGGCAGAGGGCGCTCCACGCTCGTGCCTGCGAAGTGGATCAACACGTCGACCCCGTCCAGCAGACGATCGACGACGGCCGGGTCGCGTAAGTCGCCGCGCATCACGTCCTCACCTTCCACCAGTGGAGCGAGGGGTCTTGAGCCTGCGGCCGAGCGCAACGGGATGCCACGTGCGATCAATTCCGTCCGTACGACCGAGCCGAGCTGCCCACCGGCCCCACTCAGGGCAATCTTCTTCATAAAATTTCCTTTAGATGCCCCGGAACGCTTGAGCCAAGCTAGCAAATATCCAGCGGCCAAGCCGAGACTGTAGAGCGAGTTAGCAAGCAATCGCTAGTTGTACGATAACGTACTTTCTAGCTGTCGGTGAGCGAATTCAACTAGGCACATACCCGCATTGGGTAAGCACCAGCCAGCATGCACTATGGCAGCAACAGTTCGATGATCACTACGGGTAAACATTCTTATTTTGCCCGCTATAGGCGTTAAGATGTATTACGACGTCAGATAACATATTGGGCTGACGAACCTTAAAATTTACTCCCGATCTGAGGAAAACAGACATGGCCGCGTCGACCCCTTATCAACCGTTACCGAACACGTTTCGCCAGTCGGTTCGCGACGGCGAACGCCTGATTGGGGGATGGGCCTCCCTCGCAAGTCCGATCACGACGGAATTGCTGGGCGTCGTCGGTTTCGATTGGCTGTTGCTGGATGCGGAACACGCCCCGAACGACGTTCTAACGCTCATCCCGCAGCTCATGGCACTCAAAGACAGCCCGAGCGCGCCTTTCGTACGGCCACCGGCGAATGACAGCGTGGTCATCAAGCGCATGCTGGACGCAGGCTTTTTCAACTTCCTGATCCCTTTCGTAGACAGCGCCGCTGATGCGGAACGCGCCGTCGCCGCGACACGTTACCCGCCGCTGGGCGTGCGTGGCGTATCGGTCGGCCAACGAGGCAATCGCTACGGAACCATTGCCAACTATTTCGACGTTGCAAACGACAACATCTGCGTGGTCGTGCAGATCGAGAGCCGTGCTGCAGTCGAGGCGATCGATGAGATTACCGCGGTCGATGGTGTTGATGCCGTGTTCGTCGGTCCCTCCGATCTCGCCGCCTCATACGGGCATATCGGCAATGCAAACCACCCCGAAGTGCAGGAAGCCATCGCTTATGTTTTCGAGCGCGTCAAGGCGGCCGGCAAGGCAAGCGGCATTCTCGCGCCCATGCAGGCGGATGCCGAGCGCTACCTCGCGATGGGGAGCACGCTGGTGGCGGTCTGCGCCGACATGGGCCTCCTTCGGAACGCCGCACAAGCCGTACAGAAGCATTTCATGCAGAAGTAAGCACGCGTGGTCAACGTGACATCACAACGTTTGGAGAATCAAATGCAAAAGGCAGGCTTTATCGGACTTGGGATCATGGGCACGCCGATGGCGGCGAATCTGCGAAGGGGTGGCGTCGAACTCGTCGCGTTCACTAAAGGTGCCGTGCCGGCCGACCTCACGCAGGCAGGCGTCGTCGCGGCAGACAGTGCCGCTGCGGTCGCCGCCCAAGCGGACGTCATCTTCATCATGGTTCCGGACACGCCCGACGTCGAACGCGTGCTGTTCGGTGAAAACGGCGTGGCCGAGAGCCTGCGCGCCGGTCAGATCGTGGTCGACATGAGTTCGATCTCGCCGATGGCCACGCGCGATTTCGCCGCCCGCGTGCGCGAGCGTGGCGCGGAGTATCTCGATGCGCCTGTTTCGGGAGGCGAAGTCGGCGCTAAAGCGGGATCGCTCACGATCATGGTGGGCGGCTCGCAAGCGAGCTTCGACACTGTGAAGCCCTACTTCGACATGATGGGAAAAAACGTATCTCTGATTGGCGAAGTCGGCGCCGGACAAGTTTGCAAGGTCGCCAACCAGGTGATCGTCGCCGCGACCATCGAGGCAGTCGGCGAGGCGTTACTGTTGGCATCCAAAGCCGGCGTGGATGCGGAGAAGGTTCGTCAGGCGCTGATGGGCGGCTTTGCGTCGTCCCGGATTCTCGAAGTGCATGGCGAGCGCATGACGAGGCGCACCTTCAACCCCGGATTCCGTATCGAGCTGCATCAGAAAGATTTGAATCTCGCGCTTTCGACGGCGCAGGCGCTCGGCGTCTCGCTACCGAATACCGCAACGTGCCAGGCGCTGTTCAACGCCTGCGCGGCTCACGGCGGCAAAGCGTGGGACCACTCGGCCATGGTGCGCGCGCTGGAAATCATGGCAAACCATGAGATCGGCCAGGTTGCCCGATAAGCAAATACGCGCGGCATCAAGAACTCGCCGCCGCCACTGGCGTGAGCGTGTACTTCTGCGACCCACACAGCCCCTGGCAGCGCGGCACTTGCGAAAACACCAATATAGATAGTCCGTCCCGCCTTCCGTGATACTGGCGTCCGTTGTTTTAGGAGGAAAAGAGTTGAGCACGCTTCGGCAGAGGGCTTGCGCACCGAGCGGCTTTCCGTCGATGCCCTTCGCGGCGATCGGGCGGTGCTGCGTGAACGCATGGCTGCGGCCGCGTCGGCCGACGGCGCGGTGCAAGCGCTGATCGTCGATGCCGAAACGAGGGCCGATCTGAGCGTGCTCGCGCGAGTCACCGCAACGCGATTCTTCTAGAGATATTCTTCAGACCGGTAATCTACCTTCCAACGAGCACGGGCACACAGCGCTCGATGACTTCAACCACTTCGGCACCTACTCGGGCTGCAATCCCTCTCAGTGAGCTCGGAAGCATACGCCTGGGCTAGACTCGCCTTTGTCAGCGCTCGTCTGCGAACTTCATAAGCGTCGTCCCGCTGATCGAGGCCTTCGATTTGATGCTCCCCACGCTGCAGCGCGCCCCGTTCTCCCGCCAAGACTGGATTCGAGTGAAATACAAGTAAGCACTTTGCCGTCTATTGCCTTTCGAGGGCTTGCCTAGCTAGTGAGGCTGGCATAAGAAGCTGTCGCTTTTCGAAATCGACGACTGTCGCTTTTCAACGATGCCCTCATGCTGCGTTGCAGGTCAATAAGGCCGATGGCTCAAATCGGTAGAGTCGAGATGTGGCGCGGTAGCAGTAGGTTCGGTTTGTCTGTTGCCGCCTCTTTCGTTCGGCGGTGCCCTA
>NZ_FCOG02000024.1 GCF_001544975.2 Caballeronia arationis | reverse complement strand
GCTGCCGACCACGAGCGCACCCGCCGCGAGCCACAACGCTATGGAAAACGAGCCGGTATGCGCGGCGATCGGCGCGGCGACGAGCGGTCCGGCGATTTGTCCAAGCCCATACGCCGCGGTCGCATAACCCATCAGCCCGGCTGCGCGCTCACCGCGCAGCCGACGCGCCTCGCGCATCGCGAACAGGGTGATCGCGGTGAACGGCAGGCCGATCAGCACGCTGCCGAGCGCGAAGCCGGCTGTCGTCGGGAAAACGATGCCAAGCGCGATGCCGACCGCCTGCAACACATACGAGCCGGCGAGCAGCGCGCGGTTGTCCCAGTGAAGCGGCAGGCGTGAGGCGCAAAGCGCGCCGACGACCAGCGCTGCGCCAAAGACCGGCCAGAACAGGTCCGGCCACGCCGAACCCGGCAGCGCGTGGCGGGCGATCACCGGCAGGAACGTCGCCGTGATGATGTAGCCGAATCCCGGCAGGCCGTACAGGACGATGAGCCAGGCGGCCTCCGCACGGCGCGTCGAGACGGCGGCGCGTTCCGGTTCGCGAGGACGCGCCGATGGCGCCGCATCGCGCGGATCGCTTCGAAAAATCCGCCAGACGAACGCGCACGCCACCGCCGACAGCGCGGCGAACCCGATCCAGACGGCATTCGCGTTCAACGATGCCGCCGCCGCGCCGATGAGCCCCGTCACGATGATCCCGACGCCCGGCCCCGTATAGATCACGCCGGCCCACGCGGACGCGCCGAGTTCCGTGAGTCGTCGCAGCCCCCATTGCGACGCGAACACGAACGTCCACGCGCTCACGGCCCCCGCGATGAAGCGCACGACGGCCCACAGCCAGAACGCATCGATCACGCCCATCGCGAACGTTAGCACCACCGTGGCGATGAGCCCGAAGCGGACCATTCGGGCGTGATCTGCGGGAATCGCCGCGCAGGAAAGCGCGCCGACAAAATAGCCCGCGTAATTGCACGAGGCGAGCCAGCCGCCGTGCCGGATGTCGATGGCGCCGCTCGCGAGCATCATCGGCAGGAGCGGCGTGAAGGCAAAGCGCCCGACGCCGAGCGCGACAGCAAGCACGACCGCGCAGCCGAGCGCGGCATCGCGGGCGGGACGGCGGGCAGGCAAACGAAGCGGCATGGAGGCGGACATGTTGATTCAACAGAAGACGATGCGAAAGATCCTACCTTGACCGATCCATCCTGAAAAATGAATAATCGAGATTCGATGCATCTCAAAGGGAGATTCAAATGGATCTCGCGGCGCTGAATATCTTCCGGACGGTCGTGCGGGAAAACGGTGTGACGCGCGCCGCGACGAAGCTCAATCGCGTGCAGTCGAACGTGACGACGCGCATCAGGCAGCTCGAAGAGCAGCTCGGCGCGGAGCTTTTCACGCGCGATGGCCGCCGGCTCATCCTGACGCCCGCGGGCGAAACACTGCTGCCTTACGCCGAACGCCTGCTCGCCCTCGCCGACGAGGCGCGCCACGCCGTCGCGGAGAACCGTCCGCGCGGGCGGCTGCGGCTTGGCACGATGGAAAGTACCGCCGCGAGCCGCCTGCCGCGCGCACTCGCCGAATATCACCGGCGCTGGCCGGAAGTGACGCTCGAACTCGTCACGGGCGTAACGCGCGATCTGATCGACAGCGTGCGCAATTTCGAAGTCGATGCGGCGCTCGTCGCGAAGTCGATCGATGCGGCGAGCACGCCGGCCGATACTTTCGACTACGTGCCCGTCTATCGCGAGGAACTCGTGTTGCTGACGCCGAGCGGGCATCGGCCGATCGGGAGTGCGCGCGACGTCGCGCTGTCGACGCTCGTCGCGTTCGAGCGCGGCTGCGAGTATCGCGCGTATGCCGAGCGCTGGTTCGAACGCGACGGCGTGCGGATCGCGCGCGTGCTGGAACTCGGCTCCTATCATGCGATCGTCGCGTGCGTCGCCGCGGGCGCGGGCGTCGCGATCGCGCCGCGCGCGGTGCTCGCGTGCACGCCGAGCGAAGACGTCGCGGTGCATGCGCTGCCGGCGATCGGCCCGATCGATACGCTGCTCGTCTGGCGTCGCGGGCACTTCTCGGCGGCGCTGAACGTGCTTCGCGACATGCTCACGACGGATGCGGCGCCGTCCGACGCTTGCGCACAGGCGCCTGCGGCGCTCATCGCGGACTGAGCGCGGACTGAGCGCGGACGAATTTGGTAGCGGATAGAATGTCCGGCACCGATCCCGGCGCGCCCGCGCGCATACACCACGCCGACAAGAAAAAACTGCATGCAACATTTCGCCTCCGACAACTATGCCGGCATTTGTCCGGAAGCGCTCGCCGCGCTGATCGACGCCAACAACAGCGGCCACGAGCCGTCCTACGGCGACGACTCCTGGACGAGCCAGGTCTGCGACCGCATCCGCGACCTGTTCCAGACCGACTGCGAAGTCTTCTTCGTGTTCAACGGCACGGCGGCCAACTCGCTCGCGCTCGCGTCGCTGTGCCAGTCGTATCACTCGGTGATCTGCCACGAACTCGCGCACGTCGAAACCGACGAATGCGGCGGCCCCGAATTCTTCTCCGGCGGCTCGAAGCTCCTCACCGCGACGGGCGCGAACGGAAAGCTCACACCGGACGCGATCGAGGCGATCGTCACGCGCCGCGCCGACATCCACTATCCGAAGCCGAAGGTCGTCACGCTCACGCAGTCGACGGAAGTCGGCACGGTCTACACGGTCGAGGAAGTGCGCGCAATCGCGGCGATCGCCAAGCGCCGGCATCTGACCGTGCACATGGACGGCGCGCGTTTCGCGAATGCTGTGGCGGCTCTCGACGTGCATCCGTCCGAGATCACATGGCGCGCGGGCGTCGACGTGCTGTGCTTCGGCGGCACCAAGAACGGCCTGCCGGTGGGCGAGGCGGTGGTGTTCTTCGACAAGGCGCTCGCCGCCGACTTCGCGTACCGGTTGAAGCAGGCGGGACAGCTCGCCTCGAAGATGCGCTTCATTTCGGCGCCGTGGCTCGGCCTCCTCGACAACGACGTGTGGCTGCGCAACGCGCGTCATGCGAACGCGATGGCGAAGCTGATGGCGGAGCGTCTCGCCAGCATTCCGGACGTGAAGGTGATGTTCGAGCCGCAGTCGAACGCGGTGTTCGCCGAACTGCCGCCGCGCGTCGCGCTCGCGCTGCGCAACAATGGGTGGAAGTTTTATCAGTTCATTGGCTCGGGCGGCTGCCGGCTGATGTGCGCATGGGACACGAAGCGCGAGACCGTCGAGCAGTTCACCGACGAGATCCGCGCGCTGTGCGCTTCCTGAGGGAGCCAGCTCCGCTCGACGGGGGCCCCGCGCCAGCGCCGATTGACACCTTGTGCGCGCGGCTCCTACCATGCCCGCACGCCCACTCCATCGAGCAGGACACGCCATGGCCTTCATCTTCTATCTGACCCACATTCACCTCGGCTACGACGCGCTCGCCATGCTCGGCAGCGAATGCGCGCGCGTTGGCGTCAAGCGCCCGCTCGTCATCACCGACAAGGGCGTGGCCGCCGCAGGCCTCGCCGGGCGCGCGGTCGAAAGTGCGAAGCTTGGCGATCTGCCGGTATTCGACGAAACGCCGTCGAACCCGACCGAGGCGATGGTGCTCAAGGCCGCCGAGATGTATCGCCGCGAAGATTGCGACGGACTGATCGCGGTGGGCGGCGGTTCGTCGATCGATCTCGCGAAGGGCGTCGCGATTGCGGCGACGCATCCGGGCACGCTCACCGAATACGCGACCATCGAAGGCGGCAGCGGCAAGATCACGGAACAGGCCGCGCCGCTGATCGCCATTCCGACGACCTCGGGCACCGGTAGCGAAGTGGCACGCGGCGCGATCATCATCCTGAACGATGGCCGCAAGCTCGGCTTTCACTCGTGGCATCTGCTGCCGAAATCGGCGATCTGCGATCCGTCGCTCACGTTCGGCCTGCCTTCGGGACTCACCGCCGCGACCGGCATGGACGCGATCGCGCACTGCATCGAGACCTTCCTCGCGCCTGCGTTCAATCCGCCCGCCGACGGCATCGCGCTCGACGGTCTGGAGCGCGCGTGGGCGCACATCGAGCGCGCGACGAAGGACGGCCAGGACCGCGACGCGCGCCTCGCGATGATGAGCGCATCGATGCAAGGCGCGATGGCGTTCCAGAAAGGCCTCGGCTGTGTGCATTCGCTCTCGCATCCGCTGGGCGGCCTCGCGGTGGACGGGCGCACGTCGCTGCATCACGGCACGCTGAACGCGGTCGTGCTGCCCGCCGTGCTGCGCTTCAACGAATCGGCGCCGACGGTGGTCGCCGACAACCGCTACGCGCGCATGCGCCGCGTAATGAACCTGCCGTCGGACGCCGACCTCGCACAGGCGCTGCACGACATGACCGCGCGGCTCGGACTGCCGACGCGTCTTTCGCAGATGGGCGTCGATTCGAGCATGTTCGACAAGGTCGTGAAGGGCGCACTCGCGGATCACTGCCACAAGACGAATCCGCGCGAGGCCAGCGCGGACGACTACCGGCGCATGCTCGAGGAGTCGCTCTGAACGATGAGCAAACCGTCCCCCAAGACCCGCGCGGACTATCCGCACTTCCTGACGATCCCGACGCGCTGGTCCGATAACGACGTCTACGGCCACGTGAACAACGTCGTCTACTACAGCTACTTCGATACCGTGGTGAACGAGTATCTGATGCGCTCCGGTGTGCTCGACTTCGAACATGGCGAGACCATCGGCCTTGTAGTCGAGACGCAGTGCAACTACTTCGCGTCGATCGTGTTTCCGGAGCGGATCGATGCGGGCTTGCGCGTGGCGAAGCTAGGCACGACGAGCGTCCGCTATGAAGTGGCGATCTTCAGCGAAGGCGGTGAGCAAGCCGCGGCGCAAGGGCATTTCGTGCATGTCTACGTGGACCGCGAGACGCGCCGGCCCGTGAAGCTGCCCGAGGCGTTCGTCGCGGCGCTCAAGCCGCTCGTCATCGGCTAGGCGTGCAGTCGTTCGTTCCGTGGTTCGCAGTGAGCCTCGTCAATGGCGTGAGCGTGGGTCTGCTGCTCTTCATGCTGTCGGCGGGACTCACGCTCATCTTCAGCATGCTCGGCGTGCTCAACTTCGCGCACGCAAGCTTCTACATGCTCGGCGCCTACGTCGGGTACGCGCTCGCCGCGCACGGCGGATTCTGGTTCGCTCTGGTCGCGGCGCCCCTGATCGTCGGCGCGCTGGGTGCGCTCTTCGAGCGGTTCCTGCTGCGCCGCGTGCATGCGCGCGGGGCGCTCGCGGAACTGCTGCTGACCTTCGGCGCGGCATACCTGATCGCCGAAGCGGTGAAGCTCGTCTGGGGGCTCGCGCCGCTTGCCGCACCGGTTCCTTCTTCGCTCGACGGCCCGCTCTTTACGCTCTACGGCGCCGCGTTCCCGCGTTATCGTGCGTTCATGATGCTGCTCTCGGTCGCAATGCTCGCCGTGCTGTACGCCGTGCTGCGCGTCTCGAAGACAGGCCTCGTCGTGCGCGCCGCGCTCACGCATCCGGCGATGGTCGAGACGCTCGGCCACGACGTGCCGCGCGTCTTCACGACGGTCTTCGCCGTCGGCACCGCGCTCGCGGCGCTCGCGGGCGTGATCGGCGCGCCGCTCGCCGTGATCGAACCCGCGATGGCCGATGCCATGGGGCCGATCGTGTTCGTCGTTGTCGTGATCGGCGGGCTGGGGTCGCTCGGCGGCGCGCTCGTCGCATCGATCTTGATCGGCTGCGTGCAGACGTTCGCCGTCGCGACGTCCGCGTCGCTCGGCAGCATCGCGGCGATGTTCGGGGCGTCGGTGCCGCCGGCGTGGGCATCGCTGACGATCGCGCAGATCGCACCGGTGTTGCCGTATCTCTTGCTCGTCGCGATGCTGAGCGTGCGGCCGCGCGGACTCTTCGGCGAGGGTGGCGACGATGCTTAAGTGGATTGCGTTGATCGTCGCGCTGTTCCTGCCACTTGCCTTCGCGCCGCAAAGCTGGCTGCTCGCCTATCTCGCCCAAACCGCGACGATGATCGTCTTCGCGCTCTCGTACAACCTGCTGCTCGGCGAGACGGGGCTGCTTTCGTTCGGCCACGCGGCTTACGCGGGCCTCGGCGCGTTCGCCGCCGCGCATGCCTTCAACCGATATGGTGTGGCGCTGCCGCTCGTGCCGCTGATCGGCGGCGCGGCCGGCGCGTGTGCGGGCGTGCTGTTCGGCTTCGTCTCGACACGCCGCTCCGGCACCCCTTACGCGATGATCACGCTCGGCATCGGTGAACTCGTTGCGGCCTGCGTGTGGCTCGTGCCGGGGTGGTTCGGCGGGGAGGGCGGCGTGTCCGTGGATCGCGCGAGCGGCCCCCCGTTCTTCACATGGACTTTCGGTCCCGCGCGCGAGGCGTATGCGCTGATCGCGGTGTGGTGCGTCATTGCGTGCATCGCGATGTACGCGTTCTCGCGCACGCCGACGGTGCGCCTCGCCAACGCCGTGCGCGACAACGCCACGCGCGTGGCATCGATCGGCTTCGACCCGCGGCGCGTGCGCTTCACGATGTCGGTCGTGTCAGCGTTCTTCGCGGGCATCGCGGGCGCGATGTCGCTGATCAACGTGGAACTGGCTTCGGCCGAAGGCGTCGGGCTCGCGCGGTCGGGCAGCGTGCTGATCGCGACGGTGATCGGCGGGACGTCGTCCTTTTTCGGACCGGTCGCGGGCGCCGCGTTGCTGACGTTCTTCAGTGTGGCGGTGGCGAGCGTGTCGCCCGCGTGGCTCATGTACCTCGGTCTCGTCTTCGTGTGGATCGTGGTGGCGGCGCCCGATGGCCTGTGCGGACTCTCGGCCACACGCCGCACGCCACGCCTCGCACTGGCCGCTGCGGCATGGGGACTTGCGGTCGTCATCGCGAGCGAAACCGCCTACGCGATGCAGTTCGATGGCAACGGCGACGGCGTGACGCGCTTAGGCAGCATCACACTCGACGGACGAACGCTGATGCCGTGGCTCGCGGCCTTCGGCTGCGCTGTGCTGGCCGCGCTCCTCACGCGCGGGGCGAAGCGATGACCGCCGCGCTCGAACTGCATCGCGTCACGAAACGCTTCGGTGCCACCGAGATCCTGCGCGGCGTCGATCTCGCGATCGTGCGCGGCGAGCGTCATGCGCTGATCGGTCCGAACGGCGCGGGCAAGTCGACGCTCTTCGATCTCGTATCGGGCCGCACGCGCGCGAGCGGCGGACGTGTCGTCGTGGGCGGCGTCGACGTGTCGGGCATGCCGGCCCATCGCGTCGCGCGGCGCGGGCTTGCGCGCAGCTTCCAGACGACGAGCGTGTTCGGCGGCCTCTCCGTCTTCGACAACGTGCGTTGCGCATTGCTTGGCGCGCCCGCGGCGCGGGTGGTCGATCGCTGGTTCCGTTCGCGCGCAATCGACCGCAAGGCCGAAGAGATTCTCGAATCGGTCGGCCTCGCGAAGCGGCGCGATGAACGAGCGGCGTCGCTGGGCTACGCCGGGCAGCGCGCGCTCGACCTCGGCATCGCGCTTGCCACCGACGCGCCGATCCTCTTGCTCGACGAGCCGACCGCCGGCATGAATCGCGCGGAAAGCGCGCGTGCCCTCGATCTGATCCGCTCGACGACCAAAGGCCGGACCTTGCTGATCGTCGAGCACGACATGCAGGCCGTGTTCGCGCTCGCGGATCGTATCTCGGTGCTTGTGCGCGGCGAGGTGATCGCGACCGGCACACCCGCTGAGATTCGCGTGAACGAGGCGGTGCGAGAAGCCTATCTCGGCGACGATGAGGCATGGCGATGAGCGCGCTGCTCAATGTCGTCGGATTGCATGCGTGGTACGGCGCGAGCCACGTGCTGCACGGCGTCGATCTGTCGATACGCGAGGGCGAAGTGCTCGCGTTGAGCGGACGCAATGGCTCGGGCCGCTCGACGCTCGCGAAGGCGATCATGGGACTCGTGCAAACGAAGGGCGGCGTGAGCTTTCGGGGCGCGTCGCTCGCGGGGCTGCGGCCGTTTCGCGTCGCGCGGCGCGGGATCGGCTACGTGCCCGAACAGCGCGACATCTTTCCCGCGCTGACCGTGCGCGAGAATCTCGTGCTCGGGATGAACGAGCAGGCATGGCGCTTCACCATCGACGATGCGTATCGAATTTTTCCTGAGCTGCGGGAGAGAATGTCGGTGAGGGCGGGCGTGCTGTCAGGCGGCGAGCAGCAGATGCTGGCGCTCGCGAGAACGCTTGTCGGCGACCCTGAGCTCGTGATCGTCGACGAGCCCGCCGAAGGCCTCGCGCCGCAAGTGGTGCGACAGCTCGCCGATTGTCTCTCGACGCTCAAGCAACGCGGCGTCGCGATGCTGCTGATCGAGCAGCGCATGACCATCGCCCGCGCGCTCGGCGATCGCGTCGCGGTGATGGGCCACGGACGGATCGTCTTCGACGGCACGTTCGATGCGCTCGCTGCCGATGAGCGCGTTAGCAGGGAATGGCTCTCGGTCGGGGGGGGATGCGCTGGCGCTTGAGGTCGGGGTTGGGCTGTTGTGTTGTGTTGTGTGGTGTTGTGTTGCACACCGTTTGATGCTTCTGCGCTTCTATGGAACTTGCTTTCTTTGTGGTCTATTAGCTCTGCCCCTGTGCGGGGCGGCAGTTACTTTCTTTGCTGCTGCAAAGAAAGTAACCAAAGAAAGCAGCTTTTTCAGGCAGCAGTCGCAGCACGTCAACGCACTAGCACTACGGAGTGGCGCAGCGCCTAAGTGTCGCCCTCAAAGGACCTACCGGACTTGGTGCGCGGCACGCACTGTGAAATCGCACAGTGAACGAACTGGCACAGCAGTCATTCATCCGTTTTCGCTTCGCTGGACGAGAGGTGCATTAGTCTCGCGGTTTAGGTTCGCGGTCGAGGTTGCAATCCGCTGGTGTTCAGTTGGGCCTTTCGTCCGAGCGAAGCGCGGACGGACCGGAACGTAGCGCATACCACTCCGGTGGAGTTTCAGGGCTGTCAATGCGTGCGCGCGCCAAGCCCGGCGGGTCCTTCGAGGGCGACACTTAGGCGCTGGGCCACTCAGTAGTGCAAGTGTGGTCACGTCCTAACACCGTTGGCCTCCTAGCTGCTTTCTTTGCTTACTTTCTTTGCAGCAGCAAAGAAAGTAAGTCCCGCCCCGGACCGGGGCAGAGCTAATAGACCACTAAGAAAGCAAGTTCCCCGGAAGCGCAGAAGCATCAAACGGTGTTGAACAACCACCGCCCCCGAGCGCCAGCAGAAACCCCCGTCCTAAACCTTGCTGTCTCGCTCGACGATCCATTCGTGCTTCGGATCGTTCTTGAAGTGCCAGGTCCGCTTGTCACCGGCCATCACGTTCAGGTAGTAGTTGTCGTAGCCATACGGCACAACCACCGGATGATAACCGCGCGGCACCATCACGACATCGTGGTCCTCCACGGCCATCGTCTCGTCGAGATCGCGCTCGTCCGTATAGACACGCTGGAACGCGAAGCCCTGCGGTGGATTCAGCCGGTGGTAGTAAGTCTCTTCCAGCGAACTCTCGACGGGCACGTTGTCCTTGTCGTGCTTGTGCGGCGGATAGCTCGACGCGTGACCGCCCGGCGTCTTCACCTCGACCACGAGCAGTCCCTCGGCGGCCTCGGTCTGCGGAAGAATATCGCAGACGTAGCGTGTATTCGCACCCTTGCCGCGCGTCGAGCGTTCCATCTGCGAGGGCTCGATGAGACGCGCCGGATATTTGCCTGTCGCGGGTGCGCTCGCCACGCCGATCTCCGCCTCGCGTTGCGCATGCACGATGGCCGCGAGCTTCGGCGGCAGATAGACCGCATACGGCGCCGTGTCCTCGAAGACGCTGTCGCGCTTGCCGATCGATTCATAGCGCAAATCGCCCGCTTCGATCGTGACCGTGCCCGAGAGCACGACGATGCACACCTCGCGCTCGGCTTCGTAGACATGCACGACGTCGCCGCCATCCATGCGATAGGCGGCAAATCCCACATGCTTCCAGCCGGCCGATTCCGGCGTGACGCGCGCGATCGTCTGGCCTTCGCGCGATGCCTTGACTAGCAGACTCATGCTGCCTCCTTCAATGGTGCGTCAACGAGCGAGCGCAGCGTGCGATAGCCCTTGTCGGCATATGCATAGCTCGGCGCGATGACGGGGTCCTGTTCGGCTTCCACGACGAGCCAGCCACGATAGCCGTGGCGCTTGAGGCGCGCGATGATTGACGGGAAGTCGACCGTGCCGTCGCCGGGCACGGTGAACGCACCGTTGATCACCGCATCGAGGAAGCTCCAGTTGCGATTGCGTGCGAGGCGGATGATCTCCGGCCGCACGTCCTTGCAATGCACGTGACATACGCGGGCGATGTGCTTGTCGAGCAGAGTGAGCGGATCGCCGCCCGCGAAGGTGATATGGCCCGCATCGAAGAGCAGGCCCACGTCGTCGTTCGTCAGGCTCATGAGGCGATCGACATCGGCTTGCGTCTCGACATAAGCGCCCATGTGATGATGGTACGCCACGCGCACGCCGCGCGAGCGCGTGTACTCGGCAAACTTGTTCAGGCGCCCGGCGTATTCGTTCCAGCGCGCATCCGAAAAGAATCGCGGACGCTGATAAAGCGGCTGCGGCGAACCCTGGATCGAATCCGCCACTTCGCCGTACACCATGACCGTCGCGCCGTTCTTCGCGAGCAGATCGAGATGCGGCACGACGGCAGCGATCTCGTCTTCGACGCTGCGCGTGGCGAGCCGTCCCGAGTACCAGCCCGAAACCAGCGCGAGATCGTATTGCGCGAGCAGCGTCTTCAACGCCTGCGGCTCGCGCGGAAACTTGTTGCCGAGCTCGAAGCCTTCATACCCGATGCGGCGTCCTTCGGTCAGTGCGAGTTCGAGCGGCGTTTCGCCGCCGAGCGAGGGCAGGTCGTCGTTCATCCACGAAAGCGGGTTGATGCCGATGCGTACATCGAAAGTCGTCATGGAAGATTCCTTATTGGCTGGTGCTCTTCGAGCGTGCGGCGAGCGCGCGTTCATAACCCGCGTGTGCGCGCTGCACCGCTGCGCGTTCCGATACTTCGGGCACCGCGACTTCCCACCACCATCCGCCTTCCTCGGTCGGTCGCGCCGGGTCGGTGTCGATGCTGATGAGATAGCTGCGGTCCGAGGCGCGGGCGCGCTGCATCGCGGCTTCGAGTTCGACGATGTTCGCGACATGCTCGGCCGTGGCGCCGAGCGAGCGCGCATGCATCGCGAAGTCGATCGCGGGTGCGCCTTGCGGACCTTGCCTGCAATCGTCGATGAGGTTGTTGAACGGCGCACCGCCACACGATTGCTGCAAGCGGTTGATGCAGCCGTAGCCGCGATTGTCTAGCAGCACGACGATCAGCTTCGCACCGAGCATCACCGAAGTGGCGAGCTCGCTGTTCATCATCAGATAGCTGCCATCGCCGACGATCACGATCACTTCGCGTTCCGGCTTCGCGAGCTTTGCGCCGAGGCCGCCCGCGATCTCGTAGCCCATGCACGAATAGCCATATTCGACGTGATAGCCGCCCGGTGTGCCGCTCTTCCAGAGCTTCTGCAAGTCGGCGGGCAGCGTGCCGGCCGCGCACACGACGATGTCGTTCGCAGCCGACTGCGGATCCGAGCGCTGCACCGCGCCGATCACGTCGGCTTCTCGCGGCAGCAGCCCGTCATGCGGTGGCGTGTTCGTCACGTCTGCAACGGCGGTGCGCCAGTCGTCGGCGAGATGATGTGCGCGCGTCGTCCATTGCGGGGCTGCGCGCCAGTCACCGAGCGCGTCGCTCAGCGCTTCGAGCGCAAGCCGCGAATCCGATTCGACTGCGATGCTGTTCTGCTTCAGCGCATCGAACGCGTTTGCATTGACGCAGATGAGCCGCGCCTGCGTGAAGAGCGTATTCGAGCCCGTGGTGAAGTCCTGCAGCCGCGTGCCGACGGCAAGCACGCAATCGGCTGCGTTCGCGAGCTCGTTCGCCGACGACGAACCGGTCACGCCGATGCCGCCGACGTTCAGCGGATGATCCCACGGCAGCGCGCTCTTGCCGGCCTGCGTCTCCGCAACCGGGATACCGTGCCGCTCGGCGAAGGTTCGCAGCGCATCGCTCGCTTCGCCGTAGAGCACGCCGCCGCCCGAGACGATCAGCGGTTCGCGCGCCTCGCGTAGCGCAGCGGCCGCCTGTTCGATTTCATGCGCGACGGGCGCAGGCGCATGGAACGAGACGACGCGCGGCTCGAAGAACGAAGCGGGGTAGTCGTAGGCCATTGCCTGCACGTCCTGCGGCAGCGCGAGCGTGACCGGGCCGCACAGCGCCGCATCGGTCAGCACGCGGATCGCGCGCGGCAACGCGCTTAGCAATTGCGCGGGATGCACGATGCGATCGAAGTAGCGCGAGACGGGCTTGAGCGCGTCGTTGGCGGAAAGCCCGCCATCGTGCAGGTCTTCGACTTGCTGCAAGACCGGATCGGGCGCGCGCGAGACGAAGATGTCGCCGGGCAAAAGCAGCACCGGCAACCGGTTGACGTGCGCGAGCGCCGCGGCCGTCACGAGATTTGTCGCACCCGGGCCGATCGATGTCGTGACCGCCATCATGCGCCGCCTGAAGTTCGCCTTCGCATACGCGATCGCGCTGTGCGCCATCGCCTGCTCGTTGTGGGCGCGAAACGTCGGCAGTTCCTCGCGATGCTGATAGAGCGCCTCGCCGATCCCAGCCACGTTGCCGTGGCCGAAGATCGCGAACACGCCGCCGAAGAGCGGCTCGCCCGACGGTGTGCGCTGGGCGGCGAGATATCGGACGAGCGCTTGCGCGGTGGTGAGACGCACCGTTGTCGACGAGGCTTGCGACTGCGTACTGGTAGTCATATCACGCTGGTTCATGCTGCCTGCTCCTGTCTCGCGTGACCGGCGGTCTCGGTGCGCGCCTTGCGCCACGCGTCGATCAGCGTTTCGAACGTGCGGCGCACGCGCGCGATCAGTTCGGCGTCGTCGATCTGGCCCGCGAGCCATGCATGGCTCGGCTCGTGGAAGATCGTGCGGCCGACCGTGAAGCCACGGCAGGTCGCCGATTCCGCTGCCGCCTTGAAGCCGTCGCACAGCTGATCGACCGCCGCCGACAACCCCAGCAGCACGACCCCCCGACATGCCGGATCGCGTTCGGCGATCAGCGCATCGACGGCGTGCCATTGCTTCGCTGACATCGGTTCGAGCTTCCACCATTCCGGGTAGATGCCGAGGTTATAGAGGCGCTTGAGAGCACGATACACCGTGTCGTCGGCGACTGCCGGGCCGTTCTTCGGCACGATCACTTCGAGCAGCAGCTCGTGTCCGCTTGCCTGCGTCGCGTCATAGAGCGCGCGAATCTGCGCCTCCTGTTCGAGACGCAGTTCATGCGGATGATCAGGGTGATATTGCACGAGGCACTTCGCCACGTGTTCGCGTGGCCATTCGATCAGCGTCGTTCCGATCGAGCGCCCGTGATCGAAGACGAGCGGCAGCGAGCCGGGCAACTCGACCGGCCGGCCGATCCACCAGCCGCGCCCGGTTGCTGCATTGAGCGCGTCCTGGCCATAGCGGTCGTCGATCAGCACGCCGATGCGGCCTTCGAGACCGAGTTGCTGCTCCGTCTGCGCGACCGCTTCGACGAAAAGGCCCTTCAGCTTCGCAATGCGCGCTTCATCGGCGCCGGTCTGCTGCGCGAGATCGAAGAACTGGTTGCGATGATCGAATGCGAAACCGAGCACCTCATCCCATTGCTTGCGATTGGGCGTCACGCGATGCAGGCGCGCGAGCGTCGCGTCGCGGTCCGGGCGACGCATGCGCGCGGGGCCTTTCTTCGCGGCATCGAGGAAGTAGTCGAGTTCGGCGGGTGTCGGCATCGCCGGAGCGCAGCCGTGCCGTGATACGACGAGCGCGCCGCTCGCGTTCGCCGTGCGCGCGCAGGCTTCGAGCGGTTCGTCGCGCAGCCAGCCGGAAAGAAAGCCGGAGGCGAACGCATCGCCCGCGCCGAGCACGTTCAGCACTTCCACTTCGACGCCGCCATGGATCGGCGCATCGTCGATCGAAGCGGGCACCGCGCCTTCGATGATCGAGCAGCCGAGCGGCCCGCGCTTCACGACGAGCGTCGCGCTCGTCACCGCGCGCACCATCGTTAGCGCATCGATCAACTGGTCCTTGCCGCCCGCGATACGGAACTCTTCCTCCGTGCCGATCACGAGGTCGATCAGGGGCAGGATGCGCTGGAGGTGAGCGGTCACGCTTTCATTCGCGATGAAGCGCGTTTCGCCGTCGGCCTTACCGGTGAGGCCCCAGAGCACGGGACGATAGTCGATGTCGAGCACCGTGAGGACCTGGTTGCGCCGCGCGTATTCGAGCGCGCGGCGGCTCGTGCGGTTGACCTGCTCGGTCGAGAAGTGCGTGCCGGTGATGAGCAGCGCCTTCGATGAAGCGATATACGCCTCGTCGAAATCGCTTTCGTCAACGGCCATATCCGCGCAATCGTCCCGGTAAAAGACGAGCGGGAACGTATCGCGGTCTTCGATGCCGAGCAGCACGAGTGCGGTCAGCCGGTCGGGGTCGATTCGTACATGGCTCACGTCGCAGCCTTCGCGTTCGAGCGTCTCGGTGAGAAAGCGGCCCATGTGATCGTTGCCGACGCGTGAGAGCATCGACGACCTGAGGCCGAGCCGCGCGCTTCCGAACGCGATGTTCGCCGACGATCCGCCGAGATACTTCGCGAAGCTCGATACGTCTTCGAGCCGCGCGCCGACCTGCTGCGCGTAGAGATCGACCGCAAGTCGGCCAAGGCACACGATGTCGCGCGCGCGGCCGGGAGCAAAACGAGTTTTGACTGGCATGGTCTCTTCCTTAGATCGTCGCGCCTTCGAGTTCGCCGATCATCTTCTGCATTTCGGCACCCCCCGCCATCATGTCGAGCACTTCGTTCTTGCTGATCGTGTCCTTCGTGTACGTGCCCATCGACTTGCCGCGATTGAGCAGCGTGAACGAATCACCGATCGGGTACGCGTGGTGCACGTTGTGCGTGATGAAGATCACCGAGATGCCCTTGGCGCGCGCCGTGTGAATGAGCCGCAGAACGTTGAAGCTCTGCTTCACGCCGAGCGCGGCGGTCGGTTCGTCGAGAATCAGCACGCGCGCGCCGAAGTGGATCGCCCGCGCAATCGCGAGGCATTGCTTCTCGCCGCCGGACATCGTGCCGATCGGCTGATGCGGATCGCGTACGTTGATGCCCATCTCCGCGAGTTTGGCCCGCGAGGTTTCGGCGGCAAGGTCGAGATCCATCGTGTTGAAGAGGCCGAAGCGCTTCTTTTGCGGCTCGCGCCCCATGAAGAAATTGCGCGCGACGGACAAGAGCGGCACGAGCGCGAGATCCTGGTAGACGGTCGCGATGCCAAGATCGAGCGCGTCCTTCGGCGACTCGAAATGGACCGGTTTGCCGTCGACGAGATATTCGCCGGAGGAGGGCGTGTGCACGCCCGCCAGCGTCTTGATGAGCGTGGATTTGCCTGCGCCGTTGTCGCCCAGCAGACAGTGCACTTCGCCGCGCTTCAGGTGCAGTGTGACGCCGTTCAGTGCGATGACCTTGCCGAAAAACTTGCTGACGTTTTCGAGCGCGAGGATGATGTCTTCGTTCATGATGTTCGTCCTCTGCTCATTGAGCCTGTGACACGCGACGACGCACGTAGTGATTGAAAAGTACGGCGAGCAGGAGCATCACGCCGAGGAACACTCGGAACCAGTCGGAACTGACATTGGTATAGGTGATGCCGATCTGCACGACGCCGAAGATCAAGGCGCCGAAGCATGCGCCGATCACCGAGCCATAACCACCCGTCAGCAACGTCCCGCCGATGACCGCCGCGATGATCGCTTCGAATTCCTTCTGCAAGCCGCGATCCGCTGCTGCCGAGCCGATGTCGCAAACCTGCAGCACGGCGAAGAGGCACGAGCAGAAGGCGGTAAGAACAAAGAGGGAAATCTTCACACGCTTGACGGGCACGCCGACGTTCTTCGCGGCATTCGCATCGCCGCCGACCGCGAGAATCCAGTTGCCGTAGCGCGTCTTGGCAAGAACGAATGCGCTGACCGCCGCAAGCGCGAACCACCAGAGGATGACTTTCGGAATGCCCGGCACGAGCGGTTCGCCGCTGTCGAGCAGCTTGCCGATACCCATGTGTCCGAGCCAGGTGAAGAAGCCGTGAAACGCGACGCCATGAAAGAGCGTGTTCGTGATCCAGTCGTTTTGCGCGATATCGCCGACACCGGAGATGATCGTGCGGTCCGCGAACATGATCGAGAGTGCGAGCGTGAGGCCGCGCAGGATAAAGAGGAACGCGAGCGTCACGATGAACGACGGCAGCCGCGTTTTCATCACGAGATAACCGTTCAGCGCGCCGAGCAGCATCGAGGTTGCGAATGCGAAGAGAATCGCGAGCCAGATCGGCCAGTGAAAATACACGGAAGGCAGCGCGACCATCATGCCCGCGAAGCCGATCATCGAACCGATCGAGAGGTCGAACTCGCCGGCGATCATCAGGAGGCACGCGCCCACCGCAAGCAGTCCGAGGTAGGCCGCGACCTGCGACCAGTTCATCACGCCATCGAGGTTGAACATGCCCGACGAGCCGGCACTGAAGCCGAACACGGCAAAGACGAGCACAGTGCCCGAGATCGCCGCGAACTCGGGGCGGTTCAGCAGATGACCGAACCACGATTCGCGCCTCACGCGTTCGTCGGAGGGCCGGGCCTTGTCTGCCGCGTCGGCGGCTTCCTGTGGATCTGCATGTTGCGGATAGTGCTTGCCGGCTACGCCCATGATTGCTCCTTGATGCGATTTAAGGCATGAATTGACGCACTTCGAATGCGCGAGCGCGTGCCGCGTCGATGGACAACGCAACAGCGCAGTAGTGAACCGAGAGATGAACGCGGGCGGCGAAATGCAACGCCGCCGCGCGAAGAGGGTCAGCGCAGGGGCTTAGCGATACTGCCCCGCGTACTTCATGACCTTGTCGAGATTTTCCTTGGTGATGAATCCCGGGCCCGAGCGGATGTTCTTCGGACCGTACGACGGCTGCAGCCCGTAAGTTTCAAGGCGTGCCTTGAACTTCGGATTCGCTTCCAGGATCTGCCGGATCTTCGCCGGATCGGTGGTGTGCTCCTTCTTCACGATCGCGAGCACCGCAACCGGGATATAGCCTTGCAGGTACGGCTGCTGATCGATCGCGAACTTGATGGTGCCGTCCTTGATTGCCTTCGCGATGTCGTCGGAGAAGTCGAACGTCACGAAGTAGATCTTGTTTTGCAGGCCCATCTGCGTGACGGTCTTGAGCGTCGCGGAAGCGGGCGTCGGCCCGAGCGTCAGGATCGCATCGGTCTTCGGATGGTTGCGCAGATACGCGCCGACCTTCGATTGAATCTCGGTCGGGTCCTGTCCGGAGTCGAGCGTCGCGGCCTTGTAGTCGACGCCGAGCGCGTCCGCGAAGCCGCGGCAGCGGTCGAACGAAACCGTGTTGGTCGCGATATGGTTCACGCACAGGAACGACTTCACGCCCGCAGCCTTCGCCTTTTCGCCGGCCGCCTTGCCCGCCACGTATTCCGGCTGGCCGATGTGCATGATCGCGCCGAGCTGCGCGCTCTGTTCCTCGGTGCCCGAGTTGATCGTGACGAGCGGAATCTTCTTCGCCGTCACCTTGTTCAGCGAACTCTTCAACACGTCGAAGTCCGCGATGGTGGTGATGACGCCGTCGTAATTGCGCGCGGCCGCCTGTTCGATCAGCCGCGACATGTCCGCGATGTCGCCGTTGGGCGGATTGCGGTAGTCCGTTTCGACGTTGAAATCCTCGTCCGCCTGCTTGATCGCGTTCTTGATCGTGTTCCACCATGAGTCCGAATCCGGCGCGTGGCTGATCAGGACGAATTTGGCATCGGCGGCGATCGCTGCCGTCGAGGTCATCGCTGCTGCGCCGCACAAGGCGACCGCAGCCGCCAGCGCCGTAAGCGCGGTCCGGCCTTTACGTAGTTTCATTTGTCTCCACCTATCTAGGTTGTTGTTTTCTGCGAGCGCTGCACTCGGTTGCGGATGAGGATGCCGCTGCTCACGACCAAGATTAGGACAAGATCCGGTGCTCTGCAATAGAAATTTCAACCGACGATCAAATGGAAAATACATTCCATTTTGTAAATCCGGTCCCTATAATCATCACCATCGAAGCGTGCAAAGAAGAGCGAGCCATGCAGGAAGAAACCAGCGCCGACGTGCAGAACGTCGATGAACTGATGCAGCGGATCACCGAAGCCTACGAAACGCTGCCGCGCCAGCTGAAAAGCGTCGCCACCTATATCGAGCAGCATCGCTCGAACGTGATGATGGATCGCACGAGCGACATCGCGAGCGCATGCGGCGTGCATCCGTCGGCGGTGGTGCGGTTTGCGCAGCGCTTCGGTTTTTCCGGCTTCTCGGACCTTCAGGCGGTGTTCAGGCAGGCGTATACCGGCCAGAGTTCGCCCCAGAGCTATCAGCAGCGCATCAGGAAGCTGATCGACGAAAAGGCGGGGAAGGTGTCGGGCGTGTCGGTGGCGCGAGAGTTCATCGCGGCGAGCCGCACCGGTCTCGACGAACTCGAAGCCGGCCTCGACGACGAGCACTTCGAAGCCGCCGTGAAGATGCTGCAGCAGGCGGAAAACATCTACGTGATCGGCGTGCGGCGTTCGTTCGCGGTCGCGAGCTACATCGTGTATGCGTTGCAGCACACGCCCAAGCGCGTGCATCTCGTGTCGGGTTTCGGCGGGATGTATCGCGAGCAGATTCGCAGCGTGAGGAAGGGCGATGTCGTCGTCGCGATCAGCTTCGCGCCGTACGGCAAGGAGACGCAGTACTGCGTGCGCGCCGCGCAGCATCACGGCGCGAAGACGCTCGTCATCACCGACAGCCAACTTTCTCCGCTCGCGCGTCACGCGAGCGCACATCTGTTCGTGAAGGAGGGCAGCGCATTCGCGTTCCGCTCGCTCACGAGCACCATTTGCCTGTGCCAGGCGCTTTTCATCGCGCTCGCGTACCGGCTGGAATTGAACGTCGAAGAATCCAAGGAGACAGGTGGCTATGACGATTGATGTGGCGGTATTCGGAGCGGGACGGATCGGCAAGATCCATGCGGCCAACCTCGCGCGTCAGCCGGGCGTGCGGCTCAAGTATGTCGTCGATGTGAACCGCGAGGCAGCCGCCGCGCTTGCCGCGCAGTACGGCGCAAAGGTCGCGGACGTCGACGGCGCGATGGGCGATGCGTCGGTCGGCGCGACTGTCGTGTGTTCCAGCACCGATACGCACGCCGACCTGATCCTGCAATCCGCGGCACAGAAGAAGCATGTGTTCTGCGAGAAGCCTGTCGATCTCACGCTCGAACGCGCGCGTGCCTGCGCCGATGCGGTTGCGAAGGCGGGCGTCGTCTGCATGATCGGCTTTCAGCGGCGCTTCGATCCGACGTTCTCGGCGGTGAAGGGGCGCGTCGATGCGGGCGAGATCGGCGAGCCGGAGATGCTGATCGTGACGAGCCGCGATCCGGGTGCGCCGCCTGTCGAGTACATTAAGCACTCGGGCGGCATCTTCAAGGACATGCTGATCCACGACTTCGACATCTTCCGCTGGATGCTCGACGACGAAGCCGACACGCTGCACGCGACGGGCAGCTGTCTTTCCGACCCGGCGATCGCGGAGGCCGGCGACATCGATTCGACGGCAGTCACGATCCGCACGAAGCGCGGGCGCCTTTGCCAGATCAACACGGCGCGGCGCGCGGCGTATGGCTACGACCAGCGCTTCGAACTGCTCGGCAGCGCGGGCATGCTGCAGGCGGGCAACGTGCGGCCGACCGAAGTCACCGCGTATTCAAAGACGGCGGTATCGAGCGACGTGCCGGAGGCGTTTTTCCTGGAACGCTATCGCGCGGCGTATGCGCTGGAAATCGCGCATTTCTTCGATGCCGTGATCAACGGCAAACCCGTTCGCACTACAGTCGCTGACGGACTCAAGGCGCTCGAACTCGCGGAAGCTGCGACGCGTTCATGGCGCGAAGGGCGGGCCGTGAAGCTCGGGGAGAATGTCGCATGAGCGCGCCGGTTCGCATCGGCATCGTCGGGCTGGGGCGGCTCGGGCGCAAGCATGCGGAGAATCTCGCGTGGCGCGTGCCGGGCGCCGTGCTCGCGGCCGCGTGCAGTCCGGTCGCGGAAGAGCGCAACTGGGCGCGCGTGAGCCTGCCCGAACTCGCGCTTTACGACGACTATGGCGCGCTCCTCGCAGACCAGTCGATCGACGCCGTGTGGCTCGTCACGCCCACTTCGCTGCATCCTGCGCAGATCATCGCCGCGCTGCGCGCAGGCAAGCACGTGTTCTGCGAGAAGCCGCTTTCGCTCGATCTGGCCGAGTGCGATCTCGTGATCGAAGAGAGCGCGCGTCGTCCGGAGCAGCAGGTGATGATCGGTTTCGTGCGGCGCTTCGATCCGAGCTACCGCGACGCGTTCGACAAAATTGCGAAGGGCTCGATCGGCCGGCCGTTCATGGTGCGCTCCCAGACCTGCGACAAGAACGATCCCGATGGCTTCTTCGTGCGTTTCGCGCCGACCTCGGGCGGGCTCTTTCTCGATTGCAGCGTGCACGACATTGACCTCGCGCGATGGCTGCTCGGCAATCCGCAACCGAAGCGCGTGTTCGCAAGCGGAACGATCGCGATTCACGAAGGCTTGCGCGAATGCGGCGACATCGACAATGGCGTCGGCATTTGCGAATTCGAGGACGGGCGGCTCGCGGTGTTCTATGCGTCGCGGACGGTGGCGCACGGCCACGACACGCAGACCGAAGTGATCGGCACGGGCGGCACGCTCTCGGTCGGGCGCAATCCGCGTGCGAATCGCGTGGAGATCGCCGACGCGAGCGGCGTGCGCAACGAATGCACTCCGACCTTCTTCGAGCGCTTCGAGGAGGCGTTCCTGCACGAGGCGCGTGCATTCATCGACGCGTTGCAGGGCGGGGCGCCGACCGGCCTCACGCTCGCCGACGCGCGCGAGGCGACGCGCATCGGCATCGCGTTGCGCGAGGCTTTCCAGAGCGGCCAGCCGGTGAACTTGCAGACGCTGCGGTAGAATCAAGGCGTCTCGATAAGCATAGTGAAGGCTCAACCCGAAGGTTCACCGATGCAAGTTCACAAGGAAGTCGATGCGCGCGGGCTCAATTGCCCGCTGCCCATTTTGCGGGCCAAGAAGGCGCTGGCCGACATGGAGAGCGGCCAGATCCTGAAGGTTCTGGCCACCGATCCGGGCTCGCAACGCGATTTCGCGGCGTTCGCGAAACAGACCGGCAATGAAATCGTCGAATCGACGGCGCAGGACAAGACGTTTGTGTTTCTGATGCGCCGCCGCTGAAGTCTTCACCGAAGTGCCAAAAAAATGCCCGCGATGCGAATCGCGGGCATTTTTGCTTCCGGCTTGCAGTAGCGACCGAACGATCAGCCTTCGAGAATCGGCGAACGCGTCTTCAGATACTCTTCGAAATCCGCCGCGACTTCCGGATGGCGCAGCGCGAATTCCACGGTCGCCTTCAGGTAGCCGAGCTTGCTGCCGCAGTCGAAACGCGTGCCGTGATACTTGTACGCGAGCACTTGTTCGTCGGCGAGAAGCGACTGGATCGCGTCCGTCAGTTGCAGTTCGCCGCCCGCGCCGGGCTTCAACGCACGGATGTGATCGAAGATGCGCGGCTTGAGCACGTAACGGCCGACCACGCCCAGATTCGACGGCGCCACTTCCGGCTCCGGCTTCTCGACGATGCCCGCGAGCTTGAAGATGTTGCTTTCCCATTCCTTGCCGTCGATCACGCCGTAGGACTTCGAATCCTGCGCCGGAATCTCTTCGACGCCGATCACCGAGCTGTGATAGTGATCGAACACTTCGATCATCTGCGTCATCACGGGCGGCTTGCCGTACAGCAAGTCGTCCGCGAGGATCACGGCGAACGGGTTGTCGCCGACCAGCTTCTCGGCGCACAGCACCGCGTGGCCGAGACCGAGCGCTTCGGCCTGACGCACGTAGAAGCAGTCGACGTGGCTCGGCTTGATGCTGCGCACGAGTTCGAGCAGCTTGTCCTTGCCGCGCGCTTCGAGCTCGGCCTCGATCTCATAGGACTTGTCGAAATGGTCTTCGATCGCGCGCTTGCTGCGGCCCGTGACAAAGATCATTTCGGTGATGCCGGCCGCCATCGCTTCTTCCACCGCGTACTGAATCAGCGGCTTGTCGACGACGGGCAGCATTTCCTTCGGGCTTGCCTTGGTCGCCGGGAGGAATCGGGTGCCGAGACCTGCAACGGGAAAAACCGCCTTAGTAACTTTTAGCATGTGATGACCCTGATCCTCGTAATCGTATTGAAACATCGAGCAATGTCAGTACTTCTGGCGCTCGATCAAGCGGGAAGACGCAATAATTGCGCCTGAAGCTTCGCGATAGTGGTTTCGTATTCTGCCAGCCTTTTGCGCTCCTGTTCAACGACGGCGGCCGGCGCCTTTGCGACAAAACTCTCGTTTCCAAGCTTCGCACTGCATTTGGAAACTTCTTGCGTGAGACGGTCCACTTCCTTCGACAAACGCTCGCGTTCCGCCGCGACGTCGATCTCGACCTTGAGCACCAGCTTGTTCGCCCCGACGATCGCAACCGGTGCGCCGTGCGCCTGGCTGTCGAGCGTCGCCTCGTCGGCGATGATCTGCACTTCCGACAAGCGCGCCAGCGCCTGGACATAGGGCGCGAACGTGGCGAGACGCGCGGCGTCGCCGGTGGCGAGCATTGGCACCTTCACGGCCGGCGACAAATTCATCTCCCCGCGCAGATTACGGCATGCATCGATGATTGCTTTCAGTTCGGCGCACCACTGTTCGGCCGATTCATCGATTTTTTCCGGCTGCGCCTGCGGGAAACGCTGCACCATGATCGATGCTTCGCCCTCCTTGGCGCCTTTCGGGTAAGAATCGGTAAGCGGCGCCACCTTCTGCCACAGCGCCTCGGTGATGAACGGAATCACCGGGTGCGCTAGGCGCAGCACCGTTTCCAGCACGCGCAACAACGTGCGGCGCGTGGCGCGCTGCTGTTCCGGCGTGCCGGTCTGGATCTGCACCTTCGCGAGTTCGAGATACCAGTCGCAGTATTCGTCCCACACGAACTTGTAAATTGCGCTTGCTACGTTGTCGAAGCGATAGTCCGCGAAACCCTTTTCGACTTCCGCTTCCACGCGCTGGAGCAGCGAAACGATCCAGAAGTCGGCCTGCGAGAAATGGGTGTAGCCGCCCGGGCCGCAGTCGCCCGGCGCGCAGCCTTCCGGATGCCCGAAGCCGCAATCGTGGCCTTCGGTATTCATCAGCACGAAGCGCGTGGCATTCCAGAGCTTGTTGCAGAAATTGCGGTAGCCCTCACAGCGTGCCAGATCAAAATTCACGTTGCGACCGAGCGTTGCCATCGACGCCATCGTGAAACGCAGTGCGTCGGTGCCGAACGCGGGAATGCCTTCGGGGAATTCCTTGCGCGTCTTCTTCTCGATCTGCGCGGCCTGCTTCGGGTTCATGAGGCCGGTCGTGCGCTTGGCGACGAGCGCATCGAGCCCGATGCCATCGACGATATCGATCGGGTCGAGCGTGTTGCCCTTGCTCTTCGACATCTTCTGGCCTTCCGCGTCGCGAACGAGGCCGTGCACATAGACGGTGTCGAACGGCACCTTGCCGGTGAAATGCGTGGTCATCATCACCATCCGGGCGACCCAGAAGAAGATGATGTCGAAGCCCGTCACCAGCACCGACGACGGCAAGAACGCCTGCAGTTCCTTCGTCTCGTTCGGCCAGCCGAGCGACGAGAAAGGCACGAGCGCGGACGAGAACCAGGTGTCGAGGACATCGTCGTCACGCCTGAGCGGGCCTGTGTAGCCTTGCGACTGCGCTTCGGCGCGGGCTTCGTCTTCCGTCTTCGCGACGAAGATCTCGCCGTTTTCGCCGTACCACGCGGGAATCTGGTGGCCCCACCACAACTGACGCGAGATGCACCAGTCCTGGATGTTTTCGAGCCACTGGTAGTACGTGGTCGTCCAGTTCTCCGGCACGAACCTGATCTGGCCGTTCCTCACGACATCGAGCGCCGTTTCGGCGATCGACTTGCCCGGATTGAACGTGCCTTCCGGCGCCGGCTTGCTCATCGCGACGAACCACTGATCCGTGAGCATCGGTTCGATCACGACGCCCGTGCGGTCGCCGCGCGGCACCATCAGCTTGTGGGGCTTGACCGAATCGAGCAGGCCGAGCGCTTCGAGGTCGGCGACCACTTGCTTGCGCGCCTCGAAACGATCCATGCCGCGATATTTCGCGGGCGCGTTGTCGTTGATCTTCGCGTCGAGCGTGAGGATTTCGATCTGCGGCAGCTTGTGGCGCTGGCCGACCTGATAGTCGTTGAAATCGTGCGCGGGCGTGACCTTCACCACGCCGGTGCCGAATTCGCGGTCGACGTAATCGTCGGCGATGACGGGGATTTCGCGGTCGCAGAGCGGCAGGACGACTGTCTTGCCGATCAGGTGCGCATAGCGCTCGTCTTCCGGATGCACCATCACGGCGACGTCGCCGAGCATCGTTTCGGGACGCGTGGTCGCGACCGTCAGGTGGCCCGAGCCGTCCGGCAGCGGATAGCTGATGTGCCAGAGGCTGCCGTTTTCTTCCTCGCTGACCACTTCGAGATCGGACACTGCGGTGCCGAGCACCGGGTCCCAGTTCACGAGCCGCTTGCCGCGATAGATCAGGCCCTGCCTGGAGAGCGTGACGAACACGTCGCGCACGGCGGCCGACATCTTGTCGTCCATCGTGAAGTATTCGCGCGACCAGTCGATCGAGGCGCCCAGGCGCCGGACCTGGTTCGTGATGGTCGAGCCGGATTCCTGCTTCCACGCCCAGACGCGTTTCAGGAACTCCTCGCGGCCGAGATCGTGGCGCGAGATGCCTTTTGCATCGAGTTGTCGCTCGACGACGATCTGCGTCGCGATGCCCGCGTGATCCGTCCCCGGCACCCACAGCGTGTTGTCGCCGAGCATGCGGTGATAGCGCGTGAGGCCGTCCATGATGGTCTGGTTGAACGCGTGACCCATATGCAGCGTGCCGGTGACGTTCGGCGGCGGCAGCTGGATCGAGAAATTCGTAGCGCCCGGCTTGAAATCAGGGGCGGCATAACCGCGTTTTTCCCATTCCGGGCCCCATTGGGACTCGATATCTTGGGGCTCGAAGCTCTTCGCAAGCGTGCTGTCGCTCATTGTGGAATCTGCCGAAAAATGCGTGAAAAAATGCGGATGGACAGCGAATTATAAGGTTTCGCGCCGACGGTCGGACGAAAGCGGCCGGCGCGGCGGCCATGGTGCCGTGAGCGGCGTGCATCGATTGCGAGCGGTATCGTCGAACGGGCCCATCGGAGCGGTCTTATAATGTTCGACCCACCGGAAGACTTTCCTCATGCCCGATCTGCTTGCCAACCTGAATCCCGAACAACTCGCCGCCGTCACGCTGCCAAACGAGCCGGCGATGATCCTCGCGGGCGCCGGCAGCGGCAAGACGCGTGTTCTCATCACGCGCATCGCGTGGCTCATCCAGCAGGGTTATGCGTCGCCGCCGACCGTTCTCGCCGTCACGTTCACGAACAAGGCCGCGCGGGAGATGATGTCGCGGCTGTCCGCACTCGTGCCGATCGATACGCGCGGCATGTGGATCGGCACGTTCCACGGCCTGTGCAACCGCATGCTGCGCGCGCATTTCCGCGACGCCGGCCTGCCGCAGACGTTCCAGATCCTCGACACCGCCGACCAGCTTTCCGCGATCAAACGTCTGATGAAAGGCCTCAACATCGACGACGAAAAGTATCCGGCGAAGAACCTCCAGTACTTCATCAACAACGCGAAAGAGCAGGGCCTGCGTCCCAAGGACGTCGATGCGACCGATGCATTCAACCGCAAGTTCGTCGAGTTGTACGAAGCCTACGACCAGCAGTGCCAGCGCGAGGGCGTCGTCGATTTCCCGGAGCTGCTGCTGCGCTGCTACGAACTGCTCGCACACAATCCGCCGCTTCGGGCGCACTATCAGGCGCGCTTCAGGCAGATTCTCGTCGACGAGTTCCAGGACACCAACAAGCTCCAGTACGCGTGGCTCAAGCTGCTGGCGGGCGAACACAACGCGATCTTCGCCGTCGGTGACGACGACCAGTCGATTTACGCGTTTCGCGGCGCGAACGTCGGCAACATGCATGACTTCGAGCGCGAATTCCGCGTGCGCAATCTGATCAAGCTGGAGCAGAACTACCGCTCGCACGGCCATATCCTCGATACGGCCAACTTCCTGATCGCGAACAACTCCCGGCGGCTCGGCAAGAATCTGCGCACGGACGCTGGACACGGCGAGCCGGTGCGCGTCTACGAGGCGGCGACGGATTCGCAGGAAGCGGGCTGGATCGTCGAGGAAATCAAGGCGCTGATCAACACGGGCCTGTCGCGCGGCGAAGTCGCGGTGCTGTACCGGAGCAACGCGCAGTCGCGCACGATCGAGCACACGCTCGTGAACGCGGGCATTCCGTATCGCGTGTATGGCGGCCTGCGGTTCTTCGAGCGGCAGGAAGTGAAGCATGCGCTCGCGTATCTGCGCCTGATCGACAACCCCAACGACGACACCGCGTTCGCGCGCGTCGTGAATTTCCCGACGCGCGGAATCGGGGCGCGCTCGATCGAGCAACTCGCCGATGCGGCGCGCCTCTACAACTGTTCGATGGCTGCCGCCGTGCCTTATGTCGCGGGCAAGGCGGGTTCGAGTCTCGGGGCGTTCGCGACGCTGATCGCGAAAATGCGCGCCGAGACGCAGCAGATGAGCCTGCCGGAGACGGTCGAATACGTGATTCGCGCGAGCGGTCTCGCCGCCCACTACGAAACCGAGCGCGAAGGACAGGACCGGCTGGAAAACCTGCAGGAACTGGTCAACGCGGCAGCGGCGTTCGTGAGCGAAGAGGGCTACGGGCTCGACACGCCCGCGCGCTCGATTCCGCTGCGCCCGGGCGCGACGGCGGCGCCGGAAATCGCGCTCGCAACCGACGATCCTTCCGTCGACGTGCTCGATCCCGCGAGTCCCGCCGATCCCGCGCAAAACCCCGACACGATGACGCCGCTCGCGGGCTTTTTGTCGCACGCGTCGCTCGAAGCGGGCGACAACCAGGCGCAGGCGGGCCAGGACGCGGTGCAACTGATGACGGTCCACGCGGCGAAGGGGCTCGAATTCACGGCGGTCTTCATCACCGGGCTGGAAGAGGGCCTGTTTCCGCACGAGAACAGCGCGCAGGAGACCGATGGCCTGGAGGAAGAGCGGCGGCTCGCCTACGTGGCGATCACGCGGGCGAAGGAGCGGCTTTATCTCTCCTTTGCGCAGAGCCGCATGCTGCATGGTCAGACACGCTACAACATCCGCTCGCGCTTCTTCGACGAACTGCCCGAAGGCTCGCTCAAATGGCTCACGCCGAAGGTGGAAGCGGGCGCGCGCTGGGGCGGACGGTCGGACAATGCCGGCTGGGGCCGCGACTGGTTCGCGCGGCCGGGACGTGAGCGGTCATCGTCGTCGGATTATGTGAATCCGGACGCCGGCGCGCCTGTGCCCGCGTTCGCCAACCAGCAACGCGCCGCGGAAACCGGCTTCAAGGTCGGCCAGGCGGTCTTTCATACGAAGTTCGGTGAAGGAACGGTCACGGCGCTCGAAGGCTCGGGCGCCGACGCCCGCGCGCAGGTTCGCTTCAAGCGGCACGGCGAGAAATGGCTCGCGCTCGCGGTCGCGAAACTGCAGGCCGTGGAGTGACGATGCTCGGCATCATGGCGGCGCTGCCGCAGGAACTCGGTGACCTGATCGCCGATATGCGCGCCGCCGGCGAAGTCGAAACGATCACGCTCGGCCAGCGCGAATATCACGTGGGCGAGGTGCACGGCGTGCGCGCTGTCGCGACGCTCGCGCGCATCGGCAAGGTCGCCGCCGCGACGACGGCTACCGCGCTCATCCACGAGTTCGGGGCCGACGCGATCGTATTCACGGGCGTCGCGGGCGGCTTACACGCGGACGTGCAGGTGGGCGACATCGTCGTGGCGGATGCGCTCATGCAGCACGACCTCGACGCATCGCCGCTCTTTCCGCGCTTCGAAGTGCCGCTGCTCGACAAGGCGCGCTTCGAGACCTCCGCCGAGCTGAGTGCGCCGCTCGTGGCCGCGTGCGAGGAGTTTCTCGAACAAGCCGGCGATGCGCTGCAGGAGCGCTTCACGGTGACGCGCCCACGCGTGCATCGCGGTCTGATCGTCAGCGGCGACCGCTTCATCGCGAGCCACGATGCGGTGCTCGCATTGCGCGAAGTCTTGCCGGACGCGCTCGCCGTCGAGATGGAAGGCGCCGCGCTCGCGCAGGTCTGCTACGAGTACGGTGTGCCGTGCGCGGTCGTGCGCACGATCTCCGATACCGCCGACGCCGCCGCTCCCGCTTCCTTTGCCGAATTCCTCACGGCGATCGCCGGGACGTATTCGTCTGGCATCCTGTCGCGCTTTCTGCGTTCCCGCTCCTGAATCGCTTCCGGCTTCCATCCGCAAAAACCCGCTTGTAGTTGAGAATGATTCTCAATACAATGGGTTCGGACGACAGCAAATTTCTTGCATGGGACCCGAGTAAGGCGGTGCACTGCCACTCTGGTCGACAGGAGGCCCGACATGACTAACGCGCCAATCGACAGCGATCTACCTACCGGCGATGCCTACAACGCCGCGCCCACGATCTCCGTGAACGCGGCGAAGGTGCTCGACACCACGCGTCGCGCGTGGGAGACGAGCGCGGCCTGCGCGCCCGTTCAAAGCGAGCGAGCCGCACAGCAGGCAGCGTCGAAAAAGCGAGTAAACGCGCGTCGGTCGCAGTGGGGCAACCTCGTCGCCGCATTGAACTACTGGAGCCCGAAACCGCTGTGATTGCTTCCGATCTCACTCCGACCTCCGCGACGGCTACGGCCATCCAGCCCCCCGAACAGCCGATGCACGACGCGAGCCGCTTTCCGCTCGTGCGGCTGCGCCGCCGCGCGGTGAAGCCGGGCTATGCGTTTGCGTGGCGCGTCGAAATGCAGCGCCTGCTCGCGCTGAAGACGCCGTTCGTCATCGTGTCGGAGCACGGCGCCGTCGAAACCATCGACGACACCCGCCTGCGCACCGCGTGGCTGCGCTCGCAGTCGGCGACGCTGTACGCGTACTGCCGCGGCTTCATCGTGATCGAGCCGCGCATCGAAGCACGCGCGACGACCCGCGAAGCGTGGCGCATCGTCACGCAGGACAGCGGCGTGCGCACGGTCGTGGTGTCGAGCATGCGCGTGGCCGTCGACCTCGCGCCCGTGCTGCTCAAGCACTCGGCCGCCGAACAGCGCGAGGCCGCGGGGCCCGCCGGCCGCCGCGCTCATAGGGCGGCCCCTCTCTAGCACGGCCTGTCGGGCTGCTCTATGCTCTGAAGCAACCAGCACACTGCTATCAGAGGGAGCGAATGACGACTTATCGTGAGGAGTTTCGCCGTTCGATCGAAGCGCCCGAAGCGTTCTGGGGCGAACAGGCGCGCCGCATCCACTGGGAGACGCCGTTCGACCAGGTGCTCGACGACAGCAATCCGCCGTTCGCTCGCTGGTTCGTCGGCGGGCGCACGAATCTCTGCTACAACGCGGTCGACCGTCATCTCGCGTCGCGCGCACAGCAGGACGCGCTGATCTATGTCTCGACGGAGACGGGCATCGAGCGCCGCTACACGTATGCGGAACTGCATGCCGAAGTGAACCGTATGGCGGCCGTGATGCGCTCCCTGCACGTGAAAAAGGGCGATCGCGTGCTGATCTATCTGCCGATGATTGCCGAAGCGCTCTTCGCGATGCTCGCCTGCGCGCGGCTCGGCGCGATTCATTCGGTCGTGTTCGGCGGCTTCGCGGCGCCGAACCTCGCGGCCCGCATCGACGATGCGAAGCCCGCGCTCATCATCACCGCCGATGCCGGCGCGCGCGCGGGCAAGGTGATCGACTACACGCCGCTCGTCGACGAAGCGCTCTCCCGCGCCGAATACAAGGTGCCGCAGGTGCTCCTGATCGACCGCCAGCTCGCACCCGAGCGCCTGCAGGCGCCATATCTGGTCGCCTACGAACCGCTGCGCGAACAGTTCTTCGATGCCTACGTGCCGTGCGAATGGCTCGAATCGAACGAACCGTCGTATGTGCTCTACACGTCAGGCACGACCGGGCGGCCAAAGGGCGTGCAGCGCGATGTAGGCGGCTATGCGGTCGCGCTCGCGGCATCGATGGAGCACATTTTCCAGGGCTCGGCGGGCGATGTGATGTTCACCGCATCGGACATCGGCTGGGTGGTCGGCCACAGCTACATCATCTATGCGCCGCTGATCGCGGGGCTCACGACCGTCATGTACGAAGGCACGCCCGTGCGACCGGACGGCGGCGTCTGGTGGCGGCTTGTCGAGCAGTACGGGATCAACCTGATGTTCACCGCGCCGACCGCGATCCGCGTGCTCAAGAAGCAGGACCCGCAACTGATGCAGCAGGCGGACCTGTCGAGCCTGCGTACGCTCTTTCTCGCGGGCGAGCCGCTCGACGAACCGACCGCGCAATGGATCCAGAGCGCGCTCAGAAAACCCGTCGTCGACAATTACTGGCAGACGGAGACCGGCTGGCCGATGATCGCGATCCCGCACGGCATCGAAGACCTGCCGCCGAAGCTCGGCTCGCCGGGCGTGCCGTCGATGGGCTTCAACCTCACCCTGCGCGACGAGCAGACGGGCGAGATCTGCGCGCCGGGCGAGAAGGGCGTGATCGCGCTCGACTATCCGCTGCCGCCCGGCTGCATGCAGACCGTGTGGGGCGACGACCGGCGTTTCGTCGATACCTACTGGAAGAGCGTGCCGAACCAGCAGATTTATTCGACCTTCGACTGGGGCGTGCAGGACGACGACGGTTACGTCTCGATCCTCGGGCGCACGGACGATGTCATCAATGTCGCGGGGCACCGGCTCGGTACGCGCGAGATCGAGGAGGCGCTGTCGAGCCATCCGGCGGTTGCGGAAGTGGCGGTCGTCGGCGTCGCGGATCCGGTGAAGGGACAGGCCGCGCTCGCCTTCGTCGTGCTGCGCGACGCGGATCGCCTGAACGCACCGGGCGTGCGCGAAGGGCTGGAAGCTGAACTCGCGCATACCGTCGATACGCAACTGGGCGCGATCGCACGGCCGGCGCGCGTGCATTTCGTATCGATGCTGCCGAAGACGCGCTCGGGCAAGCTCCTGCGCCGCGCGATCGCCGCGCTCGCCGAAGGGCGCGAACCGGGCGACCTGCCGACCATCGAGGACATCGGCGCGTTGCAGCAGGTGAAGGCGGCGCTCGGCGCGGGAAGCTGATACGCGCATCAGGCGTACCAAGGAAAACGCCCGCTTCGACGTCGTCGAAGCGGGCTTTTTTTTGAGGCGTGACGCGCGTCGTCAGGCTGTCTTCGGCTTCAGCTCGGACGTGCGCGGCAGCAGCACCGCCAGCATGCCGATCAGCGGCAGGAACGAACAGAGCTTGTACACGTAGTCGATGCTGGTCGTATCGGCGAGATGACCGAGCACCGCGGCGCCCACGCCGCCCATGCCGAACGCGAAGCCGAAGAACAGTCCCGCGACCATCCCGACCTTGCCCGGAATCAATTCCTGCGCATAGACCAGGATCGCCGAGAACGCCGACGCCAGCACGAGCCCGATGATCACCGACAACACGCCGGTCCAGAAAAGGTTTGCATAGGGCAAAAGCAGCGTGAACGGTGCGACGCCGAGAATCGACACCCAGATCACGACCTTGCGCCCGATGCGGTCGCCGACCGGGCCGCCGATGATCGTGCCCGCCGCGACCGCCGCGAGGAACACGAACAGATGCACCTGCGCGCTTTGCACCGACAGCCCGAACTTGCTGATCAGATAGAACGTGAAGTAGCTCATGATGCTCGCCATGTAGAAGTACTTGGAGAACACGAGCAGCACGAGCACGCTCATCGAGACGATCACCTTGTTGCGCGGCAGGGTGGCGTGCGCGACCTGCGCGCGGCCCTTCTTCGTCGCGGGATGGCGCTTGTACCAGCGGCCGATGTTCGCCAGCACGACGATCGCGACGAGCGCCGCCGCCGAGAACCACGCGATGCTCTTCTGTCCGTGCGGAATCACGATCAGCGCGGCGAGCAGCGGCCCGAGCGACGAGCCGGCGTTGCCGCCCACCTGGAAAAGCGACTGCGCGAGGCCGTGCTTGCCGCCGGAGGCCATGCGCGCCACCCGCGAGGACTCCGGGTGAAATACCGACGACCCGCAGCCAACGAGCGCCGCCGCGACGAGCAGCGTCGGAAAGTTGGCCGCGACCGACATCAGGAGCAGTCCGGCGAGCGTGAAGCCCATGCCGACGGGCAGCGACCAGGGTTTCGGATGCTTGTCGGTATAGAGGCCGACCAGCGGCTGCAGCAGCGACGCCGTGATCTGGTAGGTCAGCGTGATGAGTCCGATCTGCGCGAACGACAGCGCGAATTCGCTCTTGAACATCGGATAGATCGCGAGGATCAGCGACTGGATCATGTCATTCAGCAAGTGCGAGAAGCTGATCGCACCCAGAACCGAATAGACCGTGCGTTGCGCGGCGGCCGGAGGCGCCGATGCGGACGGCGCCGCACTCAGCGCGGCTTTGTCGATGCTTGTTTGCATGGTGAAAAGTCTGCCGAAAGGTTGTCTCTTGGATCTTTTTTCAGCCCCGCTCGCTGTATTAGGCGATTCATGAGCAGGTCGAATAGGTCGTAGTTTAGTTTGTCCGGTACGCGTTGTCCTGCCAACCTTTGTCGCGAATCGGGCAGGCAAGCCGGACGCAGCGAGATTTGCGCACGCACGTTTTTTTTGGCCGGTTATAACGCGACGACGGCGGCAGGATCGCAAGCGGCGCGCGGATTCCCGGAACCGGGGCGCGGGAAACACCTACTCAAGACTTGCGACGGAACTGCCGTAGACCAGTGACAAAGGCGTGCGTCTTTCGACGACGCGGCCTGCAACCAGAATCATTCGGGGAATGAATCGATGAAACCGTTTTCGCTGCGCGGCCATGCCGGCGCGGGCTCCGTCTCGCAAGCTTCAAAGGGTTCAAGTGCATCAAGAACGGGCCGCACGGCCGCCGGCCGTGGCGGGCTGTCCGTGAAGGTGTCGCTCAGGCTCGCCTTCGCGCTCGTGCTGGCGGGCACGCTCGTGATCGGCGCGATCGCGCTCACGCAGATCAGCCGTCTGAACGGCTCTACCGGATCGATCTACACACAAGGCTATGTCGCGAGCCGGGCCGCCGAGGAAACCCGCGGCTATCTGCTGCGCGCGAGCCGCTCGCAAAAGATGCTGCTCACCGCGACCACGGCCAAGGAACGCGACGAACTCGGCGCGCAGATCGAACAGGCGCTTGCGGAGATCGGCAAGGAACAGGCGCAGTTGCAGCAGTACATCGACGCTTCCGACCAGGATGCGCTCGCGCAGCAGAAGCGCTTCGCCGCGGCGGTCACGAAGTGGAGCGAGAACCTGCGCACCTTCCTCAAGCTCGTGAAGGAGCAGCCGCTCGATCTTTCGCAGATGAACTGGCAGGTGGGCATCCAGGATGTGTCGCTGCTGGTCGAAACAGGCAAGCTCGAAAAGATGGTCGACGATCTCGTCGCGCGCCGGGGCGCCGCCGCCAAGGCGACCATCGATGCCGCCGCGTTCATCTATCAGTCGTCGTTCGTGATGGTCTCTGCGCTGACGGTCGCGCTCTTCGTGCTTGCGATCGTCGTGAGTGAATGGGTCGTGCGGCGCCTTGCGGGACAGCTCGGCGGCGAGCCGGGCTATGCGAAGGAGATTGCGAGCCGCATTGCGGCGGGTGATCTGTCGAACCGCATCGACATCTCGACGCGCGACCACGCGAGCATGCTGCGGGCGCTGTCGGACATGCAGTCCGGCCTGTCGTCGACGGTCGGCGAGATTGCGGCGAGCGCGGAGGCGATCGCTTCGGCCTCGAGCGAGATTTCGACGGGCAATGTCGACCTCTCGCATCGCACGGAGGAGCAGGCGGTCGCGCTCGAAAAGACGGCGACGAGTATGGAGCAGCTGACGTCGACGGTGCGTCAGAACGCCGACAACGCGCAGCAGGCGAGCATGCTGGCGCACAACGCATCCGATATCGCGGAGAAGGGCGGCGAAGTGGTCGGACGCGTGGTCGCGACGATGGAGCAGATCAACGCGAGCGCGAAGAGTATCGGCGACATCATCGGCGTGATCGAGGGCATTGCGTTCCAGACGAACATTCTCGCGCTGAACGCGGCGGTCGAAGCGGCGCGCGCGGGCGAGGAGGGGCGCGGCTTCGCGGTGGTGGCGGGCGAGGTGCGATCGCTCGCGCAGCGTTCGTCGGCTGCAGCGAAGGAGATCAAGGGCTTGATTCACGCGTCGGTATCGCGCGTGACGGACGGCTCGACCTACGCGCAAGAGGCTGGCGCCACGATGGACGAAGTGGTGAAGGCGGTCAAGCGCGTGACCGACATCATGGGCGAGATATCGGCGGCGTCGGCGGAGCAGAAGAGCGGCATCGAGGAGATCAGCCGCGCGGTCACGCAGATGGACGCCGGGACTCAGCAGAATGCAGCGCTCGTGGAGCAGGCGGCTGCCGCCGCGCAGTCGCTCGATGATCAGGCGAGGGCGCTCAAGGGGTTAGTCGGGAAGTTTCAGTTGGGCTGATTGAGCGGTTGCTGTTCGAACGCCGTTCGATGTTCTTCCGCTTCTATGGAACCTGCTTTCTTAGCGGTCTATTAGCATTGCCCCTGTCCGGGGCGGGACTTACTTTCTTTGCTGCGGCAAAGAAAGTAAGCAAAGAAAGCAGCTTTTCTAGGCAACAGTCTTGAGGCGGCAACGCTCTTGAAGTACTGAGTGGTCATACCGCCTAAGTGTCGCCCTCAAAGGACTAAAGGGGATTGGTGCGATTAACCACTGTGTCATCGCACAGTGAACAAACTGGCACAGCAATCATTCATCCGTTTCCGCTTCGCTAACGAGGGATACATCGGTCGCGCGCTTGAGCTTCGCGGTTGAGGTGGTAGTCCGCTGGTTTTTGTTGTGCCCGTCGTCCGCGCGAAGCGCGGACGGAGCTGAACGGAGCGCTTACCACTTCGCGTGAGTGCAGGAGGTGTCAGTGCGTGCGCGCGCCTAGCCGGGTGGATGCTTGAGGGCGACACTTAGGCGGGATGTCCACTCAGTACTTCAATCGCGTTGACGTGTTGTGACTGCTGAATAAAAAGCTGCTTTCTTTGCTTACTTTCTTTGCCGCAGCAAAGAAAGTAAGTCCCGCCCCGGACAGGGGCAGTGCTAATAGACCGATAAGAAAGCAAGTTCCATAGAAGCGCATACCCCAAAGCGCCAGCACCCCCCTAGAGCAGCTCGACTTCCTTCCAATCCGCACTGGAAAAGAACCGGCTGAGTTCCCGTGTGAGCTCATTGAGCGCACTCATCTCCGGCGGCGTGATCTTGCGCACCTGCGGCGAAAGCGTCCAGTCGCCATAAACGAGCGCGACTGTCGAGTCGTTGGCCTTCACGGGCAGCAGCACGAACGCCTTGGCATCGCCGAATGCCTGCTTGAACCAGCGCGGCAAACGCGCCTCGATCCGCGGATCGTGCGCATTCTCGATGAAGATGCCCACCGGATTCGAGATCGCAAGATGAAACACGTCCGGCTGGAAAGCCGCCGCGAACTGTAGCGTCGGGAGCATTCTCTCCACGTTCGGCCCGAGCCCGAGCCGTGCGTGGAATTCGTCGTTGGCCTGGCGCACGAAAACCACCGTCCGCGAAAAGCCCAGGCCTGCCAGCACTGCTTCCGAAGCCAGCGCGAGCACCGGCCCAAGCGCATTCTTCGACGGCAACGCGCGCAAATCGTCCAGTCCCGCACCGATCCGCGCTTCCGCCGACACCCCCGCGCGCGCGATCGCATCGGCGTTCGCACGCAATTCGACGATCTCGCGCATCACGCCTTCGCCGCTCTCTTCGTTCGCAAGCGCGATGCTCATCGCGGCGAGCGTCTCGGCGTCGGTGTTCAGCGCGCCGCTGTAACGGTTCGCAATGTCGACGAGCAGCGACTCGCGATTTTCGCCCGCCATGTTCTGCGCGGTCAGCGCATCGGCGACTTCGGTCGAATAGTTCGTCACGGCCTGCAGCCAGGCGACGTGGCGCGGCACGGTCTGATCGGGCGCCTGCGGGTCGCTCGCGCGCATGCCCGCGCGGATCGTCTCCGGCAGCCGCCAGCGGTCCGCAGCCTCGATGCCGATCTCCTCGAACGAGACGCCAAGGAGCTCCGAACACGCGCTGCTGTCGCTGATGTTCTCGGCGGCCGCCTTGCGGCGCAACTGGTCCCACTCGCTTTCCAGATAGAACGCGACGAGCAGCTTGCCGATCTGCCGCATCAGCGTGCAGACGACCGCTTCCTCCGCCGAACGCAGGTCGGTGTGCTCGGTGATCTGGCGCGCGACCGCGCCCGAGAGCAGCGTGCGGTTCAGTTCGAGCTTGGCGTCGATGCGGCGCGGCACGCTCGCATGAAAGTGGTCGACGAGCTTCAGCCCGACGACGAGGTGCCCGACCGCATCCATGCCGAGCACCATCAGCGCGCGCGTGACGGTCGTGATGTTGCCGCCGAACGCCATGTACATCGCCGAATTGGCGAGGCGCAGCACCTTCTGCGTGAGGCCGAAATCCGACAGCACGACTTGCACGAGGGCAGTGAAGTCGAGGTCGTCGTCGCTCATCGCGGACACGGTTGTGCGCAGCGCCTGAGAGAGCATCGGGAAGTCCCCGCGCTCGCTCATGCGCTGCCACAGCTTGTCCAGTAATTCGGCCTTGACGGTGCTTGCCATGCGTATTGTGAGAAAGCCCTGCTGGTGCCGCGGCGGCGGGCCGGCGCGGCGTCAATCTTCGGCCCGTTCCCCGTCGAACGGAAAAGCGGAGAAACAGGCCGGAACGATATACGGTGCTGCAGTGATACGGCGATACGACGATGAGAGGCGGTTTGCGCGGCACGCTCCCGGATTAAAACACGAACGTGCCCTATCTCATAATGCCTCGTGAAGGAAGAGCGAGTTCGACTGGAACGACCGTGCGAGCTCTTCCGAAGGCAGCGCGTGGCTGATGAGCCAGCCCTGGATGTGATCGCAGCCCATTTCGGTCAGAAGCTCGCGCTGCGCTTCCGTTTCGACGCCTTCCGCGACGAGTTCCAGCCCGAGCGACTGGGCCAGCCCCACCACCGCGCTCACGATTGCGCGGTTATTGCGGGAGGTAAGCAGGTTTTCGACAAAACTCCGGTCGATCTTGAGCTTCGAAAGCGGAAAGCGCTGCAAATAGGCGAGGCTGGAATAGCCGGTGCCGAAGTCGTCGACGGCGAAGCGGATGCCGAACGCCCTCAGCTTCTGCAGGAGCCGCGTCGCTTCCTCGGGATCGTGCATCAGGAGGCTTTCGGTGATCTCGAACACGAGCCGCCGCGGATCGAGCCCTGTCAGCGTGAGCGCTTCCTGCACCGCGAAGGTGAAACGCTTGTCGCGGAACTGCTGCGGCGACACGTTCACCGACACGTAGTCGAGCCGGATACCGATCGCATCCCATTGCACGAGCTGCATGCACGCGGCCTTCAGCACCCAGTTGCCGAGATAGTTGATGAGCCCGATCGATTCGGCGAGCGGAATGAAAGTCGACGGTGGCACGAGCCCGTGCACCGGATGCTGCCAGCGCATCAGCGCCTCCACGCCCACCACGCCGCCGGAGTGGCTGCTCGTGATCGGCTGGAAGTGCAGCGAAAACTCGCCGTTGCGCACGGCTTCGTAGAGATCGGCTTCGAGCTTCAGCCGCTCGGCGTCGGTCGGGTCGTCGTCGACCATGTGGAAGACGACCGTATTGCCGCCCGACGACTTCGCCTCGGCGAGCGCATGATCGGCCATGCGCAGCAGATGCGCGCCGGCCGTGCTGCCCGGGCCGCCGGCCGCGTCGGCGCCCGTCGCCGGATCGGCGTGATCGGGATAGAGCGCGACGCCGACGCTCGCGGAAAGATGCGTGTGCTGCCCGCGATAGCGATACGGCTGCGCGATCGCCGTCAGCACGCGCCGGCCGAGACTTTCGGCGGCTTCGGCTGTCGTGCCCGCCGGCAGCAGGACCGCGAACTCGTCGCTCGCGACGCGCGCCACGCGCTCGCCGTGCGCCGCCGCGTGCTGGATGCGACGCGCGGTCTCGCGCAGCATGTCGTCGCCGGCATCGTAGCCGAGCGCGCGGTTGATGCGCTGATAGTCGTCGATGTCGACGAGCACGAGCGCCGCCTGCGTGCGCGTGTGCTCGGCTTCCGCCTGCACGGCGTTGACCGCGGCGATCAGCGCCGTGAGGTTCTCCAGGCCGGTCAGCGGGTCGTGGTGGAGCGCGTGCATGAGCCGCGCCTCGTTGTCGCGCCAGCGCGAGACCTCGAACGCCGCGAGCGCGAAGCCCGGCACGCCCTGCGCGACGGTCGAAAGGAGGCGCAGTTCGACCGTGATCGGATAAGTCAGCGACTTGACGAGCGAAAGCGTCGCGGATTCGAGCTTGCCGCTTGCCTGCGCGCGCCCCACGAGCGCGTTCAGCTCGTCGGCTTCGTTCGACGCCACGAGGTCGTGGAGCGTCAGCATGCCGAGATAGTCGCGGTGATAGCCGATGAAGCTGATGCTCGCATCCGACACGTAGACGAAGCGCAATGAATCATCGAGTTGAGCGAGGAAGTCGACCGTGCCGAGCGTCGTCTCGAGATGCGCAGGCAACGACCGCTCGACGGCTGCCGCCGGCGCCGGCGCTTCGGTCGTGTCGGCGGATGCGGGGCTGGGAAGGTCCGATGCCGCGCTGCGTTCGTCTGCGTCGCCCGCGGCCGGCGCGTGCGCGTGCCGCCTCGACGCGCCGATGAGACCGAGCGCGGTGTCGAGTGCGGCGCGCCAGAGGCGGCGGGGGACAGTGTTCCGGTTCGCTTGCATGTTCTCGTGATGGCCTTCTGGTTGCGTGACCTGTCGGTGGACGCGTGGCGGCACGTGCTCTTGAGAGATTGCCCGCGCAAATTTCTCGCGCGTTTTTCGCGCAACAGGTACACGCCCTATCAGGCAGGTTATCGGCTATGTCACGAATTACTTTAATGGGCGCGCCGGCCCCGGGCCGCCACCACGGACGGCCGCTCCCGACCGATGTTTAATTTTTGTCGGCCCTTTGATTCCTGTGAGGACCCATGGTTTTGGGTTAAAGTGTCGCGGCGATTGCGGCATTTCCTACCGGAATTTGATTGAATACACCTTACAGAAACGCAAATTTGCGTTTCTTTTACCGATTACGAACCACTTCCTCGACTTGCCCGCCCATGTGTGATACGAGTTCAGTTCGGCCATCGCTGACCGGAACACAGGCGCGTCCCATGCGACGCGTCAGGGTGTCCCGGTCGAGCGCATACTTTTGATCCATGGACGATTCGTTGCAGCCGACCGAGCCGGACGATGCGCGCGAACCGGAAAGCGTCTTTCTCGGACGCCAGCCGATTCTCGATCGCTCCGGTGCGCTCCACGCCTATGAGCTGTTGTTCCGCGACAGTCCGGACAACCGCGCGCCCGTCCATGACGACGTGCAGGCGACCGCGCATGTCGTGGCGCGCACGGTCGGGGAGATCGGTGTATCGGCCGTGCTCGGCGACTATCGCGGCTACGTGAACATGAACCGGGCGCTGCTGTTCGACGACATCGTCCACATCATGCCGCCCGACCGGTTCGTGCTCGAAGTGCTCGAAACCGTCACCTTCGACGCCGCGCTGTTCCGGCGCTGCTCGCAGTTGCGCGATGCGGGCTTCCAGCTCGCCCTCGACGACGTCGTGAAGCTCGACGACACGCTGCTCGCGGCGCTCCCCTACGTCGATACGGTGAAGATCGATTTCCTCGCCACCGATCAGAAGGCGCTGCCGGCGCTCGCGGCGGAGGTCAAGCGTCGCGGCAAGGCGCTTGTCGCCGAGAAGGTCGAGACGCACGAGCATTTCCAGCGCGCCCGCGATCTCGGCTTCGACTACTTCCAGGGTTATTTCTTCGCGCGTCCGCAAGTGCTCGCGACGCGGCGCCCGAGCGCATCGCGCGTCGCGCTGATGCGGCTTCTGTCGCTGCTGGCCGATGACCCCGCGATGCGCAGCCTCGAAGCAGAGTTGAAGCGCAATCCCGAAGTGGTCGTGCAACTGCTGCGCGTCGCCAATTCGAGCGCGTTCGGATTGAGCCGGCATGTTTCGTCGCTGCGCGATGCCATCGCGGCGATCGGCACCCGGCAGATCACGCGCTGGACGCAGCTCCTGCTCTACGCCGACGGACGCGGCCTGCCGTGGCGCTCGGACCCGCTCGTGCAACTGGTCGGCACGCGGGCGCGATTCATGGAACTTGCGGCGCGTGTGTTGCGTCCATCGGATGATTCGTTCGCCGATTCCGCGTTCATGACCGGCATTTTCTCGCTGGTGCATGTCGTGCTCGACATGCCGGCTGCCGAGGCGCTGACGCGGCTGAGCCTGTCCGAGGCGATCCGCGAGGCGATCGTCGACGGACGCGGGCCGCTCGGCGTGCTGCTGCGGATTTCGCAGGCGGCCGACCGGGGCGACATCCCCGAAGTTGATGCGAGCCTTGCCGACGCCGCGTTCGCACGGCTCACGCCGGCGGTGCTCGCGAAGCTTCAGGTCGACGCGGCGACCTGGTTTGCCGCGCATCGGCTGGAATGAGACGTGCGGTGTTTCGCCCGGACGCCAGACGGCGCCCGATATCCGTCATCACGCGAAAGGCTGGGAGACACATGAAACGCAACTTTGCAGGCAGGATGCTGGCAGGCGTGCTGGGCGCCGGACTCGCGGCGTACGCGCTCGTCGCGTTTGCGACGCTCAAGCCGGGCGACCGTGCGCCGTCGTTCGTCGCGCAGGCATCGCTCGGCGGCAACGTGTACAACTACTCGCTCGCCGACGAGCTGAAGAAGGGCCCCGTTGTGCTGTACTTCTATCCGGCGGCCTTCACCAAGGGCTGCACGATCGAGGCGCACGAATTCGCCGAAGCCGTCGACCAGTACAAGGCCGAGGGCGCGACCGTGATCGGCGTGTCGCACGACGACATCGACACGCTCAAGCGCTTCTCCGTGAGCGAATGCCGCAGCAAGTTCCCGGTAGCGGCTGACGCGGGTTCGGAGATCATCAAGTCCTACGACGCGTCGATGCCGATGAAGGCGTCGATGGCCAATCGCGTGTCGTATGTGATCGCGCCGGACGGCACGGTCATCTACGAGTACACGAGCCTCTCGCCGGAGAAGCACGTCGCGAACACGCTGCAGGCGCTGCGCGAGTGGAACGCGAAGCACCACACGCAATGACGTCCGCCGTCTTCGTTCACGCCGGCTGAGTCGCGCGGATGCCGATCGTCGTCGCGCTCGCCGTCCTCGTCGCGCTGATCTACGGCGCGGTGTGGTCGTTCCACGCACTGTCGGCGCACTTCGGGCTCGGCGTCGCGACGGGCGTGGCGGTCGTGGCCGCGGCGCTGGTTGTCGCGGGAATCCTCTACTGGCTGCATCGCAGACGCGAAGTCGCCCCGAACATCGCGCGCGGCCAGGACGGCGACTGGACCCACGAACTGAGGCGCGATTGGGGCGGCGTGCGCCTCGCGGCGGGCAAGCGGCTGTGCGACTTGCGCGTTGGCGACGAACGCGGCGGCTATATTTTCGCGGACCTGCGCGGCGCGCGGATGGAACCGGCTGCGGGCCCGGACGGCGCGTGGCAGGTTCTGCTTGACGTCAAGGACGCGAAGCGCGGCGAATGGCGCCTGCCGATGCGCGACAAGCGCGAGGCGCTCAAGTGGACGCGCATTCTGAAGCGGGCGGTGGAGCAGCGGTTGTAAGGACGGGCGAAACGCAAGCTCACCCGTGATACCCCATATCCCCCCGCACTTTCCCGCGAAACACCCAGTACGACCAGATCACGTACAACACGATGATCGGCAGCAGGAACATCGTCCCGATCAGCAGGAACTGCTGTGAAAGCGGCGCCGCCGACGCGTCCCACAACGTCACCGAAGGCGGCGCGATGAACGGCCACAGGCTGATCACGAGCCCGGTGAACGCCAGGAAGAACAATCCGATCGAACACAGAAACGGCACGACGTCGCGATCCTTGTCGAGGCTCGACCAGAGCGTCCACGTCAGCAGCGCCGTCAGCACGGGCACCGGCGCGAACAGGAAGCTCACCGGGAAATCGAACCAGCGCGCGGCGATTCGCGCGTCCTTGAGGGGCGTCGAGATGCTGATCAGCAAGATGAACGCAATCACGCCGATAAGCGCGAAACGCGCCATCCGGCGTCCCCACGCCTGCAGGTCGCCCTCGGTCTTGAGCACAAGCCACGTCGTGCCTTGCAGCGCATAGCCGAACACGAGCCCCGCACCCGTCAAAAGCGGAAACGGCGCGACCCAGTCCCAGCTCGTCCCGGAAAACACGCGTCCCTCGATCGGGAAACCCTGGATGAACATGCCGAGGACGATCCCTTGCGAGAACGTCGCGACGAGCGAGCCGTAGCCGAACGCGCCGTCCCAGAGCCATTTGCGCGCGCCGACCACTTCGCGGAACTCGAACGCGACGCCGCGAAAGATCAGCCCGAGCAGCATGAAGAGAATCGGGAAATAGACGGCCGGCACGATGATCGCGAACGCGAGCGGAAACACCGCCAGCAACCCGCCGCCGCCCAGAATCAGCCAGGTTTCATTGAAGTCCCAGACGGGCGCGACCGAATTGATCATCATGTCGCGGTCGTGCGGGTCGCGCCGCAACAGAAACACCATGCCGACGCCGAGATCGAAGCCGTCGAGCAGCACGTACATGAACACCGCCAGCGCGAGAATGGCGGCCCAGAGCGGCACGAGATCGAGCATCGCAAAGTCTCCTGTCGACCATGCAGGTTGCGGTCAAGCGCGCGGCGGCGGTTCGTTGCTCTTCGCGCCCGCCGCCGCAACGGTCTTGTTCGAAAGCGCGGAAAGCGGCCGCGCGGCACGCTTCTCGGGCTCCAGCTGATCGCCTTCATGTCCTTGCGTCGCCTCGGACGGCCCGACGCGCACGAGCCGCCGCAGCAGCGTGAAACCGGCGCCGAAGATCACGAGATACGCGAGCACGTAGAGCAGCCACGACAGCCCGACATTCGCCGCGGTGAGCGACGGCGTCACCGAATCCTTCGTGCGCAGGAGGCCATAGATGGTCCACGGCTGGCGGCCGGCTTCGGTCGTCGTCCACCCGGCGATGACGGCGATGAACCCGAGCGGCATGCCGAGCGTGGCGCAACGCAGCCATGTGCGGCTTTGTTCGAGCCGCCCGCGCGCGAACAGGACGATGCCGGACAGCACGAGCGCGAACATCAGGAGCGCGATGCCGACCATGATCCGGAACGCGAAGAACACGACCGCCACCGGCGGCCGGTCCTCGCGGGGGAACGCCTTGAGGCCCTGCACCGTGCCGTTCGGATCGTGCGTCAGATAGATGCTGCCGAGCACCGGGATCGCGATTTCGAAGTGGTTCATCTCCGCGTCCTGATCGGGAATCGCGAAGAGATTGGCCGGCACGCGCGAGCCGGTTTCCCAGAGGCCTTCCATCGCGGCGATCTTCGCCGGCTGGTGCTTGAGCGTGTTGAGACCGTGCATGTCGCCGATCACCATCTGCACCGGCACCATGATGACGAGAAAGATCAGCGACATCTTGAGCATCACGCGGCTTTCCTCCAGCGCGCGCCGCTGCAGCACGTACATCGCGCCGACGCCGAGGATCACGAAGGCCGCCGTCACGAGAAACGCGCTGACCGTATGCCCGAGCCGGTACGGAAACGACGGCGTGAAGATCACGTCGAAGAAGCTGACGACTTCGAAGCGGCCGTCCGGCAGGATCCGGTGGCCTTGCGGCGTCTGCATCCAGCTGTTGACGGCGAGAATCCAGAACGACGAGATCACGGTGCCCGTCGCCACGAAGATCGCCGACATCACGTGCGCCCACTGCGGCACGAGCTTGCGCCCGAAGAGCAGCACGCCGAGGAACGCGGCTTCGAGGAAGAACGCGGTGATGACTTCATAGCCCATCAGCGGGCCGATGACGTTGGCGGCGATATCGGAGAAGCGGCTCCAGTTGGTGCCGAACTGGAACGGCATCACGATGCCCGAGACGACCCCCATGCCGAACGACACCGCGAAAATCTTCAGCCAGAACGCGGAAAGCCGCCGATAGACATCGCGCTTGGTAATCCACCAGTTGAATTCGAGCGTGGCAATAAAGCACGACAAGCCGACGGTGAATGCCGGCAAAAGAATGTGAAAAGCGACGACCCAGGCGAACTGGAAGCGGGATAGCAGGACGGCATCGAACTCCATGAGCACTCCGCGTCGAGAATTTTCAATCGAACGGCGAATCGTAATGGCGCTGCTTTCTTGTCTGGCGGCGTCGGCCGGGCTCAAACCTGGCGTCGGCATCAAACGCGAATAATCTTAATCGTGCCATTCAGCTTAATACACGTTTTTCACGTGACGCGCTCTTTATTCGATATTTCTGCGTTGAATTGCTTTTGTCCGCGGAAATGATGGCGCGTTGTCGAATAGTTTTAGCGGATTCACCAGGACGCATATGTGACCGATGAACGAATGGTCGTCATGGAAAAATCGCTTTGCGCGAACCGTGCATGCAAGCTTTTGCACCGTTTTGGTACAATTACAGTTCACCTACAGCCGCGCGGACGACCGCGCGCGCTTCCGAATCACAGCAACTACGTTGCAGGTACCAGAGTAAGCGCTAAAGCGCCAACTCTGGCCGACAGGGGACGGCCCCATATTTTTCGATGGAGTCATTCCGATGTCCTGGATTCTTCTTTTCATCGCCGGTCTGCTGGAAGTCGCATGGGCGGCTGGTCTCAAATCGTCCGAAGGCTTCACGCGGCTCTGGCCGTCCGTGTTCACGCTCGTGACTGCCACCGGCAGCTTCGTGCTGCTCGCGATCGCAATGCGCCAGTTGCCGCTCGGCACCGCCTACGCCGTCTGGACGGGCATCGGCGCGGTCGGCGCGTTCATCTTCGGCATCGTGATAATGGGCGAGGCGCTCACCGTGGCGCGCGTCGCGAGCGCGGCGCTGATCGTGATCGGACTCATCGGACTGAAACTGTCCTCGGGCCATTGAGCAGCGGCTAAACTGCAACATCAACTGCTCAACCTTGGCGTGCAAGGCCTGGCGCCGCATGGCTATAATGGTCTGAAGTCATCTCGAATTTGCAGTATCGAGCCGCGTTCGTTTCTATTTTTCCCGCATCTTCCATGATACGGGTGGCTTCTTCCGGCATCTCCGGCGGAAGCGGCCGACGCCAGCGCTCGCTTGGATCCCAAGCCGGGCGCGCGGCGCGTGCAGCACGCAAGGAGGCGGCAATGCTGGAAGCACTTTCGCTCGCAGCGGGCCTTTCGTGGGCCAGCGGACTGCGCCTGTACCTGACGATCTTCGTGGCAGGCGTCTTCGAGCGCATGGGGCTCGTGCATCTGCCGGACACGCTCGCGGTACTGTCGTCACCGTGGGTGATCGGCGTGGCCGCGTTTCTCGCGGTCGTCGAATTTCTCGCCGACAAGATCCCCGCCTTCGATTCCCTCTGGGACGCCGTTCACACGCTGATCCGCATTCCGGCGGGCGCGGTGCTCGCTGCCGCCTCGCTCGGCCACGCCGATCCGGCGCTCGTCACCATCGCCGCGCTCGCAGGCGGCACGCTCGCGGGCGCGTCGCATTTCGCGAAGGCGGGCACGCGCGCGCTTATCAATCTTTCGCCGGAGCCGGTGTCGAACTGGGCGGCTTCCGCAACCGAAGACGTCGGCGCGCTCGGCGGCCTCACGCTCGCATTCTTCGTCCCGCTCCTGTTCCTTGTGCTCGTGATCGCGTTTCTGGTGTTCGCCGGCTGGGCGCTGCCGCGTCTCGTGCGCGGCGTGCACGGTGGCGTGAGCCGCATGGCGAAGCACATGGTGCCGAGCGTCGACCGGTTCAGACACCTCGATCGCCTGCGGAGCAAGCACGATTGAGCGCGGCATCCACACCAGCGACGACAGGGCGTAATCCCGGATTTTCCCAACTTGCGCGTCAGTCTTTGAGAATGACCGCGCGCGACTGGCGCGCGGGCGAACTCACGATGCTGCTGCTCGCGCTCGTGCTTGCCGTGGCGGCGCTCGCGAGCGTCGGCTTTCTCGCCGACCGCATGCGCCAGGGCCTGGAGCGCGACGGACGCCAGATGATCGCCGCCGACTTCGTCGTGCGCGCCGATCATCCGGTTGATCCCGCGTTCGCGCAGGAAGCCGCGTCGCTCAAACTCGCGACCGCGACGACCACCATCTTCCCCAGCATGATCAGCGCGACTGCGCCCGCCGCTGCGGCGGCGAGCAGCCCCGCGTCGCGGCTCGCAGCGATCAAGGGCGTGTCGCCCGGCTATCCGCTACGCGGCGCGGTGCGCCTCGCGCCGGCGCCCGGTGCCGCCGATGCGCCCGCCGCCGCCATTCCCGCGCCCGGCACCGTCTGGCTCGATCCGCCGTTGCTCGATGCGCTGAAGACGCGCGTGGGCGGCACGGTGAAGGTCGGCACGCGCGTTTTCACGGTCGCGGCGGTCATCACGCGCGAGCTGGACCGCGGCTTCGGCTTCGTCAACTTCTCGCCGCGCCTGATGATGCGCGCCGACGAACTCGCGAGCACCGGGCTCATTGGCTATGGCAGCCGCGTGACGTACCGCCTGCTGGTCGCCGGCCCCGACGCGCAAGTCGATCAGTTTGCCAAGTGGGCGCGCTCGCGCGTCGACGGCGGCAAGCTGCGCGGCGTGAACCTCGAATCGTTGCAGGACGGCCAGCCGCAAGTGCGACAGACCATCGACCGCGCGAGCCACTTTCTCACGCTCGTTTCGCTCCTGACCGCGCTCCTCGCAGCGGTCGCGATCGCGATGGCGGCGCACCGGTTCGCGCGCCGTCATCTCGATGGCTGCGCCGCGATGCGCTGTCTCGGCGTGAGCCAGTGGACGCTGCGCTCGCTCTTCATCGGCGAATTCCTGACGGTTGGCGTGCTCGGCAGCGTCGTGGGCGTCGTGCTTGGCTTCGGCGGCCATCTCGTGCTGCTGAACTGGCTCGGTACGCTGGTCGATGTCGAACTGCCGAACGCGAGCGTCTGGCCCGCGCTGCAGGGCATCGCGATGGGGCTGGTGCTGCTGCTCGGCTTCGCCGTGCCGCCGCTTCTGCCGCTCACGCGCGTGCCGCCCGTGCACGTGATCCGTCGCGAACTCGGCGACGAAGAGCGCCTCGCGTATGCCGCCTACGGCGCGGGCGTGCTGTTGTTCGCGCTACTGCTCGTGGTCGCGGCGGGCGAGTGGAAACTCGGCGGGATCGTCGCGGGCGGCTTCGCACTTGGGCTTCTGGTGTTCGGCGGTATCGCGCGCGCGGCGCTCTGGGCGGCGGCACGGTTCGTGAGGCGCGAGCGCGGCCGCGCGGGCGTCGGCTGGCGTTATGCGCTGGCGTCGCTGGAGCGAAGGAGCGGCGCGAGCGCACTGCAGATCACGGCGCTCGGCATCGGCCTCATGTGCCTCTTGCTGATCGCGATGACGCGCAACGACCTGATCGCCGGCTGGCGCAACGCCACACCGCCCGACGCGCCGAACCAGTTCCTCATCGACATCCAGCCGGACCAGCGCGAGGGCGTCGCGAAGTATCTGACGCAGCACGGCCAGCCCGACGCAGCGCTCTCGCCGATGGTTCGCGGGCGGCTCGTCGCGGTCAACGGCAAGCCGGTGAACCCAGACAACTACGAGAAGGCGGACGCGAAGCGGCTGGTCGACCGCGAATTCAACCTGTCGTACACGACCGAGCTGCCGGGCGACAACCGCGTCGAAGAGGGCAACTGGTTCGGCCAGAGCGAGAAGCCGCAGGTGTCGATCGAGCAGGGCCTCGCGAAGCTGATCGGCGTGAAGCTCGGCGATACGCTGCGCTTCGATGTCGCGGGCCTGCAGGTGGAAGGGCCCGTCACGAGCATGCGCAAGCTCGACTGGAATTCGTTCAAGGTCAACTTCTTCGTGCTGATGCCGCCGGCGGCGCTCGCCGATTTCCCGGCGACCTTCATCACGAGCTTTCATCTGCCGCCGACGCAGCAGACGCTGATCGACGGGCTCGTCGGCCTGTATCCGAACGTCACCGCCATCGATATCGCGCCGATCCTCGCGCAGATCCAGCGCACCTTGCAGCAGGTGATCGGCGCGGTGCAGTTCCTGTTCATTTTCACGCTGGCGGCGGGCGTGCTCGTGCTGTACGCGGCGCTCGCCGGCACGCGCGACGAGCGCATGCGCGAGTCGGCGCTGTTGCGCGCGCTAGGCGCGTCGCACAAGCAGGTGCGCTCGGTACAGGTGGCGGAATTCGTCGCGGTGGGCGCGCTGTCGGGCCTGATGGCGGCGCTCGGCGCGCAGGCGATCGGCTACGTGCTGGCGTCGCGCGTGTTCGAATTCCATATCGATTTCAATCCGTGGCTCGTGCCCGTCGGCATCGTCGCGGGCGTGGCGTGCGCCGGGCTCGGCGGCTGGCTGAGCCTGCGCCGTGTGCTGGCCCGTCCGGCGCTGCAATCCCTGCGCGACGCATAGACTTTCATCGACAATCAAACGTATGAGCGAAGTGAACACTGAAGCGCCGCAACCGACGGCGTTCGAACTGGTCGGCGGCGAGAAACGCGTGCGTGCGCTCGTCGACCGTTTCTACGACCTGATGGACCTCGAACCCGAATTCGCGGGCATCCGCGCGCTGCATCCGCCGACGCTCGACGGCTCGCGTGACAAGTTCTTCTGGTTCCTGTGCGGCTGGATGGGCGGGCCGGATCACTACATCAGCCGCTTCGGGCATCCGCGGCTGCGCGCGCGGCATCTGCCTTTCGCGATTGCGTCGGATGAGCGCGACCAGTGGCTGCGCTGCATGGCGTGGGCGATGGAAGACGTCGGCCTGGACTCGTCGCTGCGCGAGCGCCTGCTTACCTCGTTCTTCGATACCGCCGACTGGATGCGCAATCGTCCGGGCTGAGCATCGTCACGAATCGTTGACAGTGTGACGCGCGAACGCCCGGCATAATGGCCGTTCGTCATCTGCCGATCATCACCATTCCATGAGCACACGCGCACTCTTTCGCGAAGACGCCTACCTGACGCGCTGCGAAGCGACGGTCACCGCCATCGACGAGCAGGGCATTCATCTCGACCAGACCGTGTTCTATCCGCTTGGCGGCGGGCAGGCGGGTGATGCCGGCGCGCTGACTTTCGCCGACGGCACGCGCATCGACATCGCCGATACGCGCAAGGCGAAGTTCGAGGGCGCGACACCCGACGACGCCGTTCACGTTCCGTCGCCCGGACAGGAAGACGCGCTCGCGCGGTTGAAAACGGGCGAGCGCGTGACGGCCGAGATCGACTGGGAGCGCCGTTACCGGCACATGCGGCTGCATACGGCAAGCCATCTGATGTGCGCGGTGTTGCCGTATCCCGTCGACGGCTGCAGCATCACTACAGACTACGCGCGGCTCGACTTCGCGACCGTCGAGCCGATCGAGCGCGAGTTCGTCGAGGCGCGCCTGGCCGAACTGGTCGGCGGATCGCACGCGGTAGAGACCGAATGGATCACCGACGACGAGATGGCCGAGCGCCCCGAACTCGTGCGCACCATGAGCGTGAAGCCGCCGATCGGTTTGGGGCGCGTGCGCCTGCTGCGTATCGAGAGCGTCGATCTTCAGCCGTGCGGCGGCACGCACGTGCGCAACACGGGCGAGATCGGGCGGCTGCGCGTCGCGAAGCTCGAAAAGAAGAGCGCGCGAACGCGGCGGCTCGTGCTCGAATTCGTGTGAGCGCGCAGCGTGACATGAACGGCGAGCCGCTCGATCCACGCGCGCAGGACGTGCTCGATGCGTGGTTCGGCGCGCCGGGCTCGCCTGAATTCGGGCAGGAGAAAAAGGCGTGGTTCATCAAGAAGCGCGCGTTCGATGCCGAGCTTTCCGCGCGGTTTGGCGCGCTGCTCGAAGAGGCGCACGAGGGCCGGCTCGCGCACTGGGCCGACACGCCGCTGGGCGCGCTGGCGCTGATCGTGGTGCTCGACCAGTTTTCCCGCAATTGTTATCGCGGCACGCCGCGCGCGTTCGCCGGGGACTCGATGGCGCTCGCCCTGTCGAAGGCGCTGGTCGCCGCCGGCGACGATCTCCGCCTGCCGAGCGCGCAGCATCGCAATTTCGCGTACCTGCCGTTCGAGCACGACGAAACGCCCGAGAGCCAGCGCGAGGCGGTGCGCCTTTTCACCGCGTTACGCGACGAAACCGGCGACGACGGTTTTCTGGAATATGCGCTGGAACACGCCGAAGTCATCGAGCGCTTCGGGCGCTTTCCGCATCGCAACCGCATTCTCGGACGCGCGATGCGTCCGGAAGAAGAGGCGTGGCTGGCGAAGCACGGCGGGTTCTAGCGTTCAGCTCTAGCGGCCGCCCGTGACGTCGATGATCGCGCCCGTCACGTACGAAGACGCGTCCGAAAGCAACCAAACGATCGCTTCTCCGACTTCGTCGGCGGTGCCCGGGCGTCCGAGCGGCGTCTGCACGCCGAGCACTGCCGCGCGATCCGGCTTGCCGCCGCTCGCGTGGATTTCGGTATCGATGAGGCCCGGGCGGATGGCGTTCACGCGCACGCCTTGCGGGCCGAGTTCTTTCGAGAGGCCGATGGTGAGCGTATCGATCGCGCCTTTGGAGCCGGCGTAGTCGACGTATTCGTTCGGGGCGCCAAGCCGCGCCGCCGCCGACGACAGATTCACGATCGAGCCGCCCTTGCCGCCGCGCGTCACCGACATGCGTCGTGCCGCTTCGCGTGCGCAGAGGTAGGCGCCGAGCACGTTGGTGTCGAAGATGCGCTTCAGCCGCGCGAGGTCCATGTCCGCGAGGGCCGCGCCTGGGGCAACGATGCCTGCGTTATTCACGAACCCATCGATCGGGCCGAAGGCGTCCTGCGTCGCGTCGAACATCGCGATGACCGCGGATTCGTCGGTGACATCGGCCTGGATCGCGATAGCCTTGCCGCCGGAGGATTCGATCCTTGCGACGGTTTCGTCGGCGGCGGAGGCGTTGGTCGCGTAGTTCACCGCGACGGACCAGCCGCGCGTGCCCGCCTGAATTGCCGCCGCGCGGCCGATGCCTCGGCTGCCGCCGGTGATCAGGATGACTTTTGACATTGTTCGCGTCTCCCGGAGGGGGTGGGGCGGTTGTTCAGCACCAGAAGCACATGGGGATCAGACGGTTCGCCCACGCAGGCCCCGGATGCTGGCGAGAACTCAGACCGAATCGCGCTTCTCGGCCCACTTGTCGATCATGGGCGGCACATACCGCGTGAGCTTCGCGATCATCTCGGCGGGCTCCCGTGCGACCAGCAGCATATTCAGATAAGCCTCGCGCATGAACCCTTCCTCGACGGTATGCCGCAGCATCGCAAGCAGGGGATCGTAATACCCGTCGACATCGAGCAGCGCCACCGGCTTCTGGTGATACCCGAGCTGCGCCCAGGTATAGACCTCGAACAACTCTTCGAATGTGCCGACGCCGCCCGGCATCGCGACGAACGCATCCGAAAGATCAGCCATCTTCTTCTTGCGCTCGTGCATGTCCGGAACGACGTGCAACTCGGTCAGATCCGTATGGCCCACTTCCTTGTTGAGGAGCAGTTCGGGAATCACGCCGACCGCGCGTCCGCCGTGCGCGAGCACTTCGTCGGCGATGAGGCCCATCAGCCCCACGCGTCCGCCGCCATACACGAGCGAAATGTTTGCCTCGACCAGCGCGCGGCCGAACGCCTTCGCGGCTTCGGCATAGACTGGCTTGGCTCCTGAAGCGGAGCCGCAATACACACAAACCGACTTGATCATCGGGAATCCTTTGGGGTGTCGGGTTTCGCTGCGGCGTCGTCGCGCGGCGGCAGGAAGTCGGCGTACTGGCGCATCGGCATCTGGCCGGAAGCCAGGTCGTCGAAGAGCTGCCGCGAGCGGCCGCGCAGATACGGCGCCATCACCGAAATGATATGCAGGCTCGCCTGATGCAGTTCCGCACGGATCGCTTCCTGATCGTTGTATTTGCGCGGGTTCATCACGTACTGGTACGACAGCCAGTAAGTCGCTATCACGCCGATGTTCGTCGCGATCACCTTGATCTCGTCCGGTGTCGCGACCATTTCCTGATCGGCCACGAGCGCCTCGCACAACTGGCGCGCGAAGTGCACCTTGTGCGTGATGATCTGCTTGAAGTGCGTTTCAAGCGTGCGGTTGCGCGCGAGCAGGTCGTTCAGGTCGCGGTAGAGGAACCGGTACGTCCAGAGAAAATCGGCCATGTACTGCAGGTACGACCACATCTCGTCGATGGTCGGACGATGGTCGTCGGGGAAGCGCAGCCGCTTTTCGATCTGCTGCTCGAACTGCGCGAAGATGCTGTTGATGATGTCGTCTTTGTTGCGGAAATGGTAGTACAGGTTTCCCGGACTGATTTCCATCTCTTCGGCGATCGTCGTCGTGGTGACGTTTGGCTCGCCGAGATCGTTGAACAGCTTCAGCGACAACTCGAGTATCCGTTCGCGGGTGCGGCGGGGAGGTTTGGCTTCCATATCGTCCGTACCTTGTTGCCGGGGCGCTTCGGCCTCGTGAAAAGCGTCGCGGACCCGGGTCGGTTCCTATTTTTGAGAATATCGGACGATTATAAACCGCTCGTTCGGCAGGACGGATGCGGGCGCGCGATTCGTGCGAGGCGCGTTCATGAGATGCGCGTGAGCCACTGCCAGACGAAAGGCCCGACCACGGGCCCGACGATCAGCGCCCACGTCATCACGCAGACGGCGAGCGCGAGCAGGACGGCCGCGCTGCCGAAGTCCTTCGCGCGTTTCGAGAGTTCGTGGCGTTCGAGCGAGATGCGGTCGATGGCGGCTTCGACGCTCGAATTCAGCAGCTCGACGATCAGCACGAGCAGCACGGTGGACAGGAGCGCGGCGCGCTCGACCGGCGCGACCGGCACGAAAATGCCGCAGGGCACGAGGATCGCGGCGAGCGCGAGCTCCTGACGGAACGCGCTTTCCTCGCGGATCGCCACGCGGATGCCGGAAACCGAGTTCTTGAGCGCATGCCAGGCGCGCGTGAGCCCGCGATTGCCCTTGTACGGATTGAAGGGCAGCGGGGCGAGCGGATCGTCGGGGGAGAGCGGCTCGGGGCGCTCGCCGTCCGGCGTGTCGCGCTCGGGTTCGTCCTGGTCGAAGGGATCGCGCATGGCGCCGATGGTAGCGCGGTGGGCGGCGGCGCGGCTCGTGCCGTGTTGTGCGGTATCCACGTCAGGCGGATGACGCGCGGGCGCCGCCGCGCGCTCGTCGTGCCGGGCGGCGCGCGGATGGGCCGCGCCCCCGGGGCCGCCGTCCGTCTCGCCGCCCACCCGCGCTTCCTTGGCCGACGCGGCCGCCGCGCGCCGCGTCATGCGGTCGCCCGCTTGGTGCTCGCTTCGCGCGGGCCGAGCGGCCTCAGGTGCGAGGCGAACTGCTCCGATGCCGCGCGCCACGAAAATCGCTCGGCCCAGGCGCGCGCGTCGGCGCGTTCGATCTTCAGCGCCTGCAGGCACGCCTCGCGCAGGTCGTTGTTGAGCGCGCCGGGGCCCTCGGTGCCGAGCACGTCGATCGGTCCCGTCACCGGATAGGCCGCGACCGGCGTGCCGCATGCCATCGCTTCGAGCAGCACGAGGCCGAACGTATCGGTGCGGCTCGGGAACACGAAGACGTCGGCGGCGGAGTAGACCTTCGCCAGTTCCGGCTGCGACAGCACGCCGAGATAATTGACGTTCGTATAGCGCGACTTCAGTTCGGCGAGCGCCGGACCTTCGCCCGCGACCCACTTCGAACCGGGCAAGTCGAGCTTCAGGAACGCCTCGACGTTCTTCTCGACTGCCACGCGCCCCACGTACAGGAAGATCGGCCGCGCGGTGTTCAGCACTTTCGAGTCCATCGGCCGGAAGATGTCGAGATCGACGCCGCGCGTCCACAGCACGACGTTCGTGAAGCCATACGTCTCGAGATCGCTCTTGACGACGGGCGTCGGCGCCATCACTGCCTGCGAGCGCTTGTGGAACCAGTGCAGGAAGCGATACGTCATCGCGAGCGGGATGCCGAAACGCGCGTTCACGTACTCGGGAAAGCGCGTGTGATAGGCGGTCGTGAACGGCAGTTGACGACGGATCGCATACGAGCGCGCGGCCATGCCGAGCGGGCCTTCCGTTGCGATATGGAGCGCATCGGGCGCGTATTCCTCGATGCGTCGCGCGACCCGGCGGCCCGGCATCAGCGAAAGGCGAATCTCCGGGTAAGTCGGGCAGGGGATCGTTTTGAATTCGAGCGGCGTCAGCAATTCCACGCGATGCCCGAGTGCAGTCAGTTCGCGAGTCGTGTTCTTCAGCGTGCGGACGACGCCGTTGACCTGCGGTTCCCATGCATCGGTGACGATCATGATCTTCATCGTATTCGGCCCAGTTTGGTGATGCTTCGGTGGTGCTGCGCGGTACGGTCTTCAGGCGGTCTTTACGCTGTCGCGCGGGCTTTCAGCGCTCGTTCTTCAGGCGAACGCATGACGGTCCAGTAGACGATCTTCAGTTCTCCGTCGAGCGTTTCGACGAGCGCCGACAGGCTCTCGACCCAGTCGCCGTCGTTGCAATAGAGAACGCCGTCGATGTCGCGGATCTCCGCCTTGTGGATATGCCCGCAGACGACGCCGTCGCAGCCGCGCCGGCGCGCTTCGTCGGTCATCACGCGCTCGAACTGCGAGATGAAGTTGACTGCGTTCTTGACCTGGTGCTTGAGGTACTGCGAGAGCGACCAGTAATTCAGGCCGAGCCGCGTGCGCGCGCGGTTGAACCACCGGTTGAGGAGCAGGATCAGCGTGTAGAGCGTGTCGCCGAGATAGGCGAGCCACTTCGCATGCTGGATGACGCCATCGAAGAGATCGCCGTGCACGATCCACAGGCGCTTGCCCGCGAGCGTCGTGTGGAAGGCTTCGCCGCGCACGTGGATATCGCCGAACGCGAGGTCGCAGAACTGGCGCGCGGCTTCATCGTGATTGCCGGGGATATAGACGACCTGCGTGCCTTTTCGCGCCTTGCGCAGGATCTTCTGCACGACGTCGTTGTGCGCCTGCGGCCAGAACCAGCCTTTGCGAAGCTGCCAGCCGTCGATGATGTCGCCGACGAGATACAGGTATTCCGACTCGTGATGCCGAAGGAAATCGAGCAGATACGGCGCCTGGCAGCCACCCGAGCCGAGGTGGATGTCGGACAGCCAGATCGTGCGGTAGCGCTGCGGGGTGTCGGCGGAGTCGGATTCGTGCGCGCTTTCGGCGAGCTGGCCGTCAAGGCGCTCGGCGTCGGGAGGGATCGGGTTGGCGGGCAGGTTCGCGTTCGGAAGAAACGCGAGCGGAGCGCTCAGGTCCGGCTGGCGCAGCCGGAAGGTCGCGGACGATTTGGATGCCGGTTTGAATGTCATGCGCTCGCGCGTCGGGTTGCGGTATGCGCATTGCGCCAGAGAGCCGTGACTTCGGCATGACAGTCATGAGAAGTTCTTATTACGGGAGGCGCTTGCTTTCCGGCGGGACGGGCGGTGGCGTGCTTACCGCGCGGCCGTCACCGGGACGATCCGCGTGCCCGCGAGGCGGTCGTGCAGAAACTGCCGTGCCGGATCGAGCCAGACGGCCGCGGCCCAGAGCGCGATCCAGACACCGAAGACGACGAGCGTCTGAGGTACCGCCAGCCCGAGGAGCGGATGGAGCGCAAGCGGCGGCAGGAACCACAGCCAGGCGAGCACATAGCGCGCGAAGGCGCGCATCGCCCGGACGGGCTCGCCGCGCGCGTCGACCACTTTCAGCCGCCAGGTTTTCATGGGCAGGGTCTGGCCGCCGTGCGTCCAGAACCAGACGAAATACACCGCGAGCACGATGCCGATCCACGTCATCAGCAGATTGTGATGCGTGAGGCCGTTGCGTTGCTGGGTGAGGGTGCTGAACAGATATCCGGCGATGAACACGATGCCGAACAGGATCACGCCTTCGTAGATCATCGTCGCGAGGCGGCGGCGCAGGGCGGGAGCGCGCATCGTCGGAACGGCGGAGGCATCCGGTGCGCGCATGCGGCTCACGAACCGTTGAAGACGGACGGCGCCTGCTGCGGCGACACGGGAATCGGCGTCGCGGGGACGAAGCTGCCGGCGCTCGGGATCGGCGGGGTGAGCGGCTGGAGCGCCGGCTGGCTTGCTGCGCCAGCCGCGCCGGACGCGTGTTCCTCGAGCTGGGCGAGATGGCCCTGTTCGCGCGCCGTCACGATCCGGTTGATGTCCTTGAGTTCGGTCTTGCCGGTCGGCGGCGCGCTGACGATGTTCGGCCGGCGCGTGTGTTCGGTGGCGGCGAGTTTTTTCTTCTGCTCTTCGGACAGTTTCTGGTACGCATCCCACGCGCTTTCACGCTTTTCGAGCGGCACCGACTTGGAAACCTGATAGTTCTCGCGCGCGACCTTGCGCTGGTCGGGCGTCATGCGCACCCATTCGGCCATGCGCTGATGCAGGCGCTTTTGCGCTTCAGGCGACATCCGGTGATAACGCGATGCGATCTTGAGCCACTTTTGCTTGCGCTCGTCGCTGAACTGGTCCCATTGCTCGGCGAATGGCGCGAGCGCGGCGTGCTGCGCCTCGGTGAGCCGGTTCCACGCGAGCGGACTCGACGACGACAACGCCGACAGCGGCAGCAGGTCGCCGGACGAACTCGTACTCGCTGCGCTCGGCGCGGCGGCGCTGGCGCTCGGGGAGACGGTCGGCGAGTAGAAGCGCGGATACGTCGCGGCGAACGCGACCACGCCCGCAATCGCGCATCCAAAAACAATCGCGAGACCGCGCTTGTAACTCACCCGGAAACTCCTGCTGTTTTAGTGATTGCGCGTCAGGTACGCGTTGAAGCCGTGATCGAGATAGGCGTCGAGCGGCAGGTTGTCGCTCAGCATGGCGGCGTCGATGTCGGCGAGTTCGGCGGTGCGCTGCTGGTCTTCCCAGTACGCGATTCCGGCCAGGCCGATGACCAGCGCGAGCAGCGGCCAGGCGAGGCCGAAGCGGCCAAAGCGTGCAAACCGGCCGCGCGGCTGCCCGGCTTCGGGCGAGCCGAACTGTCCGCCCGAGGCGCCTGCGAGCGTCGGCGCGAATACGGGTGCCGAGACGGCGACCTTCTCGGGCTTCTTGCGCGCGATCGCAGCGCGCCGCGCGGCCGCGAGGCGGTCGACGGCCGCGGCCGGCAGGCCCGATGCATTTTCGTCGAGCGCCCGGACTACCTTGCGCGCGAATTCGTTTTCCTTCGATTCAAGAGCGGAGCTCATAGCGTGATCCCTTTCGCCTTCAGTGCGTGAGCCAGCGCGTGCGTGGCCCGCGAGCAATGCGTTTTTACGCTGCCCTCGGAGCAGCCCATTGCAGCGGCGGTTTCGGCGACATCCATATCTTCCCAGTAACGCATGAGAAAGGCTTCCCGTTGACGAGTCGGTAATTTCTGGATTTCCGCGTCAATCAGGTTGAGCACCTGTTCACGCTCGAGCTTGTTTTCGCTGCTCTCCGCACCGACCGAGCCTTCCTCGGACTCGAAGGTCTCGAGCGGGTCGAATTCGTCGTCGTCGGCGTTGCCGAAGGACGAGAAGAGACTCACCCACGTATTGCGCACCTTCTGGCGGCGAAAGTAGTCGTGCGTCGCATTCTGGAGGATACGCTGAAACAAGAGCGGGAGCTCCGCCGGAGGACGGTCGCCGTATTTTTCGGCGAGCTTGATCATCGCTTCCTGGACGATGTCGAGCGCCGAGTCGTCGTCGCGCACGGTGTAGACGGTCTGCTTGAACGCGCGTCTTTCGACGCCCGCCAGAAAATCGGCGAGTTCCTTGTCTGATGCCATCCGTGGGGGCCGGCGCAGCGAGTGTGCGTCGTAAGGGGTTATGAGATTTTGAGAAACCTGCGGATGCTAGCAAACTTTTGCTCGCCCCGATAGAAACGCATTACCGTATTCTCCGAATCGGCTCGCTCAATGTTCGGATCTAGAGAGCCGGCTTCGCACCGAACCGCCCGGCGCAAGGCTTGTGCGCCGGGGGACCGGCAATTTTTCGCTTGACCGCGAAGGCGCGCCGGGCTATCGTTTCCGACTCGCATCATAAAGTGAATGTCTAATTTGAGGCGAGCCCAAGAAGCACGCCTGTCAAACCAAGACGCGCCGCTTGAACCCGAGCCACAAGCCCGGCAGAGAGCACCCGATCAATTTTTTGCCGAAAATTCGAAAGGTGATTAATGAATATGCCCAGCGCGGAATTCTCCACGTCGGATACGACCCCCTCGCACGAATCTGAATCCATCGGCGGCACCGTGCTCATGCGCGCGCTGGCGGACGAGAACGTCGAGTTCATCTGGGGCTATCCCGGCGGCTCGGTACTCTATATCTACGACGAGCTGTACAAGCAGGACCAGATCCAGCACATCCTCGTGCGCCACGAGCAGGCCGCGGTTCACGCCGCCGACGCCTACGCGCGCTCGACCGGGAACGTCGGCGTGTGCCTCGTGACTTCCGGCCCCGGCGTCACCAACGCGGTGACGGGCATCGCCACTGCCTATATGGATTCGATCCCGATGGTCGTGATCAGCGGCCAGGTGCCGACTGCCGCGATCGGTCTGGATGCGTTCCAGGAGTGCGATACGGTCGGCATCACGCGTCCGTGCGTGAAGCACAACTTCCTCGTGAAGGACGTGCGTGATCTCGCCGCCACCGTCAAGAAAGCGTTCTACATTGCCCGCACCGGCCGTCCCGGTCCCGTGCTGATCGACATTCCGAAGGATGTGTCGAAGGCGCCGTGCAAGTACGAACCGCTGAAATCGGTCTCGCTGCGCTCGTACAACCCGGTCACGAAGGGCCACTCGGGCCAGATTCGCAAGGCGGTGCAATTGCTGCTGTCGGCGAAACGCCCGTATGTCTACACCGGCGGCGGCATCATCCTGGCGGACGCATCGCGCGAACTGAACCAGTTCGTCGACCTGCTCGGCTACCCGGTTACCAACACGCTGATGGGCCTCGGCGGCTATCGCGCGAGTGACAAAAAGTTCCTCGGCATGCTCGGCATGCACGGCACGTACGAAGCCAACATGGCGATGCAGAACTGCGACGTGCTGATCGCCATTGGCGCACGCTTCGACGACCGCGTGATCGGCGACCCGAAGCATTTCGCTTCGTCGCCGCGCAAGATCATCCATATCGACGTCGATCCGTCGTCCATTTCCAAGCGCGTGAAGGTGGATATCCCCATCGTCGGCGACGTGAAGGAAGTGCTGAAGGAACTGATCGAGCAACTCCAGACTGCCGACCACGGCCCGGACACCAAGGCGCTCGCCGACTGGTGGAAGGACATCGAAGCCTGGCGTTCGAAGGACTGCCTCGCCTACGACCGCCAGAGCGAAATCATCAAGCCGCAGTACGTGGTGGAAAAGGCGTGGGAACTGACGGATGGCAACGCGTTCGTCTGCTCCGACGTCGGCCAGCACCAGATGTGGGCGGCGCAGTTCTATCGCTTCAACAAGCCGCGCCGCTGGATCAACTCGGGCGGCCTCGGCACAATGGGCTTCGGCCTGCCTGCGGCGATGGGCGTGAAGATGGCGCATCCGGACGACGAGGTGCTCTGCATCACGGGCGAAGGCTCGATCCAGATGTGCATCCAGGAACTCTCGACGTGCAAGCAGTACAACACGCCCGTCAAGATCATCTCGCTCAACAACCGCTACCTCGGCATGGTGCGCCAGTGGCAGCAGATCGAATACAAGAAGCGCTATTCCAGCTCGTACATGGATGCGCTGCCCGATTTCGTGAAGCTCGCCGAAGCGTACGGCCACGTCGGCATTCGCGTCGAGAAGACAGTTGACGTCGAGCCGGCGCTGAAGGAAGCGCTGCGTCTCAAGGATCGCACGGTATTTCTCGACTTCCAGACCGATCCCACCGAAAACGTATTTCCGATGGTCCAGGCAGGCAAGGGCATCACGGAAATGCTGCTCGGATCGGAAGATCTGTAAAGGTGGCTGGCCGCTGAAAGGCTTGCGCGCGCACGTCTTCACGAAGGACGCTCGCGGCGCGCAAGCCGGACCTGGCCACGCTCGAACACTGGATAAATCGGGAACGCTGACATCATGAAACACATCATCTCCGTGCTGCTCGAAAACGAACCGGGCGCGTTATCGCGCGTCGTCGGGCTCTTTTCCGCACGCGGCTACAACATTGAAACCTTGACGGTGGCGCCGACCGAAGACAGTTCGCTGTCGCGGCTCACCATCGTTTCCATCGGCTCGGACGACGTGATCGAACAGATCACGAAGCACCTGAACCGCCTGATCGAGGTGGTGAAAGTGGTCGACCTGACAGAGGGCGCCCACATCGAGCGAGAGTTGATGCTGATCAAGGTTCGCGCGGTCGGCAAGGAACGCGAGGAAATGAAGCGGATGGCGGATATCTTCCGCGGCCGCATCATCGACGTGACCGAGAAGACCTACACGATGGAACTGACGGGCGCGAGCGACAAACTCGATGCGTTCATTCAGGGCCTCGACGCCACGGCGATCCTGGAAACGGTTCGCACGGGCAGTTCCGGCATCGGCCGGGGCGAGCGCATCCTGAAGGTTTAGGCGCCGCCAGCAGTTCCACGCCACATCAAGACACACCCAATTCAACGAAGCACGACTCAAGGAACCACCATGAAAGTTTTCTACGACAAGGACGCCGACCTCTCCCTCATCAAGGGCAAGCAAGTCACGATCATCGGCTATGGCTCGCAAGGCCATGCGCACGCGCTGAACCTGAAGGAAAGCGGCGTGAAGGTGACGGTTGGCCTGCGCAAGGGTGGCGCATCGTGGAGCAAGGCCGAGAACGCCGGCCTGACCGTCAAGGAAGTGGCGGAAGCCGTGAAGGGCGCCGACGTCGTGATGATGCTCTTGCCGGACGAGCAGATCGCCGAGGTGTACAAGAACGAAGTGCACGCGAACGCCAAGGAAGGCGCGGCGCTTGCATTCGCGCACGGCTTCAACGTGCACTACGGCCAGGTGATCCCGCGCGCGGACCTTGACGTGATCATGATCGCGCCGAAGGCCCCGGGCCACACGGTGCGCAACACGTACCAGCAAGGCGGCGGCGTGCCGCACCTGATCGCGGTCGCGCAGGACAAGTCGGGCTCGGCACGCGACGTCGCGCTGTCGTACGCGGCGGCGAACGGCGGCGGCCGTGCCGGCATCATCGAAACGAACTTCCGCGAAGAAACGGAAACCGACCTGTTCGGCGAGCAGGCCGTGCTGTGCGGCGGTACCGTCGACCTGATCAAGGCCGGCTTCGAAACGCTGGTGGAAGCGGGCTACGCGCCGGAAATGGCGTACTTCGAGTGCCTGCACGAACTGAAGCTGATCGTCGACCTGATCTACGAAGGCGGCATCGCGAACATGAACTACTCGATCTCGAACAACGCCGAGTACGGCGAGTACGTGACGGGCCCGCGCATCGTGACGGAAGAAACGAAGAAGGCGATGAAGGCTGTCCTGAAGGATATCCAGACGGGCGAGTACGCGAAGAGCTTCATTATCGAGAACCGCGCCGGCGCGCCGACGCTGCAATCGCGCCGCCGTCTGACGGCCGAGCACGAGATCGAGCAGGTCGGTTCGAAGCTCCGCGCAATGATGCCGTGGATCGCGAAAAACAAGCTGGTCGATCAGTCGAAGAACTAAGCTTGTAACGCGCTTTTAACGCATTCGCAGTTGCAGCACCGAAGAGCCGTCCGGGCGTCGCAGACCCCGGACGGCTTTTGCTATCCTATGGCTTTACAAAAACACAGAACATATCCATGAACTATCCACATCCGATCATCGCCCGCGAAGGCTGGCCGTTCATCGCCATCGCGGTCGTCGTCGCCCTGGTGATCCAGGCGATCGGCGGCTTCGGTTTCGCCTGGCTCTTCTGGCTGATCGTGATCTTCGTCGTGCAGTTCTTCCGCGATCCGCAGCGCCCGATCCCGACGCAGGCCAATGCCGTGCTGTGTCCAGCCGACGGTCGCATCGTCGCCGTGGAAACCGCCCACGATCCGTACGCGGGCCGCGAAGCGCTCAAGATCAGCGTGTTCATGAATGTGTTCAACGTGCACTCGCAACGTTCGCCCGTCGACGGCGCGATCAGCAAGGTCGAATACTTCCCCGGCGCCTACCTGAACGCGGCCGTCGATAAGGCCTCGACCGAAAACGAACGCAACGCGATCGTCATCCAGACCGCGTCAGGGCATACCGTGACGTCCGTGCAGATCGCCGGGCTGATCGCGCGGCGCATTTTGTGCTACGTGCATGTCGGCGAACCGCTCACGCGCGGCCAGCGCTACGGCTTCATCCGCTTCGGCTCGCGCGTCGACGTCTACCTGCCGGTGGGAAGCCGGCCGCGCGTGTCGATCGGTGAAAAAGTGTCGGCGTCGTCGACGATCCTCGCCGAATTCGCCGAATAATTCGTTGAATAAGCAGTTCAAACGAGCGGCATAACGGAGAACTCGATGGCGGCATTCAAACCGCGCCGTACCCGGATGAACGGAGCGCCTCCGCGGGCGTTCCGTCGCAACAAGGCTTCGCAGGACGTCGGCGCCGTGGAGACGCGCCGCGCACAACGCCAGCAGTTCCTGAGAAAGCGCGGCATTTATCTGTTGCCGAACGCATTCACCACCGCCGCGCTCTTCTGCGGCTTCTTCGCCGTCGTGCAGGCGATGAACGTGCGCTTCGAGATCGCGGCAATCGCGATCTTCGTCGCGATGGTGCTTGACGGCATGGACGGCCGCGTCGCGCGCATGACGCACACGCAAAGCGCGTTCGGCGAGCAGTTCGACAGCCTGTCGGACATGGTGTCGTTCGGCGTCGCGCCCGCGCTCGTAATGTACGAATGGGTGCTGAAGGATCTGGGACGCTGGGGCTGGCTCGCGGCGTTCGTGTACTGCTCGGGCGCGGCGCTGCGGCTCGCGCGCTTCAATACCAACGTGGGTGTCGTCGACAAGCGCTATTTCCAGGGCTTGCCGAGTCCGGCCGCGGCGGCGCTGATCGCCGGTTTCGTCTGGCTTGCGACCGACAACCGCGTGCCGCTCAAGCTCGTGTGGTTGCCGTGGGTCGCCTTCGCGCTGACGATCTACGCGGGCGTGACGATGGTGTCGAACGCGCCGTTCTACAGCGGCAAGGCGCTTGACGTGCGCTATCGCGTGCCGTTCGCGGGCGTGCTGCTGGTGGTGGTGGCGTTCGTGCTGGTCTCGTCCGATCCGCCGCTGATGCTATTCGGTCTTTTCGTGCTGTACGGCTTCTCGGGCTACGCGTGGTGGGGCTATATGGCGATGCGCGGCAGACCGAATCCCGCGCGCAGTTCGCAGCGCGATCATTGACGCTAAGCCTGAAGGCGGCCACATTCGGTCGCCTTTTTCTTTGCGGGCCCTCGATTCGGGTGAAACGGACCCAATCGCGCCGATCGGAAAGCCCAATTGCACGCATTCGGAAATCTCGCTATAGTCTGCGGATGAACTTTTTCACGTTCCCCCTCTCGTCTCTTCTAGCTGGTGCGCCGCTATGCGCGCTATCGCTACTAGCGCGCCTACCGCGCTAATCCGTCTCGCCTCCCGTCTGCTCGTTCGTGGTTTTCGACGCCAGCGGTGGCGCGGACACCCGAATTCCGTTTTAGTTTTTCCCCACCGTTTCCAGAATCCAGAAACTCCCCATTGGAGGCCGACATGGCAGACAAGCTGATCATTTTCGACACGACCTTGCGTGACGGCGAACAATCGCCCGGCGCGTCGATGACCAAGGAAGAGAAAATCCGCATCGCGAAGCAGCTGGAGCGCATGAAGGTCGACGTGATCGAGGCGGGCTTCGCCGCGAGTTCGAACGGCGACTTCGACGCGATCCAGACGATCGCCTCGCTGGTCAAGGACAGCACGGTCTGCTCGCTCGCCCGGGCGAACGACAAGGACATCCAGCGCGCCGCCGATGCGTTGAAGCCCGCCAACCAGTTCCGCATCCACACGTTCATCGCGACCTCCGCGCTGCACATGGAGAAGAAGCTGCGCATGACGCCGGAGCAGGTCTACGAACAGGCGCGGCTTGCGGTGCGTTTCGCGCGCAAGTTCACCGACGACGTCGAGTTCTCGCCGGAAGACGGCAGCCGCTCGGATCTCGACTTTCTGTGCCGCGTGCTCGAAGCCGTGATCGACGAAGGCGCGCGCACGATCAACATCACCGATACGGTTGGCTACGGCGTGCCGGAGATGTACGGCCATCTCGTGAAGACGCTGCGCGAGCGTATTCCGAACTCGGACAAGGCGATTTTCTCGGTGCATTGCCACGACGACCTCGGGCTCGCGGTCGCGAATTCGCTCGCCGGCGTGCAGATCGGCGGCGCGCGGCAGGTCGAATGCACGATCAACGGTCTCGGCGAGCGCGCGGGTAATACGTCGCTCGAAGAGATCGTGATGGCGGTCAAGACGCGCAGGGATTATTTCGGCCTCGACGTCGGCATCGATACGACGCAGATCGTGCCGACTTCCAAGCTCGTATCCCAGATCACCGGTTTCGTCGTACAGCCGAACAAGGCGGTGGTCGGCGCGAACGCGTTCGCGCACGCGTCGGGCATCCACCAGGACGGCGTGCTGAAGGCGCGCGACACCTACGAGATCATGCGCGCGGAAGACGTGGGCTGGAGCACGAACAAGATCGTGCTCGGCAAGCTGTCGGGCCGCAACGCGTTCAAGCAGCGCCTCCAAGAACTCGGCGTGACGATGGAATCGGAAGGCGACGTGAATTCTGCGTTCGCGCGCTTCAAGGAACTCGCGGACCGCAAGTCCGAAATCTTCGACGAGGACATCATGTCGATCGTCTCGGAAGAGTCGGCCGAGGCGCAGGCGAAGGAGCATTTCCGCTTCGTGTCGATGGCGCAGCATTCGGAGACCGGCGAGCAGCCGCAAGCGCGCGTGGTGTTCGCCGTCGATGGCGCCGAAGTGACCGGCGAGTCGCGCGGCAACGGCCCCGTCGATGCGACGCTGCACGCGATCGAATCGAAGGTCGAGAGCGGCGCGGAACTCGTGCTGTACTCGGTCAACGCGATCACGACCGGTACGCAGGCGCAGGGCGAAGTGACGGTGCGGCTCTCGAAGAGCGGCCGGATCGTGAACGGCGTCGGCACCGATCCGGACATCGTCGCCGCTTCGGCGAAAGCATATATCGCCGCGCTGAACAAGCTCCATTCGAAAGTTGAGAAGCTCAACCCGCAGCTTTGATGAGCATGCAAAAAAGCCCTCGCCCGAAGCGAGGGCTTTTTTTTGCCTCTACTCCGCCGCAGACCGCCTCGAAAACAGCAGCCGTTCCCGCATCGACGGCCGCTCGCGTGCCGCCCGCTCCAGTTGACGGCACTCGACATGAATGCCGCGCGCGGGCGCGTCTTCCACGAACTTGTCGATCAGCTCGCGCACGTCGGGATCGATGAAATCGGCGCGCGTCGCATCGACGATCACGGTCGCGCGATCCGGAATCTGCCGCAGGTGGTGTTTCAGCGCGACCTTGCCGATAAATGAAACGTCCTTGCGGAACGACAGCAGGAAGTGGTCGTCGTGCTGCGCGATCGTGATCGGGCGTTGCAGGTTCGCGTGAACCGCGAGCGCGATGCTGCACGCGATGCCGAGCAGGATGCCGATCAGGAGATCGGTCAGCAGAACGCCGGCGATCGTCACGATGAACGGCGCGAAGCGCTCGAAACCCTGCTTCGCGACTGCTGCGAACAGTGAAGGTTTCGCGAGCTTCAGTCCGGTGAAGATCAGGATCGCGGCGAGACACGCGAGCGGAATCAGGTTGATGACGCTCGCAAGCGCAAACACGCTGGCGAGCAGCAGCACGCCATGCACGAACGCCGACCAGCGGCTCTGCGCGCCCGCGTGAACGTTTGCGGAACTGCGCACGATGACGGACGTGATCGGCAGTCCGCCCAGTGCGCCCGCCACCATGTTGCCGATTCCCTGCGCCTTCAGTTCGCGATCGGGATGGGTGGCGCGCTTCTTCGGATCGATCTGTTCGACCGCTTCGAGGCTCAGCAGCGTTTCAAGGCTTGCGACGATTGCCAGCGTCATCGCCAGACGCCAGACGTCGGGATTCGCGAGCTGCGCAAAGTTGGGCCATTCAAGCGCATTCGAGAGCGCGGCGAACGAGGCGATCGACGGCAGCGCGACCCGCAGTTCAGCGCCCGGCGCGATGCCCGGCGCGACAAAGTCGAGCAAAAGCGTCGCGCCGATGCCGAGCATCACGACGGCGAGCGGCGCGGGAATCGCACGCACGAGCGCGAAGCGCCGCATCGCTTTCGTTTCCCAGCCGGCGAGGATCGCGAGCGACGCCACGGCGATCGCGCATGCCGCGACCGACATCGCGCCGAACGGCGTGTCGATCATGCCAGGGCCGTTTGCCGCGACGGCCGCGCCCTCGTTGGCAAAACCGGCGGCGAGCGGAATCTGCTTGATGATCAGCAACAGGCCGATCGCCGCGAGCATCCCCTTGATGACCGAAGAGGGCACGTAAGCCGCGAAGCGTCCGGCCTTCAGCATCCCGAAGCCGAACTGCAGCGCGCCCGACAGCTGCACGGCGAGCAGGAACGCGGAAAAGCTGCCGAGCCGCGCGATGCCGTCAACGACGATCACGATCAGCCCGGCGGCCGGCCCGCTCACGCTCAGATGCGAGCCGCTCAGAAGCGCGACGACCAGCCCGCCGATAATGCCGGACAGCAAGCCCGCGAACGGCTCGACGCCCGAAGCATTGGCGATGCCGAGACACAGCGGCATCGCGACCAGAAAAACGACGGTGCCGGCGAACATGTCGCGAGGAAAAGTGGCGAAGGTTTGTCTTGGGTTCATGATTTTCAGGTGCGAGTTGAGCCGTGCGGCGTCTTGCGACGCCGCATTGCATGTGGCCTGGGTCAGTTTGGGCGGCGCTTAGCGGCCGGCGGTTTCGAGCACGGCTTCGGGGGTGTGTGCCGGCGCGGGCGCGGCGGCGGGATCGTCGCCGCGATGGCCCGACGCGAGCACCTTGATGCGGCCGTCGTGCAGGCCGTAGATCCAGCCATGCACGCGCGGCGGTGTTGCGGCGTCGCGCACGAGCGGTGTCGCCCGCAGCGCGCGCACCTGTTCGAGCACGCTCAATTCGGCGAGCCGGTTCACGCGCTCGTCGGGATCGGCGACGCCGTCGAGTTCGCCGCGATGCACGCGGGCGAGGGCGCAAAGCGGCGCGATGCGGCGATTGACGTGCGGCAGATCGGGCGACGGCGGCAAGAGCGAAGCACGCACGCCGCCGCAGCCGTGGTGCCCGCAAACGATTACGTCGTCGACCTGAAGAACGCGCACGGCGTATTCGAGGACGCTCATCACGTTGTCGTCGGCGGCGCAAAAGAGGTTCGCGATGTTGCGGTGCACGAAAAGGTCGCCGGGATTGGCGTTGGTGATGGTTTCGGCGGGCACACGGCTATCCGAGCAGCCGATCCACAGGACTCGCGGATTCTGGCCTTGCGTGAGGCGCGGGAAGAACTGGGTATCGCTGTCGGCGGTTTCAGACGCCCAGGCGATGTTTTCGACAAGCATGCGTTTGGGACGATTCATCGATGTGACTCCGGAAACGGTTCGGAGAGGCATGCGCCATGCACCGCGCTGGCGCAGCCATCTCGATATCGCCGCGCTTCGTTGCAGCGCAGCGGAAACCTTACGAAACACTTTCGCAGAAAAAGTTCACATTCGTCTACTGATAAAAAAAGCCGCCCTGTCGGGGGCGGCTTTTTGCAGTCTGTCGTGGACGATTTAATTAAGCGAAAGCTTCAGAACATGTTGCGCCGGTCGGGGTCGTGCAGCGGGTCGGGTGTCTTCTGCGTCAGCCGGAGAATGCCCTGATCGTCGAAATAGAAGCTGTACATCATGTACCAGACATTCGATTCCATATAGCGGTATGTCCAGACTTCTCGCTTCATCAGCGGGAAATACGACGTTTCCACCGGTCGCCCGAAGTTGACGAGCACATCCTTCTTGGTCCAGGTGCCGATCTCGGCCTTGTAGAACTCGTTGGCGTCGAGCACTTGGCGCACGCTGACAATCTTCCCGGAGGCGTCGATATCGGCGGCGGTCGTGACTTCACCGAGGGGCTGGGTCGGCCACATTAGCCGCTTGCCGCCATTCGGCAGGTCGTAGGTTTCGCGCGGCGGGCCGAGGCGGGAGGTGATGGTGGATACGTCGGCGCCCGTCTGGTAGTTCTGCCACGGCTGCGCGCAGGCCGAAAGGAGGAGCGCGAGACCGGCGAGCGCGGCGCCGGCGACTGCGCGGCCGCCGCGGTTGAGTTTGAGCGACATTGAGGCCTCCGGAAGCTTTATGTCCCGGCACTGCCGCCGGGTTTCCCTGGTGTTCAGGGATTTTGACACGCGCGCGGGAAAAACATCCTGCCGGGTGCGCGAATTTGGGCAGAAGCCGCGCATTTTCGCGGGCTTTCGCACTGCCGTGCCGCATGGCGCATGCATCGCGCGCTTGCGCGCCGCGCGCGACGCGGCCTATGATCCGCGCTCTCATCGGAACGAATTTGCGGCGGGGCGGCGATGTCGAAGGCGGGAAAACAATACAGATCAACCGAACTGCGGTTCGAGCGCGGCTGGCTGCGGCTCGTGGCCGCGGCTTGCATCGCTGGGTCGATGGCGGCGGCCGTCGCGGCACAGGGCGAGCCGATCCGCGTCGCGATGATCGAAGGCATGTCCGGCCCGTTCGCCAACGCGGGCGCGGCGGTCGAACGCAATCTGCGCTTTGGTGTCGAGCGCGTGAATGCGCGAGGCGGCGTGAAGCTCGCCGATGGCGCGCACCCGCTGCAACTCGTTGTGCTCGACGGCAAAGGCAGCAGCGAGGCGAGCCTCGTGCAACTGCGTGCGGCGATCGACCAGAAAATCGGCTTCGTCATGCAGGGCAACAGTTCGGCGGTGGCGGCGGCGCTCGTCGCGGCCATCGACAAGCAGAACGCGCGCGAACCCGATGCGCGCGTCGTCTTTCTCAACTATTCCGCCGACGATCCCGCGCTCACCAACGCGTCGTGCAGCTTCTGGCATTTCCGCTTCGACGCGCACGCCGGCATGCGCATGGACGCGCTCGCGGACGTGATCCGCGACGACCGGTCGGTGAAGAAGGTCTATCTGCTGAATCAGGACTACAGCTTCGGCCACGACGTCAGCCGGGAGGCGGCGCGCGCGCTGAAGGAGCGGCGTCCGGACATCGCGATTGCCGGCGACGAATTCCATCCGGTCGGCCGCGTGAAGGATTTCGCGCCCTATATCGCGAAGATTCGCGCGAGCGGCGCGGACGCGGTCGTGACCGGGAACTGGGGCAATGACCTGACGCTCCTGGTTAAGGCCGCGCGCGAGCAGGGGCTGAACACGAAGTTCTATACGTTCTACGGCAACAGCCTCGGCGCCCCGGCGGCGCTCGGCGACGCGGGCGTGAAGCGCGTGGTGGCGGTGGCGGACTGGCATCCGAATGTCGGCGGCGCGGCGTCGGATGCCTACTATGAGGCGTTCCGCGCGCGCTATCCGTCGGCCGCCGACGATTATCTCGTGCTGCGCATGCCGCTCATGATCGAGATGCTGGCGCAAGCCGTGACGCGCGCCGGCAGCGCCGATCCGACCGCGGTCGCACGCGCGCTCGAAGGGATGAAGTTCGACAACGGCTTCCACGGATCGACGATGCGCGCGCAGGATCATCAACTGTTCCAGCCCCTTTACGTAATGGAAATGGACCGCGCGGGCACGCCGGGCGTGCGTTTCGACAACGAGGGCTCGGGTTACGGTTTTCGCACCTTGCTCGCGCTGCCGGCGAGCAAGACGGCCCAGCCCAGTTCCTGCGAGATGGCGCGTCCGGTGCGTTAGGCCGTCCGGAGAGGCCTCAAAGCGAATGCGGGCTGTGCTATAATTCGCGCTTCGTTTTGGGGAGGTCCGTCGTGAAAGTGACGAACTGGAACCGCCGGAAACCGTCCGAAGCGAAAAAATCGCCGAAAATCTTGGCAATAAACTCGTGGCAGTAACCCACGGCACGGCCTTTCTTCCGTGACCGCCTGTCTGTTTTAAAGGAAAAGCAAATGTCCGCAGCACAAATCAAGAAGTCCGACGTCGTCGCAGAATACGCGCGCGCCGCCAACGACACCGGTTCGCCCGAAGTGCAAGTCGCACTGCTGACGACCCGCATCAACGAACTGACCCTGCACTTCAAGGCTCACACGAAGGATCACCACAGCCGCCGCGGTCTGCTGCGCATGGTGAGCCGTCGTCGCAAGCTGCTCGACTACCTGAAGGGCAAAGACGCAGACCGTTATCGCTCGCTGATCGAGAAGCTGGGCCTGCGTAAGTAATTGGCAACAAGCGGCCAGCGTTCCATCGAAGTGCCTGTGTCAGTCCGCTGATACAGGCATTTTGTTTTTGAACGACCGCTGGCCGGCAAGTGTTTCAAACGCATCATCTGTGTCATCCGGGTCATCAAGCGACCCGACATCCGGCCCGGGCCTCGCGGCAGAGCTTTGTGTCATTCCAGCGCGTCATGCGCATTGCGTGTCGTGTTGCGTTGGAATGGCATAACACACCTCTTTTTGCGCGGTTCGGCCGTCGCCTGGCTTAGCGCCGTCCGGTCGGCCCATGCCGATCGGCGCGGCGCGGCGTAACGAACAAGGAGTGACTAATGTTCAATAAAATCGTCAAAGAATTTAAGTGGGGACAACACAACGTCCGCCTGGAAACGGGTGAGATCGCGCGTCAGGCAGGCGGCGCAGTGATCGTCGACGTCGAAGATACCGTCGTGCTCGCGACGGTCGTCGGCGCGAAGACCGCGAAGCCCGGTCAGGATTTCTTCCCGCTGACCGTCGACTACCTCGAAAAGACCTATGCCGCCGGCAAGATCCCGGGCGGCTTCTTTCGCCGCGAAGGCCGCCCGTCGGAAGGCGAGACGCTGATTTCGCGCCTGATCGACCGCCCGCTGCGCCCGCTCTTCCCGGAAGGCTTCTATAACGAAGTCCAGGTCGTGATCCACGTCCTGTCGCTGAATCCGGACATTCCCGCCGACATTCCCGCTCTGATCGGCGCGTCGGCTGCGCTCGCCGTGTCGGGACTGCCGTTCAACGGCCCGGTCGGTGCTGCGCGTGTCGCGTACATCAACAACGAATACGTGCTCAACCCGACGCGTCCGCAGATGAAGGAATCGGCGCTCGACCTGATCGTCGCCGGCACCGAGCGCGCCGTGCTGATGGTGGAATCGGAAGCGAAGCAACTCTCCGAAGAAGTGATGCTCGGCGGCGTCGTGTTCGGCCACGAGCAGATGCAGACGGCCATCGACGCGATCCACGAACTCGTGCGCGACGGCGGCAAGCCCGAGTGGGACTGGACGCCGGCGCCGAAGAACGAAGCGCTGATCGCCCGCGTAACGGATCTCGCGCAAAACGAACTGCTCGCGGCTTACCAGCTGCGCAACAAGCAGGCACGTTCGGCCAAGCTGAAGGAAGTGTACGCAGCGACCTCCGCCGCGCTCGAGCAGGACGCATCGGCATCGGGCACGGTCGCCGCCGACAAGGCGACGGTCGGCAACGTGCTGTTCGACATCGAAGCAAAGATCGTCCGTTCGCAGATCCTGAACGGCGAGCCGCGTATCGACGGCCGCGACACCCGCACGGTGCGCCCGATCGAAATCCGCACGGGCGTGTTGCCGCGTACGCACGGCTCGGCGCTCTTTACGCGCGGCGAAACGCAGGCGCTCGTCGTCGCGACGCTCGGCACGAAGGGCGACGAACAGAACATCGACGCGCTCGAAGGCGAGTACCGCGAGCGTTTCATGCTCCACTACAACATGCCTCCGTTCGCGACCGGCGAAACGGGCCGCGTCGGTTCGCCGAAGCGCCGTGAAATCGGCCACGGCCGTCTGGCGAAGCGTGCGCTGGCCGCGTGCCTGCCGTCCGCCGACGAATTCGGCTACTCGATCCGCGTGGTGTCGGAAATCACGGAATCGAACGGTTCTTCGTCGATGGCATCAGTGTGCGGCGGCTGTCTCGCGCTGATGGACGCGGGCGTGCCGATGAAGGCGCACGTCGCGGGCATCGCGATGGGCCTGATCCTCGAAGGCAACAAGTTCGCGGTTCTGACCGACATCCTCGGCGACGAAGATCACCTCGGCGACATGGACTTCAAGGTGGCCGGCACGGCGCAAGGCGTGACCGCGCTGCAGATGGACATCAAGATCCAGGGCATCACGAAGGAAATCATGCAGGTTGCGCTCGCGCAGGCGAAGGAAGGCCGCATGCACATCCTCGGCAAGATGACCACGGCTGTGCCGGGCACGAACACGGTGCTGTCGGACTACGCGCCGCGCATGATCACGATCAAGATCAACCCGGAAAAGATCCGCGACGTGATCGGCAAGGGCGGTTCGGTGATCCGCGCGCTGACGGAAGAAACGAACACGACGATCGACATTTCGGATGATGGCGTCGTGACCATCGCGAGCACGAGCAGCGAAGGCATGGCCGAAGCGAAGAAGCGCATCGAGAACATCACGGCGGAAGTGGAAGTCGGACAGATCTACGAAGGTCCGGTGCTCAAGCTGCTCGATTTCGGCGCGATCGTGAACATCCTGCCGGGCAAGGACGGTCTGCTGCACATCTCGGAAATCGTCAACGAGCGCGTGAAGGACATCAACGACTATCTGAAGGAAGGTCAGGTCGTGCGCGTGAAGGTCATCCAGACGGACGAGAAGGGTCGCGTGCGTTTGTCGGCGAAGGCGCTCCTGAACGAAGGCGCCGCGCAAACGGAACCGACGCAGCCGCAGCACTGATGCGGTAATGTCTCGACGGCCGGTCGCGTTTTCGCGAACCGGCCGTTTTTTTGCCTCGTTTTTTTGCGTGACTCGATGGCAGTGTGGATTAAGCTTGGCTTGAGTCCGCAGTTCCATCCGGTTAAGAAACCACCGACGAATCCGACCTCAGGGGAAGCAGATGAAGGCGATCGAAATCACTGAATTTGGCGCACCCGAAGTATTGAAACTGGGCGAGCGCCCGATGCCGGCGCCGAAGTCGGGCGAGGTGCTGATCAAGGTCGCGGCCTCCGGCGTGAACCGCCCGGATGTATTTCAGCGCAAGGGCGGCTACGCGCCGCCGCCGGGCGCTTCGGATCTGCCGGGGCTGGAAGTGGCGGGCGAAATCGTCGATGCAGGCGAGGACGCGTTCGATCCGAAGCACAATCCGTTCGGCCTGAAGAAGGGCGATCGCGTGTGCGCGCTGCTCGCGGGCGGGGGCTATGCGGAATACGCGGTTGCGCCGACCGAGCAATGCCTGCCGGCGCCGAAAGGTCTTTCCGATATCGAAGCGGCTTCGCTGCCGGAAACCTTCTTCACCGTCTGGAGCAATGTCTTCGAGCGCGCGCATCTCGGCACGGGCGAAAACGGCGCGGAAGAGACGCTCCTGATCCAGGGCGGATCGAGCGGGATCGGCGTGACGGCAATCCAGATCGCGAAGGCGCTCGGTCATCGCGTGTTCGTGACGGCGGGCACCGGCGAGAAGTGCCGCGCATGCGAGGCGCTCGGCGCCGAGCGTGCGATCAACTACAAGACCGAAGATTTCGTCGAAGTGGTGAAGTCGCTGACGAACGATCGCGGTGTCGACGTGATTCTCGACATGGTCGCGGGCGACTATCTGCCGCGCGAGCTGAAGGCGCTCGCCGATGGCGGACGCGTCTGCGTGATAGCGCTGCTCGGCGGCGCGAAGGCCGAGATCAATCTGAATGACGTCCTGCGCCGGCGTCTGGTGATCACCGGTTCTACGCTGCGTCCGCGCCCGGTCGCGTTCAAGGGAAAGATCGCGGCGCAACTGAAGGAGCGCGTCTGGCCGGAAATCGAGGCGGGGCGCATCAAGCCGGTCATCCATCAGGTTTTTCCCGCCGATCAGGCCGCGGCGGCGCATGAGTTGATGGAAGGCAGCACGCACGTGGGCAAGATCGTGCTCGACTGGAGTCAAAGCGCGTAAGCGCCAGCGAACAGCCGGCGAAAATCGTGCCGGTTTGACCGGGTTCGCCGCGACACAGTAAAATCGCATGTTCTGCAGGCGATTTGCGCGGCGCGCCTTCCTCGTCGGACTGGCGCGCACACCGAAAACCATACCAAGAACGCAGCGGCGACGCTGCCGAGCGGCGAGACTTATGTCGAAACAACGAGCGAAACTGGTAGTCGGGAACTGGAAAATGCACGGCCGGCTCGCGCAGAACGGCGCGCTGCTGACCGAAGTAGCATCCGGTGCGTCGGCTTTGCAGAAGGGCGTGCGAGTCGGAGTTTGCGTGCCGTGTCCGTATTTGCCGCAGTCGCAGGCATTGCTGAGCGGATCGGTCGTCGCGTGGGGTGTGCAGGACGTGTCGGCTTATGCGACGGGCGCGTACACCGGCGAGGTCTCCGCGGAAATGGCTTCCGACTTCGGTGCGAGTTACGCGATCGTCGGTCATTCGGAGCGTCGCGCGTATCATCGCGAAAGTTCGGATCTCGTCGCCGTGAAGGCGCAGCGTGCGCTCGAAGCAGGACTTACGCCGATCGTATGCGTCGGCGAGACGCTTGAGCAGCGTGAAACCGGCGTGACGGAGCAGATCGTCGGCACGCAACTCGAAGCGGTTCTTCTCGTGCTGTCCGACGAGCAGGCGGCGAAGATCGTGGTCGCCTACGAGCCGGTTTGGGCGATCGGCACGGGCAAGAGCGCAAGCGCCGACGAAGCTCAGGCCGTGCACGCGTTCATTCGCGCGAAGCTCGCGGAGAAGAGCGTTTCGGCAGTTGGCGTCCCGTTGCTCTACGGCGGCAGCGTGAAGCCGGACAATGCTCAGGAATTGTTCGCACAGCAGGATATCGACGGCGGGCTGATTGGCGGCGCGTCGTTGAAATCGAAAGATTTTCTGGCGATCTGCCAGGCGGCACAGGATGTGTCCAACTGAGCCGGCGCAAGACGCGGGAATGCAGGAAGCGCGACGCATCGGTGTCGCGTCAACATTAAAGATCCAGGTGAGTGGAAATGCTGTATTTGAAGACTTTGATCATCGTCGTCCAGTTGTTGTCGGCGTTGGGCGTGATCGGCCTCGTGTTGTTGCAGCATGGCAAGGGCGCGGACATGGGCGCCGCTTTCGGTAGCGGTGCATCGGGCAGCCTGTTCGGCGCAACCGGTTCGGCGAATTTTCTGTCGCGCACGACAGCCGTCCTCGCGGCCGTGTTTTTCATCTCGACGCTGGCACTGACTTACCTCGGCAGCTACAAGCCGCAAGCTTCGGCAGGCGTCTTGGGCGGTGCGGCGACTGCGCCCGCTTCTGCTTCCGTTGCGGCTTCGGCACCGGCATCGGCGCCTGTTGCTTCGTCGGCGCCGGGCGCGGACGTGCCGAAATAAGGCCAGAATAAATTTTTCGCGAAATTCGCTTTTTGTGCGTTGAACAATCCGTAGCACCAAGTTATAATTCAAGTCTTGAAGCGATTCGCGGCAATTAGAGGTTGTTTTCCCGGATTGCAGGACAGTGCCGACGTGGTGAAATTGGTAGACACGCTATCTTGAGGGGGTAGTGGCGAAAGCTGTGCGAGTTCGAGTCTCGCCGTCGGCACCAAAGTTATCCAATGCCAGCCGCATGCATCGCTTCGGCTGGCATTGTCACTTCTGGAGTACGCTTACGATCTGATTGTGTTCGTGAGCGATCCGAAGTGAAATTCTCGACCGGGTGGTCTGTCCCGGCTGAAGCACCCGTATCAATCAACTGACCCAACCGATTTGAGGATAGCCTTGAACCTCGCACCCTATTACCCCGTCTTGTTGTTCCTCCTGGTGGGCACTGGTTTAGGCATAGCGTTGGTCAGCATCGGCAAGATCCTCGGTCCCAACAAGCCTGACACCGAAAAGAACGCACCGTACGAATGTGGCTTCGAAGCTTTCGAAGACGCGCGTATGAAATTTGATGTGCGTTACTATCTCGTGGCTATTCTGTTCATTATTTTCGACCTTGAAACCGCTTTCCTGTTCCCGTGGGGCGTCGCCCTGCGCGATATCGGATGGCCAGGTTTCATGGCCATGATGATTTTTCTGCTCGAATTTTTGCTCGGCTTCGCCTACATCTGGAGAAAGGGCGGTCTCGACTGGGAATGACAGTTAAATCACCGGATTCATGGGCAGCTTTGGCTGGCTGCTCATCTGGAGTGGAAAGCAAATGAGTATCGAAGGGGTCTTGAAGGAAGGGTTTGTCACCACCACGGCTGACAAGCTGATCAACTGGACGCGCACCGGCTCCCTTTGGCCGATGACGTTTGGTCTCGCGTGCTGCGCGGTCGAAATGATGCATGCGGGCGCTGCCCGCTACGACCTCGACCGTTTCGGCGTAGTGTTTCGTCCGAGCCCGCGCCAGTCGGATGTGATGATCGTTGCTGGCACGCTGTGCAACAAGATGGCGCCCGCGCTGCGCAAGGTCTACGACCAGATGGCCGAGCCGCGCTGGGTCATCTCGATGGGTTCGTGCGCGAACGGCGGCGGCTACTATCACTATTCGTATTCGGTCGTGCGCGGCTGCGACCGGATTGTTCCGGTCGACGTCTACGTGCCGGGCTGTCCGCCGACGGCGGAAGCGCTGGTGTACGGCGTGATTCAGCTGCAAGCGAAGATTCGCCGCACGAACACCATCGCCCGTCAATAAGGCCTGAGCCTCCCCAACTATGGCAAGCAAACTCGAGACCCTAAAAGCGAACCTCGAGGCGGCGTTTGGCGACCGTCTCCAGAGCATCACCGAGGCGCTTGGGCAACTGACGATCGTCGTCAAGGCGAGCAACTATGCGGAAGTGGCGCTGCAGTTGCGCGACGATCGCAAGCTCGGCTTCGAACAAATGGTCGACCTGTGCGGCGTCGATTACTCGACTTACGGTGAAGGCGCCTACGAAGGCCCGCGTTTCGCCGCCGTGCTCCATCTTCTCTCGATCTCGAACAACTGGCGCGTGCGCGTGCGCGTGTTCGCGCCGGACGACGAAGTGCCGATCGTGCCGTCGGTCGTCGACGTGTGGTCGTCGGCGAACTGGTACGAGCGCGAGGCGTTCGACCTGTATGGCATCGTGTTCGAAGGCCACCCCGACCTGCGCCGCATTCTTACCGACTATGGTTTTATCGGTCACCCGTTCCGCAAGGACTTCCCGGTGTCGGGCTATGTCGAGATGCGCTACGACCCGGAAGAGAAGCGCGTGGTCTACCAGCCAGTGACGATCGAACCGCGCGAAATCACGCCGCGCGTGATTCGCGAAGATCGCTATGGCGGTCTGAAACACTAAGAGAACGCCATGGCAGAGATCAAGAACTACACGCTCAATTTTGGCCCGCAGCACCCGGCAGCGCACGGCGTGCTGCGCCTCGTGCTCGAGCTCGACGGCGAAGTGATCCAGCGCGCCGATCCGCACATCGGCCTGTTGCATCGCGCGACCGAAAAACTCGCCGAAACGAAGACATTCATCCAGTCCGTGCCCTACATGGACCGTCTCGACTACGTGTCAATGATGGTGAACGAGCACGGCTATGTGCTGGCAATCGAAAAGCTGCTCGGCATCGACGTGCCGGTGCGCGCGAAATACATCCGCGTGCTGTTCGACGAAGTCACGCGCGTGCTGAACCACCTGATGTGGATCGGCTCGCACGCACTCGACGTCGGCGCGATGGCGGTGTTTCTGTACGCGTTCCGCGAGCGCGAAGACCTGATGGACGTGTACGAAGCAGTGTCCGGCGCGCGGATGCACGCGGCGTACTATCGGCCGGGCGGCGTCTATCGCGATCTGCCTGACGCAATGCCGCAATACAAGGCGTCGAAAATCCGCAATGCGAAGGCGCTGTCGAAGATGAACGAAACCCGCCAGGGTTCGCTCCTCGACTTCCTCGACGACTTCTTTGCGCGCTTCCCGGGTTGCGTCGACGAATACGAAACGCTTCTTACCGACAATCGCATCTGGAAACAACGGCTCGTGGGCATCGGCGTGGTCAGCCCGGAGCGCGCGATGCAGCTCGGCATGACGGGCGCAATGCTGCGCGGCTCGGGTATCGAGTGGGATTTGCGCAAGAAGCAGCCGTACGAAGTGTATGACCAGATGGATTTCGATATTCCGGTCGGCGTGAATGGCGATTGCTATGACCGCTATCTCGTGCGTGTCGAGGAAATGCGTCAATCCACGCGGATCGCCAAACAGTGTATTGAGTGGCTGCGCAAGAATCCCGGCCCCGTGATGATCGACAATCACAAGGTCGCGCCGCCGTCGCGGGTCGGCATGAAGACCAACATGGAAGAGCTGATTCACCATTTCAAGCTCTTCACGGAAGGCTTCCACGTGCCCGAAGGCGAAACGTACGCCGCCGTCGAGCATCCGAAGGGCGAGTTCGGCATCTATCTCGTGTCGGACGGGGCGAACAAGCCTTATCGCCTGAAGATTCGTGCTCCCGGTTACGCGCACCTTGCTTCGCTCGACGAAATGGCGCGTGGCCACATGATCGCCGACGCAGTGACGATCATCGGTACGCAGGACATCGTGTTCGGCGAGATCGATCGCTGATCCACATTCGGTCGTCTGGCAAGACGCGCGCTGATACCAACGCCGCGCGTGCCAGGCGAACAAGCAACAGCAGGACGCCAGGTCTGCCGCAACAAGAAGGGCGCGGCAGGTTTCCGTTCGGTAGGAATTGAAAGAGTCGTGTCTGAAAATGATCTCAGCTGAAGGCCTGAAAGAAATCGATCGTGCGATCGCCAAATATCCTGCGGAGCAGAAGCAGTCCGCCGTGATGTCGGCGCTGGCTACCGCTCAGGAAGAGCACGGCTGGCTGTCGCCCGAACTGATGCAGTTCGTCGCCGACTATCTCGGCATGCCGGCGGTCGCCGTGCAGGAAGTCGCGACGTTCTACACGATGTACGAGACCTCGCCCGTCGGCAAGCACAAGATCACGCTCTGCACGAACCTGCCGTGCCAGCTCGGTCCGGACGGCGGTTCCGACAGCGCCGCCGAGTATCTGAAGCAGAAGCTCGGCATCGACTTCGGCGAAACCACGCCTGACGGCAAGTTCACGCTGAAAGAAGGCGAGTGCTTCGGTTCGTGCGGCGATGCGCCGGTGCTGCTGGTGAACAACCATCGCATGTGCAGCTTCATGAGCCGCGAGAAGATCGACCAGTTGATCGAGGAACTTTCGAAATGACGTCTCTCCACGATCGTCACATCAAACCGCTGATTCTGGCCGGCCTGAACGGCGAGAACTGGCATGTCGAAGACTACGTCGCGCGCGGCGGCTACAAGCAGTTGCGCCGCATCCTCGAAGAAAAAATTCCGCCCGAGCAGGTGATCGCCGATGTGAAGGCGTCGGGTCTGCGCGGCCGCGGCGGCGCGGGCTTCCCGACCGGCCTCAAGTGGAGCTTCATGCCGCGCCAGTTTCCGGGGCAGAAGTATCTCGTCTGCAATTCGGACGAGGGCGAGCCGGGTACGTTCAAGGACCGCGACATCCTGCGCTGGAACCCGCATTCGCTGATCGAAGGCATGGCCATCGGCGCATATGCGATGGGCATCTCCGTTGGCTACAACTACATCCACGGCGAAATCTGGGAAGTCTACAAGGTGTTCGAAGCGGCGCTCGAAGAAGCGCGCGCGGCCGGGTATCTCGGCGCGAACATCCTGGGCTCGGGTTTCTCGTTCGAGCTTTACGCGCATCACGGCTACGGCGCCTACATCTGCGGCGAAGAAACCGCGCTGCTCGAATCTCTCGAAGGCAAGAAGGGTCAGCCGCGCTTCAAGCCGCCGTTTCCGGCGAGCTTCGGCGTGTACGGCAAGCCGACCACGATCAACAACACCGAGACGTTCGCAGCCGTTCCGTTCCTGCTCGAAGTGGGTCCCCAGAATTATCTGGAGATGGGCAAGCCGAACAACGGCGGCACGAAGATCTTCTCGGTTTCTGGCGACGTGAATCGTCCGGGCAACTACGAGATTCCGCTTGGCACGCCGTTCTCGACTCTGATGGAACTCGCCGGCGGCGTGCGCGGGCAGTCGGTCAAGGCGGTGATTCCGGGTGGATCATCGGCGCCGGTCGTACCGGGCGACATGATGCTCGCCACCGACATGGACTACGATTCGATCGCGAAAGCCGGCTCGATGCTTGGCTCGGGCGCGGTGATCGTCATGAACGAAACGCGCTGCATGGTGCGTTCGCTCTTGCGCCTGTCGTACTTCTATTACGAGGAGTCGTGCGGTCAGTGCACGCCGTGCCGCGAGGGTACGGGGTGGCTCTATCGTGTCGTGCATCGTATCGAACACGGTCTCGGCCGCAAGGAAGATCTGGATCTGCTGAACTCGGTTGCCGAAAACATCATGGGCCGCACGATTTGCGCCCTCGGTGACGCAGCCGCCATGCCGGTGCGCGGCATGTTGAAGCACTTCTGGAACGAATTCGAATATCACGTCGAGCACAAGCATTGTCTCGTCGGCGGACACGCGCACCATGCGGCGTCCGAAGCGCTTACCGCGTGAAGGCGCGATAAAGGTTAAGGACCATTCCCCATCATGGTTGAACTAGAAATTGACGGCAAGACAGTAGAGGTGCCTGAAGGCAGCATGGTGATCCAGGCTGCGCACAAGGTCGATACGTACATTCCTCACTTCTGCTATCACAAGAAGCTGTCGATCGCGGCGAACTGCCGGATGTGCCTCGTCGAAGTCGAAAAGATGCCGAAGGCCGTGCCCGCCTGTGCGACACCGGTTTCCGCCGGCATGATCGTGCGCACGACGTCCGACAAGGCCGTGAAGGCGCAGCAGTCCGTGATGGAATTCCTGCTGATCAATCACCCGCTGGACTGCCCGATCTGCGATCAGGGCGGCGAATGCCAGTTGCAGGATCTGGCCGTCGGCTACGGCAAGTCGCAGTCGCGCTATAACGAAGAAAAGCGCGTCGTGTTCCACAAGAACGTCGGCCCGCTCATCTCAATGGAAGAAATGACGCGCTGCATTCACTGCACGCGTTGTGTTCGCTTCGGCCAGGAAGTCGCGGGCGTGATGGAACTCGGTATGCTGGGCCGCGGCGAGCATTCGGAGATCACGTCGTTCGTCGGCAAGACGGTGGATTCGGAACTGTCGGGCAACATGATCGACCTGTGCCCGGTCGGCGCATTGACGAGCAAGCCGTTCCGCTACAGCGCGCGGACGTGGGAGCTGTCGCGCCGCAAGTCGGTGAGCCCGCACGATTCGGTTGGCGCAAATCTCGTCGTCCAGGTGAAGAACAACCGCGTGATGCGCGTTCTCCCGATGGAAAACGAAGCCATCAACGAATGCTGGATTTCGGACAAGGATCGCTTCTCGTACGAAGCGCTCAACAGCGCCGAGCGCCTGACCACGCCCATGTTGAAGCAGGGCGGCCAGTGGATCGAAACCGACTGGCAGACGGCGCTGGAATACGTAGCGAAGGGCATCAAGGGCATCAAGGCCGATCACGGAGCGAACGCGATCGCCGCTCTGGCGACGCCGCATAGCTCGATCGAAGAACTGCATCTGCTGAAGCAGTTCGCTGAAGGCGTCGGCTCGCCGAACGTCGATTTCCGTCTGCGTCAGAGCGACTTTTCGGCGCCGGCCGGCGTCGGTGCGCCGTGGCTCGGCGTGAAGATCGCCGATCTGTCGATGATCGATACCGCGTTCATCATCGGCTCGTTCCTGCGTCGCGATCATCCGCTCTTTGCCGCGCGTCTGCGTCAGGCCGCGAAGAGCGGCGCGAAGCTCACGTTCCTGCACGCCAGCAACGACGACTCGCTGATTCCGGCCGCGCATCGCATGGTCGCCGCGCCGTCGGCATGGCTCGACCAGCTCGCAGCCATCGCGGCCGCTGTCGCGGAAGCGCGCGGCGTCGCGTTGCCGGAAGCGTTCGCGGGCCGCGAAGTGTCGGCGGCTGCGAAGGACGTGGCAGCATCGCTGTCGGCCGGCGAAAAGCGCGTTGTCCTGCTCGGCAACAGCGCCGTGCAGCATCCCGACTTCGCACAGATTCAAGCGGTGGCTCAGTGGATTGCCGACAGCACCGGCGCCACGCTCGGCTTCCTCACGGAAGCGGCCAACACGGTCGGCGCGCATCTCGTCGATGCATTGCCGGGTGAGGGCGGTCTCAACGCGCGCGAAGTGTTCGAACAGCCGCGCAAGGGCTACGTGCTCTTCAACGTCGAACCTGAATTCGATACGGCGAACCCCGCGCAGGCACTCGCCGCGCTCAAGCAGGCGGAGATGGTCGTCGCGTTGTCGGCGTTCAAGCACGGCACCGAATACGCCGACGTGCTCCTGCCGATCGCGCCGTTCACGGAAACGTCCGGCACGTTCGTCAATGCCGAAGGCACTGCGCAGTCGTTCAACGGTGTCGTGCGTCCGCTCGGCGAGGCGCGTCCGGGCTGGAAGGTGCTGCGCGTGCTCGGCAGCGTGCTCGGTTTGCCGGGTTTCGACTTCGATACGGCCGAAGAAGTGCGCAACGCCGCGCTCGGTACGGGCGACCTGAGCGTGCGTCTGTCGAACAAGACGAGCGTCGCGCCGCAGCGCAAGACGGCGGTGTCGGCAGGGCAAGGCCAGTTCGAGCGTCTCGCAGATGTGCCGATCTATCACGCCGACGCGCTGTCGCGCCGCGCCGAATCGCTGCATCTGACGGCGGCGGCTCGCGACGCGAACGTCGCCGGCCTGCCGACGTCGCTCTTCGACCGGCTCGGCCTCAAAAACGGCGATGCCGTGCGCATCTCCCAAGGCGGCCTGTCGGTGGTACTGCCGGCGGTTCGCGATGCGAATCTGGCGGAAACGGTGGTCCGCGTGTCGGCGGGTACGACGGCTGGCGCCGCGCTCGGCGGCTTGTTCGGTGAACTGGTAGTGGAGAAGGCGTAAATGGGCTTGTTCGATACGATCAACGCGGGCGGCACGCAGATTCTCGGCGTCGCATGGCCGACGGTGTGGGCGCTGGTCCGCATCCTGGTGGTCTCCGTCGTCATCCTGCTGTGCGTGGCGTACCTGATCCTGTGGGAACGCAAGCTCATCGGCTGGATGCACGTGCGTATCGGGCCGAACCGCGTCGGTCCGATGGGCTTGTTGCAGCCGATCGCCGACGTGCTGAAGCTGCTGCTGAAAGAAGTGATTCAGCCGCTGCAGGCGAGCAAGTGGATCTACCTGATCGCGCCGGTCATGACCGTGGTCCCGGCTTTCGCCGTGTGGGCGGTGATTCCGTTCCAGGCCGAAGCCGTGCTCGGCAACATCAACGCCGGCCTGCTCTATGTGATGGCGATTTCGTCGATCGGCGTGTACGGTGTGATTCTTGCCGGCTGGGCGTCAAATTCGAAATACGCGTTCCTCGGCGCGATGCGTGCGGCGGCCCAGATGGTGTCGTACGAAATCTCGATGGGTTTCGCACTCGTCGTCGTGCTGATGGTCGCGGGTTCGCTGAATCTGTCGGACATCGTGACGTCGCAACAGCGCGGCATTTTCGCGGGCTTCGGCGTCAACTTCCTGTCGTGGAACTGGCTGCCGCTCCTGCCGATGTTCGTCGTGTACTTCATCTCGGGCATCGCCGAAACGAACCGCCACCCGTTCGACGTGGTGGAAGGCGAATCGGAAATCGTCGCGGGTCACATGATCGATTACTCGGGCATGGCGTTCGCGCTCTTCTTCCTCGCCGAGTACATCAACATGATCGTGATTTCGGCGATCGCGACGACGCTGTTCCTCGGCGGCTGGGACGCGCCGTTCGGCTTCCTGCACTTCATCCCGGGCGTGTTCTGGTTCGTGCTGAAGATTTTCTTCCTGCTGTCGGTGTTCATCTGGGCGCGTGCGACGTTCCCGCGCTACCGCTACGACCAGATCATGCGTCTCGGCTGGAAGGTGTTCCTGCCGGTGTCGGTGGTGTGGGTGGTGGTGGTCGGCTTCTGGATCATGTCACCGCTGAACATCTGGAAATAAAGGGCGGATGAAATAACCATGACCGCAATTCAGAATTTTTTTAAGACCTTCTTTCTGACCGAACTGCTCAAGGGCCTCGCGCTGACCGGACGTTATACGTTCCAGCGCAAGATCACCGTGCAGTTCCCGGAAGAGAAGACGCCGATCTCCCCGCGTTTTCGCGGCCTGCACGCGTTGCGCCGCTACGAGAACGGCGAAGAGCGCTGTATCGCATGCAAGCTGTGCGAAGCGGTGTGCCCGGCGCTCGCGATTACGATCGAATCCGAAACGCGCGCCGACAACACGCGCCGCACGACGCGCTACGACATCGACCTGACCAAGTGCATCTTCTGCGGCTTCTGCGAGGAAAGCTGCCCGGTCGATTCGATCGTCGAAACGCACATTCTCGAGTACCACGGCGAGAAGCGCGGCGACCTGTATTTCACGAAGGACATGCTGCTGGCCGTCGGCGACCGTTACGAAACGGAAATCGCGGCATCGAAGGCGGCAGACGCGCCTTATCGCTGATGATGCGTTGATGCGCATGGAGCGGGGAAGAATCACAACGAGTCCCCGCTCGAATCGAATACACCTGCTGTTCCGGCACGCGCGCTGAGTCTGCACCTGCACGTTCCAAAGCATCGCGGCGAAGCAACGAGCAACGCAACAACGAAGCGCCCGTGTCCAAACACAATGCCTGATGATGGCCTAACGATGAACCGGTAATCATGGAATTCACGACCGTACTGTTCTATATCTTCGCGCTGCTGCTGACCGTGTCGGCGCTGAAGGTGATCACTTCGCGCAATCCCGTGGCATCCGCGCTGTTCCTCGTGCTCGCGTTTTTTAACGCGGCCGCGATCTGGATGCTGCTCCAGGCCGAATTCCTCGCGATCCTGCTGGTTCTGGTCTACGTCGGCGCCGTGATGGTGCTCTTCCTGTTCGTGGTCATGATGCTCGACATCAACCTCGACGAATTGCATCGCGACTTTAGGAAGTTCGTGCCGATTGCGAGCATCGTCGGCGCAATCATCATCATCGAGACCGCGCTGATTCTGTGGCACGGCTACGGCGCGACGGTCGCGCCGGTGCACGACGTGACGTCGGGCGCGGGTGTCGGTGGCGGCGCGGTGATGTCGAACACCGGATTGATCGGCAAGGTCATCTACACGGACTACATCTTCGCGTTCGAAATCGCGGGTCTGATCCTGCTGGTGGCGATCATCGCGGCCATCGCGCTGACCATCCGCGAAAAGAAGGACAACAAGCGTCAGACGGTGAGCGAGCAGGTCAAGGTGCGCGCTTCGGATCGCGTTCGTATCGTCAAGATGAAGTCGGAAAAGGAAGCGCCCGACGCGTCGACCAATCCTCCCGTGACCGGCAACGCCGGTGCGGGCACGGTCGACAACAAGGGCTGAGCGAGAAGGAGAGAAAGAAAATGTTGAGTCTTGCCCATTACCTCGTGCTCGGCGCGATCCTGTTCGCGATCAGCATCGTCGGGATTTTCCTGAACCGCCGCAACGTGATCATCATCCTGATGGCGATCGAACTGATGCTGCTCGCGGTGAACACCAATTTCGTCGCCTTCTCGCACTATCTCGGCGACGTGCACGGCCAGATCTTCGTGTTCTTCGTGCTGACCGTGGCCGCCGCCGAAGCGGCGATCGGTCTCGCGATTCTGGTGACCCTGTTCCGCAGCCTCGACACGATCAACGTCGAGGATCTCGATCAGCTCAAAGGTTAAATTCAGGCTAGGCTGTTATGTCCACGACACTCAATGAAAACCTGCTGCTCGCGATTCCGCTGGCACCGCTAGTCGGTTCGCTGATCGCCGGGCTCGCCGGGAAAGCGGTAGGGCGCATGAACTCGCACCGCGTCACCATTCTCGGCGTTGCGATTTCCTTCGTGCTCTCCGCGATGGTCTTCTTGCAGGTGATGCACGGCGCGAGCTTCAACGGCACCATCTATGAATGGATGAACGTCGGCTCGCTGAAGATGGAAGTTGGCTTCCTGGTCGACTCGCTGACGGCGATGATGATGGTCATCGTGACCTTCGTCTCGCTGATGGTGCACATCTACACGATCGGCTACATGGCCGAAGACGACGGTTACGAGCGTTTCTTCTCGTACATCTCGCTCTTCACGTTCTCGATGCTGGTGCTCGTGATGAGCAACAACTTCCTGCAGCTCTTCTTCGGCTGGGAAGCAGTGGGTCTCGTGTCGTACCTGCTGATCGGCTTCTACTACACCCGCGAAAGCGCGATCTACGCGAACATGAAGGCGTTCATCGTGAACCGCGTCGGCGACTTCGGGTTCCTGCTCGGCATCGGCCTCCTGTTGGCGTTCGCGGGTTCGCTGAACTACGGCGATGTCTTCGCGCAAGGCACCAAGCTCGCGGGCATGAGCTTCCCCGGCACGGACTGGGGCCTCCTGACGGTAGCCTGTATTTGCCTCTTCATCGGCGCGATGGGCAAGTCGGCACAGTTTCCGCTGCACGTCTGGCTGCCGGATTCGATGGAAGGCCCGACGCCGATCTCCGCGCTGATCCACGCGGCGACCATGGTGACGGCCGGTATCTTCATGGTGACGCGCATGTCGCCGCTCTTCGAACTCTCGGATTCGGCTCTCTCGTTCGTCACGGTGATCGGCGCGATCACGGCGCTGTTCATGGGTTTCCTCGGCGTCGTGCAGAACGACATCAAGCGCGTAGTGGCTTATTCGACGCTCTCGCAGCTCGGCTACATGACGGTCGCGCTCGGCGTGTCGGCGTATCCGGTCGCGGTGTTCCACCTCGCGACGCACGCGTTCTTCAAGGCGCTGCTGTTCCTCGGCGCGGGTTCGGTCATCATCGGCATGCACCACGACCAGGACATGCGCAACATGGGCGGTCTGCGCAAGTACATGCCGATCACGTGGATCACGTCGCTGATCGGATCGCTTGCGCTGATCGGCACGCCGTTCTTCTCGGGCTTCTATTCGAAGGACTCGATCATCGATGCGGTGAAACTCTCGCATCTGCCGGGTTCGGGCTTCGCATACTTTGCGGTGGTGGCGAGCGTGTTCGTCACGGCGCTGTACTCGTTCCGCATGTATTTCATGGTCTTCCACGGCGAAGAGCGCTTCCGCGGTCCGAAGCATCCCGAATCGCCGATGGGCGCGGAAGCCGCGGCGCACGGCCACGACGACCACGGTCACGGACATGACGATCACGGCCATGGCCACGACGACCACGGTCACGCACACGAACCGCACGAAACACCGTGGGTAGTCTGGTTGCCGCTCGTTCTGCTGGCGATTCCGTCGGTGGTGATCGGCGCGATCGCGGTCGGTCCGATGCTGTTCGGTGACTTCTTCCAGCACGGCGTGGTGTTCGACAAGGTGATCTACATCGCCGAGAACCACCCGGCGCTGCACGAGATGGCCGAGGAATTCCACGGCTGGGCTGCGATGGGCGTGCATTCCGTGTCGGGCCTGCCGGTTTGGCTGGCGCTCGCGGGCGTGGTGGTCTCGTGGTTCCTGTATCTCAAGCGCACGGACTTGCCGGGCAAGATCCGCCAGCGCTTCTCGGGCATCTACACGCTGCTCGACAACAAGTACTACTTCGACAAGATCAACGAAGTCGTCTTCGCGAAGGGCGCGGTGGTGATCGGCCGCGGCCTCTGGAAGGAGGGCGACGTGGCCGTCATCGACGGCATCGTCAACGGCAGTGCGCGGTTCGTCGGCTGGTTTGCCGGCGTGATCCGCTTCCTTCAATCCGGTTACATCTATCACTACGCGTTCGCCATGATTATCGGCATGTTGGGGCTCTTGACCCTGTTTGTAACGCTCGGCGGCAAATAAGGCGAGGGACCCTATGCACTCTTTTCCGATTCTCAGTGTCGCGATTTGGTTGCCGATTGTATTCGGCCTCCTGGTCCTGGCTGTTGGCTCCGATAAAAACCCGGCGCCCGCGCGCTGGATCGCGCTGATCGGCTCGATCCTCGGGCTGCTCGTCACGATTCCGCTCATCACCGGCTTCGATTCGTCGACAGCCGCGCTCCAGTTCGTCGAACAGGCGAACTGGATCGAACGCTTCAACATCACTTACCACCTCGGCGTGGACGGCATCTCGATGTGGTTTGTCGTGCTGACCGCGCTGATCACGGTGATCGTCGTGATCGCCGGCTGGGAAGTCATCACCGAGCGTGTCGGGCAGTACTTCGCCTCGTTCCTGATCCTGTCGGGCATCATGGTCGGCGTGTTCTCGACCGCCGACGGCATGCTGTTCTACGTGTTCTTCGAAGCGACGCTGATCCCGATGTACATCATCATCGGCGTGTGGGGCGGGCCGAACCGCGTGTACGCGGCGTTCAAGTTCTTCCTGTACACGCTGATGGGCTCGCTGCTGATGCTGATCGCGCTCCTGTATCTCTACATGCAGACGCACACGTTCGACCTCGCCACGTGGCAGGCCGCGAAGATCGGCTTCACGCCGCAGGTGCTGCTGTTCATCGCGTTCTTCCTGGCGTTTGCCGTAAAGGTGCCGATGTGGCCGGTTCACACCTGGCTGCCGGACGCCCACGTGGAAGCGCCGACGGGCGGCTCCGTCGTGCTGGCCGCGATCATGCTGAAGCTCGGCGCCTACGGTTTCCTGCGCTTCTCGCTGCCGATCGCGCCGGATGCTAGCCACTTCCTTTCGCCTGTCGTCATCACGCTCTCGCTGATCGCGGTGATCTACATCGGCCTCGTCGCACTCGTGCAGACGGACATGAAGAAGCTGGTGGCGTATTCGTCGATCGCGCACATGGGCTTCGTCACGCTCGGCTTCTTCATCTTCAGCCAGCTCGGCGTCGAAGGCGCGATCATTCAGATGATCTCGCACGGCTTCGTGTCGGGCGCCATGTTCCTTGCGATCGGCGTGCTGTACGACCGCGTCCACTCGCGCCAGATCGCGGATTACGGCGGCGTCGTGAACACAATGCCGAAGTTCGCCGCGTTCTCGATGCTCTTCGCGATGGCCAACTGCGGCCTGCCGGGCACCTCGGGTTTCGTCGGCGAGTTCATGGTCATCCTGGCCGCGGTGAAGTACAACTTCTGGATCGGTTTCCTCGCGACCTTCACGCTGATTCTCGGCGCGGCGTACACGCTGTGGATGTACAAGCGCGTGCACTTCGGCGCGATCGCGAACGATCACGTTGCCAAGCTGACGGACATCAACAAGCGCGAAATTCTGATGCTTGCCGTGCTCGCCATCTTCACGCTGTACATGGGCCTGTATCCGAAGCCATTCACCGATGTGATGCACGAATCCGTGGCAAACCTGCTCTCCCACGTCGCGCAGTCGAAGCTGCCGCTCACCCAGTAACGTCGTGCGGAGGAATTAAAAGATCATGCAAAACGCCCCTATGAGTGCCCTGTTGCCCGACACGATCCTGATGCTGGCGATCGTCATGGCCTGGTTGAACGACACGATCTTCGGCGTGCCGAGCCGTCGCGTCACTTACCTGATTTCCGTGGTGTCGACGCTCGTCGTCGGCGTGTGGTTCGCGTTCGTTGCCCTCGATCCGGTGCCGCATTACTTCTTCTCGCGCATGTACGTCGTCGATTCGTTCGCGAGCGCGATGAAGGCGGTGGTGTGCCTGGGCTACGCGGTGTCGATCATCTACTCGAAGAAGTATCTGGAAGACCGCGACCTGTTCCGCGGCGACTTCTTCCTGCTTGGCCTGTTTTCGCTGCTCGGCCAGTGCGTGATGATCTCGGGCAACAACTTCCTGATGTTGTATCTCGGCCTCGAACTGATGTCGCTGTCGCTGTATGCGGTCATCGCGCTGCGCAAGGATGCGCCGCAGTCGAACGAATCGGCGATGAAGTATTACGTGCTGGGTGCGCTCGCATCGGGCTTCCTGCTCTACGGCATCTCGATGCTCTACGGCGCGACCGGTTCGCTCGATCTGAACGAAGTGCTGAAGGCGATCGCTTCGGGCCATATCAACGACGCAGTGCTGCTCTTCGGCGTGATCTTCGTCGTGGCCGGCGTGGCGTTCAAGATGGGCGCGGTGCCGTTCCACATGTGGGTGCCGGACGTCTATCAGGGCGCGCCGACCGCGATGACGCTCCTCACCGGCGGCGGCCCGAAGGTCGCGGCGTTTGCGTGGGGCCTGCGCTTCCTGGTGATGGGCCTCTTGCCGCTCGCTGTGGACTGGCAGGAGATGCTGGTGATCCTCGCGGCGCTGTCGCTGATCGTCGGCAACGTCACCGGTATCGTGCAGAAGAACATCAAGCGGATGCTGGCGTATTCGGCGATCTCGAACATGGGCTTCGTGCTGCTCGGCCTGCTCGCGGGTGTCGTCGACGGCAAGCTGACGGGCGCAGCCGGTGCGTACAGCTCGGCGATGTTCTACAGCATCATCTACATGGTGACGACGCTTGGCACGTTCGGCGTGGTGATGCTGCTGGCACGCCGCGACTTCGAAGCCGAAACGCTCGACGACTTCAAGGGCCTCAACCAGCGCAGTCCGGTGTTTGCGTTTGTGATGATGGTGATGATGTTCTCGCTCGCCGGCATTCCGCCGACGGTCGGTTTCTACGCGAAGCTCGCCGTGCTCGAAGCAACGATGAACGCCGGCCTCACATGGCTTGCCGTGCTGGCCGTGATGACGTCGCTGGTTGGCGCGTTCTACTACCTGCGCATCGTCAAGCTGATGTACTTTGACGCACCGCAGGACGCATCGCCGATCGTCGCCGGCGGATTGAATCGCGGTCTGCTCGCATTCAACGGCCTCGCCGTGCTCGTGCTCGGCCTCGTTCCTGGTCCGCTGATGTCGGCGTGTCTGACGGCCATTACGCATACGCTCTCGTTCTGATGTCGGCTGCGGGCTGGTTTATCGTGTTGTTGGCGCTCGTGGGCGCCAACGTTCCGTTCCTGAACCAGCGTCTTTTCGCCGTCGTACCCATTCCGCTCGCTGTCCAGTCCGCCAGCAGGGCACGGCGAAGGGCGGCGAAGAAGAGCGCGTGGATACGTATCGCCGAGCTGATCGTCCTTTATTTTGTCGTGGGCGCGCTCGGCTTTATGCTCGAGGCGCGCGCGGGCAATCGATTCGAACAGGGCTGGCAGTTTTACGCCATCACCTTCAGCCTGTTCGTCGTGCTCGCGTTTCCCGGCTTCACGTATCAATACCTCGTCAAACACCGCTGACAGCGCACGCTGTCGCGGCTCTTATGCATAGGGCGCACGATGGCTGATCATTCCTCCTTTCCCGATAGCGACGACGGCCTGATCGAAAAGACGGTCGAAAGCGTCACGCTGCACGAAGGCAAATTCCTCACGGTCAAGTGCGACACGGTCGAACTTCCCGACGGCAAGCACGCGACGCGCGAATTCGTCGAGCATCCGGGCGCGGTGATGATCCTGCCGCTCTTCGACGACGGCCGCGTGCTGCTTGAACGTCAGTTCCGCTATCCGATCGGCAAGGTGCTGGTCGAATTCCCTGCCGGCAAGATCGATCCGAACGAAGACGAACTGACGTGTGCAAAGCGCGAACTGCAGGAAGAGACCGGATATGAAGCACGCGAATGGTTTTTCCTGACTCGCATCCACCCGGTCATTTCGTATTCGACTGAATTCATCGATCTCTATCTCGCGCGCGGCCTGATCGAAGGCGAACGCAAGCTCGACGACGGCGAGTTCCTCGAAACCTTCATTGCCGATCAGACGCAACTTGCTGACTGGGTGAAGAGCGGTCGCATCAGCGACGTGAAGACGATCATCGGCGTGTTCTGGCTGGAGAAGATCCTGTCGGGCGAGTGGAAGCTCGGCGATCCGATCGGCGGATGAGCTTTTGAATGTGTGAACGAGAAGCGGCCGGGGCAGGTTTTCCCGGCCGTTTTTTTATCTTCAGGTCGCACGCCGGCAGGGAAAGGGCCGAAGGGCTAAAATCATTCCTTCACCCTGCCGGTTCATGACAGGCGGCGTCCCTGATTCGCGCTTAACGAACGATCGTTCACAAAGCGCGTTTTTGCGATAAACTCCAGCAAAGCTCCCGATCAGCATGAAGGTCCTCGATTTAAAGTGCTCACACGAACATCGTTTTGAAGGCTGGTTTGCTTCAACCGAAGAGTTCGAATCGCAGTTGTCGCGCGGACTGGTCGCATGTCCGGTCTGCTCGACAGTCGAGGTGAGCCGCATGCCGTCGGCGCCCCGCCTGAATCTGTCGTCGAGTCGGAATGTGAGCGCGCCTTCGCAGCCGCAAGCGAACAGCGCCGCGCCCGATGCAAACGCAATCCAGGCCCGTGCGCTGCGGTTTTTGCGCGAGGTCCTTGAAAAGTCTGAGAACGTCGGCGAGCGTTTTGCCGAGGAAGCGCGGCGCATGCATTACAACGAAGCGCCGGCGCGCAATATTCGGGGCGTCGCCACGCCCGAAGATGCGCACGCGTTGCTCGAAGAAGGCATTGATGTGATGCCGCTGCCCGTTCCGGCCGCACTGAAAGAACCGCTGCAGTAACGTTCGTCGCGCGGTGTCTCTCGCGTGGCCCATGCGGGCCATGAAAGGAGACGCGCATGGACCTGAACTACTCCCCCGCGGACGACGCTTTTCGCGCCGAGATCCGCAACTGGCTCGAAGCCAACCTGCCGCACCCGCTGCGGGACAAGGTACTCAATCACAAACGACTCAATCGCGACGACTACGCGAGCTGGCACAAGCTGCTCGGCGCGCGCGGCTGGTCCGTGATCGCGTGGCCTGAAGAATACGGCGGCCCTGGGTGGGACGCGACCCAGCGCCACATCTGGGACGAGGAATGCGCCCGCGCCGGCGCGCCGGGCGTGTTGCCGTTCGGCGTGTCGATGGTCGCGCCGGTCCTGATGAAATACGGCACCGCCGCGCAAAAGGCCCGGTATCTGCCGCGTATCCTCGATGGCTCCGACTGGTGGTGCCAGGGCTACTCGGAGCCCGGTTCCGGTTCCGATCTCGCCTCGCTGAGAACGCGGGCGGAGCGTGCCGGCGATCACTACATCGTCAACGGCCAGAAGACCTGGACGACGCTCGGCCAGCACGCCGACATGATGTTCTGCCTCGTGCGCACCGATCCGTCCGCGAAAAAGCAGGAGGGCATCTCGTTCCTGCTGATCGACATGAAGACGCCGGGCATCACCGTGCGCCCGATCATCACGCTCGACGAGGATCACGAAGTCAACGAAGTGTTCTTCGAAGACGTGAAAGTGCCGGTCGAAAACCTGGTCGGCGACGAGAACCGCGGCTGGACCTACGCGAAGTATCTGCTCGGCCACGAGCGCACGGGTATCGCGCGCGTCGGGCAGTCGAAACGCGAGCTGATCTTTCTCAAGCGCCTCGCGCTCGACCAGACGAAAAACGGCAAGCCGCTGCTGCGCGATCCGGTGTTCGCCGCCAAGGTCGCCGCGCTCGACATCGAACTCATGGCGCTGGAAGTCACGGTGCAGCGGGTCGTCGCGAGCGAGGCAGAAGGGCGCGGACCGGGCCCGGAAGCGTCGATGCTCAAGATCAAGGGCACCGAAGTCCAGCAGGCGCTGACCGAGTTGATGGTCGAGGCGGTCGGTCCGCAGGCGGCCGCGTTCGATCCGGCGTATCTCGAAGGCGAGCGCGCGCACAGCGCAGCCGGCGACGACGATGCCGCGCCGCTCGCCGCGTACTACTTCAACTTCCGCAAGACGTCGATCTACGGCGGCTCGAACGAAATTCAAAAGAACATCATCGCGCAGATGATGCTGGGACTGTGAGGAGCGGCGCATGGACTTCAATTTCACGGACGAACAGCAACAGCTTCGCGATGCGTTGCGTCGCTATCTCGACAACGAATACAGCTTCGATGCGCGGCAGAAGATCGTCGCGTCCGAGGCGGGCGTCGATGGAAAACACTGGCGCGCGTTTGCCGAGCTTGGACTGACCGCGTTGCCGGTGCCGGAAGCGCAGGGTGGTTTCGACGGCGGCGCCTTCGACATGCTCGTCGTCATGCAGGAACTGGGGCGTTCGCTCGTCGTCGAGCCATTTTGGGCGACGGCGGTGGGCATCGAGGCGCTGCGGCTGGCCGCGCCGAATGAGAACGCCCTGCTGGAGCGCGCAGCGCAAGGCGAGATCAAATTGGCGGTGGCGTTCCACGAGCCGCGCGCTCGCTACGACCTGTTCGACATCCGCGCGACGGCGCGCCCGGACGGCGACGCGTTTGTGCTGACGGGCGAAAAGTCGATCGTGCAACACGGCGCGGAGGCCGACTTCTGGATCGTGCCGGCACGGCTCGACGGCGAAGTCGCGCTCTTCGTGATCGCACGCGACGCCGCGAACGCGGATGTCACCGGCTACCGTACGATCGACGGGCTGCGCGCCGCGACGCTCAAGTTTGCCGATACCCCGGCCACGCGCCTGGGCGACGCACACACTGGCGCGGCGACCTTCGAGCAGATCGCCGACTACGCGACATTTCTGCTATGTGCGGAAGCGCTCGGTGCACTGGACGCGCTGAACGCGGCAACCGTCGACTACACGAAAGACCGCCAGCAGTTCGGCACGCCGATCGCGCGCTTTCAGGCGCTGCAGCACCGCATGGTCGAGATGCTGATCCACGCCGAGCAGGCGCGCTCGATCACCTATCTCGCGGCCGCGCGTTACGCGAGCCCGGACCCGGACGTGCGTCGTCAGGCGATTTCTGCGGCGAAGGCGCGCGTCGGACAGGCGGCTCGCTTCGTCGGCCAGCAGGCAGTGCAGCTTCACGGCGGCATGGGCGTGACGAACGAAGTCGCGGCGGCGCACTGGTTCAAGCGCCTGTCGATCATCGAAACGACGCTCGGCGACGTCGATCACCATCTCGCGCGCTTTGCGTCGCTGCCGTCTTTCGCGGACACTGACATCTGAGCCTTGATTTACGAGGAGACATGCATGACATACAGCTATGAAGATTTCGAAGTCGGCTCCGCGGTGACGCTCTCCGCGCATACTTTCACGCGCGAAGAGATCGTCGAGTTTGCGGAGCGCTACGATCCGCAGCCTTTCCATGTTTCGGAGGAAGCCGGAAAAGCGTCGCATTTCGGTGGCCTCGTCGCGAGCGGCTGGAACACGTGCTCTGCGATGATGGGCATTCTCGTGCGCGACATGCTGCGCGATTCCACGTCGATGGGTTCGCCCGGCCTCGACAACATTCGCTGGCTCAAGCCGGTGCGCGTCGGCGACACGGTGCGGCTCACCGTGCGCGTGCTCGACAAGCGCGTCTCGGCGAGCAAGCCGGATCGCGGCATCGTCTCGACGCGCTGGGAAGCGCACAACCAGAACGGCGAGCTCGTGCTGACCGTCGATTCTGCAGCGCTCTTCGGATTGCGAAATCCGGCGGCGAGCCGATGAGTCCAGCGCGCCTTTGCAGCGCCACGGATTTTCACGCAGCAACCGGCAGCGCGCGCTACGAGAGCGAGTGGACGGAGATCGACCAGACGCGCGTGAACCTTTTCGCTGATGCGACCGGCGATCATCAATGGATCCACGTCGATCCGGAGCGCGCGCGGCGCGAATCGCCGTTTGGCGGCGCCATCGCGCATGGTTTTTTGACGCTCGCACTCGTGCCGATGTGGCTCGACCGATGCGTGCCGCTCGACGCGCGAATGAGCGTGAACTATGGGATGAACCGCGTGCGATTCATGGCGCCGGTGCCGGCGGGATCGATGCTGCGCGCGACATTCGCCATCGATAAAGTCGTCGATGTCGAGGAGGACGGCGTGCAGGTGATCTGGCTCGTGACCGTCGAGCGGCGGGGTGCCGAGCGTCCGGCCTGCGTGGCGGAGTTCATCACGCGCCACTACTTCTGAACGGAGCGCGCGCCGACTGCGCTCAATGCTTGGCGTACTGCGTTGCGCCGAAGAGGACTTCCTTTTCCTTGTCGGTGAACGGCTTGCGTTCGGACGCCAGCACTTCGACGCCGCGTTTCACCGCCGGACGCTCCGCGATCGCATCGAACCAGCGCTTCACGTTGGGGAATTCGTCGAGCACGATGCCCTGGTTCTGCCAGGAGCGCGTCCACGGAAACGTGGCGATATCGGCGATCGTGTATTCGTTGCCCGCGAGATAGCGCGTGACGCCCAACTGTTTGTCCATCACGCCGTACAGGCGCTTCGCCTCGTTCGTATAGCGGTTCACCGCGTATTCGATCTGCTGCGGCGCGTAATTGCGAAAGTGGTGCGTCTGTCCGAGCATCGGTCCGATGCTGCCCATCTGGAACATCAGCCATTGCAGCGTCGTGTACCGGCCGACGGGATCGGCGGGCAGGAACTTTCCGGTCTTCTCAGCTAGATAGACGAGAATCGCACCCGATTCGAACAGAGCGAGCGGCTTGCCTTCGGGGCCGTCGTTATCGATGATCGCCGGGATCTTGTTGTTCGGGCTGATCGCGAGAAATTCAGGCGCGAACTGGTCGCCCGCGCCGATATCGACGGCGTGCACCTGGTATTCGAGGCCCGTCTCCTCAAGCATGATGTGGATCTTGTGGCCGTTGGGCGTGGCCCAGCTATAGACGTCGATCATTTCCGCTCCTTCAATCACGTTGGATGATTCGGGCGGCCGCCTTATATGCGCGGCCACCGCAAAGGCACGCGAAAAATTAGATCATGTTTCGATGCGACGTGCAGAACCGGCCCGCCAGCGCGTTCAGCCATGCGGCTCCATGTACCGCGAGAGTTCGAGCTTCGCGATGGCATTGCGATGCACTTCGTCCGGGCCGTCGGCGAGACGCAGCGTGCGCGCCGACGCATACGCATACGCGAGCGGAAAGTCGTCGCAGATGCCGGCCGCGCCGTGCGCCTGAATCGCCCAGTCGATCACCTGGCACGCGACGTTCGGCGCGACTACCTTGATCATCGCGATCTCGCCGCGCGCGCCCTTGTTGCCGACGGTGTCCATCATGTAGGCCGCCTTCAGCGTGAGGAGGCGCGCCTGCTCGATCATGATGCGCGCCTCGGCGATGCGCTCCTGCGTCACGCCGTGCTGCGCGAGCGGCTTGCCGAACGCGACACGCGCGAGCGTGCGCTTCGCCATCAGTTCGAGCGCGCGTTCCGCGAGACCGATCAGCCGCATGCAATGATGAATGCGTCCCGGCCCGAGCCGGCCTTGCGCGATCTCGAAGCCGCGTCCCTCGCCGAGCAGGATGTTCGATGCCGGTACGCGCACGTTATCGAGCGTGATCTCCATGTGGCCGTGCGGCGCGTCGTCATAGCCGAATACGTTCAGCGGCCGACGCACGGTGATGCCGCTCGCATCGGCGGGAACGAGGATCATCGACTGCTGTTGGTGTTTCGGCGCGTCGGGGTCGGTCTTGCCCATCACGATGTAGACCTTGCAACGCGGATCGCCCGCGCCCGACGACCACCACTTGTGGCCGTTGATCACATGGCTGTCGCCATCTCGCGTGACGCTGCACTGGATGTTCGTCGCATCCGACGAAGCCACTTCCGGCTCGGTCATCAGGAACGCCGAGCGGATCTCGCCGCGCAAGAGCGGTTCGAGCCATTGCAGCTTTTGTTCTTCACTGCCGTAGCGCTCGATGGTTTCCATGTTCCCCGTATCGGGCGCATTGCAGTTGAACACCTCGGGCGCCCACGGCACGCGCCCCATGATCTCGCACAGAGGCGCGTATTCCAGATTCGTGAGTCCCGCGCCGCGCCCGGATGCCGGCAGGAACAGGTTCCACAGTCCGGCTTCGCGCGCCTTTTCCTTCAGCGTTTCGATGAGTTCCGTCGGAATCCACGCGTTGCCGTTCGCGCGATTGGCCGCCATCTCGTCGATGAACACGCGCTCGTTCGGATAAATGTGCGCATCGAAGAATGCCAGCAGTTTCTCGCGCAATTCCTGAACCTTCGGTGTGTAGTCGAAATTCATGCGATTCCTTGTCTCTGATGTCGCTCAGGCGCCGACTTTCTGCGCATAAACCCATGCGAGTTCGGCCATCGGCTTCGCGCGCCGGCCGGCATCGACGGCTTGCGCGCTCGATGCTGTGCCTTCCGTGACGCGCTTCATGATCCCTTGCAGGATCGCGGCGATGCGGAACATGTTGTAAGCGAGATAAAAATTCCAGTCGCCTTCGATGGTGAAGCCGGTGCGCTCGCAATACCGCGCGACATAGGCCTTTTCGTCGGGGATGCCGAGCGCGGCCCAGTCGAGGCCGGCGATGCCGCGAAACTGCGACGGGTCGACGTGCCACGCCATGCAGTGATAGGCGAAATCGGCGAGCGGATCGCCGAGTGTCGACAGTTCCCAGTCGAGTACGGCGAGCACGCGCGGCTCGGTCGGATGGAAGATGAGGTTGTCGAGGCGATAGTCGCCGTGCACGACCGAGACACGTTCGCTCGCCACGGACGAGCCGCGCGGAATATGCTTCGGCAGCCAGTCGATGAGCCGGTTCATCGCCTCGATCGGCTCCGTTTCGGAGGCGACGTACTGTTTGCTCCAGCGCCCGATCTGACGCTCGAAGTAGTTGCCGGGCTTGCCGTAATCGGCGAGACCCACTGAGGCCGGCTCGACCGAATGCAGCGCCGCGATCACGCGATTCATCTCGTCGTAGATCGCGCCGCGCTCCGATGGCGTCATGCCGGGCAGCGACTGGTCCCACAGCACGCGGCCCTCGATGAACTCCATCACGTAGAACGCGCGGCCGATCACGCTTTCGTCGTCGCAAAGCGCGACCATCTTCGCAACGGGGACATCGGTTTGCGCCAGCGCATCCATCACGCGATATTCGCGCTCGATCGCATGCGCGGACGGCAGCAGCTTTGCGACCGGCCCCGGCTTCGAGCGCATTACATAACTACGCGCGGGCGTGTTCAGCTTGTAGGTGGGATTGGACTGGCCGCCCGCGAACTGCTCGATGGCGAGCGGTCCTTCGAAACCGTCGACGTGCGCGGCGAGCCACGCGGTGAGTGCATCGGCATCGAAGCCCGAACGCTCGTTGACGGGCCGCGTGCCTTCGAACGCGGAGTAATCCTGCGGCTCGTGGCCGGCGCTTTCTGACATTGTCTCCTCCGTTTGACGATCCGCTCCGCATCTTCAGGATGCTGTGTGAGCAGACCGAATTTCCGATATCACTTCATGAGATTCGTCTTGAACTTGAGGAACTGCGCATAGAGCAATTCCATCGTCGTGTTGCGCACGCCGGTGTGAAGCGGCGAGGGCGGCGAATGGTTGATCGCGTGGATGACCCAGTCGCCCGGTTTCTCGCCGACGTCGAGCGCGTTGATGCAGCCCGTCGCCTGCGACAGATGCCCGAAGAACGTGCGCCCGGCCGCCGTGATTGCATGCGAAAGCAGCGCGCGGTTCACGCCGCCGTGCAGCACGAGCAACACGGTGTCCCAGTGCGTGTCTTCGCGCAGGCGCGTTATCGCGGGGAGCGTGCGGTCGAGCAGTTGCCCGATCGTCTCGCCGCCGAGAAACTGCGTCTCTTCCGGTACGACGCCGTCGAACACTGAGAGAAACGCGCGCTCGATGTCCTCGGTCGAGAGATTCTTGAGATGACCCCCGCGAATCTCTTCCCATTCTGGCCAGATTTCGATGTCGACGGACTGGCCGGTTTCATCCAGCACGCGCCGCGCGGTTTCGACCGTGCGCGGCAGGCCGCTCGCGATCACGCGATCGAACCGCACGCCTTCTCCCGCGAACTCGCGGCCGGCCGCGCTCGCCTCCTCGCGGCCGCGTTCGTTCAGGGGCACGCTGACCGGATCGATTGCGCGGCCGGTGTCGTCGAAATAGGTGACGTCGCCGTGACGCATCAGAAAGATGCGGCGGCGTTTCGGCAATTGATAGACGCTCATTTGTAGTTCGGCTGGCGCTTTTCGAGGAACGCGCTGATGCCTTCGAGCGCATCGCCGTGATGCAGCGAATCGACGAAGCTGTCGCGCTCGGCATCGAGATGCGCGGCGAGCGGCTGCACGTCGGCGGCGGCGATCAGCGACTTGATGCGCGCAAGCGCTTTCGGCGACATGCTGCCGAGATCGTCGGCCCAGGCGACAGCCGAATCGAGCGCGGTGCCGCGTCGCGTCAGCCGGTTGATCACGCCGACGTCGTGCAGACGCACCGCGCCGATTGGCTTCGCTTCCAGCAGGATTTCGCTTGCGAGCGCGCGCGGCAGCGCGCGTGAGAGGAACCACGAGCCGCCGCCGTCCGGTGTCAGGCCGACGCGCGCGTAGGACATCACGAACTTGGCGTCGTCGGCAGACACGATCAGGTCGCACGCGAGCGCGAGCGAAAAGCCCGCTCCCGCCGCCGCGCCCTCGACCGCCGCGATCACCGGCTTCGACGATGCCCGGATCGCGCTGATCCATTCGCCGAGCAGGTCGATGCTCTCCGCCTGCACGGACGGGTCCTTCGCGCGGTTTTCCAGCAGCCGGTTCAGGTTGCCGCCCGCGCAGAAGAAGTTGTCGGCGCCCGTCAGCACGATCGCGCGCACGGACGAGTCGCGCTCGGCGGTGTTGAGCGCCTCGATGCCGGCGGCGTACATGTCGGGATGCAGCGCGTTCTTCGCGCCGGGGTTCGACAGCTTGAGGACCAGCGTGGTGTCGCTGCCTGCGGGACGATCGGTCAGGAGTTCGGCGCTCATCGCTTAATCCTCGCTGTGGGTGAGAGAAAGACCGAGCTGCGCGCGGCGCGCGAGCCACGGCGAGGGCCGGTAGCGCGGATCGCCGAGCACGCTGTAAATGTTGCGCAGGATCGCGAGGATCGTCTTCGCGCCGAGCGCGTCGCCGAGTGCGAGCGGCCCTTTCGGATAGCCGAGGCCGAGCGTCACGGCGAGATCGATGTCTTGCGGCGACGCGATCCGCTGTTGCGCGATGTCGCAACCGATGTTGACGATCGTCGCCACCACGCGTTGCGCGACGAAGCCGGTCGAATCGCGGATCACCGTGACGGGCACACCGTCGGCGGCGAAGACCGCGTGCGCGGCGTCGCGCATGACGTGCGAGGTCGCGGGCGTCGTCATGATCGTGCGGCGCGCGACGGAGTCGAGCGGGAACAGCGTATCGACGGCGACGACGCGCGTCGCATCGAGATTCTCGGCGACGGCGGCCGTGGTCGCATCGAAGCCGAGCGGCGTCACGACGATCAGCGAATCCGGCGCGGGCGTATTGCCGGTGTCGATGTGAACGGCTGCATCCGATTTCGCGATCAGCTTCAGCACCTGCTCGCGCGCGCTGTGCGAAACACGGCTGATCCAGACGCGGTGCGGCAGTCCGGTCGGCGCGGGCGCTTCTTCCGGCATCTGCTTGTTGCCATCGACGTACTTGTAGAAGCCTTCACCCGCCTTGCGTCCGATCAGCCCGCCCGCGAGCCGGGTGCCCGTGATCGGCGAGGGCGTGAAGCGCGGCTCTTCATAGAACTGGTGATAGATCGACTCCATCACCGGATGCGAGACGTCGAGCGCGGTCAGATCGAGCAGTTCGAACGGTCCGAGCCGGAAGCCCGCCTGCTCGCGCATGATGCGGTCGACGTCGACGAAACTCGCCACGCCCTCGCTCGCGATGCGCAGGCCTTCGGTATTCATCCCGCGTCCGGCGTGATTCACGATGAAGCCGGGCATGTCCTTCGCGCGCACCGGCGTGTGGCCCATGCGGCGCGCGAGTTCCATCAGCGCGTCGCCGGCGCCCGGATCGCCGCGCAGGCCGTCGATCACTTCGACGACCTTCATCAACGGCACCGGGTTGAAGAAGTGAAAGCCCGCGACGCGCTCCGGATGCGCGCAGCCCGCGGCGATCGCGGTGATGGAAAGCGACGACGTATTCGACGCCAGAATGCAGCGCTCGCCGACCACGGCTTCGAGTTCGCGAAAGAGTTCGCGCTTGACTTCAAGCTTCTCGACGATCGCCTCGATCACCACGTCGCAGTCCGCCAGGTCGCTTGTCTGCGCGGCGGCGTGGACGCGGGCGAGGGCGGCATGCGCGTCCGCTTCCTTCAGCTTGCCTTTTGCGGCGAGTTTGGTCAGGGTGTCGGAGAGATGGTCGCGGGCCGCGGCGACGGCTTGCGGGTTGGTATCGAAGAGACGCACGGTCAGGCCGCCTTGCGCCGCGATCTGCGCGATGCCGCGCCCCATCGCGCCGCTGCCGACGATGCCGATTGTCTCAACCTGAAAATCGCGAAAGCTCATGGTACGGGTCGACTCCTGATGCGATTAGATTAGCACGGTCGTGCATTTTTATGAGATGTTTCAGGTCCAGCGATGTAGAACGCGAGCGACGAACAAAGGAGATATCGCATGATCAGGCTGTACGGGTTTCCGCTGTCCAATTACTTCAACAAGGTGAAGTTTGTCCTGCTGGAGCATGCCATTCCGTTCGAGGAAGTTGGCGCCGGTTTTGCCCAGGACGAAGCGACGCTCGCGCGCTCGCCGCTTGGCAAGGTGCCCTATATCGAAACCGACGCGGGGCCGCTTTGCGAATCGCAGGTGATCGTCGAGTACCTGGCGAGCGCGCATCCCGACACGCCCATCTTTGCCGCCGATCCTTACCGGGCCGCGAAGGAGCGCGAACTGGCCATGTTCATCGACTTGCATCTCGAACTCGTCGCGCGCGATCTCTACAAGCAGGCGTTCTTCGGCGGCACCGTGACCGACTACACGAAATCGCGCGTCGAGAAGCTGCTCAACCGGCACATCGCCGGCTTCGCGCGGATCGCGAAATTCGCGCCTTACGTCGCGGGTCCGGCCTTCAGTATCGCCGATGTGTGCGGGTTCGTGAGCCTGCCGCTCGTCGGTCTGGCGACGAAGGCAGTGTATGGAAGGGATTTCCTGCTCGATGCCGGCATCGACTGGAAGACGCACGGCAAGAAGATCGGTGAGCGGCCGGCCGCGCAGAAGGTGACGGCGGACCGGCTCGCTTATATGGAGGCGCAGAAGCGCGGGTGATGGAGCGTTCGATTGCGACACCCGCATCATCGGCGCCTCGGGTCAGAGCTTGGCGAGGCGGTCGAGCGCGAGTTGCAGCGTCTCTTCCTTCTTCGCGAAGCAAAAGCGCACGACGCCGGATTCGTGGCTCTCGTGATAGAACGCCGACACCGGAATCGCCGCGACGCCGATCTCGCTCGTGAGCCATTGGGCGAACTCGGCCTCGGGCAGGTCGCTGATCCCCGCATAGTCGACGCACTGGAAGTAGGTGCCGTCGCAGGGCAGCATCTTGAAGCGGGTGTTCGCGAGGCCCGCGCGGAAGAAATCGCGCTTCTTCTGGTAGAAGGCGGGCAGATTCATGTAGGGCGCCGGGTCTCCGAGATACTGCGCGAGGCCCACCTGCATCGGCGTATTCACGGTGAACACGTTGAACTGGTGCACCTTGCGGAACTCGGCGGTGAGCGCGGTCGGCGCGGCCACGTAGCCGATCTTCCAGCCCGTCACATGAAACGTCTTGCCGAAGCTCGACACGACGAAGCTGCGCTTCGCCAGTTCCGGATAGCGCGAGACGCTCTCGTGCGGCGCGCTGTCGTAGACCATGTGTTCGTAGACTTCGTCGGAAACGATCAGCACGTTCGTGCCGCTCACGATCTCCTCGAGCTTTCGCATGTCGGCTTCGCGCCAGACGCGGCCCGTCGGATTGTGCGGCGTGTTGATCATCAGAAGGCGCGTCTTCGGCGTGATCGCGGCGGCGATCTTGTCGAAGGGCAGCGCGTAGTCCGGCGCTTCCAGCGACACGAACACCGGCTTGCCGCCCGCGAGTTCGATCGACGGCACGTAGCTGTCGTACATCGGCTCGATCACGATGACTTCGTCGCCCGGGTGCACGCAGCAGAGGATCGCGGTAAGCAGCGCCTGCGTCGCACCGGCGGTCACGGTGATTTCGCGGTCGGCGTCGTACTGGCGGCCATAGAGGCTGTCGATCTTCGCGGCGATCGCCTGGCGCAGCGGCGCCGCGCCGGCCATCGGCGGATACTGGTTGTGACCGTCGCGCATCGCATGGGCGACGGCATCGACGATGCGCGGATCGCAATCGAAATCGGGGAAGCCCTGACCGAGATTGACCGCACCTTTTTGCGTGGCGAGCGCGCTCATCACGGTGAAGATGGTCGTGCCGACGTGCGGCAGGCGCGAAGGGAAGCTCAGTTCGGCGGGCGTTTGCGTAAGTTCGTGCGTGGCGTTCATGGTGGCTTGGCGTGTGCGGGCTTGAGCGGTCGGCGTCTATTTTAAACAGCGGCGGATTCGGTGAGTCCTTGCGTTTCGAGCGTGGCGGCAAGGGCTGTGACGAACGGCGCGGGCTGGGCGATCTGAAAACCGAAGTCGCGCGCGGTGCGACGCGCGAGCTTCAGCAGCGCGCGATCCTTCGAGACGAGCCATTCCGCCTTCGACGCGTGCGCGAGTTCGAGGAACTTCTGGTCGTCGCGGTCGCGGCACTTCGGCAGCGACCGTTCGTCCGCGGGCGGCGCGGGCGCGACGAGTTGCGACAGCCGCGCGATCGTGTCGAGCGCGGCGGCCTTGTCGACGGCCATGCGCACGAACTGCGGATAGTCGAGCACGCGTGTGAGTTCGTTGAGACAGCGCGCGTCGATCAGCGCTTCGATGGTGCGCGCTTCGAGCGCGGTGCGGATCGGCCGCGCGGCCGGATCGTCGAAGACGAGGATGTCGATCCACACATTCGAATCCAGCACGACTGGGACGGGCGCGATCTCGCGGAGCGCGGGCAGCGCGGGGGAATTTTCCATTCGATACAATCTGGGGTTTGTGTCCTTGATCGTCGGCGGTGCGCCGGCGAGCCTCCATGATAATCGTTCTTTCGCCAGCCAAATCGCTCGACTACGAGACCCCGCCGCATGTCAAGAAGCACACGCTCCCCGAATTCATCGACGATGCGGCCGAACTGATCGATGGCCTGAGGAAGCTCTCGCCACAGCAGATCGGCACGATGATGCACATTTCCGACCCGCTCGCGCTTCTGAACTTCCAGCGTTACGCGGACTGGTCGACGCGTTTTGGCACGGACAACGCCAAGCAGGCCATGCTCGCCTTCAACGGCGACGTGTACGAAGGGTTCGCGGCGAAGACGCTGTCGGCGAGCGATCTCGATTATGCGCAGAGTCACGTCCGGGTGCTGTCCGGGCTGTACGGCTTGCTGAGGCCGCTCGATTTGCTGCAGCCGTATCGGCTGGAAATGGGCACGAAATTCGCGAACGCGCGCGGACGCGATTTGTACGCGTTCTGGGGCGAGCGGATCACGGCAGCGCTCAATGCGCAACTGAAGAAGCAGCGCGGCGCGCGCGTGCTGATCAACTGCGCGTCGGAGGAATACTTCAAGTCGGTGAAGCCGAAACTGCTGGACGCGCCCGTGATTTCGCCCGTCTTCGAGGACTGGAAAGGCGGGCGCTACAAGATCATCAGCTTCCACGCGAAACGTGCGCGCGGGATGATGGCGCGCTATGCGGTGGAAAATCGCATCGACGAGCCCGAGGCGCTGAAGGCCTTCGACAGCGAAGGCTACGCGTTCGACCGGAAGGCGTCGAACGATGAGACGTATGTGTTTCGCCGGCGTATCGCCGAGTGAATGGCGATTCATCGAACCGCAATTCGCATGGGACCAGAGTAAGGCACTGAAGTGCCAACTCTGGTCGACCGCAACTCGCATGGGACCAGAGTAAGGCACTGAAGTGCCAACTCTGGTCGACAAAGGAAAAGTCATGAGTATTTCGATTACGAGCAACTTCGACGCCGGCGCGATCGTCGTCCTGTCCGCCGACAATCCCGGCGACATCCGCCTGCGCGTGCGCCCCGACAGCCACGCCGAATTCGCGCAGTGGTTCTACTTTCGCGTCTCGGGTGCGCGTGACGAGCGCCTCGTGATGACCTTCGAGAACGCCGCAGAATGCGCGTTCGCGGAGGGCTGGCGCGGCTACCAGGCGGTGGCGAGCTACGATCGTGTGAACTGGTTCCGCGTGTCGACGAGCTACGACGGCCGCGTGATGACGATCGATCACACGCCGGATTTCGACCGCATCTACTACGCGTATTTCGAGCCGTACAGCGAGGAGCGCCACTCCGAGTTTCTCGGCGCGGTCCAGCAGATGCCCCACGCGACGCTCACCGAGATCGGCCAGACGGTGCAGGGCCGGCCGATGTCGCTGCTCACGCTCGGCGTGCCGGGCGCGGACGTTGCGGCGCCGAAGAAGAATATCTGGATCATCGCGCGCCAGCATCCGGGCGAGACGATGGCGGAGTGGTTCGTCGAAGGGCTGGTCAAGCGGCTCGCGGGCTGGGGCGACTGGGCCGGCGACCCGGTCGCGCGCAAGCTCTTCGACCAGGCCGTGTTTCATATCGTGCCGAACATGAACCCGGACGGCAGCGTGCTCGGCAACCTGCGCACCAACTCGGCGGGCGCGAACCTGAATCGCGAATGGATGGAGCCGGACGCAGCGCGCAGTCCGGAAGTGCTGTGCGTGCGCGAGGCGATCGAGGCGATAGGCTGCGATCTCTTCTTCGATATCCACGGCGACGAAGCCATTCCATACGTCTTCGTGGCGGGTTCGGAGATGCTGCCGGGATTTACCGAAAAGCAGGCGAAGGAACAGGCGGCGTTCATCGAATTCTTCAAGCAGGCGAGCCCGGATTTCCAGGACGTGCACGGCTACGAGTCGAGCAAGTATCAGACGGATGCGCTGAAGCTCGCGTCGAAGTACGTCGGCAACGAGTACGGATGCCTGTCGCTGACACTCGAAATGCCGTTCAAGGACAATGCCAATCTGCCCGACGAGCGCGTCGGCTGGAACGGCGAGCGCAGCGCGGCGCTGGGCGCGTCGATGTTGCATGCGATCCTGCGGCACATCGAGGCGTTCTGATCTTCCGGCGCAGCGAGCCGCAGCGTCAGCGAAAAGGGCGTGATCACCGCACGGTGATCACGCCCTTGCGCTTTTGCGCGGCTGTTGTCTTCAGTTCTTCTTCTTGGCGGTTGTCTTCTTCGACGAACTCGCCGCCTTCGATTTGGACTTGCCCTTCGTGCCGTGCTTGCCCTTCGAGGAGCGCGGCTCCGCGCGCGCCTTGGCCGGCGGCACTGGATCGTTCCAGCCGAACGCGAGCATCTGGCTGCCCACATAGCCGCAGCGGAACTTCAGCGTGGCCGGATCGCCGTCACCGCCCTTGCTCACGCCGAGGCCTTCGACCGTCACCACATTGTCGACCTTCACGCGCTGCTTGTGGTTGTCGAAGGAATCGTTCCATGGAACGAGCGTGGAATGCGAGGCATCGAAGGAAGTGGCCGGGAACTCGACGTGGTCGAACGCCGTCGACGTGCTCGCGACGAAGCTGCCGTGCGCGGCGCAATCGGCGATCAGCGGGTTGGCCTGGAAATCGGTAACGAAGTGGTGGACGAGTTCGTTGCGTTCGTCGAGCGTGTCGGCAAAGGCGGTGACGGTGCATGCGATCGATGCGCATACCGCCAACCGGCCGACGAGCCGAAGCAGTCGGCGCGGTGCGTGGTTACTTTCCATCAAGTTAGGCGCAAGAGAGACACAGGCACGTAAGATGCCTTGCGAGGGGAAGGAGTTCCATCTTATCGCAATTCGCGCAGCGCCCTGCCTGCGGAGTGCGCGGGCAAAGGCTGCAACGGAGCCGCTCAGACGCGCGGTCCGCGGTCGAGACGATAGCGCCGGAGGTCGTAGGTCGTGATCCAGGCGGGCTTGTAAACCGAGATCAGGATTGTGAGCAGACCGGTGAAGAGGGCTTCGCCGGCACAGAGCAACAGCGAGCCGCGGATGAAGGCGGGCGGGATCGGGAACGGCTTGCCCGCGAGTCCCATCTCGAACAGCACCATCGCCCCACAGGCGGCAGCGACCGCAATCGCGGAAACGATGAAGCCGTGGCCGATGATGAAGGTAAAGAGATTGCGCGGGAGCCACGCGTTGCTCGCGCGCTCGAGCAGCGTCGAGATGCCGACCGGCAATGCGCCGAACAACAAATAGGTGATGGGCGCGGTGAGCAAGGAGGCGTCGAGTACGACCGCGGCGAGCGCAGTCGTCGCCGCCATGCCGATGAGCGCGAGCTGCCAGTCGAACAGCGTGACCATCAGCGTGGCGCCGAGCAGATGAATAACGGGGCCGTCATCGAACCAGGCGTTGCACGCCCACAGCACGGTCACGGCCACGATGATGCCGAGCCACACATGCTGGAGCGTGGCGTCCTGCAGGCGCCGGAAGGGCCTTTGCATGAACGCGAGCGCGAGCAACCCCGCGGCGACGATCCAGCCACCGGATGCAAGCCAAAGCGGAAGCGGTGTATAGAAGAACCCCATGAACCGCATATTACTCGCTGCGCGTGAAACGTGTGCGCCTGCGAGGGGCTCGTCGCGACAGATCTGCCACACTCTGCGTCATCGTCCGAAGGGCTTCTCGGGCTCGGCTGCAAGCAGGAGTTGCGAATCGTTCTCGGCGGGATCGGAGTAACGCGCGTTCGCGGTGCGCAACGGCACCGGGCCGGGTTCACCGAGTGCGGGACGGACCCGGCCGTTGTCTTCCGGACGCAGGACTTCGAGGCAGCCGTTCTGCCAGCCGTTGTAGATCGCGACCGCGGCAGCGCGGTTCACGGCGCCGAGCTGCTGGAAAATGCTTGCCAGATGGATCTTGACTGTGCCTTCGCTGATGCCGAGTGTCTTCGCGATGACCTTGTTCGTATTGCCCATGTGAACGCAGCGCATGATCTGCTGCTGACGCGGCGAAAGCGTGGTGCAGCGCCCGGCGCTTCGCAGCAGCTTCACGGGTTCGGGAAAGCGGCGCGGGGCGAATTCGACGGCGAGATCCGGATCGAGCGCGCCCGCCGGCACATAGTGACCGCCGAGCAACACCATCTCCAGTGCCCGGACCAGCAGTTGCGGATCGAGACTCCTCGGCACCACGCCGAGCGCTCCCGCCATGAGGAGCCGCCGCGCGTGGCCGCCCGAGGCGTCGTCGACCACGACGGCGGCCGGAATGCCCGGGCAACTGCGCAGCAGGTCATGCAGATCGGCGGGCTTCATGTTCTCCTGCCAGTCGATCACGATCAGATCCGGATCGAGGCGCTCGATGGCGTGCCGCGCCTGTCGCCAGTCCTTGGCTTCGTTGAAGTGGCCGTGACGGTCGATGTGTCGCAGCAGCGTCTTGAGCCCTGCGCGCCGCTCCGCGTCGGAATTGATCAATGTGACTTTCATATGCGCCTCTTTTATGGTTATGGTTCCACGCGACCTGCTCTCAGAAGGCCGTCCGGCGACGATCAACGCATCGCCGGATCAATGGTGACAAAAAGCGGCCGTTTTGGCGCCCTGTCCAGAAGGAATAGGCCAAATGCACATCCGCGGCGGAAAAAGAAAAGCCCCGCGGTCGCGGGGCTTTTCGTACAGCGAGTCGGCCGTGGCCGTGTTCGAAGGTCAATGAAAGTGCGGCTGCGCCGGTTCGGCGTCCTCGGGCATTTCGGCGTGAACGATCTCGCCGAGGGGATCGGCGTAGAGCGGCACGCCGCAGTCATCGCAATATTCCGGTTCGAAGCGGCCGGCGTGACGACGCACGTCGGACACGCCCGCCTTCTTCAGCAACGCAACGATTTCCTCGACCGGGCCGTCGGCGCCTTCCAGGTCCACGGCCTCGTCTTCCATGCCGATCTCGCCGTTTTCGCGGCCATAGAGCGGCCAGACCACGCCGTAGATCACGTCATTGCTGCCGCGGCGCGTGAAGCCGACGCGATATTCGTCGATGCGCCGCTCGCCGAAGCCGGCGATTACCGCGCGCAATTCCTGAGGCGCTGCGCCGAGCGTGTCGAAGAGGTAGCGGACGGCCGTGCGCACGGTGTGCGGGCGGACTTGCTCGTCGGCATCGCGGCAGGCGGAGTAATAGGCGTCCGGCAGCAGGCATTCGAATTCGCAGCCGGGGAGGATGGCGGCGAAGTTCGGCCCGCCTTGCGCCGCCCATTGTTCAAGACACTGACCGCGCTCGATGCGGCCGCCGTTTTCATCTTCCTGCCAGCGAAAGAGCGGCGCGCCCGTCGGCACGACGGCGACTGCGAGCAGGAAGCGCGGATCGGCGAGAATCGGCGACGTTTCGGGCAGATCGGACAGGTTCAGGCGCGCGGCGGGGCCGCCCAGCGCGGTTTGCATGAGTTGCTGCGCGAGCCGCGCGGTGTCGATGTGATGGCGCGGCAACTGATCGATGCTGTACAGGTACGGCGCCACTGCGACGCGCGCGCTGGCGGCCAGCACGTGCGCCTGCATCTGCGTGCGCAGCGCATCGGCGACATCGCTTTTTAGCGGCCCCGACGGAATCGCATAGCGCGTCCAGGCGAGCACCGGCGCCGCGATCAGCAACGCCTCGTGTGGCACGCCGTCGAGGTCGAGCGCGAACGACTCGCTGTGCGTCTCGGCCATGTCGGCGAGCGCGCCGTACGCATCGGGATGGTTTTGCTGCAGATGGTCGAGCGCGGCGTCGAGCGTCGTCTGATTGCCGTTGCGCACGATCTTCGCGAGGAGCGCATCGAGACGCGTCTCCCAGAAACGATCCTCGATGCGGCTGCCCGACGCGAACAATGCGAGTGCGAGGCCGACGAGCTTGTCGGCATCCGGGGGAAGGCGTTTGGCGATTCGCGAGCGCATATGTATTGGAATGATCAGGGGCGGATAACCTTTAATTGTAGTCGCTATGCGGCTGCTTTTACCGGCCTGCCGTGACCGGCATGGCCAGCTATTGGCTGGCCGCTCGTACCGCGGTGAGAGGGCAAGTTAAAATTCTTTGAAAAAGCGCTTGCGCAACGCGCAGGTGGGCACTAGAATTCCGTTCCTTCGCTGCTCGATGAGTGGCGAGGGACGCGGGAAGGAAGCGCGGTACGTGAGCCGCAGAGCCTTGCAGGACGGGCGATGCGACGAGGTTGGCGGGTTCGGTAGTTAAAAAAATCTGTTGACGAAAAGCGAAACGTTCTTCATAATCTCGTTTCTCTGCTGCTGATGCAGCGACGCAGAACGGAAGCGGTGGTGGCGGTAGTTGAGCTGCTG
>NZ_FCOG02000071.1 GCF_001544975.2 Caballeronia arationis | reverse complement strand
TCTGACCTCTCGGTCTACAGTCAGGACGAACTCGATGCTATCGCCGACAGCTTGAACAGCCGGCCGCGCGCAACTCATGCATTCCATTCGCCATTCGAGGTCTTCGCTGCGACACTTGCCTCAGCCAGCCAACCACAAAGCGCTAAACACTGAACCTCGTGTTGCACTTCAGTTTGAAACCGCCCAGCTATTTACTTAGGCTTTGCCGCAATAAGCGCCGAGTATCATGCGTCCCGACCAATACGAACGATCGGACGTTTGATGATGACTATGAATCCCGCCTTGGCCCGGGTTCTCAAGCGTTTGCACTGTGCGCTGGTATGTCGCGTATCAACTGAGGCTTCGACATCTGGAAGAGATGATGGCGGAGCGCGGAATCTCGATCGACCATTCAACGGTACATCGCTGGGCCAGAGGAAGGGACGCAGGAAGGTCACGATTGCGATGTGCATGGCGTCTTCGCGCGGGCGGAAGGGTTGCGCCGAATCATGGTAGAGCCGACACTTAATACAATCAAACAATTGTCATGGATACGTTGACACATGCCTGAACCGCGCTACAAACAGATGGTCGACCGCCTCGCGGCCGACATCCGAGCAGGCCGTCTGCGTCCCGGGACGCGTCTGCCGACCCACCGCGATCTGGCCAGCCGCGAGGGTCTGGCGCTGGTCACCGCTACGCGCGTCTACGCGGAACTGCAAGCGATGGGGCTGGTAAGCGGCGAAACCGGCCGCGGCACATTCGTCAAGGAGCAACTCCCTCGCGGTGAAGGCATCGACCTGCATGCGTGGAGCGCGGACACGGTCGACCTCAGCTTCAACAATCCGTCTTCGCCGGGCCAAACCGATCTTCTGAGGACAGCGCTGCGCCAGCTCGCGGCCGCAGGTGACCTGGAGTCCCTACTTCGATACCAGCCGCACGGCGGGCGTGAGTACGAGCGGGCGACGGCGGCGCGCCATCTGGCGAGCCGGGGCCTTGCAGCGACAGTCGAGACCACCTTGCTCGTGAGCGGCGCGCAGCACGGACTGACTACGACCGCCCTTGCGTTGCTCGAACCCGGCGACGTGGTGGCGGTGGACGCGCTGACTTATCCGGGATTCAAGCTCGCTGCCGAGGCCGGTCGACTGGAACTAGCGCCGATCCCTGCCGCTGGACACGGACCGGATCTGGATGCGTTGGCGGCCCTGTGCAAGCGTCGGCGGGTACGCGCCGTCTACGCGATGCCGACGCTGCACAACCCGCTTGGCTGGGTGATGAGCGTGAGCCGACGTCGCGAACTTGTCGCCATCGCTCGGCACCATGGGCTGGTGCTCATCGAAGACGCGGCCTATGCTTTCCTGGCTGAAGGCGCACCGCCTCCATTGGCATCGCTTGCGCCAGAGACGACGGTCTATGTGTCCAGCCTGTCCAAGAGTGTCGCGACGGGTCTGCGCGTCGGATTCATTCATGCACCACGCGAATGGGCTCCCAAACTCGAACGCACGATCCGGGCGACGACCTGGAACACCCCGGCGGTCATGACTGCCATCGCCTGTGGATGGATGGAAGACGGCACGGTCGCCCGCCTTGAACACGACAAGCGGCGTGATGCCACGATGCGTCAGGAGCTTGTGGTCGAGGTTTTGAGGCGACTCAAGAGGATCAGTCATCCTGCGTCGTACTTCGTCTGGCTCCCTCTGGCACAGGAGGTCCGCGCGGATGCGATTGCCATGGCGGTGATGCGCGAGGGAATTGCCGTGTCGACAGCCTTGCCGTTCTCGACGTCGGCGCACGTCCCTCACGCGATTCGATTGGCAATCGGCTCAGTCGACATGGTCACGCTCAGGCGATCGCTGGAAACAGTGGCTAAAGTCATCGCCGACCAGACGTACTGAACGACAGTTACTACGGCACAGTCCGACAACATCTTGCCGCCTCCCTGCCGTCAATTCACAGTTGACGGCCTGTCAACTCCCGCGACATTGATTCGCATACGAATCAATATATAATTCGCATGCGAACATTTCAACGCGATGGCGTTTCATAGGGAGTGGACCCGTTGGCGCCGACAATCTCCAGGAGGCGAGACTATGACCCCGGACATCAGAACAGACCTTTCAAGTAGTGGTGTACTGGCCGTCACGATTAGAAGATTGCCGCCAAGCCAATCGGATCGCTGACCGCAATGAAACGACTGATGCGAAACGCGGAGAGGCTGGTCGCTCAGATGGATTTCGAAAGCGCGATCTTCGTAGAGCGCCTTGCAAGCGCCGAAGCGAAAGAAGCCTTTACGGCGTTCGCTGAAAAGCGCCAGCCGGATTTCACGAAAATCGATCGACAATAGGAATGATGGCGCCAAGGGGCACCGTCGGTGCCCCATACGTTACGAATCGGCGCTCTCGTCTATGGCCGAAAACTTCTCTTGCAGACTTGTCAACCATCGCGCGACGACGTCGATCTCGGACGCTGTAAACCCGTCCGTCAGCCGGGTATTCACGCTAGCGATACCCGCCTTCGAACGCTTGAGTGCGCCGCGCCCATCTTTTGTCAGCCACAGCCGCGACGCGCGTCGATCAAACTCATCCGTATGGCGTTCGATGAGACCAGCCCTTTCCGCCCGTTCGACCAACCCGCTCATTCCCGGCGCCTTGAGGTCAAGCGCCGCTGCCGCTTCATTCGTGAGGGCACCGTCGTTCTTTGCCAGAAAGAAAAGCAGGCCAGCCTGCGCTGCCGTCACTCCACCGGCGGCAGTCCTCGCCTGCGACCACCGCTGTAGGCGCTTCTGACCCACATTCAGCAGATAGACAAGCCGATGATCCATTTCCGAAACCTCGTTCTTCATTCCAGTCGCAGGAACGTCAACAAATTAATAGTTCGCGCGCGAAATATACCACGGAGACGTCCATGCCTGACTACACGGCATACGCCTCCGGAACTTGCCATCCTCGTGCGCCAAGGCGGAAGTCGCGGCTGCGCTTGCAGCGTTGCGCAACGAGGTCACCGCGGAAAATTCGTTCTTCGCGGGTGATGTTCCACGATATCCCGCATGGCAACCGCTTGGATTTGTTCAATGACTGCTGACTCGACGAAACCCGTCGCCCACCTCCAATTTTTGCGCGACTCTTCGCGGCCTGAATGACCGAGTGTTGTCCTCCATGGGCGCTCTCGCCTGCATCATGCAAAATAGCCGCATCTAATACTCGGAGAACGGCTCGTGGGCGTCAACTTCGATCTGAATGATTTGCAGGCCTTTCGAGCCGTCGTGGAGTTGGGAAGCTTCCGAAAGGCCGCTGAGGCGGTCAACATTTCGCAGCCGGCGCTGAGCCGGCGCATCGAGAAGCTCGAAGCGGCGCTCGGCGTACGACTTTTCGAGCGAACCACGCGCAGCGTGACGCTCACAACCGTAGGACGGGTTTTTGCTCCGAGCGCCGAACAGCTTCTCGACGATCTCGATGTCGCGTTGCTCGGCATCCGCGACGTCTCCACAAGCCGTCTGGGCCATGTGACCATCGCATGTGTGCCATCGGTTGCGTACTATTTCCTGCCGAGTGTCGTTGCCGCCTATCACAGCCGCTATCCGCGGATCCGGGTCAAGCTGCTCGACTCGAGCGCCAACGAAGTACTTGGCTCGGTCATCAGCGGTGAAGCCGATTTCGGCGTGAGCTTCATGGGCAGCCAGGAGACCGAAGTCGAATTCAAGGTTCTGCTGCAGGAACGGTTCGTCGCCGCGTGCCGTCGCGATCATCCGCTTGCCCGGAAGACCCGTGTGTCCTGGAGCGAGCTTTACGAACACGAATACGTTTCTGTCGACAAGACTTCCGGCAACCGCCTGCTGCTCGATCAGGCGTTGACCACGGTGTCGCCGAGAGCGCCCAGTGTCTGCGAAACACGCCATGTCACCACCATGCTCGGCCTGATCGAAGCGGGACTCGGCGTGGCGGCGGTGCCTTCAATGGCAATGCCCATGCGCGACCATCCGATCTTGACCAGCGTGCCGCTCGTCGATCCGGTCGTGACGAGGCGCGTCGGCATTGTCAGGCGCCGGGGGCGTCCGCTCGCGCCGGCCGCGCAGCAGTTCTATCAGACGATCCTCGACACGAAGCGCAGCGGCATGGCCGGCGCGGCGAAGAAGACCCCGAAATGACACTGCCCAGGCCCTTCAGGCTGCTTTACGTCCAGGTCCTGATCGGAATGGGGCTGGGCGTGACCGTCGGCCACTTCTGGCCACAGGTCGGCGCGTCGCTAAAGCCGCTCAGCGATGCGTTCGTCGCGCTGGTACGCATGATGATCGCGCCAATCGTCTTCTGCACGATCGTCACGGGCATCACGTCGCTTTCAAGCAGCTCGAAGATCGGCCGGACCATCCTGAAGGCGCTGGCGCTGTTCTACTTTCTCACGATCGTTGCGCTCGTCCTGGGGCTCGCAACTGCATTCGTGCTGCACCCGGGTGCTGGACTGCACATCGACGCGCATCATCTGGACACGGCCGTCCTCGCTCAGTATTCGACGCGCACGCAGTCGCACGGACTCGTCGAATTTGCGTTGCATGTGATTCCGGAGACACTCGTCGGCGCCTTCGAGAAAGGCGAGGTGCTGCCGGTCTTGCTGCTCGCCCTTCTGTTCGGCTTTGCAATGAACGCCAGCCGAAGTGCCGGGCGGCGGGTACAGGAATTCATCGACAGCGTCGCGCACGTGCTGTTCCGCATCCTCGCGATGATCATGCGGCTTGCACCCTCCGGCGCATTCGGCGCGATGGGCTTCACGGTCGGCCGTTTCGGCATTCGTTCGATTGGCTCGCTCGGCATGCTGATGGTGTCGTTCTATGCTGCGTGCCTGCTGTTCGTGGTCTGCGTGCTCGGTCCGCTCGCGCGCCTGCATGGCTTCTCGCTCTGGCGGCTGCTGCGCTACATTCGCGAGGAACTCCTCATCGTGCTCGCGACGTCGTCGACCGAACCGGTGTTGCCGCGCCTTATCGTCAAGCTCGAAGCGCTTGGCTGCGACAAGGGCATCGTGGGACTCGTGCTGCCCGCCGGCTACTCGTTCAACCTCGACGGCACGGCGATCTACTTGACGCTCGCCTCCATGTTCATCGCTCAAGCATGCGATGTACGCCTCTCGGGCGGCCAGATCGCGACGATGCTCGCGGTCATGCTGCTCACGTCAAAGGGCGCGGCGGGCGTATCGGGCAGCGGACTGGTTGCGCTCGTCGCGACGCTGGCCGTCATTCCCGATCTGCCGGTTGCGGGCGTTGCACTGCTGGTCGGCATCGATCGCTTCATGTCCGAGGCGCGTGCCCTGACGAGCGTGATCAGCAACGCCTGCGCGGTGATCTTCGTATCGATGTGGGAGCGCGCCTGCGACCGGGTGCGCCTGAAGGATGCATTGAGCCTCGCGCATCAGCCGGAAGAAGCCTTCGATCAGCCCGCCGACGTGCCGGGCTGAATCGCTTCCTTCGTCTCAATGCGTCGCGACCGAATCAAGCCCTGTCGATGTCACCTCCGGCTGCACGGCGGGGGACGCGAGATAGTCGAGCAGCGCTTTCGCCTCCTTCGGATGCTGCGCACCGACCGGAATGCCGGCCGCAAAGCGCGTGACAGACTGCATCGACTCCGGAATTTTGCCGACGTACGCCGCGCCCTTCACGGGAAGCAGCTCGCTCACCTGCTGAAATCCCACTTCGTAGTCGCCGGTCGCGACAACGGATGCCACCGGAATCCTGGGGATCATCTTCGCCTTGGTCTTCACCTGCTCCTCGATGCCGAGCCGCTTGAACAACTCGCGCTCGATATAGACGCCGCTCGCGCTATCCGAGTAAGCGATCGACCGGGCATGCAGCAAGGTTTCCTTGAGCGCCGCCTCAGACCCGATGTCGGGCTTCGGCGCGCCGTCGCGCACGACCATGCCGATGCGCGAATCCGCGAGCTCAACGCGCGAATCGGGGATCACCTTGCCCTGCTTGATGAGGTCGTCGAGTGCATAGCCGACCATGATCACCACGTCGGCAGGCTCGCCGCGCTGAAGCCGGTTCGGAATGGCCTCTGGCGACTTGCCCATCGACGGTCCGAGCGCGGTATCGAGCATGTTGCCCGTGGACTCCGCAAACTTCGGGCCGAGCAGCTTGTAGGCGGCAGTGAAGCCGCCCGAACTCATCACGTGCAGATCGGCGGCCTGCACATTAGCCGCAGCGGCGGCGCTGCCGAGCAGCGCCGCGCTGCATAGTTTCAGAAGGATGGATTTCATGGTTGATAGAACGTCAGGCTGATGTTCGAGGAGCGAAGCGATGCTTCAGGAAGCTGCATGCAGCGGGACGCGACGGCGCCGATACAGTGCGAGCGTGGCACCGAGGCCGCACACCGCGGCGAAGCTCATCCAGTATCCCGGCGCGGCTTTATCACCCGTCATGTGAATGAGCGCGGTCGAGATAACGGGTGTGAAACCGCCGAAGACCGCCGTCGCGAGGCTGTAGGCCAGCGAGAATCCAGCGACACGCACTTCGACCGGCATCACTTCGGTGAGCGCGACGACCATCGCGCCGTTGTACATCCCGTACATGAACGAGAGCCAGAGCAGCACAAACAGCATATTGATAAAGCTCGGCGCGTGAGCCAGCAGGGACAGCGCGGGGTAGGCGGTCGCAATCGCCAGGATCGTCATTCCGAGGAGGAGCGGACGGCGCCCGATCCGGTCCGACAATGCGCCACCAATCGGCAGCCAGATGAAGTTGGAGATCCCCACGCACAGCGTGACGAGCAGGCTATCGGCGGTGCTCAAATGCAGGACCGTCTTGCCGAAGGTCGGCGCATACACCGTGATCAGATAGAAGCTCGTGGTGGTCATTGCGACCAGCAGCACGCCCGCGATCACGACATTCCAGTTCTGCACGAGCGTCGTAAAGACTTCTTTCATGCTCGGGCGATGCTGGCGCTGTTTGAATTCCTGCGTTTCCTCGAGGTTGCGCCGCAAGATGAAGATGAACGGCACGATCATGCAGCCGACGAAGAACGGCACGCGCCATCCCCATGCAGCGATCGTCGCCGTGTCGAGCCACTGGTTGAGCGCGAAGCCGAGCGCGGCAGCGATGACGATCGCCACTTGCTGGCTGGCCGACTGCCAGCTCGTGAAGAAACCCTTGCGGCCCGGCGTCGCCATCTCGGCGAGATAAACCGATACGCCGCCGAGTTCCGCACCCGCGGAGAAGCCCTGCAGCAGACGGCCAATGAGAACCAGCGCGGGAGCTAAGAGGCCGATCGTCGCATAGCCGGGCACGAACGCGATCAGGATGGTGCCGCTCGCCATGATCGACAGCGTGACGATCAGGCCCTTGCGGCGGCCGACATCGTCGATATACGCACCGAGGATGATCGCGCCGAGAGGCCGCATCAAGAAGCCTGCCCCGAAGACGGCGAAGGTCATCATCAGCGATGCAAACTCGCTCGCCGCCGGGAAAAAAACAGCGGCGATCTGCGTTGCATAGAAGCCGAACAAAAAGAAGTCGAACTGCTCCAGGAAGTTGCCCGCCGTCACGCGTAATACCGCGGACGCTTTGGACTGCCCGGAGGCCAGGGTGCTTGGGGAGGGATGCATCGAGTTGTCTCCTGAAAATTTTGATCTTTGCGGTGTTCGAGCGGATTATTGTTTGTCGAATACTCGCCCGAACCGCACGAAACGATAAGTGCTATTTTCGGAACGATTGATGTGTGCCGGTTATCAGTGGCGGCTAGCGTTCAAGCCACGAAGCGGCACTGGGAAGCCGGCGTGCGGGTGTCCATGTTGCGTCCGCGGTTCAGGTGATCGTCGATTTCCGCCGCGCAGCCGAGCATGCGTGGATAAAGGAAGATCGTGAACGCGGCGGTTTCCAGATCGGTCTCAGTCAATTCGCCACGTCGCAGAGGCTGCCACAGCATCTTCAGCAGCAGCGCCGCGATCACCGCATCGACGTTTACGCAGTACACGTTGCGGGAGACGCCGGCATCGAACAACGCCTGCACCAGTTCGCGATAGAAAGCATGGAACACGTTATATTCCCCACGCTTCTCGCAGAGTTCCGCGATGAACACTTCGCGAGGGTCGTAGTTGACCGGCCTGTCCTTGAAGACGGGATGGTTCACGCCCGGCAGCTTTGCGATGTCGAGGCTGCCGGCATGCTTCTGTCGTGCCTTGTACTGCGCATAGCGCTCGACCGAGCGCTCGGCCAGCGAGTGCAGGTCCACACCGTGCGCGGGATCAGACGGATCGGCGAGCCCGCTGTCCCGGAATGCTTCGATCAGGAACGCGATGCCTTCATAGCCGTTGCCGCCATGCGTGTAGCCGGTATGCGCGAGAAAGCCGACCAGCGCCTTGTTCAGTTGCACGCGCTCGGGGCTTTCCGGGCCGTCAGCGGATACCGCGCCCTTTGCTCCCTGCGCCGAGATAGCCCCGGGACCGTTGGTGAGCAGCAGGCCGACGAGCGTCTTGAAGGCGAACAGATCGTCGGGGCCGGGCTCAAGATCGAGCAGTGCCGCAAAACAGATCTCAGTGAGGTTGCGTTCGTTCATGAGCGCTTCGGTGGTGAACCCGCAGAAGCCGTCCGGGGCGTGTCGCGAGACGTCCGCCGAAGCGCCGATCAATCGTCCGAACAACATTGTCCACCAGGGCAGGCTCTCAGCCGTCACCCGCGAGACACGCTTGCGCATGAGCGGGCCCCACGCCAACGTGGTCGTGATCCCGGCCAGCACGGCGTCTGCCGTCGGGTGCGCCGGCTGCAATGCGAGCCAGCGGATCAGGACAGACTTGGCGCCACGCCTCGCAAGTCCCGCGAGCATCGCTTCGGCGCGCGGATCGCGGGCATCAGCGAAGAGACGCTCGGCGCCGGTCGCGTCGATCTGGCCGATGTCGAAGCTTTCATCAAGCGCATCCATAAGCCCGGCAGTTGCGAATTGATCGATCAGCCATTTGGCGGCGTCGCGCGCCGCGCGCTGACGATTCGGCCCGACGATCGATGCCGCAGCCGCGAGAACCGCGTTAGGCGCGTTGCCTGCCTCGCGCGCCGCCTGAGCCGCAGCGAGTTCCGGCGTTCCATGCAGATTGACCGATGCGGCGATAGCTACGTTGATGAGCTTTGCATCGTTCTCGCCGCCGGGTTCATGCAGCAGGGCAAGATTAACGTTCGCTTCGAGAGAACGCGTCGCGGCTTCCAGCATGGTGGTTCCGTGCAGGCTGCTGACTTGGGTCTTCGCGTCCATCTGCGACGCGCCCGACGCGTCCTTGAGCGACTGACGCGGCGCAATCGCCCCGACTTGCCGATTGACCTGCAAGACCTGCTCGTCATACGGCGCGACTGCTCCCACTACGGGGATCGCAAGGCCGGATGGTAACTGGATCCCCTGATCGGAGCCGAACCACGGCTTGAGCGCAAGGCTGCCTTCGGGCTCGAAGTCGGGCATCGTCGCGTTGGCGCGCATGACGGCGGTCAGCGCAGCTGGAATATGCGCAATGTTCGTGACGACCGCGCCCTTGGCGGAGCAGCATGGATCGTCAGGCGTGAAGAGGCGGTCCACACCGAACTTTTCCATGAACCAGCGCTCCTTGGCTTGCGCGTCGTCGGAGCCGCCGGCCATCGCACCCGCATGGCCGACCGCACGCGTCAGGCGACTCTTCCACCGGCCCACCACACAGGCGACCACTGGTTTCGTGAAGGCCGCATCGGCCTCGTAGTAGCCGCCCGGTTCGCAATAGAGCACAGCAGCCTTGCTTCGCGCATCGTTGGCTAGTGCGAACGCAAACTCCGACGCGGCATAGTGGATGTAGACGTCCTTGCCGCTCGAGATGACGGTCGACGTGCCCCACCCGCTCATGCGCAGGTACTGCGCGATCGTCGTGCTGAAGCCGCCGGAGTTCGAGAAGATGGCGATCGATCCCTTGCGTAATGAATCGTCCGGACAATCGCCGCCGAGCGCTCCGCCGATTCTCACTCGATTCCACGAGTCGGCAACGCCGAGCCCGTTCGCACCGAAGATGTCGATACCCGCTTGCTGACCCATCGCGCGAATTTCACGGGCGTCGTGCACCGCGATCTTTTCGGTGATGATAAAAATCTTCTTCAGATCGGGATTGACGCGGATCAGTTCGGCGACGCCGTCGCGGGCCGCCAATGGCGGCAGATAGACCACGCCGCAGTTGAACCGATGACCCGCTTCCAGCCCCTCGCGAACGTTGTTGTAGACCGGGATATCGCCGATCGATGTGGCGAGCACCTGGCCGCCCTTGCCCGGCGCCGTGCCGAAGACAATATTGCCGCCTGAGAATGCATGACTGACGGGCGTCACGTCCGAGGACTCACCGCCCAGGATATTGAGTACACACACGCGATCGTCGCGCGTGGCGATCTGCGCCAGCGAGTTGACGCCGACGAAATACTTGAACTGGCTGCTGTTTTGCTTGTACACGTTGCTCTCCTCAGGCTTGGGCCGTTTCAGTTTCCGTCGCGGGCGCGCCGATCCGTTCTGCGATCTCGGCCCGGCCACCGGCGCGCATCCAGGCGTCCGCCTGACGCGCGTACTGAATGACCTCGCTGATGTCGGAGTCGAATCCGAAGAGCCGATAGGGCAGACCGAGCGAGTCGCATGTGTCTCTCAGCGCAGCCATCCCACGCACGAGGTTCGGACCTCCCCGGCCCAGCACCACATAAAGCGGCGTGGGCCCATGCTCGCTGAAGTGTTCTCGAAGCGCATCCGCCATCGCCCGCAGCGTCTCGAAGATGTCAGTGTTGTTCGACTTGCCGCCGATGATGAAGAGCACATTCGACTGCTTGAGCCAGTGTTTAAAGCAGATGCGGGCCACTTCCTTCATCTTCGCGTACGGGGGATTGCCGCCGAAATCCGACGAGATGATCGCAGCGTCGCCGAGCATTTCGGTGACGAGCGAGTTGGCGCCGCCGCCGAACGTCGGTGCCAGAATCGTGCCTTTCTCGTTGATCACATACACGTCGCTCTGGCCCTGGTGCGTGCGCAACTGATTGATCTCCTGCTCGAAGTCGGAGTAGTCCGCCGCGAACAGATGTTGCGGCAAACCGAGGCGCATCCATCGCGGATCATCGCGATCGAAACCGCACTTGAAGTCGCAGGCGACCGGTGTGAGGCGGCCTTTCTTGTCCTCGCGCATGCGGATAGGATTCAACTCCAGCGTAGTCATGCCGAAATCGTGAAAGAGTTCCCAGAGCTTCGGCAACTGCTGGACGAGCGGCGAAATGATCTCCTTCGGCGCACCGATCTCGCTCAGCGCATTCGCGACGACGAACGCCTTCAGTCCAGTCAACGCGTCGAAGGGCACCATCGCCACATGCTTCGGGTCGACCTCTTCGATATCCATGCCGCCCTTATGCGAGAGCGTCATCGTCGGCGCACGAAAGCGCGTGGAATCGGTGATCGAGAAATAGACCTCATGCTGGGCCGGAACGCCGGCTTCGAACGTCACGCCATTCGCCTTAGCTTTCAGGTGACCGACGGAATGCTCGGCAAAGTACAACCGTTCTTTTTCGGCCAGCGCTGCCTTGAGGTCGGTAGCCCGGCCGAGCAAGCCCGCCTTCCCCTTCTTTCCGACTCCACCCTTGAAGACGGGCTTGATGAAAACCTGACGATGACGGTCGATCATCGCTTTGATTTCCTCCTCGCTGGCACTGGGGCCGAGGATCTCACTCGCGGGAAAGCCGACGAATTGCAACAAGCGCGCGCCGTGCAACATACCGGTGATTTGCATGAAGATGTCTCCTGAAGGTCATTGCAATAAAAAAGAACCTGGTCGTCTGGCGATTACTGCGCTCCGACGCGCTTCGGTTGCAAGCGATAGACGTGAAAAGCCGCGTCACGCCTTCGGCATGAAGGGCGGCGAGGTCTGGCGTGCTGTATGTTGTCCGATGCCTGCACCGCCTGGACTGCGGAACTGCACCCCAAGGTGAGTCGCAGTAATGTCTCGAAGCGCGTCAGGCGCGCGCTGCGCGCTATACGTTGCGCGTAGTCGTGTCTCCGATGCGTTTTACTTTCGTTCCAATTCGCTGGAATCTTGATTACAGATACTCACGCAAATGGCTTGACGCGATAAGTGCTATTTTTTGAAGCATTGATGTTCCATGGTTATCAATGCAATTGAATGATTCGTGGCAGCCGCCCCGCTGCTTTTCTGATTTGCCTGTCGCTTAGTCGAGTGCACAGGCGCCGCATCGCTATAATCGTGTGTCGAAATCTCTTCAGACTGCCACATGGCCCGAACATCGGATCGTCACCCGCAACCCGCCGACTATGATTTCACCGAGCAGATCGGCCACCTTCTGCGGCGTGCGTATCAGCGTCACGTCTCTATCTTCCAGCAGGCCATTCCCGATTCACAACTCACGGCCGCCCAGTTCGTCACGCTGTGCGCGATTCAGGCGCAGCAGGCGTCATCGCTGAACGATATCGCCAAAGCCACCGCCATCGATCAGGCGACGATACGCGGCGTCGTTGAAAGACTGCAGGCGCGCAAGCTGATCACCGTGGCCCGGGATGCGAATGATGGTCGCAAGGTGACTGTCACCACGACCGGCGAGGGTAACGCGCTAGTCGAGCGGACCGTGCCGTTCGCGCATCAGATCACCGAGACGACCTACGGTCCGCTGAATGCGGCGGAGCGCGTCGCGATGGTTTACCTGCTGCGCAAGATGATCGACGCCCCGAGCGATTGAGTCGTGCATGGGGGCCGATTCCCCGCGCCCCTGTTCAACTTCACGATGACTCGGCCGCACACAGCTTGCGCAAGAGAAACAGCACCGCTACGCGTTCCACGTCATTCAGGTCGTTCATCGTCAGATCGCTCACGCGTTGTGCCGCGGGGGTCGTGTCTTCGACAAGCCGCCGCCCCTGATCTGTCAGTACGACAGCACTCTTCCTCCGGTCGTCCAGATTCGTCGTGAGTTCAATCAACTCGCGCGTCCTCAACCGCTCGATGATCCCGCGTACCGTGGCGGCATCGATAGCGGTCGCCTTGCCGAGATCGCTCATCGAAGAAGGACCGAGGCGCAGGCTCGCGCTCAGCACGGCGAACTGCACGGACGTCAGTTTCGGATCGCCGATGGTCTGCCCGAAAATTGCCAGATGGCGCTGGTACGCCTTGCGAAGAAGATGGCCGACCTGCGCCGAGACGTCGTAGTCCGTTGCGGCATTCCCGGATTCCTGGAGAGCAGTCGAGGTGTTTGAATAGTCCATGTCACTTCCGTGCGTTGGATGGGCAGCATGGCGTCATGTTCCATGCCGCATCGCGGGTGAGGATCAGGTTGAGCGATCGCATCAGTGCGCCTGATTGCGGACTTTCCCGGACACTTGCGCGAGATCGCCCCACGAAGCTTCGCCCGGCGCGAAGCGCGCCCGTATGTATGAGGCGAGGTCTGCGACCTGGCGATCATCGAATGCATCGCTGAAGCCGGGCATGTAGCCAAGCTCGCCGGTCGCCGGAGCATCGATGCCATGCAGGATCACGTGCAGCAGGTTCTCCGGTGACGCCTCGCTCACGCTCGTATTGAGCGCGAGCAATGGGCGCACGCCGAAATTGCCGACACCCCCCGTTTCCGAATGGCACACCGCGCACGCACCTTCGAAGATGCGTCGTCCGTTATCGAGTCCCTGCAGTCTTATTGCATCGGCTTTCGGCACAACAGCCGGCGCAGCGCCTGCGACGACCGGCGAAAGCGACGCCACGTAATGCGCCATGGCGCGCACATCCGCTTCGGGCAGCGTCGACAAACCAGCGACGACAGGCGCCATCGGGCCAGCCGCGACGCCGTGCTCGCGCGAGAAACCCGTGCGCAGATAGTCGAAGAGCGCGTCCTCGGTCCAGCGCACGGGCGACTTCGAGTTTGCGACGAGCGATGGCGCGACCCAGCCTTCCGCGCTGCCGCCCGTGAGATAGCGGCTTGCGCCCTTCTCCGCCCCGAGCGCGTTGCGCGGCGAATGGCATGCACTGCAATGCCCCGCGCCGTCGACGAGATAGGCCCCGCGATTCCATTGCGCCGAACGCGACGGATTGGGGACGAACGCACCTTGCTTCAGATACAGCGCGTTCCAGCCGGCGACGAGCGCCCGCTGATTGAGCGGAAACGGCAGGCGCGTCTGCGGCGGAGCGGACTCGATCGCCGGTTGCGACATCAGGTACGCGTAGAGCGCCGTCATGTCGGCTTCGCTCAGTTTCGTGAACGCGGTGTACGGGAACGCAGGATAAAGGTGATGCCCGTCGCGCGAGATGCCCTGCCGCATCGCGCGGTCGAAGGCGGCAAACGACCAGTTGCCGATGCCGGTCTTCGGATCGGGCGTGAGATTGGTCGAGTAGACAGTACCGAACGGCGTCTCGAGCGCGAGACCGCCTGCGTTGGTGGCGCCGTCGGGCGCCGTATGACAGACGGCGCAATCGCCGAACGCCGCCACTTCGCGGCCTCGTGCAACGGTCGCTTCAGACCACGTTGACGAAGTGGGGCGATCTATCGGCGCAATCGGTGCGCGCACAGGCCAAGCCGTGCAGGCAAGCGCGATGAGGCTGCCGAGGCCACCAGCCGCGAAGGCCGTACGCAACGAACGGCGCCTCCGCTGCGGCACCGCATCGCGGGGCGCCTTTGCGCCGCCGAGTACCGCGCGCACGCGCTCGGGTGTAAACGGCGGCGCGCGAAAACGCACCCCGGTCGCGTCATACAGTGCATTGGCAATCGCCGCAGCAGCCGGTGACGAGTCGATATGCGGAACGTGGACCGGTTCGGTGACCTGTACTTGCAACGCTTCTGCGTTTGCGAGAGCCTGGACCGGGTGGATTCGATAGGACACCGCACGCGAACCCGCCGTTTCATCGTGGGACGGCTCGGCGGCGAACGGCATGCCGAGCAGCCGGGATGAGGCAGCCGCAATCCGGCGAGCCGGGACACCCATGATCGCACCGAGGCCCCGACGCCCCTGTGCGTGGCCCGCGACCACGCGACGGATATTCACGTCGCCCGTCAGGCGATCCACATCGAGGTCGACGATCCACGCCGAGTACTCGGGGGTCCGGTTTCCATCCAATGCGTCTTCGCGCGCGTCGAAAGCGAAGCCCCTGCCCGGCGCAAGCGCGCTGTGCCCTTCCTTCTTGCGCACGTCCCGGTTCCAGCCCGCGCGTTGCGCGAGCGAGTCGATCAGTTCCCTCGCCCCGGCGTCTTCCACTGTGTCGAGATGATCGAGCCGGAAATCAACGGGGTCGATGCGGTTGCCGCGTGCGATTTCATCGACGAAGGATTCCCGCGCGAACGCATGAGCGGCGCGCGGAATCGAGTCTTGCTCGTCATCGATCAGCGATGTCGAGTGTCGCGCCGCGTAGGGGCTTTGCACGTGCCGGGAAGGCGTGGCGCGCGACGGTTCGGCAACGGCCGCCTTATAGTGCCAGTCGAGCAAACGCCCTCCGGCATCGAGCGACGCGCCAACTGAAAGCGTAGCTGAGCCACCAGCACGGACGCTCAGGAAACCCTCCACTCGAATCGAGCGGCCCGTTTTCCGCATGAGCGCCACGGCGGCCAGCGCCGCGCTCGTGGCGTCCTGATCCCCGTGCGCAGCGGTGTCGAGACTGTAGAGTGCAAAGCGCGTCACGGGCAATCCGGTGGCGTCTGCGAGCGCGCCGGGCAAATGCGGATCGCCGGATGCGGCGCTGAAAACCTCGATCCGCTCCCCATTGTCGCGAGCGAGAGCCGTGCACGGCACGAAGGCGCCGTCGATCAAAGGCCATGCGTAATGCGCCTGGCACTGCAAACCGGCGTGCGGCACGGGTGCGGTCGATTCTGCATCTCCCCTACCCGGCTCATCATTGCGCACCGATCGAACGGCTTGCAGCGCGGCATCGCGGACGCTCGTCCCACTCTCGCCAACGAACGCCGCGCTCTTCCCAAGTTCGATCCAGAGTACGCCGTGTTCGGCCGCAACGTGCGAGGCGTGGCCCTGCCAGCCGGGTTCGAATTCGCCCAGAACGCAGGCGTGCAGCATGCCTTCTTCCGAAGGTACGGTCACGGTCCCGCACGCGCTCGCTTCGCGAATGTCGTTCATTGCTTTTAGCGGCCTGGTTCTGTTTTCAGATAGTGCGCTGCGCGCTTGACCGCGTTGACGATCTCCAGATGGGTACCACAACGACAGAGATTGAAACGCAACGCCTGCCGGATTGCCGAGTCGTCCGGTTCGGGATTGCGGTCAAGCAGGGCCTTCGCGCTCATGATCATGCCGTTCAAGCAGTAGCCGCACTGAGCCGCCTGTTCGTCGATGAAGGCGCGCTGGATTGGATGCAGCGCGTCGAGCGTACCGAGGCCCTCGAGCGTGAGCACTTCGCGTCCGAGCGCGGCGGCAACCGGCACGACGCAAGATCGCGTCGGGCCGCCGTCCAGCAGCACCGTGCAGGCGCCGCATTGGCCCAGCCCGCAACCGTACTTCGGACCGTTCAATTCGAAGTCGTTTCGCAGCACATAAAGCAATGGCGTGCTCCTTGCCACCTCGACGGACCAGGTGCGTCCGTTCACGTTAAGTGCAAGTGGCTCGACATCCAGCGCCGATCCTGCAGAGGTGGCATGCATGCTCATTTCCGATGCTCCGTCAAAACGGACACGATGAGCGCCACCATGCCCGACACACGATCACGTTCAGGCAGCGACCGCGGCGGCTTCCTTTGCCTTCGGCGCCGTCAGCGGCTCGTTGAACACGTCGTAGGCGAACACCCATGCCGGATCTTCGTTCGAGCGCAGCCAGGTATTGTTGTGCGACACGAGCTGGACCTTCGATGCCCGCTCTGCACGGTTCCCCTCGTACAGCGCGAACGCGCCCGCATGATCGGTGGCGCCGGTTTCGCCCAGACAGCGCGTGAGCATCGCAGCGTCCTCGATCGCCATGGCCGCGCCCTGCGCCATGTGCGGCTTCATCGGATGACAAGCGTCGCCCAGCAGCACAAGCCGTCCACGGCTCCACAAGGGCAGCGGATCTCGTTCGAGCAGCGGCCACTTGGTGACTTCGGGCGTCGCGTCGATCAGTTTCTGAACCGAGGGATGGTAGCCCGCGAACACCTCGCGCATCTCGTCCCGGCTGCTGGGCGCAACCGACTGTCCCGCCGGCCACTCCGCCTGCGGCACGCCCGTCACGTAATAGATCTCGTCGCGCTTGCCGGTGACGTAATACACCATCATGTGGCGGTCTTCCGACCACCACTTCACGCACAGGTCGAACGGATCCGTGCCGAGCAGCGAAGCGGGAAATACCGCGCGATGCGCGACGTAGCCGGTATAACGCGGCGGCTCCGCGCCGAGCAGGTGTTCGCGAATCCTTGAATTCACGCCATCCGCGCCGATGGCGATATCCGCCGTCTCGACCGTGCCGTCGTTGAACGTGAGGCGCACCTCGCTGCCGGTGTCCTCGACGCTCTTCAGGTGCTTGTTGAATGCGATCGTATCGGGCTTGAGCGCCGAGGTCATCAGTGCATGAAAGTCGCCCCGATGCACGGTCAGATACGACGCTCCATATTCCCTCAGGGCGAAGTTGCCGAGCGGAATCTGCGCGATGGCGTCCCCGCTCTTCCAGTCGCGGCTGTACCAGAAGTCAGGATGCGAACCCATTGTGTTCAGTGCGTCCTCGCAGCCGATGCGACGCATGACCTTCATCACATTCGGTCCGAGGTGAATCCCCGCGCCCAGCCGTGAGAATGCGGGCGCCTGCTCATACACGCGAACGGAATAGCCGGCGCGCTGCATCAGGGCGGCTGCCGCTGTTCCGCCGAGTCCCGCTCCAACGATCGCGATACGGGGTTTGTTCATGATGTCCTCTCCATGTGTCGAACGCTCGCCGAGATCTGCCCGCCGAGCCGGTTTAAGAAAGCGTAATTGAGTGTACACATTCGATGTAGCTCGGTAAAGAAAATATTCTAATCAACCTAAAACCTTTCTTAATCACCAATACAGTGCAATTTATCCGGGTTTTTACTGAGATTGTGCGAGCATGCCCCATCAATAAAATTTGTTGCTCACTTGTTAAATTAAAGTGTGTACACTAGACTTTATCAAACCCAACGAGCTGCCTCGGGCGGCCCAAGACACATGGAGTCGAAGAGATGAACAAGAGCTTTCGCATCGGTCAGATCGTGCCCAGTTCGAACACGACGATGGAAACCGAGATTCCGGCCATGCTGCTCGCGCGGCAGTCGATTCGCCCCGAGCGCTTCACGTTTCATTCGAGCCGCATGCGCATGAAGAAGGTCGTGAAGGAGGAACTCGCGGCAATGGATGCGGAATCCGACCGCTGCGCGCTCGAATTGAGCGATGCGCGCGTGGACGTGCTGGGCTACGCGTGCCTTGTCGCGATCATGGCGATGGGGCACGGCTATCACCGCGTATCACAGGAGCGGTTGCGCCGGCACACGGCCGACAACGGCGGCGCGGCGCCCGTCCTCACCAGCGCGGGCGCGCTCGTCGATGCGCTGAAGGTGATCAAGGCGAAACGCATCGTGGTCGTCGCGCCGTACATGAAGCCGCTCACCGAACTCGTAGTCGACTACATCAGGAACGAAGGCTTCGAGGTGGTCGACTATCGCGCGCTCGAAATTCCGGACAACCTCGAAGTCGGACGCCACGATCCGCGCCGCCTTCCCGACATCGTGAAGACGCTGCCGTATCAGGACGTGGATGCGATCGTGTTGTCGGCGTGCGTCCAGATGCCTTCGCTGCCGGTGGTTCCGCAGGTCGAGGCAATGACCGGCAAGCCTGTCATCACCGCCGCGATCGCAACGACCTACGCGATGCTTCGCGAACTCGACCTCGAACCCATCGTACCGGGCGCAGGCGCGCTGCTCTCGGGCGCGTACTGATGTCGACCCATCCGATTGAGGGCTCCGCGATGAAATCGACTTTCCTGTATGGCGCCAACGTCAATGCCAACGGTATACGCCAGCACTATTTGCGCTACGGCGGCGGCGACGGCGCCCGCGCGACCCGTGCAGCGGTCATCGTGATACCCGGCATCACGAGTCCGGCTGCGACGTGGGGCTTCGTCGGCGAGACGCTCGGCCGCCAGTTCGATACCTACGTGCTCGATGTGCGCGGACGCGGACTGTCGGAGGCATCGGCAACGCTCGACTACAGCCTCGACGCCCAGGCCGCCGATGTCACCGCCTTCGCAGCAACGCTCGGCCTCGAACGTTATGCGCTCATTGGACACTCGATGGGCGCGCGCATTGCGATCCGCGCCGCGCGCCGCGCGCCGCGAGGGCTCGTGCGCACGGTGCTCGTCGATCCGCCGGTTTCCGGTCCCGGGCGCCGCGCATATCCGGCGAAACTGCCGTGGTACGTCGATTCAATCCGCCTCGCGACCCGCGGTACCGACGCAGAGGGCATGCGCGCGTTCTGCCCGACATGGACGGATGAACAACTGCGCCTGCGGGCGCAATGGCTTCACACCTGCGACGAACGTGCGATGCGCGCGTCGTTCGAAAGCTTTCACACCGACGATATTCACGCCGACGTGCCAAGCCTTACGGTGCCGTCGCTGCTGATCACGGCGGAGCGCGGCGACGTGGTGCTCGACGCGGACGTGCAGGAAATGCAGACGCTCGCGCCCGAATTGCTCCATGTGCGCGTGCGCAACGCGGGACACATGATCCCGTGGGACAACGAAGCCGGCTTCTACGAAGCATTCGGCGATTTTCTGGGCGCGAAGCTCGGCTGAGCCGCCAGCCTCAACCGCCTATCAGGAGTCAACATGCCTATCAGCGATTACGAAATGATCGCCGCGTGGAAGCAGGTGCTGACGTTGTCGAAGCTGCAGGCAGGCCAGACCGTCACGATCCTCACGAGTGCCTCGACGCATCCTCAAACACTCTCGAGCGCACTCATCGCCGCGCAGTCGATGGACGCGATCGTCAACCGGCTCGACCTCTTGCCGGTCAACGGCGAGAAAGCCCTGAGCCGCGATTCTCTCTCCTACCTCGGCACCACGCCGCTCACCGGCAATCAGGCCGCCATCGCTGCGCTCAAGGCGAGCGATCTGGTGCTCGACCTGATGACGCTGCTCTTCTCGCCCGAACAACACGAGATCCTCAAGACCGGCACGAAGATCTTGCTGGCGGTCGAGCCTCCCGAGGTGCTGGCGCGGCTCGTGCCGACCGAAGCGGACCGCACGCGTGTGCGTGCGGCGGCCAGGCGCGTCGAAGGCGCGCGGGAGATGCGGGTCGCGTCGAAGGCGGGGACCGAACTCGTGTGCCCGCTCGGCGAGTTCCCGGCGATCTCGGAGTACGGCTTCGTCGATGAGCCCGGCCGCTGGGACCACTGGCCGAGCGGCTTCGTGCTGACGTTTCCGAACGAAGGCAAGGCGAGCGGGCAGATTGTGATCGACCGCGGCGACATTCTGCTGCCGCAGAAACGGTATGTCGCCGATCCGATCACGCTCACCGTCCAGGACGGCTACGCGACGCATATCGAAGGCGGCGTGGACGCCGCGCTCCTGCGCGACTACATGGCCTCGTTCAATGACCCCGAGGGCTATGCGATCTCGCACATCGGCTGGGGGCTGCAGCCTCGCGCGCGCTGGTCGACTCTTGGTCTCTACGACCGCGAGGCGACCATCGGCATGGACGCGCGCGCCTTCGAAGGCAATTTCCTGTTCTCGCTCGGACCGAACAACGAGGCAGGCGGCAGCCGCACGACGACCTGCCATATCGACATTCCCCTGCGCCACTGCGACGTACTGCTAGATGGCGACCCGGTCGTTCGAAACGGCGTGGTCATGGACCGATGAATTCCGGAGACATTCAATGAGCGCAGTCCATACCCACGCCGAATCCGGTGTGTACGAGATGCAGGGTTTCGGCACGCCGCTGCCCGTCGCAGGCAACATCGGGCTTCTGATCGTCGATTTCGTAATCGGCTTCGCCGACCCCGCCACCTTCGGCGGCGGCAATATCGCGCCCGCCATCGCGCGCACCGTTCAGCTGCTCGCCGCGGCACGCCGCAACGGCTGGCCGGTCGCACACAGCCGCATTGTCTACGCCGCCGACGGCAGCGACGACAACGTGTTCTCGATGAAGGTGCCCGGCATGGCGACGCTGACCGAGGACCATCCGAACAGCGCAATCGTGCCCGAACTCGCGCCCGAGCGCGGCGAACTCGTCGTGCGCAAGACGGTGCCCTCGGCGTTCTTCGGCACTCAGCTCGCGCCGTGGCTTTCTCAACGCGCGGTGCAGACGCTTCTGGTCGCGGGTGCGGTCACGAGCGGATGCGTGCGCGCCAGCGTCGTCGACGCGATGTCGCACGGCTTTCGTCCGCTCGTCATTTCGGACTGCGTCGGCGACCGCGCAATCGCCCCGCACGATGCGAGTTTGTTCGACATGCAACAGAAATATGCGGCGGTCATGTCTCTCGAAGAGGCGCTGAAAACCACTCACGCGCGCCACGCCTGAACATCTGAAATCCGTCTGTCCGGTTTGCTCCAGGTTCCCCGAATTCCAGCTCGGGGAACGCTCCGTCACGCCTGTAACAATAAACATAAGTAACTGATTTCAACGACATTTTTATTGAAAAAGCATTGCATTTCCGATTTCGACTTCATACCTTGGCAACGTCGCAGTACAGGTTCTTCCCACTCGTTTCAGCGCTCATTGCGCAACCGTTTCCCGAAGGAACACGACATGTCGACCCCATCACTGAACACCACGCAAGACGCGTTGCCAACCGACGCGCAAGCCGAAAAAAACCTCTACCGTAAGCTCACCTGGCGGCTGATTCCCTTCTTCTGTCTTTGCTATTTTTCAGCCTATCTCGACCGCGTGAACGTCGGCATCGCGAAGCTGCAGATGCTCGATGCACTCAAGTTCAGCGATGCAGTCTACGGACTGGGCGCGGGACTCTTCTTCGTCGGCTATATCCTCTTCGAGGTGCCGAGCAACCTGATTCTGCAAAAGGTCGGCGCGAAGTTCTGGATCGCCCGCATCATGTTGACGTGGGGCGTGCTCTCTGGCCTGACGATGTTCGTCAAGACGCCCGCCCAGTTCTACGTGCTCCGTTTCCTGCTCGGGGTCGCTGAAGCGGGCTTCCTGCCTGGCGTACTGCTGTACCTGACCAACTGGTTTCCGGATGCCCGCCGCAGCCGGATCATCGCGCTCTTCATGATGGGGCTGCCGCTATCGAGCCTCGTCGGCGGACCGCTGTCGGGCTGGATCGTGACCTTCTTCGACGGCAAGCACGGACTGCAGGGCTGGCAATGGCTCTTCGGGCTCGAAGCGCTGCCTTCCATCGTGCTCGGGGTGGTGGTGTTCTTCTACTTGCCGAATTCCCCCGATACTGCGAAGTTCCTCGATAACGCCGAGCGCACGCGGCTGAAGCTGGACCTCGCGGGAGAATCGCATGGCGGCAAGAGCCATCGTCTGCGTGACGCTTTCACCGACCCGAAAGTATGGGCACTCGGCCTGATCGATCTGTGCGTGCTGCTCGGCACGTATGCGATCAGCTTCTGGCTGCCGACCATCATCCGCGACTCCGGCGTGAAAAGCGCACTGACCATCGGCCTGCTTACCGCCATTCCGAATGCGCTTGCCGTGATCATGATGCTGGTCAACGGCGCAAGCTCGGACAGGTTGCGCGAGCGCCGCTGGCATATCGTCGTTCCGTTCGCATGCACCGCCTTCGGTTTGATCGCGAGCACGTTCTTCAGCGGCAATACGGCGGCGACCGTGATCCTGCTCTCGATTGCAAACGCGGGCGTCGCTGCCGCGATGCCGGTCGTGTGGGCCCTGCCCTCGACGTTCCTGCGCGGCACCGCCGCTGCCGCCGGCATCGCGTTCGCGTGCTCGATCGCGAACCTGGGCGGGTTCGCCAGCACGTACCTGATCGGCTGGATGAAGGAATGGACGCACAGCATGACCGCCGGTCTCGTCACGTTCGGCGTGTGCATGCTGCTAGGTTGCATCCTGGTGCTCGCGATGCCCAAGCGCATCGTGAACCGCTAAGCCCCTGCGGGAATCCGCCATGTCGAGCGCAGCACCCACGCGACGTGAACTGCTGGTTCGCGACGGCTGCCTGACCATCGTCAGGCAGCCGCTCGTTCCGGCCACGCCTGCCCCCGGCCAGCCCGGAAGCAACTCGTCGTTCGTACAGGACTCGCCGGAAATTTTCGTCGCAGTGCTTGATGACGGGCGCATCCTCGCGTTCAACGGGCACGTCGATCTCGGCACGGGCATTCGCACGTCGCTCGCGCAGATCGTTGCCGAGGAACTCGACGTGGGCGCCGCCCGCGTCCAGATGATTCTCGGCGATACCAGCGAAGTGCCGAACCAGGGGCCGACCATCGCGAGCGCATCGATTCAGCTTTCCGCCGTGCCGCTGCGCTGCGCGGCGGCGCAGGCGCGGCACGCGCTCGTTGCACTCGCGGCCGCGCGCTTGAATGTCGAAGCCGCGCTTCTCACGACGGACGAAGGCTCTGTCGTCGCGCCCGACGGCACGCGTCTTTCGTTCGGAACGCTGCTCGCGGGGCACCGCCTGTCGCTGACGCTCGACCCGAGCGTCGCCGTGAATGATCCCGCGCACTATCGCGTCGTGGGGCGTCCGGCGCCGCGCGTCGATCTGCCGGCGAAGGCCACTGGCGCACTCACCTTCGTTCACGACATGCGCGTGCCCGGCATGCTGCACGGGCGCGTCGTGCGGCCACCCTATGCAGGCCATGATTGCGGGCCGTTCGTCGGGACGTCGCTGATCGATGTCGATCGCGAGTCGGTGTCCGGTATGCCGGGCGTGTGCGGCGTCGTGGTGATCGGCGACTTCGTCGGCGTGGTCGCCTTGCGCGAGGAGCAGGCAATCCGCGCCGCAAAGGCATTGCGCGTGCGCTGGCGTGCGTCGCCGCGCTTCGCGGACCTGACCGACCCGTCCCGCGCGATCGCAGACCTGCCCGCGAAGCGGCGTCTGCTGCAGGAAAGCGGCGATGCGGATGCCGCCGCGCGCGAACCGGGCGCAACCACGTTCACGAGGCGCTATGCGTGGCCGTACCAGATGCACGGATCGATCGGACCGTCCTGCGCGCTGGCAGACTATCGCGACGATGGCGTGACGGTCTGGGCCGGCACGCAGAACCCGCAGACGCTGCGCTATGACCTCGCGCGACTCGCAGGCCGCGACGAGGCCGACGTGGCGATCGTGCGCATGGAAGCCGCTGGCTGCTATGGCCGCAATTGCGCCGACGACGTCGCAGGCGACGCGCTGCTGCTCTCGCGTGCGATGAAAGCGCCGGTGCGCGTGCAGCTTTCGCGCGCCGACGAGCACCTGTGGGAGCCGAAAGGCACCGCACAGCTGATGGACGTGACCGGCAGCGTGTCGGCGCAGGCCGAACCGCTCGCCTACGCGTTCACGACGCGCTATCCGTCGAACGATGCACCGCTCCTCGCGCTGCTCCTTACCGGCAAGATGAGCGCCGGGCCGCGCGTCTTCGAGATGGGCGATCGCACCGCCGTCTCGCCGTATGTGTTCCCGAACACGCGATTCGTTTGCGAAGACCTCGCGCCGCTCGTGCGTTCGTCGTGGCTGCGCGGCGTGTCGGCGATGCCCAACTCGTTCGCCCACGACGCATTTCTCGACGAACTCGCCGTTCACGCAAACGCCGACCCCCTCGCCTACCGGCTGCGTCATCTTCCCGATGCGAGGGCTCGCGAGCTGTTGCAAGCGACGGCCGCGCGCGCTGGATGGCAGACGCGAACGACGCCGCGTTACGCAGGCCAGTCGGAAGCGCGCCGCGTTCGCGGTCGGGGCATCGCCTATGCGCGCTACGTGCACAGCCGTTTTCCGGGCTTCGGCGCGGCGTGGTCGGCGTGGGTAGTCGATCTCGAAGTCGACCGGGTCAGCGGAGCGATACGCATCGAACGGATCACGGTCGGCCAGGATACGGGCACGATCGTAAATCCGGATGGCGTTCGTCACCAGATCCACGGCAACGTGGTGCAGACGCTCAGCCGGGTGCTCAAGGAACGAGTGCGGATGGTGGACGGCATGGTGGCATCGCGTGAATGGGGCAGCTATCCGCTCATCACCTTTGAAGAACTGCCGGCTGTCGATGTCGTGCTGATGCCTCGCCAGGGCGAGCCGCCGATGGGGTCGGGCGAGTCGGCGTCGGTGCCGGGGCCGGCGGCGATCGCGAACGCGCTCTTCGATGCCACGGGAGTGCGCTTCTACGAGCCGCCTTTCACGCCGGAGACGGTGCGCGCTCGTTTGTCTTACGAGCCGAGTCATGCGTGAAGCAGGTAGTCGCGCCGGGTCAATCGGGCGCACGGCGCTCGCCGCGGGTTAATTCGACCCTCATGATGCCGCATCGCTGCCAACAGGTTGCAAAGCGGCACAAGCGAGGTTCTCGTCTGCAGATCTCTTATTGCGCCATTTGTTGGCGCTGGTATTCGTTCTTCTTCATCTGCAGATACTCTTGCCGGTCCAGCTCATGCAATTGGCGCGGGTACTGTTCTGTTGCATCGAACCATGTCGCAAAGCGTTGATCGACGCGTTTGTCGGCAGGAACGGCAAGCGAACCCAGATATGCATCGATGGCGAGGTAGTAGCGCATCGTATTGCGCTCGACGAGGCCGCGCACGCCGCCGATGTAATCGCCGTTCGATGCCTTCGTAAAGCCCACTTTCGCGCTGCCTATGGTCGCGAGATAGGTCTTCATCGCGACGCGTCCTGCCATGCCGAATCCATAAGAATACGTGAGGTGCAAGAAGGTGCGTCCTTTGCCGATATCGACGGCTTCGAGCACGATACGATAGTCCTTCGTGCTGAGCGGTCCCTTCGCTGCGCTAAGATCGACCTGGAAGTAGTCGGGATTCGTCGCCACCGAACGGTAGTTGAACTGCACGCGGGACGTGTCACCGAGTTCCTGTTCGGTCTTCTTGCCGACGTTCATGCTGATGATCGCGCCGTTGCTGCCTGACGTAGCATGACAGTACTTCGTGTTCAGATGCAGGATCAGCACTTCGCACCAGTTCGCCGGGCCTTGCTGCGGGTCGTTGAATGCGCTGTTGACGGTCGCGAACGGATAATCGACGACGGCGTAGATATCGCCCTTTAACGTGTCCTGCGTTTCCTCCGAGTCCAGATGGATCGGGCGACGGAACACATTCGACTTGAGCTGCGGCGCGAGCGTGTCGTACTTTCCCCTAAGTGCGGTGGCACTGTCGTCGGCCCATGTCAGTGCGCCGAACGAGAGGCCCACCAGTGCTAGCGTGACTAGTGCAAGCCGTCTCGCGATACGCATGATCCGCTGGGTGCTCATGACAGTGCGCTCCCGCTAGGTTAAACAAGCTTGGCACGAATATAGCAGAGCCGCCATCAAATGCGGATGAGCCGTCCGACCATAAAAGTAATGTGGACCATCTCGAGTTCTGCTGCCCTGCGCGATCCTGCTCGACCGATTCACGAGGGAACATTGGAAGCACGGTCGTCACTTCCCTCTGCCGGCGACGACACCGTCGCTGAACCACCGTCGCCATCCAGCAAGGACTGCAGCGCCGGCGCGAGCGACTTCAGCAACTGCACCGTCAAGGCGCTGGTGAAATCGTAGCGTGCCGCATACGGCTCATGCACGTAGGCGGTGAGCGTGCCAAAGAAGCGAGCGCCGATCACGAAGACGAAGGTTGCGGTCCGGTTGACCTTGCGCGACTCGATGAGACGCGCGCCGCGCGCGAATACATTCAACCGCTGATCGCCGGTTCCGGTCTTGCCATATACGTCGAGGGTCCGGCCGTCGGGCAACTTGATGCCGTCGGCGAGCCGTCCGGCGGTTCCGCCGAGCACGACGTCGCGCAAGAGCTGATGAACCACATCGGCGATATCCGGCGACAGGACGGCGCGCGGCGCGCTCGCCGCGTGAGCGAAGCGCGTCTCGTAAGGCGTGTCCTTCGCGAACTCCAGCGTAGCGATGCTCTGCGTGGGCAGTGTCTTGCCGTCATTCGCGATGGTGCCGATCAACTGCGCAAGCGCGGCTGGCCGGTCACCCGAGGCGCCGATAGCGGCCGCATACGATGGCGTCAGCGACGCGAACGGATAGCCCAGCGCGCGCCACGACTTGCCTATCTGCGCGAACGCATCCGCTTCGATCATGCCTTTGATGCGCCGGTCCTGCGTTGCGTGATAACGCGTCTTGAAGAGCCACGAATACGCGGTGGCGCGCGCGTCGCGGCTCGCTTCCTGAATATCGTTCACACTCGCGAGCGGATGATTGCGCAAGTAATTCGCCGTCCACAGTTCGAGCGGATGCACGCTCGCGATATAGCCGCGATCATTCAGGCTGAACTTGTCGATGCCATATCTCGCATAGAGCTTCGCAAGGTCCTCGGACGAGAGCCACTCTGCCGGCGTGCCCTTCAGGGCGGTGCGCATCCGTATGTCGAACCACTCCTGCGACTCGTCGGGGTTCACGCTGCGCAACACCGTCGCGATCTTGGGCGGCGACTTGCGCACATTGCGCAGCATGATGGCGAGCGCCTCGTCGGTCGAGCGGCCGCGATATTTCCTGTAGAAGCGGTTCAAGTACACGCGGCTTTCCTGGTCAGCGAAGCGCGTGAGATAGAGATGGCGCGCCGCGGGATCGTCGAGCCATTGAGACTGGGGTCCCGCGGTCTGGATCATCTCGTAGTGCACGATGTCGCGCATCATGCGCACGAACACCAGGTTCACCGAATGCTGGAACGCGCGATGCACGGTGAGGATGCGGCTATTGTCAGTCGATTCGAAGTTGTTGAAGGTCTGAGCGCCGCCGCCCGTATAGAACGTCTCGCCCGGACTCGCGGAATACTTCCGCTCGATCGAGGCATCGAGCATCGCACGAAGCGAGCGGTCCGACGTGCGAGAAAGATAGTCGAGTGCCCAGTACGTGAGCGGGTCCAGCTTATCGGGCTTCACAGCGCGCAGTTGCGCCGCGTTCATGGACGCATAGCGCCCGTGCAGCTCAGTGACGATCTGGAGATAGGTGATCACAGCGCGCAGCTTCGCCGTCGAGCCGAGGTTGAGCCGCGCGCCCTGATTGATGTCGAACGGCTGATTGACGCTGTCCGTCTGGACCCGCACGAGGTTCGCTCCGTCGCGGCGCTCGAACAGTGTGAAGCTGTAGACGATCTTCGATGGATCGTCCTGCGGGCGCAGCATGTGATAGCCGTACAGCCCGCCCGCCTGCGCGCCGTCGCGGGTCGCGGCGCTCGCGAGCCGGTCGCTCACTGCTTGCTGGGCCGTCTTGTCGAGCGTGGCGGTAACCGTCAAGTCGAGTCGATCGAGGTCGTAGACGTTCGTCACGCCGAGCGTGGCAAGCAGTTTGGCACGCAGGGCGTTGACGCCCTTCCTCGTGACGAACGATACCGGCACTTGCACCGCGGGCGCGCGATTCAGTTCGAGCGTGACCTTGAGTGCGACGTCGCGCAGCGACGGCGAAATGATCCCGTTGGCGGCGAGCAGGCGCAGATAGCTGTCGGTCAGGCGATCGAGCTCGGTGTTCCCGGGCCGCAGGAAACGCGACGGCGCCCGCTGCGCGATCATCAGCGAGAGCGCTTGCTTGAATGCGAGCGCCTGCGCGTCCAGAACGTCAACGGAAGGCGGTGCGTTCAGGATGCGGTTGAACTCGTCGAAGTCCCGGCCATACCATACCGCCAGGCCGTCGCCGATGCCGTTGATCTCGCCGATGCCCGGCTTTGCGGCGAGCGGCACCGAATTCAGATAGCGCACCACGATCTGCCTGCGCGCGGGCATCGTCTGCGGTCCGTCGAGATAGGCGCGCACCGACGCTGACGCGATCTGGCGTAGCTTCTCGGGCGGAGCCGCGGTGCGGCCGTCCGGCGAGTGGCGAAATTTCTCGATCTGGGTAGCAAGCGTGCTGCCGCCGGGGCTAGGCTGATGCCTGTCGATCGCGCGCAGGCCCTGGTCGAATAACGCACGGCTGAAGCGGCCCCAATCCATTGCAGGATTGCGGTTTGACTGGGTGGAGTCCAGCAGGTTGCGGTCCTCGATGAACAGCAGCGCGCGAACGACGAGCGGCGGAATCGCATCGTAGCTCGGGTAGACGCGGCCCGGATATCGTGCGCTAAAAAGCGGGGCGCCTCGGACGTCAAGCAGGTCGAGGCCCGCCTGGTCCTTTTCCTCGTACGGAAGGAAGAGGCCACGGTCCGCTAGCGACGCCATCACGGCGGAGTTGCGCGCCTGAGCCGTGACCGCGAAGCCGCGTGCGATCAGGCGTTGCTCGAACGAAGGCAGCTGCGCGTAGCCAAGCCTCAGATCATAAGGGCCGTTCGCGGGAAACCGGATGCTGTTGCTCGGGCCGTCGCCGAGGGTCGAGGCTACGTCGCGGCCGAGTTCGGAGAGGTAGCGTGCCTGTCGCTGCGACGTCTCGATTTCGTGCTGCACCATGCGGGCCGCGACCGCGCATACAAGCACAAAAAATGCAGCAAAGAAACCCCAGCCCCATCGCCGAAGGGACGTCAAATTGGTCGTGCGAGGGGAAAATCGAATCGGCGGCCGATTCATGGCGGCGTCTTCCCATGGGATGCCGGACTGCCTCAATCACCCGTAGATAGTCTAGCGCCGAAAGAGCACCGCCCGTGCGACTTACCCGGCATGTTGCATTGCGCCCACAGCACCGATCGAATGTTCGATCGGAGCACAGGCGTCAAACGGTGATTGGGCCGCGCCTCAACGTTCGGGAGCACGGCCGCACAACCTTGCGCCGCACCCAAAGCGAGTCGACCTTGACCGCCAATGAACGTGCGCTAGCAACTTACTGGCTGACCGCGCTGGCGGCATTCCAAGATGTGGAAGTCCATTTCACGTCGCTACGTCCTGCGCAGCTCCGTGTAGCCTGCGGCGCGGGGGGAAGTCATCTGCCGCGTACGGCCCTCTTTCCCTCTCCAATGAACAACTGGCGCGGACGGCCGATCTTCTGCTCGGGATCGGCGATCATCTCGTTCCACTGCGCGATCCAGCCGACGGTACGCGCCATCGCGAAGATGCAGGTGAACATCGACGTGGGGATGCCCAGCGCGCGCTGCACGATGCCCGAGTAGAAATCGACGTTCGGATACAGCTTGCGCGACACGAAGTATTCGTCTTCCAGCGCGATCTTTTCGAGTTCCATCGCGAGCTTGAAGAGCGGGTCGTCGTGAAGGCCCAGTTCTTCCAGCACTTCGTGGCACGTTTCGCGCATGAGCTTCGCGCGCGGGTCATAGTTCTTGTACACGCGGTGACCGAAGCCCATCAGCTTCACGCCCGAGTTCTTGTCCTTCACCTGCTTGATGAACTCGGGGATGTTCTCGACCGAGCCGATCTGTTCCAGCATGTCGAGTGCGGCTTCGTTCGCGCCGCCGTGCGCCGGGCCCCACAGGCAGGCGATGCCGGCCGCGATACACGCGAAGGGATTCGCACCCGACGAGCCCGCGAGTCGTACGGTGGACGTCGACGCGTTCTGCTCGTGGTCCGCGTGCAGGATCAGGATGCGGTCGAGGGCGCGCACCAGCACGTCGTTCACCTTGTACTCTTCGCACGGGTTCGAGAACATCATGTGCATGAAGTTCGCGCTATACGACAGTTCGTTCTTCGGATAGACGAATGGCTGGCCGATGCTGTACTTGTAGGCCATCGCAACCAGCGTTGGCAGCTTGGCGATCATGCGGATCGCCGACACTTCGCGGTGGCGCGGGTCGTTGATGTCGAGCGAGTCGTGATAGAACGCCGACAGCGCGCCGACCGCCGCCGTGAGCACGGCCATCGGGTGGGCGTCACGTCGGAAGCCGCGGAAGAAGAAATGCATCTGCTCGTGCACCATCGTATGGCGAGTGACGAAGTTCACGAATTCCTTGTTCTGCGCTTCCGTCGGCAATTCGCCCTTCAGCAGCAGGTAGCAGGTTTCGAGGAAGTCGGCGTTGGTCGCGAGCTCTTCGATCGGGTAGCCGCGATACAGCAGTTCCCCCTTGTCGCCATCGATATAGGTGATGGAGGAATTGCATGCCGCTGTCGACATGAAGCCCGGGTCATACGTGAACTTGCCGGTCTGACCATACAACTTGCGGATGTCGATCACGTCCGGTCCCATCGTGCCCTGGTAGACGGGCATTTCGACGCTCGGCGAGTTGTCGCTGAAAGAAAGCGTTGCTTTGATCGTTGACTGCTGCATGTTGGTGAGTTCCATAAGACTTGGTGATTTGCTCGTCGCCTTCGCGGGTTCGCAAAATCCGGGTTGGGGTCGCAGCGCATCTGCAAGCCCGTCGGGAATGTCGCGACGAGGCATCGTGCGTGAGGCCGCTCGCGTTCAGACGCAGAATTCTGCCTGCGTAATGATGATCGGCCCGGTCGACGCATCCTTGGCCTGGCGAGCCACGACTTTCCTGATCGCGGGTTGTCCAAAGGCGAACGCTTCACGCCGGGAAACGATGTGATCGATGCCGGCGGCAGCGCCCAACGCATGTTCCGTCAGGACGCAACTGACCGTGACGCCGTCAACGATCGCATCAAAGCATATCGGGCCTTCGCTTTCGTAAATGCTGTCAATGTGTGGAAACAGAATGTTCACTTTAATCTCGATAAATGAAGCAGCGCGGGCAGAAGCCGCCGAAACCGTCTTCTGTATGGCCTGCTCAGGCCACCAGCTTGACGAGCGTCTGTGCGACGAGCGCGGGCTTGTCCTCGCCCTCGATCTGTAACGCACGCACGTCGGATCACCCTGCAAGACTACATAAAGGTTTCGAACCGAACCCCTCCCGCGACGGGAGGGACAGGGGAAACGAGGAGGAGGCCCGCTGGCAGCGGACCTGGCACGATCCGCTTCGAGTCCGCCTGCCCGAATTCGCCACCCTCCCACCGCGAGAGGGGCGTCCGAAGCGCCCGCGCAATACGATACGTCTCAACCAAGGTCGCACTACATCGACAACGGCCCTGACCGATCGCGAAGCGCGGTTACGCCGCGAGTTGACCAAATCACATTTCCTTACCGGAAGCCCTCATGCAATTCCTCGACGATTCCCTGCACCCCGAGAACCAGGACAAAGTGGTCATCACGGTCGCGCCGTACGGCCCCG
>NZ_FCOG02000469.1 GCF_001544975.2 Caballeronia arationis | reverse complement strand
AACTTCGAGGACATCCGATACGGCCAGGACTTCATGCCGGAGGCGCATCAGTTGATGAACTATCTGACCTCTCAGGCCGCGATTCCGGAATACCAGGTGCGCCTGAAGTGGAGAACCAACACGGTTGCCATGTGGGACAACCTGCAGGTTCAGCACTACGCAGTGGCGGACTACGGCAACGCGCCGCGAAAGATGCTACGCGCCACCCTCGCAGGCACCTCGCTGGTTTAAACCGAACGGTACGCCCCGCCAAATCCAGGGCTCCCACCTTTCTCTGATAGGCGGCCAGCCCTGGCACGTTTAGCAATTTTCGACCACATCACACAATCACTAATGGAGACAACTATGCTCTACGAACACATTGACACCGCAGTCATCGATGGCGAATCGCTGCCGTGGGTACCATTGACGCCCTATTCGGAAGACATCCTGCTGAAGTATTTCAAACTTGACCCGATCCGGGGTGAATGGATCGTACTGATGAAGGCACCGCCCGGCGTGCAACTTCCCAAGCACCACCACACCGGCACGGTCTTGGTCTACACGATCGAAGGCAAGTGGAAATACAAGGAGCACGACTGGATCGCCGGGCCCGGCAGCATCGTCTACGAGACCGCCGCATCGACCCACACGTTTGAAGTCGTCGAGGCAGGCAAAAACGGAGATGTGCTCACACTGGTTACGGTGACCGGCGATCTCTTGTTCCTCGACGATAAGGACAACGTCGTCGCGCTCGAAAACTGGAAGACCGGGCTGCAGCGCTATCTTGCCTATTGCGAGCAGCATGACATCAAGCCGAAAGACCTCACGGCATTCAACTGATCTGGATTTCATGGGAACTCCGATATCCACCGGGGCCCCGTGTCACGCCGTGCTTCAGCCGCATGACGCTGCAGAAGGTACGGCCATGTCAACGCTTGGGCGCCAAGCCGAGTCATCGCAAGTCAATGGCGCCGAGAAGCAGGCTGCGTGCACCGACCACGCAACCTGCTTCACATCGCGCGCTTTCGCTCCCGTTACCAGAGCTGTTGCCTGATCACAAAGACGCGGCAAAGCGGAACACGCGGTCTCGGTTCGCGCCCTTGGAGCGGAACCTGACAGAGGGGTACGGCTATCTGCCCGCTCCCCGATCACAGACATTACGAACGGAACGACGCCATGAATGGCTTGATGATGCAAAAGAAGTTGTT
>NZ_FCOG02000027.1 GCF_001544975.2 Caballeronia arationis | reverse complement strand
CAAGGACGAATCAGGGCGAGCCGGTCAGGCCGAAGATGCGGGCCAACAACACGCGCAAGCAACGCGAACTGAAGCCGGTCGACCTGAACGCGATGATGCTGAGAAGCGCCGAACTGCGGGCAGCCGCGGTAGCGAAATGAGCTTTTACAGTGAGATTTATAAAACTCAAAATCCGACATTTCTAATGAGCCGGGACTCCGACATTTCAAAATAGCCTCGACATATGATGTAGGTCCCAAGTTCAAATTTCCGCTTTCAGGCGGCCTGGTCTTACGCGCCGTCGATCCTGCGACACTCGCCCGCGCACGACTCCATCATGTCGAGCAGCGCGCGTTTGGCGGCGCTATCCGCGTGCGTGAACGCGAGCCCAATGCCTGCCCGATGACTGTCGAGTTCGAGCGGCCGCGCCACGACCTTAGGTGGCAACGCGGCAGCTGCTTCGGCTGGAATCACGCCAATGCCGAGGCCCGCCGCGACCAGCGCGAGCATGGTGCTGAATTCCCCCAGCTCCTGAGCGATTTCGAGATCCGCGCCCTGACGCTTCAACGCGACCAGCATCTCGTCGTGAAAGCCCGGGGCGTAACGCCGCGCCAGCACGAACGCAGGATAGCCGTTGAGGTCCGGCGGGCGAATCAGTGGGAGCGCCGCGAGCGCATGATCGTCCGGCAACGCGACGACAAACGGCTCTTCCAGTACGACGCGCGTCTCCAGACCGGCGCCCGTCACCGGCAACCTTATCAGTCCGAAATCGAGTTTGTTGTCGTGCAGCGCGGCGATCTGATCCGGCGTCGGCATGTCCTTCAGTTCGAGCGTGATGAGCGGATAGCGCGCATGCATGCTTCGAATGAGCGTCGGCAGGAGCTTCGGCAGCACGGACGACACGAACGCAATGCGCAGCGTGCCAATCTCTCCGCGCGCGGACAACCGCGCGGTCTGCTCCGCGCGCATTGCCTGATGCAGCGTGGCGCGCGCCTCGGGCAGAAAAAGCCGACCCGTTTCGCTGAGGGCGACCTTGTGGCGGTCGCGTTCCAGGAGCCGCACTTCGAGTTCTTCTTCGAGCGCCTTGATCTGCATGCTCAGCGCCGGCTGCACGATGCATAGCCGTTGCGCGGCCCGTCCGAAATGCAATTCCTCGGCAAGCGCCACGAACGCGCGCAGATGCTTCAGTTCCATGGCGTGTCTCCGGTTTCCAGACGCCCGTCATTCGTAATCACGATTCATGATAACAGCGTCACGAAAGACTATTGGCGCGATCGCCGCGCTTCAGGTGAACTGCATACATGCGGAGACAACCCGGACACGCGCAAATGCGGCCCAGAACATGAACGAGACACTGCAGCTTTTCAACCTGTGCGGAAAACGCGCCCTGATCACCGGCTCCGGACGCGGGATCGGACTCGCGCTGGCGCGCGGCCTCGCAGGCGCAGGCGCCGCGGTCGTCATCAACGATCGCAATGAGCAAAAGGCGTCCGCCGTCGCGGCGCGCTTGCGCGACGAAGGCTTTAGCGCGGATATTGCTGTTTTCGACGTGACGAATCCCGCGCAGGTGACTGACGCGGTCGATGCGTATGAGGAACGCGCCGGCGCAATCGACATCCTCGTGAACAACGCCGGCATCCAGCGCAGAGCGGCGCTCGAAAATTTCACCGCCACCGACTGGAACGACCTGCTGCGCGTCAACCTGGACGGCGCGTTTCACGTCTCGCAGGCCGTTGCGCGGCACATGCTGGCGCGCGGTCGCGGCAAGATCATCAACATCTGTTCGGTACAGGGCGAACTGGCGCGGCCGGGCATCGCGCCCTACGCGGCGACGAAAGGCGCCATCCGCATGCTTACCAAGGGCATGTGCGCGGAGTGGGCAGGACGCGGCATTCAGGCCAACGCGCTCGCGCCGGGTTACTTCGCCACCGATCTCAACCGCGCGCTCGTCGACGATCCCGCTTTCTCCGACTGGCTGTGCAAGCGCACGCCGGCGGGCCGGTGGGGCCGTGTCGAAGAGCTGTGCGGCGCCGCGGTGTTCCTCGCGTCGCCGGCGTCGGATTTCGTGAACGGGCAGACGCTTTTCGTCGACGGCGGGCTAACCAGCGTCGTTTGAGTTACCCGCATACGCGGCACCACAACAAGACATCTAGGAGACATTGAATGCGTTCACCCATTGCGAACCGGACCCGCTGCGCGCAGGCGCTCGCCGGCCTGATCATCGCCGTCACGGCTTGCGCCTCGCAGGCCGCCGACTGGATCGTCTCAGGCAACGACGGCAAGTATCAGCGCGTCGAAGGCCGCGATACCTTTCCCGACAACCCCGGCCCCGACACGCTGACCCTGCTCGACGCCAGCCGCTTCCCGCCACAAGTCAAGGTGCAGGTGGAGGTCGAGAACGGCATCCAGGGTCCGCCACAGGCTGTCGCGATCACGCCGGATGCCACCGTCGCCCTGGTCGGCGCGCCGACGCGCTACGACTACGCGGCAAAAAAGCTGCTGATGGATTCGTTCGTGCAGGTGGTCGACCTGCAGGCGTCGCCGCCCGCAGTCAGCCGGCTCGATATCGGCAGCCATCCGCAGGGCATCGCCATCGACCGCGCCGGACGCCTCGCGCTCGCCGCGTGCATCGACGGCAGCGTGGCGGTGCTCGGAATCGAAGGGAATCGCGTGACGCTCGTGGATACGCTGAAGATCGCGCAGAAGCGTCTTTCCGGCGTAAGTTTCACGCACGACGGCCGCCACGCACTGGTCGCCTTGCGCGACGAACAGGGCGTCGCCGTCCTGAACGTCACCGACGGCCGCGTGACCGACAGTGGCGTGCGCCTGTCGAGCGGCGTGGCGCCCTACACCATCGACATATCGAGCGACGGCAAATGGGCCGTCGTGAGCAACGTCGGACTGGCCGGCCTGCCCTCCTATGCGGGCAAGCTCGCGGGCGACGTCGACACCGTGACGCTGATCGACGTTTCGCACGAACCGTTTCGCGCAGTCCAGCACATTACGGTGCCGTCGCTGCCCGAGGGCGTGGCGATCTCGCCCGACGGCAAGTGGATCGGCGTCCAGGCGATGGGCGGCTCCAACCTGACGCCCGACAACCCCGGACGACATTCGCGCGGCAAGGTCCTTCTCTTCGCGATTCGCGACGGGCAGGCCGTGAAGGTCTCCGAGGCGCCGGGCGGAGAAGCCGCGCAGGGAATCGTGTTCACCGCCGACAGCAAGCATCTGATCGTGCAGTTCAACGTCGAGAAGCAACTCGCGATCTTCGCCGTGAACGGCGGCCATCTGCGCGATACCGGCGAACGGATCGCGCTGACGGGCGGCCCTTCGTCGCTTCGCACGATGCCGCGCTGAAGCACCCGTCATTCAAGGAGGACAGAAGCAATGTCAACGCAAAGTACAGCACGCAAGCACGTCGTGGTCTTCCGCAAGATTCCGGACGACCTGCTCGAACGAATCCGGGAGTGGCACGACGTGACCATCGCCGACCCGAGGCGCGCGGAGGAATTGCCGCGTTTTCGGGAAGCGCTGCACGACGCCGATGGCCTGATCGGTTCGAGCTTCAAACTGGGCGCGCAGGAACTGGACCGGGCACCGCGTCTGCAGGTGATTTCGAGCATTTCGGTCGGCGTCGACAACTACGATCTCGCCTGCCTGAAGCGGCGCGGCATCACGTTGTGCCACACGCCGGGCGTCCTGACCGAGACGACCGCGGACACCGTGTTCGCGCTGATCATCGCGGCTTCGAGGCGTCTTGTCGAACTGTCGAACCACGTGCGCGATGGCGGGTGGACGCGCAATATCGGCGAAGACCTGTTCGGCTGGGACGTGCACGGCAAGACACTCGGCGTGCTGGGTTTCGGCCGGATCGGGCAGGCGGTCGCGCGGCGCGCGGCGCTCGGGTTCGACATGCCGGTGGTTTTCCACGACCCGTTCGACGTGCAGGTACCGGCATCGCTCGCACAACACGCGGTGCGTGCGTCGTTCGACGAAGTGCTCCGTCGCGCGGACATCGTGGCACTCACCCTGCCCCTCTCCGACGAAACACGCGGCCTGATGGATGCGCAGGCATTCTCCGCGATGAAACCCGGCGCGATCTTCGTCAACGGCTCGCGCGGCGCGATCGTACGCGAGGACGCGCTCCTCGCCGCGCTCGACAGCGGCCACCTGCGCGCGGCGGGCCTCGATGTGTTCGCCGTCGAACCGCTCCCGCAGGATTCGCCGCTGCGCACGCATCCGAAGGTCACGCCTTTTCCGCACATCGGGTCGGCGACGCACGAGACGCGGCGCGCGATGGCCGAACTCGCCACCCAGAACCTGTTGCGCGTGCTCGACGGCGAAGCAGCCGTCGCGGCTTACGACCTGTCGAAGGAATAGAGCGACCATGCCTCATTCGATTCCAGTCCTTTGCGGCTCCCTTGCCGGCCAGCCGTTCACGTTCAACGTGAAGGTGCACAACGCGGCGTACCGTGCGCTCGGCGTGGACTACACGTTCGTCAGCTTCGGCATCGAAGACGCCGCCGGCGCAATCAACGCGATGCGCACGCTTGGCATTCGCGGGCTCAACGTGACGATGCCGCACAAGCAGGCCGTTGTCCCTCACCTCGACGCGCTCGACGAAACCGCGCGCGAAATCGGCGCCGTGAACACGATCGACAATCGCGACGGCCGCCTGACGGGCTACAACACCGACTGCACGGGTGCCGTGCGCGCGCTCGAAGAAGTGACGCCGCTCGACGGCCGCCGCGTCGCGCTGCTCGGCGCAGGCGGCGCGGCTCGCGCCATCGCCTGGGGCGCACGGCGCGCCGGCGCCCGGGTGACCGTGTTCAACCGCACCGCGTCGCGCGGACTGGATCTGGCCCGCGACTTCGGGCTCGCTTTCGGCGGTGACCTGAACGACTTCGACCCCGCCGCGTTCGATGGCGTGGTCAATGCGACGGCGGCCGGATTCCGCGCGCCGGACGTCAATCCGCTGCGTGCCGGTCAGCTTGCGCCGCACCTGTTCGTGATGGATGCGGCGTTCATCCCCGTGCGCACGAAGCTGATTCGCGACGCCGCAGCGGCCGGATGTCGCGTGGTCGACGGAACGCGGATGCTGCTGCATCAGTTCTGCGGACAAATCGAGTTGTACACGGGCAAGCCCGCCCCGCTCGACGTGATGAGCGCGGCCTTGCTCGACGAGATCGCGCGAGTCGGCTAAGCCCAGGCGGGCTCCGTCTCGACGAAGGAAAGCGTGGCCAGTGCGATCCGGCACCTCGCGACAAGACGAGGACGGATTCAGCGTTGTGAATCTGGTCAAAAGCGGCGTTCGCACGCTGCGTTGCAGAACGGGCCGTCCGGATCACGCAGGTGATCAGGAACGGCATCCACATTGGAGGAGACATCATGAAACACCAGCAAACCATCGCGGCCGCCCCGGGCGAAACCAGTATCGATGCCGGCAGCCGCAAGCAGGAGGTCACGACCGCCGACCTGTATCGCGCCGCGTGGGCCGCGTCGCTTGGCAGCGCGCTCGAATACTACGACTTCGCGCTGTACAACCTCGCGTCGGCGCTGATCTTCGGGCCGCTGTTCTTCCCGTCGAGCGATCCGAGCATCGGCCTGATCGCGAGCTTCGGCGCGTACTTCCTGGGCTTCGCGATCCGGCCCGTGGGCGGCATCATCTTCGGGACGCTCGGCGACCGGTATGGTCGCAAGTTCGTCCTGATGGCGACGATCCTGCTGATGGGCGTCGCCAGCACGCTCATCGGCCTTTTGCCCACCTACGCGAGCGCCGGCGTCTGGGCTCCGATCCTGCTCGTCGGCTGCCGCCTGCTGCAGGGACTGGGAGCCGGCGCGGAACAGGCCGGCGCCGCGGTGCTGATGGCCGAATACGCGCCAGCGAAGCGGCGCGGCTATTTCGCGGCGTTGCCGTTCATGGGCGTGCTGCTCGGGACCGTGATGGCGGCCGCGATCTACTTCGCGCTGGTGCGCGTCGAGGACATTTCGCAAAGCTGGCTCTGGCGCGTCCCGTTCCTGTTGAGCGTCGTCATCATCGCGGTGGCGGTCTGGATCCGGCTGAAGCTCAAGGAGTCGCCCTCGTTCACCAAGCTCGAAGCGCGCCAGCAAGTCAACGACAGTCCGCTGAAGCACCTCCTCAAACACTCGAAGCCGACGCTCCTCAAGGTCATCGGCTTGCGGATGGCGGAGAACGGCGGTTCGTCGATCTATCAGTCGCTTGCCATCAGCTACATCGCGACCGCAACCGGCCTCAAGGGACCGATCGGACCAGTCGCGCTGCTGCTGGCCGGCGCCTCGGGAGCGGTGATCATTCCGTTGACCGGCATGCTGAGCGACCGCTTCGGACGGATTCCCGTCTATCGCGCGTTCGCCGTGTATCAGTTGCTGCTCGCCTATCCGACCTGGTGGGTGCTGAGCCAGGGCAATGCGACGGCAAGCGTCGCGATGTTGTGCGTCGCCCTCGCCGGCGTCTGGGGCATGTTTGCGACGCAAGGCGCGCTGCTTCCCGAACTCTTTGGCGCACAGCACCGATACGCGGGCGTCGCGGTGGGGCGCGAAGTGTCGGCGGTCATCGCGGGCGGGGTGGCGCCGCTCATCGGCGCATCGATCATCGCCTGGGCGACCGCGCACTGGGGCGGCAGCCAGGGCACGATCCTCGCGTGGATTCCGCTTGCCACTTACGTCGCGATCCTGAGCGCGATCGGCGTGGCGACGACGTGGTACACGCCCGAGACGCGCGGCCGCGATCTCGATGACTTGCGCGACGCCGCAGAGGTTCCTGTGATGCCGGCCGATCAGCCCGTGGCTCGACGATCTTCATAACGAGCGACTGCTCGACGGTTTTCGCTGCACGGCTGCTTCGATACGTTCGAAGCAGCCGTTTTTCTTTTGGGGCGCCCGGCGTCATTCGTCAGTCCAATTCCCGCTTCTGATCCCCGCGTATTCCCCGATACCCCGCAGATCACACCTCATGGTCTACTCATCACACCAGTAAAACAAAAAACGGTTCCACATCCATCCCACGTAGTTGGAGGAGGCGAAATGCAAAGTGCAGCAGATCTCCAGGCGGTCGAAAAATCGGCCATACGCAAGGTGTCGCTACGTCTCGTGCCGTTCGTGGCGCTGATGTTCTTCATCAACTTCCTCGACCGGACCGCGATCTCCTTCGCCGGCCCGAACGGGATGACGAAGGATCTCGGCCTCACCGCCGCCCAGTTCGGACTCGCGGCCGGCGTGTTCTTCATCGGCTACATCCTGCTCGAAATCCCGAGCAACCTCGCGCTCCACAAGTTCGGCGCCCGCCGCTGGCTCGCGCGGATCATGGTGACGTGGGGCATCGTCGCGCTGCTCTTCACCTGGGTCAGCAGCATCCCGGGGCTCTACACGCTGCGCTTCCTGCTGGGCGTCGCGGAAGCCGGCTTCTTTCCCGGCGCGATCCTGTTCCTCAGCATGTGGGTGCCCGCGCGGCATCGCAGCCACATCCTCGCGCTCTTCTATCTCGCTCAGCCGCTCACCATCGTGATCGGCGCGCCGGTCGCGGCCCTCCTGATCGAAGCGCACGGCGCGTTCGGCCTCGCCGGCTGGCGGATCATGTTCTTCGGCGTGGCAGTCCCGGCGATCATCGTCGGGTTCATCGCGTGGTTCTATCTCGCCGACCGCCCGTCGCAGGCGAAGTGGCTCACACCCGCCGAGCAGAACTGGCTCACGGCGGAACTCGAAGCCGAGGAACGCGCGAAAACCGTCGCCGCCGCACCGCACACGCTGCGTCCCGGCGCCGCGATGACGAGCGGCCGCGTCTGGATGTTCGCGCTGATGTACTTCGGCCTGATCTACGGTCTCTACGCGCTGGCGTTCTTCCTGCCGACGATCATCGGCGGCTTCGAAGGCCGTTTCGGCACGCACTTCAATGTGTTCCAGAAAGGCCTGATCACTGCGATTCCGTACCTGCCGGCCGCGCTCGCCCTGTTCCTGTGGAGCCGCAACGCAACGAAACGCGGCGTGCGCGCCTGGCACATCGGCATTCCGGCGCTCGTCGGCGCGGCGAGCATTCCGCTCGCGCTCTACATGAAATCGCCGACGGCCAGCATCGCCGTCATCACGGTGACCGCCTGCGCGATCTTCTCCGCGCTGCCGAACTTCTGGGCGCTGCCTGGGCGCTTCCTGTCCGGCGCGGCAGCCGCGGCCGGCATCGCGCTGATCAACACGGTCGGCAATCTGGCAGGCTTTCTCGCGCCCTACATCACCGGCGCCGTGAAGGACGCGACCGGTTCCTATCAGGCGCCGATGTTCATCGTCGGGGCGTTCATGCTGCTCTCGGCGGGACTCGCTTTCGCGATCGGTACGACCTCGCGTCGCCCGGCCGCCGATGCATCCGTCCCGGTCGGACTGAACGCGCATTCGCACACGAAATAGCGCGCTTCGACACACTCACTCTCTGGAGATAAACGAAATGACGGAAAAGATCGCACTCTTTGGCGCAGGCGGAAAGATGGGCTACCGCCTGACGAGCAACCTGCTGAAATCGGATTACCGCGTCGCGCACGTCGAGCCGGGCGAAGGCGGCAGAAAGCGGCTGAAGGACGAACTGGGTGTCGAATGCGTCTCGGCGGATGCGGCCATCGACGGCGCCGATGTCGTGATTCTCGCCGTGCCCGACACGCTGATCGGCAAGCTGAGTCATGAACTCGCGCCTAAGCTGCGTCCCGGCACGATGGTGATGACGCTCGATGCCGCAGCGCCCTTCGCCGGCCATCTGCCGGCTCGGCCCGACCTGACCTATTTCGTCGCGCATCCGTGCCACCCGCTGATTTTCAACGACGAATCGACGACCGAGGCGCGTCGCGACTTCTTCGGCGGCGCCCATGCGAAGCAGTCGATCACGAGCGCGCTGATGCAGGGCCCGGAGGAAGCATTCGATCTCGGCGAAGCGGTCGCGAAGGTGATCTACGCGCCGATCCTGCGCTCGTACCGGCTGACGGTCGACCAGATGGCGCTGCTGGAACCGGGCCTCTCCGAGACGATCTGCGCCACCCTGCTCTACGTGATGCGCGAAGCGATGGAGGAAACCGTGAAGCGCGGCGTGCCGAAGGAAGCAGCGCGCGATTTCCTGCTCGGCCACATGAACATTCTGGGTGCGGTGATCTTCAATGAAATTCCGGGCGCGTTCTCCGACGCCTGCAACAAGGCGATCGAGTTCGGCAAGCCGCGCCTCATGCGCGACGACTGGAAGAACGTCTTCGAGCGCGAAGAAATCGCCGAAAGCATCCGCCGCATCACCTGAAACCGCACTCGTCGAGGAAACCCATCGTGACCGAACGCATCCACGCGACCTACTGGCTGGAAACCGGCGTCGATCCGCACCTCGCCGCCGACGTCATCGCGGGCGAGCAGTCGAGCGGCACCTTCGTCGCGCTGCCGAACGAGACGCCCGAACTGAAGGCGCGCTCGGGCGCGCGCGTCGAGCGCCTCGACGTGCTCGATCGCGCCGACAAACCCAGCCTGCCCGGCGGCATCGAATCGAAGGTGTACACGCGCTGCGCGCTGGAACTGTCGTGGCCGATCGAAAACCTGGGGCCGTCGCTGCCGAACCTGATGTCGACGATTGCCGGCAACCTGTTCGAGCTGCGTCAGGTGTCGGGCTTGCGGCTGACGGGCCTGCGCCTGCCGCCGTCGTTCGCAAGCGCCTATCCGGGGCCGGCGTTCGGCATCGAAGGCACGCGCCGGCTCGCCGGCGTCGAGCGCGGGCCGCTGATCGGCACGATCATCAAGCCGAGCGTCGGCCTGTCGCCGGACGAGACCGCGCGGCAGGTGCGCGAACTGGTCGCGGGCGGCATCGACTTCATCAAGGATGACGAACTGCAGGGCGACGGCCCGCATTGCCCGTTCGACGAACGCGTGCGCGCGGTGATGCGTGTCGTGAACGAGCACGCGGATCGCACCGGCAAGAAGGCGATGGTCGCGTTCAACATCACGGGCGATCTCGACCAGATGAAGCGCCGCCACGATCTCGTGCTCGCCGAAGGCGGCACCTGCGTGATGGCCGTGCTCAATTCGATCGGGCTCGTCGGCATGCACGAATTGCGGCGTCACAGCCAGTTGCCGATCCATGCGCATCGCGCGGGCTGGGGTTACCTGTCGCGCAGTCCGGAACTCGGCTGGGATTACGCGCCGTGGCAGATGATCTGGCGTCTCGCGGGCGCGGATCACCTGCACGTGAACGGCCTGCGCAACAAGTTCAGCGAGCCCGATGACAGCGTGATCGCCGCCGCACGCGCCGTGCTCTCGCCCGTGATGCCCGACGCGCCGATGCCCGCGATGCCCGTCTTCAGTTCCGGCCAGACGGGCCTGCAGGCCGCGGACACCTTCGCCGCGATCGGCTGCGCGGACCTGATTCATACCGCGGGCGGCGGGATCTTCGGCCATCCGGGCGGCGTCGCGGCGGGCGTCGAGGCGTTGCGCGAAGCATGGGTCGCGGCAATCGAGGGCGTGCCGCTCGAACGGCATGCACAGCGCAATCCGGCGCTCGCCGCCGCGCTGGAGTTCTGGCGATGAGTTCGCATTCGGAGGACTGGCCCGACGGCCTCCTGCTCGCCTATTACGGCGACGACTTCACCGGTTCGACCGACGCGATGGAAGCGCTGACGGCCGCGGGCGTCCCCACCCTGCTCTGTCTCGACACGCCCTCGCCCGAACTGCTCGCGCGCTTTCCCGAGGTGCGCTGCGTGGGGCTGGCGGGATCGTCGCGCGGACGCAGCCCGCAATGGATGGACGACGCGCTGCCGCCCGTTTTCGCCGCGCTGGCCGCGCTCGGCGCACCGATCCTGCAATACAAGGTCTGCTCGACCTTCGATTCGTCGCCTGCGATCGGCTCGATCGGGCGCGCCATCGACCTAGGCGTGACGCACATGCCGGGAAGCTGGTCGCCGATGATCGTCGGTGCGCCGCGGCTGAAGCGCTACCAGGCGTTCGGCAATCTGTTCGCGGCCGTCGACGGCGCGGGCTACCGGCTCGACCGCCATCCGACGATGTCGCGCCATCCCGTCACGCCGATGAACGAAGCCGACCTGCGCGTGCATCTGCGACAGCAGACCGAACGCCGCATCGAACTGATCGACATGGTGCGGGTGCGCGCGCCCGACGCCTCCGCTTCATGTCACGCGCTCCAGGGCGACGACACGCCGGTCGTCATGATCGACGTGCTGGACGAGGAAACGCTCGCGGCCGCCGGACGGCTCGTCTGGGAAAACCGTGGCGCAGGTGTGTTCAGCGCGTCGTCGTCGGGATTGCAGTACGCGCTCGCCGCTCACTGGCGCGCGTGCGGCCTCTTGCCCGCCACGCCCGCCCTGCCCGCTGCCGGACCCGTGCCCGCGATCGCCGCCGTGAGCGGCAGTTGTTCGCCAGTCACGGCCGGCCAGATCCGCTGGGCGCGCGCATACGGCTTTTGCGTCGAGCGGGTCGATCTGCGGCGCGCGCTCGACCCGCGCGAGGGCGATGCCGAAATCGCGCGCGTGATCGACGTCGCCGAGCAGGCGCTGCGGCAGGAGCAAAGCGCGCTCGTCTTCAGCGCCGAAGGCCCCGACGATCCCGCCGTGCTCGGCTTCGATTCGATCGCGCGCGACGCCGGCCTCTCGCGTCAGGACGCCGCGCGGCGCGTCGGCGGTGCGCTCGCCGATGTGATGCGGCGCCTGCTCGATCGCGTGGAACTGCGGCGCGTCGTGGTGGCCGGCGGCGACAGTTCCGGCGAAGTCGCGAGCGCGCTCGGCATTTCGGCACTGAGCGTCGCTGGCGGACTCGCGCCGGGCGCGCCGCTGTGCCGCGCGTGGTCGGACGACGTTCGTCGGGACGGTCTCGAAATCGTGCTCAAGGGCGGGCAGATCGGGGAAGCCTCGTTTTTCGGCGCGGTTCGGGAAGGCCGGCTGCTCAACTGACCGCGCGACTCGGTTCCGTGCCTCCGTGGTAATCTCATCAGACCACTAAGTCAAACGCACGGAAGATTCAATGGCTGAAATCGTTCAGCGTCGCAAGCTCTATCAGGAAGTACTCGACCGATTGATGGAGCGCATCCGCACCGGGGAAATCGCGCCCGGCGCGCAGCTTCCGTCCGAGCGCGAACTGATGGAAATCTATGGCGTCGGGCGGCCGGCGATCCGCGAGGCGCTGCAGACGCTCGAACGCTCGGGGATCGTCGAGATCGTGCATGGCGAGCGCGCGCGCGTCGTCGTGCCGACCGCGGAACGCCTGATCGCACAGATCGCGGGCGGCGCGATGCATCTGCTGCGCACGCAACCCGACATGCTGGAACACCTCAAGCACGCGCGCATGTTTCTGGAGACCGGCACGGCGCGGATGGCCGCCGAGCGAGCCACCGAGGAAGACGTCGCCCGGCTGCAACTGAAGGTGGCGCAGCAGCGCGCGTCGATGGTCAATCTGGAGGAATTCATCGAGCGCGACATGGCGTTTCATCGCGAGATCGCGCAGATCAGCGGCAATCCGATTTTTCCGTCGATTGTCGAGTCGCTGTTCAGATGGGCGGGTGAATACTACCGGCCGCTCGTCCGGGCTCCGGGCGCCGAGGAACTGACGCTCGCGGAGCATCAGCGGATCGTCGATGCAATCGGCGCGCGCGATGGCGACGCCGCAGCCGAAGCGATGCGCGCGCATCTGAGCCGCGCGAACGAGCTGTACCGGACGTTAATCCGCACTTAGCGATCAAGCGCTGCAAGGAGCATCGGCGATGCGTGCGAGAAGCGTGAATCTACGGCGGCGCGACTTTCTTTGCCGCTCCGGCGCGGCCTCGGCGGCGCTTTTGTTGTCGATGGAAACAGCGCAAGCCGCAGAGCCCACGCCCGCCTGCGCCGACGATCACCACGCCACGCCCCGGCAGACCGCCGGACCCTTCTTCCTGCCGAACTCGCCGGAGCGGACGATGCTGGTCGAACAAGGCATCGCGGGAACGCGGATCGTGCTGACGGGACGCGTCATCTCGGTGCGATGCCAGCCGATTCCGGGCGCACTGCTCGATTTCTGGCACGCGGACGACGCCGGTCAATACGACATCGACGGTTTTCGCCTGCGCGGCCATCAGTTCGCCGACAGCGACGGCCGATACTGCCTCGAAACCATTGTGCCGGGCCTGTATCCCGGGCGCACGCGGCATTTTCATGTATCGGTGCAGGCGCCTAATAGGCCGGTGCTCGTCACTCAGCTTTATTTTCCCCGTGAGCCGCAGAACACGCGCGACGGCCTGTTCGACCGGCGCCTGCTCATGTCGACGGACGAAAGCGGAAAGCCGGAGATGGCGCACTTCGACTTCGTGATCGTCACTTGAAACTGCACTTCATACGATCTGCGCGCCGCGATCCGCGAGCATTTGTCTGAGAATCCCGCGGTGACAGCGGCGCTCGTCGTCGCAATAGCAGCCGACCGAAAAACTGGACGTCTTCGAGAGCGCGGCGAGCAGGTCGAGCACCTTGCTCGCGTCGCCGGCGTTCATTTCCGCGCGGAACTTGCGCTCGAATGCGGACCATTGTGCGTCGTCGGTGGCGTTACGGCCTTGGGTCATCAACTCGGCACTCGGCGACAGAATCGGCAACCAGACGTCGTAATAGTCGCGCGAGGCGAATTCGGCCTTCGGCACGCCGCGCGGCGGCCGACGCACGGTGCCGATGCGCAATCCTTCGTCCTCGACACGTGCGCTGCCCAGCTGAATGATGCGGATGCTCATGCGTCGTTCCTCATGCCTGTTCGATGGCGATGTTGTCGCACGGAATCTTATCCGCGCGCCGCAATCGTCACGAGGCACATCGCATGCAGAGCCCTGCGCGATCAATCCCCACCGCTGCGCTCCATGCCATGAGCGAAACCGATCCCCGCGCGCCGTGCGCCGCGTGCCCGGGCGCGCGACACGATGGCATCGACGGTATGTTGCGCCGACGCCCGGCGGTTCTTCTTCGCGATACGCCCGAGCATGCGCGCGCTGTCGGGATGAAACGCCCAGTACATTGCGGCGATCCAGCCGATCACGGTCCAGCCGAGCAGCAGGTTGAACAGCGCGAGCAACAGCACCGAGCGGCGTTTGGTGCGGTCGGCGAGAATCGCGGGCAGCAGGTAGATCCCGGTTACGGCGATCGCCGCGAGTACTTCAAGTATTACCTTCAGCATGTTTGCTCCCATCGGCCGTCGTGGCCCCGGTGACCCGGTGCCGCATCGAATCATGCGGCGGGGTGATCGAAACATGCTAGGCACGGCATCCCGAAGGATCAATGTCGTTTGCAACAAAAGATTGTTGGCGCGGCGATTGCGCGACGGCCGCCAGGCGGGTCACTCGCTCTGCGCGTCCGCCGCACTCTCCCGCCCGCCCGACGCACGCCAGCGCGCCGGCGTCACCCCGATGTGGCGCTTGAAGACGCGCTGGAACGCGGCGTCGGACTGATAGCCGACCGATTCGCCGATCTGCGCAACAGGCGCCGCCGTCTCCAGCAGCGCGCGTCCCGCCATCGTCATGCGCACTTCGGTCAGCACGTCGGTTGCCGAACGGCCGATCGCCTCCTGGAACTGGCGCACGAACGTCGCCCGCGACATGTTGCAGAGCGCGGCGAACTGGTCGAGCGTCCAGGCTTCACCGGGCCGCTCGAACATCGCCATCAGCGCCGCCGACAAGCGCGGCCGCGCCGCGAGCGCCAGCAGCCCCGCGGGCGGCTGCGAACCCTCGCTCGCGAAGCGCAGCGTCAGCGCGAAAAGCGCGCCCGACAAGTGACTCACGAGCGACGCGCTGCCCGGACCTTCGTCGGAGGCTTCCTCCCGCATCAGTTCGATCAGACGTCGCAGGCGGGAGGCGCTCGGGAGCGCGTCGGCGGATGTTTGCGCGGGTTCGCCGCCCGCCGCGCTGCGCACGACCAGCCTTCCCGGCAGATGATCGCGCAGCAGCCGCTCGGGCATGGCGCCGAGCAGGAACCGGCCGCACAGGATGTCGGCGACACCGTCCTGCTCGCCGCCCGGCTCCGGTCCGTTGCCGGCCACGGCAAAGCCGTTGCCTTGCCGCTCGGAGATGGGTAGCGGCGGCTTGCCGCTGCCGTCGTGGATGCGGTGCGCGGAACCGCCCGGAAACACGACGATGTCCCCCGCGATCAGTTGTTGCGGCGCTCCATTGCCGTCCTCGACGATCGCGCTGCCTGACAGGAGCACGTGATAGGGAATCTCACGCACGCCCGCGGCCGCCTGCTCGATCGCCCACGGCGCGCCGAAATGGCATCTGACATCCAGACGCCCGCTGACGGGCATCAACGAAAGAAGCCGGCTTAGCAAGTCCATATTTTTCGGCAGTCAGTGTGTAGGGACAGGACGACAACTTTAACCCTGCGGTTCGCGGCACGAAGGATGCTGAAAGAAAAGCACCGGATAACCGGACATACGGAGACAACCATGAAACCCCTTCGAACGATGACGGCCGCCCTCGTCCTGATCGCGAGCACGAGCGCCTTTGCCCAGAACGACGCCAAGACGCCGCCGAGCGCGAACCAGGGCGCCAACATGGGCAACGCAGCCAAGAGCGACCCTGCCGCGAGTGCGCCCAGCGGCGGCTCAGGCACGCTGATGCAGCAGCGCGAAAAGGGCATGGCGCCCAACAGCGCGTCCGGCGGCAGTTCGACCGGCAAGATGAAGCAATAGCGCACGCTCATCGCTGGACGAACGCGTCGATCATTCGCGCGAGGGCGAGCGGATACTGGAACATCATCGCGTGTCCCGCATCGTCCACGATGCGTAGTTGCGACCGCGGGATGAGTTCGTTTAGCGCTTCGGCATTGGCGTGCGCAAGGACGTCGTCGCGCTCACCCGCGACGATCAGCGTCGGCACTGTGACGCGCCGCAGCGCGTTCGCTGCGGCGGCATCGGCGAACCAGCGCTCCATCGCGCGGTTCTGCTGTGCCGCCACCGCGTCGTCGAACGGCGTCTCCTTGTAGCCCGGCAGCGCGAACATGTCGCTGGCGAAGCATTTCATCGCGTCGCTGAGCGCGTCCGGCGGGAACAGCACGCCCATGATCTTCCCGAACGCGTCGGGGCCGTGGCTCGACAACACTTCACCGGTTGTGGCCGCGAGCGGCGTCGCCCGCGGGCCGGGCGGCGCGGTGGCGATCAGCACGAGCCGGTCGATTCCACGATGCGACCCGGCAACAAGCTCCTGCGCGATCATCCCGCCCATCGACCAGCCGACGACGGCCACACGCCGCAAGCCGAGCTTCGCGATCAGATCGGCCGCGTCGGCGGCCATGTCGCGCATGCCGTAGTCCGGGCCGTAGCGTCCGGTCACGCCGGTCGAACGGCCGACGCCACGGTTGTCGAACACGATTACATCGTGATGGCGCGCCAGTTCGCCGAGGAAATACGCGTCCCATTCCGCGATGCTCGCGCGGTAGCCCGTAATCAGCACGACGGGCGTGCCGTGCCCGAAACGGTAATACGCGAGCGGCCCGTTCCTTCCCTCGACGACTTGCTCCCGCAACGTTCCCGCACGGTCCGGCCGGAAGGTGTCGAGGCCGCACAGTTCGCTCTGCCCGAGCGCGATTTGTTCGGCGGCAACGGGTAAAGCCGGAGTCAGCAGCGCAATGCTTACAAACGAGCACGCGAGTGAGCGCGCGAAGAGGCGCAAGCGTCTGGACGGTTGCATCGGACACCCCTGTTTTTTATTCGGATCGCGATGGCGGGACGGCACGAGAGCGCGGTCTCGCTTATGGCCGTCTATGCGCAAACCACTTCATAATAATGAAGGACCGGGCGTCCTGGCCAGACGCAGAACGAACGCCGCCACACGCCTTCGCAGAGGAAGTTCCGACAATGAAAACGCGATCCCTGTTGCTCGCCGGCTGCACCGCCCTGCTCGCCGCGTGTGCGCAGAGCGGGCCCGTCGAATTTTCGATGGGCGGCAATCCGCCGCCGTCCGCGAACGGGAACGCCGATGCCGACTTCTCCGCCATGGACCGCGCGATGGACACGTGCAAGCAGTCCGCGAAACAGGCGGGCGCCGGGCGCTGCACACAGGTGCGCGCCTACGAGGCGTGCATGAAGACGCAGGGCTATATCACCGTGCTCGGCCCGGAAAATCCGCCGGACTGCGGCCAGCCGGCGTGGGAAGAGGACGTGCGCAAGTGGCTGAAATGAGCGCCTGCTCGCAGCCCGGGCGCTATACGCGCTTCGCGCTGCGCATCGCGATGGTGTAGATCGCGGCGCCCGCCACCGCGCCGATTAGCCAGCCGAAGTTGTTCGCCGGCAAGAGCTTGAGAAGTTGCGTGCTGATCTCCCAGCCGACCGAGATGAATCCCGACACCAGAAGCGCGACGAGCCCCACCCTGTTCCAGCCGCCGTCGTAGTAAAAACGCCCGCTCGGCGACATCGTGTAGAGCTCGGCGGTCTGCACGACCTGCTTCTTGACGAGATAGAAGTCGGCCATCATCACGCCGTACATCGGAGCGAGCACGGCGCCGAACACTGAGACGAAGATCGTGATCGCCTTCGGGCTGTCGACGAAGATCCACGGGCAGACCAGCACCGCGAGCACCGAGGCGATCAGCCCGCCCTTCTTGAAGTCGACGTGCTTCGGGAACAGGTTGGCGATGTCGTAAGCCGGCGACACGAAGTTGGCGACGATGTTGATGCCCATCGTCGCGATGATGAACGTCACGCTGCCGATCGCCACCGCGATCTTGTTGTCGATGCGCGAGACGATCTCGACCGGGTCCATGATCATCGTGCCGAAGACTTTGGCGCTGCCCGAGGTCACGATCACCGTGATGATCGCGAAGGCGATGAAGTTGACCGGCAGCCCGAGAAAGTTGCCGATCTTCATCTGCCGCTCGCTTTTCGCGAAGCGCGAGAAGTCGCCGAAATTGAGCAGCAGCGCGGCGAAATAGCTGATGACGAGCAGGATCGCGTTGCCCATGCCGAGGAATTGCGCCGTGCCGGAAAGCTTCTCGCCGCCGAGCGTGAGGTTCAGGCTGTCGAGTCCCGCGCGCGACAAAATCCAGCCCATCAGCACGATCATCACCACGTAGACGGCCGGGCCGCAGAAGTCGATGAACTTGCGGATGATTTCCATGCCGCGCTGGAAGATGATGAGTTGCAAGAGCCACATGAAAAGAAAGCTGACCCAGCCGAGCAGGTCGAGGCGCAGGAAAATCGTGTCGCGCAGCGCGATCGCGGACGGCACGAAGAGCAACAGGAGCGTCGCGACCGCCTTCGACGCGAAATAGGTCTGCACGCCATACCAGACGATCCCGACGACGCCGCGAATCAGCGCCGCGAGGTTCGCACCCATCACGCCCATGCTGACGCGCGCCATCACGGGAAACGGGATGCCGTGCGTGAGGCTCGGCTTGCCGACCCAGTTCATCAGCACGTAGACGACGAGAATTCCCACCGAGAGCGCGAGCAGCACCTGCCAGCCGGAGATGCCGAGCAGAAAGAGGCTCGCGGCGAACGTATAGCCGCCGACGCTGTGCACGTCCGACATCCACATCGCGAAGATGCTGTAGCCGGTCCAGGTGCGTTTCGCGCGCGGCACGGGCGCGAGGTCGTGGTTCCAGAGGCGCTCGTTGGCGTCGGTGATGGGCGCGTCGCTGTCGAACGCGGATGCGTGGGCGACGGGGGTATCGGCCATGGATGTCTCCTCGGGTCCGGCAGCGCCGGGCGGCGGCAACTGCCTGCTTGGCTGCATCACATCGACTGCATGTGTTCGGTTGAACGACAATCCGGCGAACCATCGCTTTGAGATTACTCGATGCGGCGGGCCGCGTCTGCCGCATCAATTTGTTTTTTTGAGGCGCGGCGGGAAACGGTCGCGCCGGCGGAAAGCGCTGGCCTAAAGTTGTGCTCGCCGGCTGCCGATAAGCCGGACATGAAAAAGAAACGTCTCTCCTCTCGCGACATGCACGACGCCTTCGCCGCCGCCGGCGAGACGCTCGCGCTGATTTGCCGGCTGCGCGGCATCAACGCTTCGGACCTGCCGCCCGACGAGGTCGACGCGTTCTGGAACATGGCGCTCGACGTCGCCGCCCGCAAGGACCCGCTGCCCGACGAAGCGCGCCGCAGCATCTGAATTTTCCCGGCCCGCATCGGGGTTGCAGGACCGCGCCGGGTGGCGCGAAAATTGCGGCATCGGACCGCGAGGCGCGGTGTTCTCGCGTTTTTATCGTCCGATTCCCCGATTGCCCCGATTGCCCGACCGCGCGCGAACCTGCACCCTCGCGTCGCGGCGCCGATGACGGTCTCCCGCCCGCCGTCGGCACGGCGGAGATCCCATGTCGACGTTCATCTGGAAGTGCCTGGGTCCTCAAGTCCGCAACGTCGCGCAGCATCCCGGCGTGTTCATCCTGCGCACGCTGAAGGCGTTTCGCGCCAACCAGGGCATGCTGCTGGCGGGCGCCGTCGCGTACTACGCGCTCTTGTCCATCGTCCCGCTCCTGATCCTCATCGTGATCGCGCTGTCCAATCTGGTCGGACAGCAGACCCTTCTCGACAACCTCGCGCGCCTGCTCGAATGGCTCGTGCCCGGCCAGGCCCGCGCGGTCGTCCATGAACTGTCGAATTTCCTTGCGCATCGCGCGGTGATCGGCTGGCTGCTGCTCCTCACGATGATCTTCTTCAGCTCGCTCGCGTTCACCGTGCTGGAAAACGCGATGTCGGTGATCTTCGTGCACCGGGTCGCGATCCGGCGCCGGCACTTTTTGCTCTCCGCGCTCCTGCCTTACTGCTACATCCTGTGCCTCGGCATCGGCATGCTGATCGTGACGCTCGTGTCGAACGGCCTGCAGGCGATGGGTGCGAGCAGCGTCGATCTGTTCGGCGCCGACGTCTCGCTCAAGGGCGTATCGCGCGTGCTGCTCTATCTGCTCGGCCTTGGGGGTGAGATTTTTGTGCTGACCTCGATCTACCTCGTGATGCCGGTCGGCCGCCCGTCGTTGCGGCACGCGCTGATCGGCGGCGTGACGGCGGCGCTGCTCTGGGAAGTCACGCGGCACGTGCTCGTCTGGTATTTCGCGACGCTCTCGCAGGTGAGCGTCGTCTACGGCTCGCTAACGACGGCGATCGTCGTGCTGTTCAGCCTCGAAGCGCTCGCGACGCTGCTGCTGTTCGGCGCGCAGGTCATCTCCGAATTCGAGCGCTTCGGCACGCCCGCCGACGAGGCGCCGCCGGAGCCGTTTCACACCGGCTGAACCAGTCGCAACCAGTCGCGCCAGAGCCGAAATCTGGGACCGAAAACTGCTGATCATGTGCGCTGGCCGATCGCGTCCGGCGCGTCCCGAAACGCATCCACCGCACCGCAAGCTCCCGACTGGCCTGGCTCTGCCGCCTCCTGACGGCGGCATCCCAGCGCGAGGAGCCGCGAGCCGCCGGCGAGAATTGCCTTGTTCCCGCAGCTTTCTCGTAAAATCAGTTGAAGCAGGCGTCACTTCGGCCGATTTCGTCAGACGAATCGCCGGATTTTCCCTCTTTCCCTTGCGGCGCGTGCAATTTGCGCCCCAAGGCTTGCGTCGCGCGCAAACGTTTTCTTCACGCGCGCCCGGGAAAACGCCAGCTCGCGGCACATTTTTTCGCGCTTCGCGCCGCGTTGCACTGAAGGGGCATCCCCTTCGTCTGACGAACCGTTTTCGGAGACGCTGCCATGGCAACACGTGACATGCCGCCGACATCCGGGCGCCCACTGCCGGATGCCGACGTCGACTATTCGGACGACGACCTGCCGCTGCCTGCGCCGCCGCGCTTCGGGCGCCTGGCGCTGTGGGTCGTATCGGCGAGCGCGCTGGCGGTGGGCGTAGCGGGGACGGTGGCTTATCGTGTGTGGTTCAGCCACGATCAGCGCGCCTACGTCGAAGCGATGGCGAACGCCCGCGAAAACCTCGGCATGACCCAGGCGGCCCAGGCGCAGCAGACGCTGTCGTACGGCGCCGTCGATACTTCGACACCGCCCGTGCGGCAGGTGGCCGTGGCAAGCGCCGATTCCGACCCGCGCGCCGCGCTCGATGCCGCCACGAACGTCATGCCGCCTGACGACCCCGCTCAGTCGCCTACCCCGACCGCCATTCCCGCCGCGCCGGGCCGCCTCGCGGCGATCAGCGCCGACGCCGCGCCCGCACCCACGGCTCCCGCGCGCGAAGCCGCTTCGAACCGTGCGAACCGCGCCTCGAACCAGGCGGTCGCGCAGAATCGCCGCCATTCGACGCAGCGCGCGAAGCAGAACCAGAGTCTCTTCGCCCGCATGGGTTCGTTTTTTCACCGCGTGAATTATCGACAGAATGTCAACGGAAGCCAGCGAGACGAATATTCCCGTCCGTGATCCGCGCCTCGCGCGGCCGGCGTTCATGCTGCGCTTCAGGCGGCCGGGACCGGCGCTGATCGCGGGCGCCTCGCTCGGCTGTCTGCTGATCGGCCTCCTGTTTGTCGCCGTGCAGGTGCGCGCGATCTTTTCGGCCCAGTTGCAGCAGGAATACATCGGGCTCGTTCTGGAAGCGGTCGATCGCGCGGAAGGCGCCCGCGATTCTGCGGCGGCGCTCAGAGGCGCGCCCGCTGTCAGCGCCGAAAAGCCGACCTCCGATCCCGAAGCCTATCCCCGCGCGCGCCACGATCTGTCCGAGCGTCTCGCAACACTCGATGCGTTGGTGAGCGCAAGCCCTGCCCCGGCGCCGCCGTTTTCGAAGGCGGCGCTCGCCCCCGATGCGCCATTCGATACCGCGAGCCAGTCGCTCGATGCCGCTGCGTCGTACTGGCGCGCGCAGCGCGAAGAAGTCAGCGACGCGATGCGCAACCGTATTTCGCGGGTCGCCGACACGCTGATCCTGCTCTCGGCGATCGTGTTCGGCGTGCTGGTCACGGCGCTTGGCATGTACGCGAAGCACAACCGGCTGCTCGCCGGCCGGTCGCACGAATTCGAGCACGCCGCGCTGCACGACGCCATGACCGGCCTGCCGAACCGGCGCCGGCTCTTTGCCGCGCTGGAGGCGACGGCGAAGAGCGCGGGCCGGATCGCGGTGCTGTACATCGATCTGGACGGCTTCAAGCGCGTGAACGACACCCAGGGCCACCGGATCGGCGACGAATTCCTGATCGCCGTGTCGAGGCGCTTCAGGCAGTCGGTGCGCACGGGCGATGTGGTCGCGCGCATCGGCGGCGACGAGTTCGCGGTGCTCGTCTCGCGCTTCGAATCCGACTCCGAGCTTGCCGCGATCGCGCAACGCCTGATCGCCTGCGTCGCGCAGACGGACCAGCAGATGGCGCTCGGGCTCGTGCGCGCGAGCATCGGGATCGCGACGTTCCCGGATCGCGTCGACGACTACTGGCGCCTCGTCGCTGCCGCCGACGAAACCATGTACGAGGTCAAGCGCAACGGCAAGGACGGGTTTGCGTTCGCGTCGGCTTCGTCGTGAGCGCCGCGCTGCGCGTCAGGCCGCCGCCTGTTGCGTACCCTCCACTTCCCCGCCGAGCGCGTCGGCGAGATCGGCGAAAAGCCGCGCCAGTTCGGCCGTCATCAGCGTGAAGTCGGATTCGAAGCGCTCGTCGTCGTTTTGCGCGGTCGGCTCGGACGCTTCCTTGATCACGTCGAGCGGGCTCACGCGCTTGAGTGCCAGCGACGGCGTCAGCACGAACGAGACGCGGTCGTTCCACGTCATCGCGAGCCGCATGCACTGCTTGCCGCCCTCGATGTGGCGCCGCATATCCTCGGCATCGAGCGCGTGGCCGACGTAGCGCACCGTCGCATTGCCTTCACCCGTCGAACGCAGTTCCGTGTCCTGGTCGAGCGTGAAGCCGCCGGGTGCTTCGCCGGACAGGAGCCATTCGGTCATCGCCGAAACGGGCGAGCGCGCGACGCGCAGCGTGTTGAGCGGCAGGCGGTCGATCGATTTCACGAGCAGGCTGCGTACTTCGTCCGCGAGCGTCGGCGACGCCGCGTCGATGGCGAGCCAGCCGTTCACCGTATCGATCCACACGCGCGTGTCGCGGCGGATGCTGAAGGCGCGCGGCAGCAGTTCGTCGGTGACCTGCTCCTTGAGCTCGCGCATCTGCTTGCGGCCGGGCTTGAAACCCTGCTGCTCTTCGAGTTCGGCGGCGCGCGCCTTCGTCACCTGATTCACGACGGACGCCGGCAGCAGCTTCTTTTCCGCGCGATAGACGAGCAGCATCTGGCGGTTGGTCGAATAGACGAGCGCGCCGTCATCGCGCGGCGACGCCCAGCCGTGCGCCTGCATCTCGACGGTATTGCCCGGCGCAAAGGCATGCGCGCCGAGCCACTTCTCCAGTTGATCGGGAGTCACGGCCCAGCGGACCGGAAGACGGTGAAGCTGAAGGTTCTTGAACCACATGGGAGCGCCCTGCAAAAAGCAAAGCGGGCCATTCTAACCGAGCATGGCATCGATGCGCTCGTCAGTTGGCCGCAGCCCGCCGTGCAGGCACGATGCGCCAGCCGAGATTGACGCCCGCCGCCGCCAGCAGGATCAGCGCGGCGCCCGCGAACTGTATCCACGCGAGGCGCTGGCCGAACGCGAGCCAGTCGACGGCGATCGCCACCACCGGATAGATGAACGACAGCGCACCCGTCATCGCGGTCGGCAGCTTCTGGATCGCGCCATAGAGCAGCACGTACATCAGCCCCGTATTGACGACACCGAGCACGACAAGATCGATTGACCCCGAACTCGCGGCGGGCAACTGGTCGAGGCGCACGAACGGCGCGAGCATCGCGATGCCGAGCGACACGTGCAACAGCGCGATCAGATGCGGCGGCGTGCCCTTCAGGCGCTTCGTGACGATCGACGAGATCGCGTACAGGAACGCCGCGCCGAGCGCATAGCCGATGCCCTCGAGGTACTGTCCGGGCATCGCGAGCACCGCGGGCTCCACACGTACCACCATCACGAGCCCGACGAACGCGATGCCGAGCCATATGACCGTCGAGGGCGTCACGCGCTCGCGCAGCACGAGCACGCCAAGTGCGACGAGCATGAACGGCTGCGTGTTGTAGACGGTCGTCGCCATCGAGATCGACGCGCGCGAATAGGCTGCGAAAAGCAGCAGCCAGTTGCCGACGATCGCGACACTTCCGAGCGCGACGAGCGCCAGCATGCGCCAGGAAAAATAATGCCGGCGCAGCATGCCGAGCGCCGCGCATACGGCAAGCAGCGTGGCACCGCCGAATACACAGCGAAAGAACACGACGTTCAACGGCGTCTGCCCGGAAGACACGACCAACCAGCCGATCGTGCCCGACATCAGCATCGCGGCGCTCATTTCGATTGCGCCGCGGCGCGTTTCGTTCGTGTTCATGATTCTGTCGCCAGGGGTCTTCGATGCGAATCAGTTTATCGGCCCCAACAGCGCGAAGCCATGCACGAAATCAGGCAAACTGGCCGTTCCACCTTCTGTTTGAAGCCGATCATGCCGAAAAGCCTTTCGACTCCATCTTCCGCCCTCGATGAGATCGACCGCGAACTGATCTCGATCCTCGCCGACGACGGCCGCATCGCGATGAGCGAGCTTGCGCGGCGCATCGGATTGTCGGCGCCGAGCACCGCCGAACGCGTGCGCCGGCTCGAAACGGTCGGCGTGATCCAGGGCTTCGCCGTGCAGATCGACCCGCGCGCGCTCGGCTACACGCTGCAGGCAATCGTGCGCGTGAAGCCGTTGCCGGGCCAGTTGCATCTCGTGGAGGAAGAGATCCGGCGCATTCCGGAATTCGTCGAATGCGACAAGGTCACGGGCGACGACTGCTTCATCTGCCGCCTGTTCCTGCATTCGATCGAGCAGCTCGACGCGATTCTCTCGAAGGTGACGGAGCGCGCCGAGACGAGCACGGCGATCATCAAGTCGACGCCCGTCGCGCGCAGACTGCCGCCGCTCGCCTGAGCAATGCGTGCATCGTCGGATAAAGGGCACGAGTGAGCCGTGCGCGGCGCAACGGCGCTACACTGGGTGGAGAATCACCAGGAGGAACACCATGCCCGACATCGACGCCAACCGCACTTTCCGCGGGCTTCCCCTGACCGCCGAACAGGACGCCGAAGTCCGCCACTACATCAAGAAGAAGAAGCAGCACGGCGAGCCGTGGGACACGCCTGAACTGAGCGCCATGCTGCACGACATGCTGGAGCCGCCCGGCGAGGATGACCTGGTCGACGGCGAGTCCGACGACGGCACACGCGCGGCGGCGGAACGCGCGTCGGCCTTCATCGACGAAGCGATGGACCCGATCGAGGCAAAAGAGGAATGGAACGCGGCGATGGAAGCCGAGGCAATGAAAGGATCGAAACGCTGAAAGACGGCACGCGATACCGCCTGCAGGGCCGCATTGCGCGGCCCCCGTTGCCCGCGAATCAGTGCCTGTGCCTCATCCAGTCGCGAAGCGGATGGGTGTCGAGCCAGCGTGCGGCGTGCGGCTCTCCCTTGTGCTCAGCCCGGCGGCGGGCCACCAGCACGACGGCAATACAAAGTACCACTACGATTCCAACTATCAAGCTGATCATCGACTCAGTCATGGCAGCCTCCTCCGAGGTCGGGGCCATGCTTACATTGTAGGTGAGCCGCCGAATATCACCAGTCTTCACCGTTCGCCCGAAGACACCGGCAGCCATCTACGCTCCGAGGCACATCGCGCCGAGCGCGATCACGACGCACGAGGCGATGCGTTGGAAGTTCAGGGGCTCGCTGAGCAACATCCTGCCGATCAGCGCGGCGAATACCACGTTCGTCTCGCGCAACGCCGACACCGCGCCCATCGCGCCGAATTGCACCGCCCGGATCACGGCGATCGACACAATTCCGCCGCCCGCCGCGCGGCCGAAAATGGCGGATTCAGTGCGCAATGCTGCAACGCCGCGGAGCGCAATGAAAACGGTTTAAGCAATTCAATCAGTGGCTCGGTTTCGCGCCCATCGCTGATGCCGCCGCTCGGCCGGGGGATGCCGGTTCGCTGCAATGCCGCATCCGGTCTAGGCCCACGCAGGTGTCGCACAGGTGTCCTATAGTGCAAGCACCACGTAAAGGAGGCAGATCATGGCGACATGGAGACCGGACCCGAGCTTCTACCCGTCACCGAGGCTCGCAGCCAAGGCGCCGCCCGAGACGCTCGCGTACGTCGCAACCTTCGATCCCGACCGGCAGCAGCCCGACGCCATCGCGGTGGTCGATGTCGATCCGCAATCGGCCACCTACACGCAGATCGTCAGCGAACTGGCGATGCCCAATACCGGCGACGAACTGCATCACTTCGGCTGGAACGCATGCTCGTCGTGCCTGTGCCCGAATGCGCCGCATCCGCACGTCGAACGGCGCTATCTGGTCGTGCCGGGGTTGCGTTCGTCGCGCATCCATATCGTAGATACGAAGCCCGATCCGAGGAACCTGACGATCGTCAAGACGATCGAGCCCGAAGAGATTGCCGAGAAGACCGGCTATACGCGCCCGCACACGGTCCACTGCGGGCCGGGCGGCATCTATGTGACCGCGCTCGGGAATGCCGAAGGCAAGGCGCCCGGCGGCATCATGCTGCTCGACCAGCAGAGCTTCGATCCGCTCGGACGATGGGAAGTCGAGCGCGGCCCGCAGCAGCTCGCCTACGACGGCTGGTGGCATCTCGGCTACGACACGCTCGTCACGAGCGAATGGGGCACGCCCGACACGTTCGAAAACGGCCTCGTCCCGGAGATCCTGCTCGGCGCGAAGTACGGCAGGAAGCTGCATTTCTGGGACTTCACGCGCCGCAAGCACCTGCAGGAGATCGATTTCGGCGACGAGTACCAACTCGTCTTCGAACTGCGCCCCGCCCACGATCCGACCAAGCCCTACGGCTTCGTCAACTGCGTGATCAGCCTGAAGGATCTGTCGTCGTCGATCTGGACGTGGTACCGCGACAAGGACAAGTGGGCGGTGAAGAAAGTGATCGACATTCCCGCCGAACCCGCAGACGCCTCCGTGCTGCCGCCAATGCTTAAGGGCTTCGGCGCGGTGCCGCCGCTCGTCTCGGACATCGACCTGTCGATGGATGACCGCTTTCTCTACGTCTCGTGCTGGGGCACCGGCGACATGTTGCAGTACGACGTCTCCGATCCGTTCGCACCGAAGCTGACGGGCAAGATCCGCATCGGCGGGATCGTGGCGCGCGAGACGCATCCGGGCGCGAAGAATGGCGCGCTGAACGGCGGACCGCAGATGGTCGAGGTGAGCCGCGACGGCCGGCGCGTCTACTTCACGAATTCGCTGTACGGCGCGATCGACAACCAGTTCTATCCCGAAGGCATTGAAGGCTGGATGGTCAAGCTCGATGCCGATCCGTCGGGCGGGATCGCCGCGGACAAAGACTTCTTCATCGACTGGCCGAAGGGCCGCCGGCCGCATCAGATCCGGCTGCAAGGCGGCGACTGCTCCTCCGATTCGTATTGCTTTCCGTAAGCGCCGCCTTCATGGAGACGCAATCGGCCACGCTCTGGTTGAGCGCCGCGGGGCTCGGCGCTTTCCACGGCATCAATCCGGCGATGGGCTGGCTCTTCGCCGTCGCACTCGGCCTTTACGCGCATAGCCGGCGCGTCGTGCTGATCTCGCTCGTGCCGATCGCGATCGGGCACGCGGCTTCGGTCGCGCTCGTGCTGGCCGGCGCACTCACGCTCGGCTCGCTCGTCGATCATGTCTATCTGAACCGCGCGTGCGGCGTGCTGCTGATCGGCTGGGGTGTGTGGTGCGCGGTGCGCGGGCATCGCGGAAAACCTGCCGTTGGCATGAGAACCGGGCTCGCCGGGCTCGCGCTGTGGTCGTTCCTGATGTCGAGCGCGCATGGCGCGGGGTTCATGCTGATACCCGCGCTGCTGCCGCTGTGCGCGGGCGCGGGATCGGGCGGATCGGGCTCGCTCGCGCATGCGCTGCCTCTTGGCGCGCTCGCCCTCGCCATTCATACGCTCGCGATGCTCGTGGTCATCGCCGCGATTTCGGTGTTCGTCTACGAGCGCGCGGGCGGCCTCGGCTTTCTGCGCACTGGCTGGATCAACGCGGACTTCGTCTGGAGCGCCGCGCTCGTGCTGTGCGGCGTCCTGCTGCTCGTCGTGTAGGAGTGGCCCGCGTGTCAAGCCACGCGGGCCGGCGGCACGTCAGAAGTTATGCCGGATGCCGAGGCTCACCGAAAGCTGCCGGTCGTTGTTCGAATTCGGCAGGTTCGGAATCTGCGCGTAATTTGCCGCCGCGCCCGTCGCCGGATCGATGCCGATGCCCGCCCCCGTTGCCTTCTGCATGATCGCGACGCCGTAAAGCGCGGTGCGCTTCGACAGCGCGTAGTTTGCGCCGAGGTTCACCTGATGAAAGCGCGTCGACGAGCCGCCGTCCGGCTTCGCGACGTTGTAGATGTACGCCGCTCCAAGCTGCAGGAATGGCGACACCGCATACGTCAGGTTGATCTCGCCGATGTCGAACGCGATGTTCCTGCCGATCGGCTCGGCGGCGCTCGCGAAGTAGCGGCTGTGATCGAGCAGGCTGTGCGTGTACGCGAGCGCGATCGTCGCGGGTCCGATCGCATAGGACGCCGCCGCGCCCCAGGCTTTCAGCGCATCGGCGTTCTGCAACTGGCAATAGAGCGCCGACGCGTTGCTGCAAGCGAAGTCGCCGATATAGCCCGCACTGCCACCGAGTGCCGCGTCGAGCGGATTCTGCAGGTTCAGGTAGCCCGCGCTGACCGACACCGGCGCCATCGCGTAGGTCGCCGCGAACGAATAGCCGCGATTCTGCGCGAAATCGCCCGCGACACCGCCGAGGCTGAACGTGCCGCCAAGCGTGAAGCCGTGCCAGTCCGGGCTCACGTACTTGATCGCGTTGTTGAAGTTGAACGCTTCGTTGAGGTTGTCGACGTCGCCGATGTGTGAGCCATAGAGCGTCGCCAAGTTGTTGCTCGACACGTAGGGCCCGAGGAAGTCGGAGTACGAGTCGTACTGGCGGCCGAACGACAGCGTGCCATAGCCGTCCTTCGCGAGTCCGACCCATGCCTGCCGGTTGAAGAGCGAGCCACTCTGCACGAAGTTGCCGGTGCCCGTGTAGAAGCTGTTCTCCAGCATGAAGGTGGCCTTCAGCCCGTCGCCGAGGTCTTCCACGCCTTGCAGGCCGTAGCGCGACGGCACGAGATTACCGCCCGTCATTGCCCAGCCGTGTCCCGCGCCGATGCTGCCGTCGGCGCGCGTGAACTGCTGGCTGCTCGTGTAGGTGATCGCGCCATCGACGGTGCCGTAGAGCGTCACCGAACTCTGGGCCGATGCATACGTGGAGGCGCCGAGGAGCGCGGCGGCCAGCAAGCGTTTCTTCATTCGTCCGATCTCACGCATGGTTGATGAGCACCGATTTCGTTTCGGTGTACATGTCGAGCGCGGCGCGGCCGAGTTCACGCCCGAAGCCCGACTGCTTGAAGCCGCCGAAGGGCATCGCGTTGTCGAGCAGCGAGTGGCAGTTGACCCACACCGTGCCCGCCTTGATGCGCGGAATGAGCTTGTGCACCGCCGACAGATCGTTCGACCAGATGCTCGCACCGAGACCGTAAGGCGTATCGTTGGCCTGCGCGACGACCGCGTCCGTGTCCTTGAAGCGCATCGCGACCAGCACCGGTCCGAAGATCTCCTCGCGCACGACGCGCATCGAATGATCGGTATCGACGAGCACGGTCGGCTCGACGAAAAATCCCGCGCCCTCGCCTCGCTTGCCGCCCGTGATCGCGCGCGCGCCTTCGGTGTGGCCCGCGTCGATATAGCCGAGCACGCGATCGAGTTGCCGCGCCGACACGAGCGGCCCGATCTGTGTCGAGGGATCGAGGCCCGGGCCGATCTTCATCGACTTGGCGATCGCGGCCACGCGTTCCATCACTCGATCGAACACCTTGTCGTGCACATAGACGCGCGAGCCCGCGGTGCAGACCTGTCCCGAGTTGAAGAAGATCGCGTTGGCGACGCCTTCGGCCGCCTTGTCGATATCGACGTCGGGCAGCACGATTACCGGCGACTTGCCGCCGAGTTCGAGCGACATGCGCGTCATGTTGTCGAGCGCGGCATGGCCGATGGCCTTGCCGGTCGGCGTCGAGCCGGTGAATGCGATCTTGTCGAGGCCCGGGTGCGCAGCCAGCGCGGCGCCGGCGGTCCTGCCGTAGCCCGTGACGATGTTGATGACGCCCGCCGGGAAGCCGGTTTCGGTCAGCAATTCGCCGAGTCGCAGCGCGGAGAGCGGCGTGTCTTCGGCGGGTTTGAGCACGACGGTACAGCCGGCGGCGAGCGCGGGCGCGAGCTTCCATGCGGCCATCAGCAGCGGGAAATTCCAGGGAATGATCGCGCCGACCACGCCGACCGCTTCCTTCCTTGTATAGGCGAAGAACGCATTCGACGGGCTGTATGGAATCGATGCGTCGACGGTGCTGCCTTCGATCTTCGTCGCCCAGCCGGCCATGTAGCGAAAGCAATGCGAAGCCATCGACACGTCGAGTGCTTCGGCCACCGCCACCGGCTTGCCATTGTCGAGCGCTTCGAGTTCCGCGAATTCGCGGGCGTTTGCTTCGATCGCGTCGGCGGCGCGCAGCAAGAGGCGCTCGCGGTCGCTCGGCTTCATGCGCGACCACGGGGAATCGTCGAAGGCGCGGCGCGCGGCCTGCACCGCGCGGTCGACGTCCGCTTCATGCGCGGCCGGCACGCGGCACAGCACGCTGCCATCGGCGGGATTGGTCACGTCGATCGTTTCGCCGCTCGTGCTTGCGTGCCACGCGCCGTCGATCAGCATGCGCTTTTCTGCCGCGATGAACGCGCGCGTCTTGTCGAGCATCGCGAGTGGATGCGTTTTGTGGTCAGTCATGTTTGTCTCCTTTGAGGTGGTCTTGTCTTTGAACACCGTTTGATGCGTCCTGCGATTTCACTCGAAACTTGTTTTCTTAGTGGTCTATTAGCTCTGCCCCTGTCCGGGGCGGGACTTACTTTCTTTCTTGCTGCAAAGAAAGTAAGCAAAGAAAGCAGCTTTTCTGGCAGCAGTCACAACACGTCAACGCACTAGCATTACCGAGTGGCCCAGCGCCTAAGTGTCGCCCTCAAACATCGACGCGGCTTGGTGCGCGGCACGCACTGACACCTCTAAAACTTCAACAGAGCGGTATGCGCTACGTTCCGATCCGTCCGCGCTTCGCTCGGACGACGGGCACAATTGAAAACCAGCGAATTGCAACCTCGACCGCGAAGCTCAACTGCGCGACTGGATGTACCTCTCGTCCAGCGAAGCGAAAACGGATGAATGACTGCTGTGCCAATACGTTCACTGTGCGATGACACAGTGCGTGCCGCGCGCCAAGCCCCGTGGATGTTTGAGGGCGACACTTAGGGGCTGGGCCAATCGGTATTGCCAGTGCGTTGCCGTCCTAAGACTGTTGCCTGAAAAAGCTGCTTTCTTTGCTTACTTTCTTTGCAGCAGCAAAGAAAGTAAGTCCCGCCCCGGACAGGGGCAGAGCTAATAGACCACTAAGAAAACAAGTTCCATAGAAGCGCAGAAACATCAAACAAGCGCTAAACACTTGCTAATAGTGTTCGGGCACGGTCGAAATGCCCTTAGCCTGAAGCTTCTTCACAATTCCCAAGCGCGTCTTAGCAACATCGGTCAGCGCAGGCCGCCGATGCGCCGCGATTTCCTCGGCGGTATAGGCCTTGAAACCCGCCGGCCGGGTCGATGCGTTCATCGTAGCGAGCACCCAGTTGAGCACGTTGGCGAGTTCCGCATCGCTTAGCGCCGAGTTCGATGCGCCCGGCACGCGCATCACGAACTCTCGCCCCTCTGGCATGCCGACGAAATGCCCGAGCGACTCGCGCAGCGCAGGCACCTTGCCGGGAATACCGGAACCGTCGGCCGTGTGGCAGCCCATGCAGTTGAGCACCCAGCCCTGCCTGGCCTGAACGGCGTCGTAGGCTTCGGCTTGCGCTGCCACTGCATGCAGGACCATCACCGTGAGAAGAACGACGCCGGCCAGCTTCATAGCCCGAGACTCTTCACGACGCCTTCACGCTGCGCATGCACCGCAGAGCCGTCGACAGGGCTCGCCCGCAGCGCCTTGATCTGCTCGGCGTCGAACGGCTTCGCGCTACCGTGCTGCGCGTTCAGGTCGAACACGACGTAGTTCAGAACCTCGGCGATCTCGGCATCCGACATCGAAGCGAACGACGGCATCTTGAAGTTGTAGCTCTTGTCCTTGACCTTGATCGGCCCGAACATGCCGTAGAGCACCGTATAGCCGAGATGCCTGCGCCCTTCGTCCGTGCCCGCGTACTTGCCCGGATACTCGACGAGCGGCGGTGCAAGCCCATCCATCCCCTTGCCGCCCGCCTGATGGCAGACGACGCACTTGCCGTCGAAGGTCGCCTTGCCGCCTGCATACTGCACGGCCTGCGCCTGTGCGACCGAAACGCCGCACGAGAGCGCCGCGGCGATGAGCGTAGTCATGATTTTCATTGCTTCGCCGCCCCCAGCAACACCGACACGGAACAGTGGTAGTTCGCGTTGCCGTTGGCCATGCACCAGTTGATGTCGTTGTTAAGCGAGAGCTTGTAGAGCGGCTTCTCGCGTTCGTTGCGATTACAGAAGCAGCGTCCGCATGAGGTCTTGCCGCAGCAGTCGTTGTACGACACGATGTAGTCGGACCCGTCGTGCGGATTACGGCAGGTGCCGATCCACGTGATCGGCGAAGCCGTGGTGCCCGGCGGGCAACTGCTCGACGTGCCGCCGCAGCAACTGCAAAGCCAGCCGTCGATCGCGCAATATTTCCAGTAATCGCAGCTCGTCGGGTCGTCGGTCTTCGAGGCACCCGGCTTCTTCGGTTCAGCGGCGTAAGCGGTGCGATCGACAGGCAAGAGCGGCACCATCGCCGATCCGACCAGTACCTTGCCGAGCTTCGCCATCGCGCTGCGTCGCGAGGAACGCTGCGCCACGCCGCGCGCCGAGTGTTCGAAAAAAGAGTCCAGCCATTTCATGGATGCTGTCCTTGGTTCACTTGTGGGATCGTTCAAGCGCGCGCGTCTTACGCGTGCTGGGCGTGTTCGTGATCGTGATCGTGTTCATGAGCCGCATGCTCGCTGCCGTGCACGAACTCCTGAAGCGATGCGACGCCGCGCTCCTTCGCCTCGAAAAGGCTCTCCAGATGCTCGCGCGTATTGACGAGGCCCTTCGCGCGCACCTTGCCCTCGTCGTCCAGCAGCACGGCGTAAGGCAGCTTGCCGATCTGGTACGCCAGACCCAGTTCCTGAGACAGCACGTAAGGCAGTTGCGGAAGATTCGTCTTGCGATAGAACGCCGCGTGCTCGGTGACATCGCCATCGCTTGCGAGGACGACATCGGTCGCGCCTTCACGCGACTGGATCGAAGGCAGGAGCGGCAGCAGCTTCTTGCAGACGGGACACGTCGGCGAGAGGAAGAACAGGAGCGTGCTGCGGCGTGCCGGCGAGATGCCGCCCACCTTCACGGCGCGCCCGGCGAGATCCAGCAGTTCGAACGAAGGCGCGATCGCACCGACCGCCGGACCCTTGTCGATCATCAGGGCGCCCGCGGGCATCATGCGTTCGTAGAGGATGCCGACCTGGCGCACGAGCGCGAGGCAGATCGCGCCGAGCGCGAGCAAGGCGGCCCAGGAGAGCGCGGTCGAAATGATAAGAGCGGTTTGCATCATGAGTTCCTTAAGTGTTCGAGCTTGGGAAGATTGGCGAGCAGCACGTCGAGCGTGAGCATTGCAGCGACGGCGAAGAGCGTTCCGGCACCGACCGTCACGTAGTCGAACCAGACGATCGCGCGCGGGTCCTGTGCGACGAGCGCAGCCGCGGCAGCAACGCCGAGCAGCGCGACACGCGATACGTGCCACCATCCGATGCGTTTCGGCGCCGTGCGCGAAGCCGCCGCGAAGCCTGCGCAGCCGCAGTCGATATCGGTATTGCCGCGCAGGATGTTGATTGCGAGTGCGCTGCCGAACGCGGCGAACAGCACGATCAGGAGCGCGGCGGAAGCTATGCGTGTCGCCGGAAACAGCAGCCCGATTGCGCCGAGCGCTTCGAGTACCGGCACCCCATAGGCCATCGGCGTGACAACGAACGAAGGCAGCAGCCGGTAAGCCGCGAGCGACGCACCGAACTTCGCCGGCTCGCGCAGCTTCGCGGCCGCGCCGAGCAGGACGACGATCGCGACCGCCGCGACGCACACCATGAGAACAACTGGATCGAGCATGGCGGCCACCTCAAGGATTGACGAGCAGCGTCGACGTCGAGCCGAGCTGCTTTTCGACGTGCTTCAGCTTGCCGGTCTGCGCATCCATCACGACGAGATCGGAGGTCGGCGTGAGGCCGTAGAAGAGCGGCTTGTCGTCGATGCTGACCTGGATCGAGAGGAACGGATCGATCTTTTGCTTCGCGAGATCCCAGCGCGCGATACGCTTCTTTGTCGTCGTATCGAAGACCCATACTTCGGTGGCCGGATCCTTGTGCGAACCGTCGGCGCCCTTGTGCATCGCGACGAAGACGCGATGCGTGCTCGCATGCAATGCGATCTGCTGGAGACCGCCCGGGCGCCAGCCCGCCTTCTTCTCCTGCGCGCTGACGAGCGGCCACGGCGTGCCGAACGAAGGCGCGTCGCCCGAGAAATCGGCGGTGCGGACGTTGCCTTCGTAGGTGAGGAACCAGTACTGGTTGCCCACGCGCGCGGCGTTGATGAACGCCGGATCGCGATCCACGTCGATGAATGCGTCGGAGAGCTTGCGGCCCGTTTCCTTGCCGTTCGCATCGAGCGTGATGGTCAGCGCCTTGCCGCTCTCGCACATTGCCGAGAAGCGGTTGTTGCCGCTCGGGTAAGCGAGCACGCAGCCGTCCGTGTCGACTTCGCCGAGCACCTTCTTCGCGGCCGTGTCGATCACGGTGACCGAAGTCGACGGCGTGATGTTCGCCACGTAAAGCAGGCGCCCGTCGTCGGACAGCGCGGTGTTGTACGGCGACGGCACGTGCTGGCCGTGCTTCGGCGGAATCGCTATTTCGCCGGTGACGGCGAGCGTCGTGTTGTCGATCAGCTCGACGACATCGGTGCGATCACCGTGCGAGCCGCGTGCGAAGTACGTCGTCGCGATGTAGCTCGTCTTGTGGTCCGGCGAGATCGCGAAGCCCGGTGCAAAGCCGCCGTCGATCTGTCCGATGAAGTGGTTGGCGTCTGCATCGAACACGTGCACGCGCGCATCGGTCATGCTCGCGAACGAGATGTCCGGCACGTAGATCTGGTGCGGACTATAGGGCGGAACCTTGGCGACGGTCAGCTCTTCCGGCTTCTCGGCGGCGCTCGCCAGATGCCATGCCACTAGACCAGACATCACCGCCGCCATCGAGGCGGCCAGCCGTCTGCGTTTCATCGTTTCCCCTCCGTAGGTCTATCGTGGGACAGACTCTAAGGCGAGGAAAAAAGGCGGTCGCGCCGGGAACGGCAAGGCGTGCTTGCCGATTTGGGATAGTCGAAAGACGGGTGAAAGAGAGGACGACGAACGCTGGTTCGAAACGCTCGCCGTTGATCGACGCTAGGAACGTCGAGCCGTCTGCGACGGCAGTTCTCCGAACTGGTTGCGATAGTCGCTCGCGAAATGGCCGAGATGCGTGAATCCCCAGCGGGCTGCGGCTTCGGCGACGGGGACGTCGCGCTGAGGCGTCGAGAGCAGGAGGCGCCGCACCTCCATGAGCCGGATCGAACGCAGGTAGTTCGCGGGATTCGTCTGCGCGACCGCCTGAAAGCTGTTTTGAATCGTGCGGCGGCTCACGCGCAGCGCGGCGCACAGGTCGAGCACCGACACCGGTTCTTCCGGACGGGCGAGCACGAGTTCGTGGCTGCGCCACACGATCTCGTGCTGGCACGCCTGCGTGAGACGGCTCGTCTGGTCGGGGAAGTGATAGGTGATCAGGTCGAGGATGCCTTCGGCCACTTCCTGCGCGAAGCGGCGCTGTCCCTCGTGATCGGCGATGCGCTCCGGCTGCGCGAGCACACGTTCGAGCGCCTCGACCATGCGCCGGCCCACGCGAATGCCGGCCGCGGGCGGAATGTCTATGACATCGCGGTCGAACAGGCCGTTGTCCATATCGAGACCGGCGGCGTCCGCGACCATGCCGAGCACGTGCGGTGCGATGGCGATCCCGACGAGCGACATGTCCGCCGGCGAATGCAGCGTGAACTCTTTCGCGCCCGACGCGACGACCATCGCGCCCTGCTCCAGCTTCACTCCGCGAAAGGTAAAGGGCGCGCTGCCGTTGAGCGCGAGTCCGAACGTGGTGTAGCCGGCCGGCAGGCCGCCGCGCTGCACCACACGCACGTTCGCGGCCTCCTGGAACACCTGCACGCCGTCGACGGCGACCTGCTTGACCGTGCTCTGGAACGCACCGGCACCGATCTGGTCGTAGCGCTGGTCCCAGCCTTGCAGCGCCGCGGCGTGCCGGTCGGCGTCGTTGAATACTTCGTGATTGACGTACACGGCGTCTCCTGTCGACCAGAGTTGGCGCTTTAGCGCCTTACTCTGCTCCCATGCAGTTTGTTGCGTCGACCAGAGCTGGCGCTTTAGCGCGTTACTTTGGTCCCATGCAACTTGTTGCAAATTAAGCTGCGGCGTCTTGCGCGCCGATCGGCAAGCATAAACCGTCCACGCGGATGGTCAATAAAGATTAACCATGTCTCGCGTCATCGATTTACTGCGCGGCTTTTCAGGGACAGGTCAGCGCGCTTTCGAAACAGTCGATCGTGTATTCGCAGGCCGGCGTGAGCAGGGCATCGCGGCGCGTCACGACGCAGAGCTGCACGGCAGGCAGTGGTTCGTCGATCGGTATTTTCACGAGGCGCTCGCCGATCCACGGCGCGCGCAGAAATCTTTCGGGGACGGCGGCGAGTGCGTCGGTCCCGCAACTCAGTTCCATGCCCGCCGCGAACGACGTGCATTCGACGACGCGCGGCGTCTCGCCGCCGGAGGCCGTTAGCGCCTCCAGCACGCCGTGGCCGAAACTCTCCTGCGCGGTGTTCAGGACCCACGTTGCGTGCGCGAGGTCGGCGAGCCTGCGTGCGGTCGCGAGCGGATGCCCGCGACGCCCGACGATCGCGAGCGGCACCTCGGCTACCGGACGATACGACAGGTCGCCGCGCAGCTTGTCCATGTCCACGACACTCAGCAGGAAATCGAGAGAGCCATCGCGCAGCCTGCCGACCGACGGCCCGACAAAGCCGTCGTGAATCACCAGTTGCAACTCCGGCATGCGCAGCCGCACCTGATCGACGACCTGCGCGATTGATTGCATCGCCGCGAATGGCGTGATGCCGAAGGTCACCTTTCCGCCACGGCCGCCGAGCGCCTGTTCGATGTCCTCGCGCACGCGCCGCATCTCCGCGAGGATCAGCGATGCGCGCGCGTATACCCGCTCGCCGGGCGCGGTGAGTTGCATGCCGGTGCCGCTTCTCACGACCATTTGCGCGCCGAGGTCCTCTTCGAGTTCGCGGATTGCCTTCGTGAGCGCGGGCTGCGAGAGGCTGACCGCACGCGCGGCCGCTCGCACCGTGCCGTGTTCCGCGATGGCGACCAGCGCGCGCAATTGATGATGCTTGAGACTCGTCTCCACGGCGTTGTCCCTGTCGTTCGGATGTTGTCGGAGTGACAGGCTATCGCATCACCGGCGGTTATCGCGATCACAAACGGGCGTTTTTGTTTTCGGGCGCGCTGGCCGAGCATGAAGCCATTCGCAATGACCGAACGAAAACGGAGACATCGATCATGAACGACCAACCCGCCCGCCCCTTCTCGCGACGCGACTTCCTCGGCACTGTCGGCGCGCTGTCCGTCGCCGGCCTCGGTTCGACTTTGGGCGCGAGCAGAAACGCGCATGCGACAACGGCTGCGGTCGGCGACATTGTTTCGATGCCGGCATATCGGCTCTCGGCGGCGATCCACTTGAAGGAGGTGTCGTGCCGCGAAGTGATGACCGCCTATCTCGACCATATCGACCGGGTGAATCCGAAGGTCAATGCGATCGTCGCGCGTCGCGAGCGGTCGGCGCTGCTTGCCGAGGCCGCCGAGAAGGACGCGCAACTCGCGAGCGGCCAAAGCTCGGGCTGGATGCACGGCATGCCGCAGGCGCCCAAGGATCTCGCGGCGACCAAGGGCATCGTGACGACCTTTGGCTCGCCGATCTTCCGCAACCACATCCCGCAGGCCGACGCGTTCATGGTCGAGCGCATGCGGCGCGCGGGCGCGATCTTCATCGGCAAGACCAATACGCCCGAGTTCGGACTCGGCTCGCAGACGTACAACACAGTCTACGGACCGACGCGCAATCCATACGATCCGTCGAAGACCTGCGGCGGCAGCAGCGGCGGCGCCGCGACGAGCCTCGCGCTGCGCATGCTGCCGGTCGCCGACGGCAGCGACTTCGCGGGTTCACTGCGCAACCCGGCCGCGTTCTGCAACGTGTACGGATTCCGGCCGTCGGAGGGACGCGTGCCCTACGGTCCGACCGGCGAAGTGTTTGTTCAGCAGCTCGGCTACGAAGGCGCGATGGGTCGCACGGTGAAGGACATCGCGATGCTGCTCTCAGTGCAGTCCGGCTACGATGCCCGCGCGCCGCTCTCGCTGAAGGAAGACCCGCAGACGTTCATCGCGCCATTGGAGGCGGATCACAAGGGCCGCCGCATCGCGTGGCTCGGCGACTGGAACGGCTATCTCGCGATGGAGCCCGGCATCCTCGACCTGTGCGGCTCCGGTCTCGCGACATTGCGCTCGATCGGCTGCGAGGTCGACGAGACGCGCGTGCCCTTCTCGCCCGAGCGCCTGTGGCGCACGTTCCTCGTGCACCGGCATTTCCTGGCGGGCGGCGGACTCGCGGCCTTCGAAGCCGATCCGGCGAAGCGCGCGCTGCTCAAGCCCGAGGCCCGCTGGGAAGTCGAAGGGATGCGCAAGCTTTCCGCCGCGGACATCTACTCGGCAAGCGCCGACCGCTCGGCGTGGTACCAGACCGTGCTCGCGGTGTTCGAGCGCTACGACGCCATCGCGGTGCCGACGGCACAGGTGTTCCCGTTTGACGTCGACACGCACTGGCCGACGCACATAGCCGGCCGTCCGATGGACACTTACCACCGCTGGATGGAAGTCGCGCTGCCGTGGACGCTGTCGGGCTGTCCGGTGGTCAACGTGCCGGTCGGATTCAACCAGGCGGGACTGCCGATGGGCATGCAACTGATCGGGCGACCGACGGGCGACCTCGACGTGCTGAGGCTCGCGCACGCGTACGAAGCGGCTCGCGATCCGGCCGGCACGCGATTGCCGCGGCTCATCGCAGCCACGTGACGCGCCGCGCGCTCAGCCGAACTTCCGCGCGACGATCTTCGCCGCCGATGCGAGCACGTCGCTGCGTGCCTTCGCATCCTGCTCGCGTTGCGTGAAATAGATCACGACGACGATCGGCGGCTTCGACGGCGGCCACAGCACCGCGACATCGTTCGACGTGCCGTAGTCGCCCGTGCCGGTCTTGTCGGCGACCTGCCAGTCGCGCGGCACGCCTGCCCGGATGCGCGCGTCCCCTGTCGTGTTGCCGCGCATCCACGCTTGCAACTGGTCGCGCTCGCGTGCGCCGAGCGCATTGCCGAGCGCGAGCCGCTGGAGCGAACGAGCCATCGCGGCGGGTGTCGTCGTATCGCGCAGGTCGCCGGGAATCGCCGTGTTGAGTTCGGTCTCCATGCGGTCGAGCCGGAACTCGTCGTCGCCGATCGAGCGCGCGAATGCCGTCACCGCCGGCGGCCCGCCCAGCAGCCGGATCAGCAGGTTGGCGGCCGAGTTGTCGCTGTACTGAATGGCGGCGGCGCAGAGTTCGGCAACCGTCATGCCATCGGCGACGTGCTTCTCTGACACGGGCGAATAGTTGACGAGATCGCTTTGCGTGTAGCGGATGCGCTGGTCGAGCAGGCCGTCTTCGTGCGCGCTGCGAGTGAGGATCGCGGACGCGAGCAGCACCTTGAACGTGCTGCAAAACGGGAAGCGCTCGTCCGCACGATAGTTGACGATCGCGCCGTCGCCGGTATTGAGCGCAGCCACGCCGAGGCGCCCGTTCGATGCTGCTTCGAGCGCCTTCAGTTGCGATGCGGCGGACTGGTCCGCCGGCCACGAGGTGCAGGCACTTGCGAACGGAACGGATGCGGCGGCGGCGAGCAATGCGCGGCGAGCGGGAGAATGCGTCATCTGGCATGGACCTCGATGGTAGGCGGAGGACGCAATTCTACGGGCTTATCCGTGTGCGATTCCATGGCCGGGATCGTCGCCTAATCTGTGGGAACGACGGCCGCGAGCGCATCGACATCGCCCGCGACGATGAGCGGCAGATGGCGCGATACGGCCTCGATGGGCCAGTTCCACCACGCGATCGCTTCGAGCTTCGCCACGGCATCCGGCGCGAAACGGGCACGGATCGGCCGCGCGGGATTTCCCCCGACGATCGTATAAGGCGGCACGTCCGCCGTCACGACCGAACGCGCCGAGACGATCGCTCCATCGCCGATCGTCACGCCGGGCATCACGAGCGCTTCGTAGCCGATCCATACGTCGTTGCCGATTATGGTGTCGCCTTTGTAAGGCAGGTCGGACATTGCCGGCATCACCTTCTCCCAGCCGTTGCCGAAAATCTGGAACGGGTAAGTGGAGATACCGGACATCCGGTGATTCGCGCCGTTCATGACGAACCTCACGCCTTTCGCGAGCGCGCAGAACCGGCCGATCACGAGTTTGTCGCCGATGAACGGAAAGTGATAGAGCACGTTGCGCTCGAAGTTCTCCGAGTCCTCCGGATCGTCGTAGTACGTGTACTCGCCGATGACGATGTTGGGGTTGCTCACCGTGTTCCTGATGAAGCACACTTGAGGGAAGCCTTCCATCGGGTGCTGTTCGTTCGGGCTCGGGCCGTTCATAGGGAATCCTCCTGATCGACGGCAATGTTGACACGACCATTCGCGTGCTTCTACAAAAAGAGCATGTGGAACGTGATGGCCGTGACCGATCTTTTCCCTAATGACATTGAGGTGCAAGCATGTGGACGCATCAGGAGAGCATCGAAATTGCCGCAGTACCCGAGCGCATCTGGGCGCTATTCAGCGACGTCGAAGGCTGGCCGAGGTGGAGGCGGTATCGAACGCATCGAGATCCACGGACCTTTCGTGACCGGCACGACGTTTTCCATGAAAGTGCCAGACGCAGACGAGTTCACGAGCCCGCTTCTGGAGGTTCACGAGAACGCCGCTTTTGTCGATGAAACCATCCTGGACGGCACGCGCGTAGTGGTGCTGCATGAGATTTCCCCGCTGTCTGGTAGCAAGAGCCGCGTGACCTACAGCGCCGAGATCACCGGTCCCAACGAGCGTGAGTTCGGCCCGATGGTCACCGGTGATTTCGCAGACGTCTTGAAGGCGCTGAAATCGCTCGCGGAATCAACTTGAGCAGCAAAAAACCATGACGAAACACGTGATCGTGCTCGGCGCGGGGATCGTCGGCGTGAGTGCCGCCTTGCATCTGAGGCAGCGCGGCTGCGACGTCGTGCTCGTCGACAGGCGCGCTCCCGGTGAGGAAACCAGCTTCGGCAACGCGGGACTGATCGAGGCTTCGTCAGTCGTGCCGTATGCGTTTCCGCGCGACTGGCGTACCGCGCTGCGCTTCGCGTGCAACGGCTCGACGGCGCTGCGCTACGACCTGCGCTCGCTGCCCGCCTACGCGCCGTGGCTTGCGCGCTACTGGCGGGAATCGGCGCCGGAGCGGCTCGCAGCCGCCGCGCGCGACATGCTGCCGCTCGTCTCGCGATGCGTCGCGGAGCATGAAGCGCTGATCGATCGCGCAGGCCTGCACGATCTCGTACGCCCGACTGGCTGGCTCGAGGCGTATCGTTCGCGGGAATCGTTCGGGCGCCAGGCGGACGAAGCGGAGCGGCTTGCGCGCACGCACGGTCTCGAAGTCGATATTCTCGACAGCGCGGCGTTACAGAACACCGAAGCATCGCTGACAGGAGCTTATGCTGGCGCGGTCCACTGGCATGATCCGCGTAGCGTGTCGGACCCGGGCGCGCTGACAAAGGGTTATGCGCAGCTCTTCGAACGCGAGGGTGGAAGCATCGTGCGAGGCGACGCCACGACGCTCGAAGCCCGCGGCAACGGCTGGCGCGTGCAGACCGACGATGGCCCGATCGAGGCCGGGACGGTCATCGTGGCGCTCGGCGTGTGGTCGAACGATGTGCTGCGGCCGCTCGGATATCGCGTGCCGCTGATGGCGAAGCGCGGATATCACATGCATTACGAAGGTGCGTCGGGAGTCGCGCTGAATCGTCCCGTCGTCGATATCGAAAACGGCTTCGTCGTCGCGCCGATGAGGCGCGGGCTGCGGCTCACGACAGGTGTCGAACTCGCGCGCCGAGAAACGCCGCCGAACTACGGGCAACTGGATCGCGCCGAGCGGCTCGCCCGGCCGGTGTTCGGGCTCGGGCGCAGGCTCGATGAGAAACCGTGGCTCGGCCTGCGTCCGTGCACGCCGGACATGCGTCCGGTTATCGGGGCCGCAGGACGGCACGCGGGGTTATGGTTCGACTTCGGACATGCGCATCACGGCCTGACGCTCGGACCGGTGACGGGGCGTCTGATCGCGGAACTGATCGTCGGAGAGACGCCCGTTGTCGATCCAACGCCGTACCGCCCAGCGAGATTCGGTTGAACGCCGAACTCACTCCCCCCGCGAAATCTGCTCCGCGCTCGGCAGATCGGCGACCGTCCACCCTCCGCCCAGCGCCTTGACGAGCGCGACGCTCGCGGCCATGCGCCTGCGTTCGATATTCACCGCCGCGCGCTGGTCCGAGAGCACGATCGCCTGCGTGACGACCACGCTAAGGTACGTGATCGCCCCGTTCTCGTAACGGTTTCCCACCTTGTTCAACGCCCGTTGCGCCGCATCGACGGCCTCGCGCTGCGCCGCCAGTTCGCGCCTCAGGACCTGCAGCGCGTTGAGGTTGTCCTCCACCTGCCCGAACGCGGTGAGCACCGTCAGCCGGTAATCGGCGACGCTCTCGTCGTACGCCGCGCGCGCCGAGTCGCGGGCCGCCGCGCGGCCGCCGAAGTCGAGCACCGTGAACGCGAGTTGCGGCCCGAGCGACCAGAAACGGCTCGGCGCCATCAGCCAGGAGCTGAAGTTGGTCGCTTCCAGTCCGCCCGTCGCCGCGAGCAGGAGGTTCGGAAAGAACGCCGCCGTCGCTACGCCGACGCGCGCATTCGCCTCCGCCACCCGCCGTTCGGCGGCCGCGATATCGGGTCGCCGTTCGAGCAGCGCCGATGGAATGCCGAGCGGCAGCGCATCGAGCGCCGCCGCGGGGTTCGGCACGTTACCCGCGTTGAGCGGCGCGACGTCGAGCGTGAAAGTCGACGGCGGCTCGCCGACCAGAATCGCGATTGCATTCACGAGGCGGCTCTTCGTCGTGTCCAGGTCGATGAGTTGCGCCTGTGTAGCCTTCAGTTGCTCCTCGGCCTGCGCGACATCGGATTCCGCCGCGACGCCGCCGGCGAAACGGTCCTTCGTGAGCGTGAGTGCCTTCTGATAAGCCTGCAGCGTCTCCGTGAGCAGCCGCTCCTCCTCGACCGTGCCGCGTAATTCAAAGTAGTTGGCCGCGAGTTCGGCCTGCATCGAGAGGATCGCGCTGTGCAGATCGGCGGAGCTCGCCTCGGCCTCGGCACGCCCGCCCTCGACCGCGCGCGAAATGCGGCCCCACAGGTCGGGCTCCCACGAGATCTGCGCATTGATCATGTAGTCGGGCAGCGTGACGCCCGCACTCGACTTGTACAGCACGTTCTCCGATGCCCGCGACTGGTTGAAGGCGGCGTTCGCGGTCACGGTCGGGAAGTATGCGGCGCGCGATTGCGCAACTGCCGCGCGCGCGCCGCGAAAGCGTGCGGATGCCGCCGCGACCGTCTGGTTCGCCGACACGACCCGCTCTTCGAGCGCGTTCAGTTGCGGATCGCCGTAGATTTCCCACCACGGCGCGCGTGCCTTCGCGTCGGCAGGCTGCGCGGGCTTCCAGTCCTTCGACGAAGCCGCCTGCACGCCCGCATCGACCGACTTGTAGTTCGCCGGCACGCTCACGCCGGGACGCACGTAATCGGGACCGACCGTGCAGCCCGCGAGCGCAAGCGTCAATGCAAAAGCGAAGGCCGACGAGCGATTCATGACGCCTTGTCCTCCTTCTTGTCGTCGGTCTTTTTCTGCGCGTCGCTCACACGCACGGCGGTGCCGTCGATGATCGAATCCGGCGGATTGATGATCACGCGCTCGTCGCCCGTCAGGCCCGAGACGATCGACACACGCGTCCCGTAGTCGGTGCCGAGCACCACCGGCAGGAGCTTGACGCGGCTGTTCGCATCGACGGTGGCCGCGCGCACGCCTTCGGGCCGAAAAAGCAGCGCATTGCCCGGCAGCATCAGCCCCGGCTCCGCGCTCGTCAGCTTGAAGCGCACCTGCGCATACGCGCCCGCGAGCAGTTCGCCCGCGGGATTCTTCACCTGCACTTCGACGCGCATCGTCCGTGCGACCGGATCGACGGCGCCCGCCGTGCGCACCGTGACGCCCTCGAACCGGCGCTCATGCTGCTCGGTCAGCAGCAGTTCGGCGGGCAGCCCGACATGCACGAGCCGCGCATACGCCTGCGGGACATCGACGAACACGCGCAGCGTCGTCGGGTCCTGGACGTGGAAGAGTTCGCGCCCCGCCGTGCCGCTGCCCGCATCGATCAACTGGCCGACGTCCGTATTGCGCGCGGTGACGACGCCGTCGAACGGCGCGTAGATTTTTTGGAACGACACCAGTTGCGACAGCCGCGACACGTTCGCCTGCGAAGCGTTGAGCGCGGCCTGCTTCGCGAGCATGTCGCCGTTCTTCTCGTCGGTCTCCTGGCGCGACACCGAATTGTTCTTCGCCATCTGTTCCCAGCGCTCGGCCGTCGTCTTCGCGAGCAGATAGTTCGCGCGTGCGGTCTGCTCGTCGGCACGGGCCTGGCGAAGCTGGTCGTTGATCTCGGGCGCATCGATCTCCGCGAGGAGTTGGCCCTTCTTCACATGCTCGCCGATGTCCACGGTCCAGCGCCGCAGATAACCGTTAGTGCGCGCGAAGATCGGCGCGTCGGAGAACGCGCGGATGTCGCCTGCAAGAATGAGGTCCTGGGTCGCCTTCATGCGCGTCGGGGTGATGACTTCGACGGTCTGCACGCTGTAGCGCTCGACATCGCGTTCGAGTTCCGCATGCGCCGAGCGGCGCGAGACGATGCCCTGCACGATCAGCGCGAGCACGACCAGCACCGCGAGCAGGAGCCAAAGCCTGCCGCGTCGCGAGTGAGCCGGTCGTTGCGATTGCTGCTCTTCCATTTATGCTCCGCTGGATTCTTCTTCAGTGCTGTTGCCGTGCGACCGCGCCCGCGTCCGGCTTGTTACGCGCGCGCGCCTCGATCCGCTTGTAGATCATCGAAAACACGACGGGCACGAAGAACAGCGTCGCGATGGTGCCGACCATCAGCCCGCCGATCACCGCACGCCCGAGTGGCGCGTTCTGCTCGCCGCCCTCGCCGAGGCCAATCGCCATCGGCACCATGCCGATCATCATCGCGAGCGCGGTCATCAGGACCGGGCGAAACCGCGTGTAGCCCGCTTCGAGCGCGGATGCCACCGCGTCGCCGTGCTCCTGCAAGGCAGAGCGTGCGAAGCTCACCACCAGGATGCTGTTGGCGGTCGCGATGCCGATACACATGATCGCGCCGGTGAGCGCCGGAATCGACAAGGTGGTGTGCGTGAGGAACAGCATCCAGACGATGCCCGCCAGCGCGCCCGGCAGCGCCGTGATGATGATGAACGGATCGAGCCACGACTGGAAGTTCACGACGATCAGCAGATACACCAGCACCACCGCGAGAATCAGGCCGAACGCGAGGCCGCTGAACGACGTATTCATCGTCTCGACCTGGCCGCGAATCCGGACCGACGAACCTTTGGGCAGCCCGCCGCGCGATTCGTCGATGAGGCGCTGCACGTCGTCCGACACCGCCCCGAGATCGCGGCGCTCGGTGGTCGCGTAGAGGTTGATGCTCGTCTGCGCGTTGTAGTGGTAGACGACCGCCTCGCGCGAGCCGCGCGACAAGGTAGCGAGCGAGCCGAGCAGATTGGTCCGGCCGGAGGCGGACGTCAGCGGAATGTTCGCGACCGACTGCAGCGAATCCATGTCGTACTGCGGCGACGAGGTGATCACGTTGTAGCTCACGCCGTTAGCCGGATTGAGCCAGAAAGTCGGCGTCGTCTGTTGGCTGCCGGAGAGCGTGATGAGCAGGTTGTTCGCCACGTCGCGCTGCGTGAAGCCCGCCTGCAGCGCCTTCGTGCGGTCCACTTCGACATTGATCGACGGCAGGTCGGACGGCTGCTGGATGCGCGCATCGACGAGGCCGGGCACGCGGCGCATCTTTTCCAGCAGACGATTCGCGAACGCGCGATTGCCCTTCACTTCGCGCCCGACGATCTCAACGTCGATCGGCGCGGGCACGCCGAAGTTGAGAATCTGGCTCGTGATATCGGCCGGGAGGAACGAGAAGCTCACGCCTGGAAACTCGGCCGGCAGGCGCTGCCGCAATTCGTGGATGTAGTCGGCGGTCGGCTTGTGGTCCTCGGTGAGGCTGATGAGGACGTCGGCGTCCGCGGAACTGATCGTGCCCGTGTTGCTGTACGACAGGTTGATGCCCGACACCGGCAGGCCGATGTTGTCGATGATCGAGTGCACTTCGTTCTTCGGGATCAGCTGGCGCACGCGCTGGTCGACGCGATCGGTGAGCGCCGCCGTCTCCTCGATGCGCGTGCCGGTGCGCGTGCGCAGATGCATCGCGATCACGCCGGCATCGACAGACGGAAAGAAGTCGCGGCCGAGAAACGGCGCGAGCCCGAGCGATAGCAGGCAGCACAGCAGGAAGATCAGCGCGAAACGGCCGGGGTGCGCCAGTTGCGCTTCGAGAAAGCCGCGATAGCGTGTGCGGACCGCTTCGAAGCGCCGCTCGAAACCCAGATGGATGCGCACGAACGGATTGCGCGAGCCCTTCATTCCCTCGACGTCGCCGCCCATGTGCTCGTGATTGCGCAGAAGGTACTTCGCGAGCGTCGGGATCAGCGTGCGCGAAAAGAAGTACGACGCGAGCATCGCGAACACGACCGCTTCGGCAAGCGGCACGAAGAGGTAATGCGCGACGCCCGTCAGCAGGAACATCGGGATGAACACGATGCAGATGGAGAGCGTCGAGACGAGTGTCGGGACCGCGATCTGCTGCGCGCCGTCGAGGATCGCCTGCTCCAGTTCCTTGCCCTGCTCCAGGTTCTGGCTGATGTTTTCGATGGCGACGGTCGCGTCGTCCACCAGAATGCCGACCGCGAGCGCGAGGCCGCCGAGCGTCATGATGTTGATCGTCTGGCCGATCGCGGAGAGCATCACGATCGAAGTCAGCATTGAGAGCGGGATCGAGATCGCGATGATGAGCGTGGCGCGCCAGCTGCCAAGAAAGAGCAGCACCATCAGCGCGGTCAGGCCCGCGGCGATCACCGCTTCGCGCAGCACGCCCGACACCGAGGCGCGCACGAAGAGCGACTGGTCCGCGACCGGATCGATCTTGAGCGACTCGGGCACGAGGCCGCGCAGGGTCGGCAGGAGCGCCTTCACGCGCGCAACGATGTCGAGCGTCGACGCATTGCCGCTCTTGTTGATCGTGAGGAGCGACGCGCGCGTGCCGTCGAGGCGCACGATGTTCGTCTGCGGCTGGAAGCCGTCGCGCACGTGGGCGACGTCCTTGATGTAGATGGTGCCGTTCGGGCCGGTGCGGATCGGGATGTCGTTCAGGCCTTCGATCGAGTTCGGGCTGGCGTTCAGGCCGACGGAATATTCGGTCGGGCCGATCTTGGTCGTGCCGGTCGGCAGGATCAGGTTTTGAGCGGTGATCGCGCTGACGACGTCGGTGGGCGCGAGGTTCTTCGCCTGCAGCTTGCTCGAATCGATGTCGACCATGATCTGGCGCTGCTTGCCGCCGTACGGAAGCGGCACGGACGCGCCCTGCACCGTCGCCAGTTGCGTCTTGAGGAAGCTGTTGCCGAAGTCGTAGAGCTGCTGCTCGGTGAGTTCCGGAGACGACAGCGCAAGCCGCAGGATCGGCACCGTCGACGCATTGAAGCGCAGGATGTTGGGCGGCGTAATGCCGGGCGGGAGCGAGCGCAGTTGCGTCTGCGAGAGCGCGGTGATTTCCGCGATCGCTTCATCGACGTTCGCATTCGGCTGGAAAAAGATGCGGATGACCGCGATGCCCGGCAGCGATTCCGATTCGATGTGCTCGATGTCGTTCACCGCCACCGAGAGACCGCGCTCATAGTTGAGCGTGATGCGGCGTTCCATTTCGGCAGGCTGCAGGCCGTTGTACGACCAGATGACGGAAACGACCGGGATGTCGATGTTGGGGAAGATGTCAGTCGGCGTGCGCAGGATCACGAGCGGACCGATGATCAGCAACAGCAGGGACAGAACGATAAACGTGTACGGGCGCCTCAGCGCGAGTCTTACGATCCACATCGATTTCGCTTGCCCGGTTGGTCCCTGTGAGCCGGTTATTGGAATGTGCGGCGCATCGCTACGATGACACAACTGAAGCTTACAAAACAATTTGCGCAAACGGTTGCGGAGGTTTGTGCAGAAAATAATCCACTGAAGAATGGGCGATCGAAGCGGCGCGGGCGCTCCGCACACGATCGCGGACGGGCGGACATTCAGGAATCGATAACGCTTGGCATCGATAATCCGCGACGAAACCGGACTCCCGGCGCCCGCCGCTAGTTCGCCGGAATAGTCACGATCGGCGCTTTCGAACTCTGCGTGACTTCGGCGAGGGCCATCAGGTTCTGCACGACCGTGAACGCGTACTTGGAATCGAAGTCGCGCCGATCGATCCAGTACTGCTGCTGCCCATAAAGAATATCCACGTACGCATCCGGCGGCGCCTTCTTCCCCACGTTCACGACGATCGTCGGCCGCGTTTCCCCGCCGATGAGGCCGATCGTCGGCTTGGTCGCGCCACTCCCGATCTGCTCGTCCGGCACGTTCACCTGCGCGCCCAGGTCGGTGAGAATGCCGAGCACCGAACGTGTGACCATCTGAATGTGATCGCCGCGCTGCGTCGATTGCCCGTAGACGATCTCGTAGGTCTTCGTCTTCGGCGAAAGCTTCAGCAGCTTGCGCACGCGCGTCAGATCGTCCGAGGTTTCCTTCGACGCGCCACTCGTCGTCGCGCCGAGCGTGATGAACACGCGACCGACATGGTCGTCGTCACGCGACTCGATGTTCAGTTCGCCCGCCAGTTGCAGGCGTCGCAACGCGCGCAGCAACTGGAAGAACTCGGGCGCGCCCGAACTGTTCGGGCCGCCGAGCGCTGTGCCGTTCTGCAATCCGCCGATCGACTGCGCGGTGATGCGCAGCAAGAGATCGATTGGCATGCCGCTCTCGGCGAGCGGCATGCCGAGCGTCGGCGAAAGCGGCCGGATGTAGGCGCTCGCGTAGGCTTCGCCGGTCGTCGGGGTGAAAGTGAAGGTCGGATGGTTCGAGTACGACACGGTGCCCGTCGCGAGGGCATAGTTCGGCTGCGCGCCGGAGCCGGCGTTGAGCGTCGTGCCGGCGGTCGCGTCGAATGTGTAGGCCGCGATGATCTGGCTCACCGTCAGGAATGCCGGAGAATCCGCGAATCGCAAACCGATGATCGCGGCAAGAATTTCACGCTTCTTTGCATCCCCGAGCGCACGCGCATAGTCGACCTGATCGGCTTTCAGCCGGTTCGGTCCGATCATCGAACATCCCGCGGAAAGGCACGCGAGACCTAGCACCGCTATCGAAATTGCTTTCCTTGTCATGGCCTTTTGAGAGCTGGATCGGTTTCGATCAGGCGACAGTACGCCGCCAACCCCGGGCCGTTGGCGCAAATTTCATACCTTTAAGGAAGTGTCGAAGGTGCCGGCGCGCGAATTGCGCCAGCGACGGCTCTCCCCGCGCGACGCGTCGTGCGCGCGTGAGCGCCGCCGGAACGGAACGGACTACTGGGGCGTGCGCGCCGAAGCCGGCACCGCAGTCGGGGCCGGAGTCGCGGTGGGGTGTCGGTCCGCGATATGGCGCGCGGCTTCAGCGTGCTGCGCGACGTGTGTATCGAGCAGATCGGAAGCGAAGCGCGGTCCGTCGTCGCGCGCAAAAGCGGGGGCGGCGAACGACGATGTCATAGCCAGCAACGACACGGCCAGAAGCTGTTTTTTCATGATTCGCTCCATGAGTCACCGGACTTCCTCACGATGAAACAATCCGAAGGCGTTGCCGGGGATTACATGCGCCTTCAGCAGTATTTGACGTCCGCGCGCGGCCGCCGTTCAACTGCGAGCTGCGCCGCACGATGCGCGCCGCACAAAGCCGTGCAGATTCTGCCCCCTCTTCCGCCGCAAAAACCCCGGTTCAGAGACGATGCGGCGGCGGCCGATTAGCCGTGTTCGCCCGGCAGGGTTTCATCGAGCGAAAACTCGACGTTCGGGTAGTCCTGAAGACGCCCGTTGACTTCGGCGTCGCGCTCGCTCGTAAAGAGGCCGTCGAGATAGTCGAACGACAGCTTCGGCACCAGCGCCTTCAACGCGAGTTCCGCGCTCTTCTTCGGCTCGACGGCGATCTCGTCGACGTCCAGGCGCGTACAGAACTGCCCGCCCTTCGCTTCCATCGCGCCGATGTCGATGACTTTGCCATCGACGTTCTGCGCCAGTACGCGCTGCTCGACCGCGAACAGCCTGAACGGGCGTTCGAGGCGCGCAGCGGTGTCGCCAGTATCCTTGGTGGTCATTTTGTGCTCCTGTGGGTCGCCGATCGGCGCCGGTCGATCGGCGACAAATGCCGTCAACCCGCCTCGCCGACGCTTCCCGGATCGGGCAGATCGGGTTTGCCTTTGGTGGGCGCAGGCGGCTTCGGCTCGCTCGTCGAATTGCGCTTTTGTTCCGGGCTCAGGCGCCGGTCGGCGGCGGTGGGATCAGTCGCGGACTGCTGCGGAGGCGTCGGGCGGGCCGATTGCGTGTCGTCTGTCATGGCGATGTGTCCTTGGGATGGATTCAATCGCTGCGTAGCACGTCGCGCGCCTACCACCCGAAGATGCTGGTTCGGCTTGATGCTGACTCCGCCGCGCTCAGGAACGAGAGGCGAATCCCTAAAATCCGTTCGGGGTTGCAGGCGGGAGGTTTGTGAAATCGCTCTGCGTTGGGGGTTCGGGCGCACGAGCGAGGCGTCCGAAGGAAACAGCCGCGATAGTCCCGCGTTATGGCTCTCCGCTATCCAGCGCACCACACGCCACGAGCGTTCATCGTCGCGATATTGGGCCCGGCAGCGCCGACGCGCGTCCAGTCGTCGAACTCGGCATCGTGGGCAAGCGACGTCGTGGTGATCGCCGAAGCGGAGGCGGCATCTGAACCTCGTCCTGTCATTGGAACCCCGCGCCCCGCGTGGCCCTGTGCTGATTTGCTCCATTCGAGCCAAGCGCTGCTCCACGGATCGGGTGCGGAATCGCCCGGCGGCGTGACGTGCAACAGTGGCGCGCCATTCCGGGAATTCCCGGGTGGAACTGCAACGGCACTTTCCAGTGGCGAAGCCGTGGCAACTGTCGCGTGACCTTTCGGCGCACGCGTGACACCTTCAGTCAGATGCCCTCCCCTGACGCTTGCCGCCAAGTGCCGTCCCGGTTGCGCATGCCCCGCCATCGCGTCGATCTGCGGCGATGCCGCGTCTCCCACATTGGGACGAGCATCCGGGCCGCCGTCGATTCCGCTGGTGACGCTCGCGACCGACAACCAATCGTCCGGAACGCCCTGTGTCCGCGCGTCGTCGGCAATTTGCGAACTAAGTGAGATGCCGTGGATCGGCGGCGCGTCGCGATCGATCTCCGTTGACGCGGCGCGCTTGACGCGGCCTTCGGACCCACCGACGCGCGGCCGGATGGCAGCAGCATGCACATTGAACGCAGGTCGTTGCATGGAATGGCGCTGCGTGCCTCGCCCTTTTCCTGCCGTGCTATCGGGCCGCCTGACCCGGGAAAACCGCGGCGGTACATATTCGAGAACCGAATCCATCATGTCCCCGCCCAGCGCCGCGCGAGAGCCTCCCGCGTTCGCCGCCAGCGACTGCGCGCCACATGGTCCGCATCCGGCAACAACAGCGCCTGCGCTCCGGCGAGCGACGGAGCCCATCCCGCGAGCATCAGCGCGCCGAGCACCGCCCGCCGAAGCGGGACGAGCGAAGCGAGACCAGCCGCCGATTGCGGCGCACGTTCAATGAGAGAACTCGCCGTACCACGAGCAAACGTGGCCTGAGGTGGACGAAGCGCGAGACGGTGGCGAGAGTTCATTTTCGTTGGCATCACTGATTGATGAACTTGCCAACATAGCCCAAATGTGAATCGCCCACTGTGAACAATTGTTTAGCGGTCCCGCCGCGGCTCCATGGCACTTGCGCGGGTCGAGTTTCGCGTATCGCCCCAAAACCCACGCCCGGTGGTGCCAGAAAACAAAAAACCGGACGCCTGAGCGCCCGGTTTTTCGTACTGCTTGCCGCAGGAGCTGCGCGGATCAGAAGCGGTGGATGATACCCACGCCTGCTGCGAACATGCTGCGCGAGGCCGACGGTGCGCTCTGGAAGCCATCGCCGATCGACGCGTTGGCCGCGGTCTGGCGGTTCACGCCGGTACCCGACGGCGTGGCGAGCGTGTTGCCATTCGCGCGCTGGAACGCTTCGAGCGCGTACAGGCCCGTGCGCTTGGACAGCGAGTAGTACTGGGACAGGTTGAACTGGTGGTACGACGCTGCGTCGTTGATGCCGTTCGCCTTGCTGGCCCACGTGTAGCTGTAGCCCGCGCCGAAGTCCCACACCGGCGATGCCTTCCAGTGCACCACCGTGCCGGCCGTGTTGAAGACCGCTTCGTTGGTGAAGAGGGAACTGATGCCCGGGATGTACTGAACGTTCGTGTACGTCGCCGTGATATCCCACGAGCTATTGAACGTGTAGCCGCCGCCGACCGCGAAGCGCTGTTGCGCCTGCGCACGCTGATAGCCGTTGGTGATCGCGGACACGCCCGGCTGGCCGCCGCCCGTGGTGCTCGTCGTATCGTTGATGGTCGTCGAGCTGCCGCTATAGATGCCGCCGCCGTTGGCCGCGTTGTTGATGCGCGAGAATGCCACCGCGAGGCCGATCGGACCTTGCGCGTACTGCGCACCGGCCGACCACGTCGAGCCCTGGTAGACGCTGCCCGGCACGCCGGCGAACGAGTACGAGCCGCTCACGGTAAGGCCGTAGAGCTTCGGCGACGTATAGACGACCGAGTTGTTCGCGCGGTAGATCGTGTCGAGGCCATCCAGATCGCCCGGGTGCGCGCCGAAGAAGCCCGTGAGCCAGTTCGTCGGGCTATACGGCGAGAGCAGCGTGTAGTACGAGGTGTACTGGCGGCCGGCGGTGAACGTACCGTAGGCGGGGTTCGTGAGGCCGACCCATGCCTGGCGCGCAAACAGCGCGTTGGAAAACTGAGCCTGGCCCGAGTTGATGTCGAAGCCCGACTCCAATTGGAAGATCGCCTTGCTGCCGCCGCCCAGGTCTTCTGCGCCCTTCAGGCCGAAGCGGCTGCCCGCCCAGATGCCCGAAGCCATTTTGACGTTCGAACGGCCCGGATTGGTCTTGTTGAGGTTCGTCTGGCTGCTCTGGTAGACGACCGAGTCATCGACGATACCGTACAGCGTCACGCTGCTCTGCGCGAACACCGGTGCTGCGGTCAGCGCAGCGCCGGCGATCACAGCAGCTTTAGTCTTGTTGTAACGCTTCATCTTCTCTCCTCTGAGCGGTTTGTCGGATTCTTTGGGCTTGCTTTGGGACAAAGCCTGACGCCTGACACCTTTGTGCCAATTGCCTTAAGCCGTTCAATTTTGTTGCTCGCCAGTGTAATGTTATTGAGAACGAAAGCGAAAGTTCCACGAACAGCGACTGTCGTTTTTTTTCACTGTCTGGTTAACCAGTATTTTCGCGGCCGACTGGTTGAGGCGAGCTTCGAGAACCGCGCAGGACATGGCCTCCGGGCGAGGCCACCAAGAGGAAAAAATCATCAACGAACAAGCGTGTGCGACCGGCTTTCATGCAGCTTTCGGTCGCTGCTTTGGTCGTTCGTAGATTCGATTGTCGGGCCGCTCAGGAACGCTTGTCGAGCCGCGTACTGACGGCGTTCGGATCGCGTCAGCGGCGCGCTTCGGTGGCCATGCGCCACGCGAGGCCGGCGAGCACGGTGCCCATCAGCCAGCGCTGGACGACGAGCCAGAACGGCCGGCCAGCGAGGAACGTCGCGATGGATCCGGCCATGATCGCGATGACGGAATTCACGGCGACGCTGATCGCGATCTGCAGCGACCCGAGCGCGAGCGACTGCGCGAGAACGCTGCCGTGCCCTGCTGCGGGCGTGATGAATTGCGGCAGCAGCGAGAGGTACATGACCGCGATCTTCGGATTGAAGAGATTCGTGACGAAGCCCATCGCGAAGAGCTTGCGCGGGCTGTCGGCGGGCAGCGCGCGGACCTGGAAAGGCGAGTGTCCGCCCGGCCTGACGGCCTGCCAGGCGAGATAAAGCAGATAGGCAGCGCCGCCGAAGCGCAACGCATCGTACGCGAACGGCACGGCGAGCAAGAGCGCCGTGATGCCGAGCGCCGCGCACAGCATGTATACGAGGAAGCCGAGCGCGACGCCGGCGAGCGAGATCAGTCCGGCGCGCCGTCCCTGGCAGATCGAGCGGGAGACGAGATAGACCATGTTGGGTCCGGGCGTGAGCACCATCCCCAGAGCGACGAAACCGAACGCGACGAGATTGCTGATTTCAGGCATGACATTTCTGCAGGGTATCGAAGGATCGATGAGGAAATGCAGCCCCAGGCGCGCGGCTCGAAACGGTAAACGCTCCCCGACGGTGATCCATCCCGAGGCGCCAGTCACGTGAGCCGGGTGTGCCGCGGCCGCATGGCACCGGCCGCAGCGACGCTGCTTCTACGAAGCTTCTAGGGCTCGATGCGCGCACGCAGTTCGCGCGCCGTCTCGAGCAGGCCTTCGTAGCCCGACCGCGCATGCGCAGGCAGGTCGGGGTCCCCGACGAGCGTGCCGAGCGTTTCGATGATGCTGTACAGGATGCCCTTCGCCGCGCCTGCGGCCATCCGCCCCGCGGCGACCGAATCGTCGACGTGAGCGATCGCCGCATCGAAATGTTCCAGCTCGGGCTGCGCATGATCGGGCGCAGCGGTGTCGTCGGCGGACGGGTCAGTCGAGTCGCGTGTCATGGTGACAACCTCCTTCGTGTGGAGCGTTCCTTCTGTATAGCGCCAGCGCGCGTTTCGCGCCAGTGGGCCATGTCCCGATCGAACATGCTTTCCGGATCACGGCGCCGGCGCATCGGTGACGGGCTGGATCAGGTGCACGCGGCGCATCTCGAAACCGTGCGCCGGGCGCGTCCCCGCCGGCGCGCCGCGCTCGATCAGGAGCGCGCGCAGGTCGTTGATCACCGGAAAAACCTCCTGGTTGTGGTCGGCGCCCTGCCGGTCGTGCGCTTCCTGCTCCCGCTCGACGATCCAGCGGTCCTCCTTGAAAATGCGCTCGGTAAACCAGACGAGCAGCGGCCACGCGGCATCGAGCAGAGCCCCGAGCTTCGGGCGGCGGATCGACAAGAGGCCGAAGGTGCGATTCGTGCGCTGCTCCCGGTCGAGCGGGACGTAGACGATGAACAGGTCCATGACCATCGTACCGTCCTTCGTGCGGATCTTGAGCGTCTGGTACGGATACGCCGTGCGGATCGTCATGACGTCCTTTTGGGCGCCGTCGGAATTGTTGCTGCTGTCCTTGCCGCGCTTCTGGCCGAACACCAGCGCCTCGCCGATCGGCTGGCGGCCCTCCTCGCGCGCGAACGTGTAATCCACCTCGACCCAGTCCTCGCCGCGCCGGCGCCCGAGCGAGCGCGCGCGCATCCGGCCCATCTGCCGGCGATGCAGGAACTGATGGTTCATGTCCATCAGGTTCTCGTGCATGAAGGTGTAGTGGCACTTGACCGCGCGGCCGAAGCGGCGCGTCTTGTAGGCCTTGTCGCTTGCCGAGCCGAGTTCGGGGAAAACGGCGCTGTCGGCGAGCAGCGGATCGCCGGGAAACACGAAGACGAGTCCCGCTGCCTCGCGGCACGGATACGAGCGCACGCCGTTCGGCAGGCGTTCGCGTCCGAGATAGGGAACATCGATGCAGCGGCCGGAGCAGTCGTAGGTCCAGCCGTGATAGCAGCAACGGATCGATTCACCGTCGACGACGCCCGCATGCAGCGGCACCTGCCGGTGCGCGCAGCGGTCCTCCAGCGCGAACACGCGGCCCGATTCCGTGCGCACGATCACGATCGGGTCGCCGGCGAAGGTCACGCCGTGAGCACGCCCGCGCTTCACTTCGTGCGACCACGCGAGCGGATACCAGTGATCGGGGTGGATGTCGACGCGTCGCAGATCGCGCGCCGTCTGTAACGCGGGAGCGTCGCTGGAACCAGCCTGTGCTGCTTGCTGCGGCAATGCTGCGTGCATGTACGACCCCTCCCTGCGGAGATACGACGAAACGCTGCTCGCAAGGGCAGCGTTGTGAACGATCATTCGCAGTCTACACGGCGATCGGGATTCGGGTGCGCGACTCCGGGGAAGTTACGGAGCGCTCACTACGGATGCACGCGCGGTCCCAAAGACGCGCTGCGTCACCCCAGCCGTTGCGCCAGAAAATCGATCAGGGCGCGGACCTTGGGCGGCAAGAACCGGTTCGGCGGATACAGCAGCCACACCGGTCCCTGATACGCGCGCGCCTCCATGTCCCAGCCGCCGAGCACGCGCGCGACGCTCCCCACCGCAAGCGCCTCGCGCGCGGCGAACTCCGGCAGGCAGGCGACGCCGAGCCCGTCCTGCGCCGCCTCCAGCCGCGCGCCCGCATGATTCGCGATGTAACGCCCCGTGACCGTCACGCTCGCCGTCTCGTTGCCGCGCCGGAACTGCCAGCGGTTGTCGTCGGCCGTTTCGCCCAGATAGATGCAGTCGTGAGCCGCAAGGTCGCGCGGATGCGCCGGCGCACCGCGCTCGCGCAGATACGAATGCGCGGCGCACAGCACCCAGCGGATCCGCCCGAGCGGCCGCGCCGCGAGCCCTTGCGGCGGCCGGTCGGTCGCGCGGATCACGAGATCGAGGTCGCTCGCGAGCGGATCGATTTCGTGATCTGAGAAGAACAACTGGACGTCGACTTCCGGATACGCCGCGAGAAACTCCGGCACGAGCGGATGAATCACCGATTTCGCATACGCCGACGGCGCACTCAGCGCAACGCGTCCCTGCGCCCGCCCGACGCTTTGCCCCGCGGCATCGACCGCGCCGGACGCCGCGGCGGCCATGTCGCGGCAATGGCGGTAGACCTGCTGCCCCGACTCGGTCACGCGGACCTTGCGCGTCGAGCGTTCGAGCAGACGCGTCGCAAGCGCCTCCTCGAGACGCTTGATCTGACGGCTGACGGTGGACGGCGTGCTGCCGAGCTGGCGGGCGGCGACCGAGAAATTGCCCGCGTCGACGACGCGCGCGAACACCGCCATATCGGGCAACAACGCGAAAAGATCGGCTGGATTCATGAGCGTTCATCTGTGCGCCACGAGCAAAAAGCCTGTGCGCGTGGACCCGATTATCGCGGCAGACGCATCATTCGACAATGGCGGCTCGCTCACTTCCGTCGCCGCCATCATGAAACCCGACCGCCCCGCCAAGCGCCTTCAATTCCTCTCCGACCTGATGCTGCTCGGGGTCGCAATCGTGTGGGGCAGCAGTTACGGCGTCGTGAAGGAGGCGCTCGCCGTCTACCCGGTACTCGCGCTGCTCGCGCTGCGCTTCGGGATCACGTTCGTGCTGCTCTCGCCGGCCCTGAGGCACCTGCGCCACGCCGATGCCGCTACCCTGCGCGGCGTGCTCGGCGTCGGCGGCCTGCTGCTCGGCATCTTTCTCGCGGAAACCTTCGGCGTGCTGCTCACGCGCGCGTCGAACGCGGCGTTCCTGATCAGCCTGTGCGTCGTGCTGACGCCGCTCGTGGAATGGGTGCTGCTCGCGCGGCGGCCGGGCCGCGTCGAATGGATGGCGGTGGCGGTCTCGCTCGGCGGGGCGTGGCTGCTCGCCGGCGACGGCGCCCTCGCCTTCAACTCCGGCGACGCGCTGGTCCTCGTCGCCGCCGTGCTGCGTGCGCTCAACGTGTGCGTGACCAAGCGCGTGATGCGCAACTCGTCGATGCCGGCACTCTCGATCACGGCGGTGCAGTCGGGCGTGGTGGCAGCGGGCAGCGCTGTCGTGGCGCTGGTCTTCGCGCCGACGCAACTCCGGCACGTGCCGACGCTTGCCGGCCACGGCCTCTTCTGGGGATCGGTGATCTATCTCGTGCTTGCCCGCACGCTATTCGCGTTCTTCGCGCAGAACTTCGCGATCGGACGCAGCAGTCCGACGCGCGTTTCGCTGCTGATGGGCAGCGAGCCGGCTTTCGGCGCGCTGTTCGCGAGTGTCTGGCTCGGCGAGGCGGTGTCGGCGAGCGGGTGGATCGGCGGCGCGATGATCGTCGCGGCCTCGCTGATGGCCACGGTGCCGTGGCGCAGCGCCCTCGCGGATCGCAGGCGCGCCTCCGGCGCCCAGGCCTGAGCGCCTCACCCTGCGCCCGGATCAGCCCTTCCTGAACACCAGACTGAAGTTGTTCGCCGGCATCGGGACGACTTCTTCCAGCGTCAGCCCGGCTGCCCGCCCGAGCGCCTCGACCGCTTCCATGTTGCGCACGCCCCAGCGCGGATCGGTCGCGCGTAACTGGGCGTCGAACGCTTCGTTGCTCGGGGCCGTGTGTGCGCCGTGGCGCCGGTACGGTCCGTATAGATACAGGACGCCGCCCGCCGCCAGGAGCCGTTTCGCGCCTTCGAACAAGTCCTCTGCCGCTTCCCACGGCGCGATATGAATCATGTTGATGCAGACCATCGCCGCAGCCGATTCGATGCCCCAGTCGGCCGAGCGGACGTCAATCGCGAGCGGCGGCTCCAGGTTGGCGAGCTTCTCGTGCACGCGCCACGCTTCGATCGACGCACGCGACGCGGCGTCCGGGTCGCTCGGTTGCCAGTCGATGTCCGGCAGCGCGGCGGCGCAATGCACCGCATGCTGACCGGTGCCGCTCGCGATCTCCAGCACGACGCCGCTTGCGGGCAGCACGCGTGCGAGCACGGCAAGGATGGCGTCGCGATTGCGCGTCGCGGCGGGCGCGCTGCGGCGCACGGAGGAATCGGCACCGGCATCGGGATGGTTCATGGGCGAGGTTCCTTGTCGAAGCGGTGAGGTGATGAACCCGGAAGACGAACGGCATCTAAGCAAACTGCGCCGAGCCTAAGCGCGCGGCTCCCGGCGAGTCAAGCGGGCACCCGCGAATTCCTCCGGCGCGGCCGTTGCCCCATGGCGCGAATCGTGCTAACGAGGAGCCCGCGCGAACGCGTCCCGCGAGCAAACCTGTATCCTTCGAACTGCGCGGGAAGCCGCGCGAGCATGGAGCGCCGGTTCGACCGGTCCCGCTCGCCGCGCATTTTCTCCACGCAGCAACGCCAGGCAACGACGAAGCAAGGACGGAGCAACGAAATGCAAGAACCCGACGACGCAAGCAAGCAGGGCCCCGACGACGAGATGATCGCGTTCGCGAGCGAAGTCTTCGAAGTCGCGCGGCGCGGCGATGCCGCCATGCTCGACGCGCTGCTGCACAAGGGCCTGCCGCCGAACCTGCGTAACGACCGTGGCGACACGCTCGTGATGCTCGCGAGCTACCACGGCCACGCCGACGCGGTGCGGGTGCTTCTGGAGCACAAGGCCGACCCGGACCTGCGCAACGACCGCGGCCAGACGCCCATCGCCGGCGCGGCGTTCAAGGGCTTCATGCCGGTGATCGAAGTGCTGCTCGATCACGGCGCGGACGTCGAAGGCGCATCGCCCGACGGCCGCACGGCGCTCATGATTGCGGCGATGTTCAATCGCGTCGAACTGGTCGAATATCTGATCGGGCGCGGCGCGAATCCCGACGCGCGCGATGCAAACGGCTTCTCCGCGCGCGACGCCGCCGAAAAGATGGGCGCACCCGATACGGTCGCGCGGCTCGCCGCGGCGACAGGGGCGCGCGAGCGCCCGTCCGGCGTCTGAAGCCGGGCCCGGGCAGGCGCACGAAAAAGCATGACCGGCGTCCCGGCAGGCACGCTCCCCACGACTTCTCACATATCAATCCGCTCCGGTTCGACGGGGCGATCTGACCCAGGCAGGCGGCCCGGACACATGGAGCTTTTGTGATGACTGGCGGTTTCTCGCGTCGAGGTTTCTCAGCCCGAGGTCTGTTCATTTCGATATTCACGGCGCTGGCCGCCCTCGCGACAGCCACGCTTCTCCGCGCGCTTGCGACGCGGCGATGCCTCGCGCCGCTTCTCGCGCTGGCCGTGCTTCCGGCGTGCAGTCTGCTGCCGCAGCAGACGCCCGTGCCGATCGTCGAGCATTCGTTCCAGCCGCCCGCGCCGACCGAGGAAACCGCCGAAGCCGAAGAGCCTTCGACCGTGGTCGCGGCCGAGCCCGCGTCGGAACCGAAGACGCCGCGGGCGGCGAAGCCGAAGCGCCGTGTCGTCAAGCCGAAGCCCGCCGCGCCGCCCGCCCCGCCGCCCGTGGAGGAACCGGAGCCGCCGCCCCCGCCGCAAATCATCTCGACGCGCATCCTGCAGCACGACCAGTTGCACGGGCTGCTCGACAGCGAAGTGCAGCGCCCGGACGGCAAGGTGATCGGGCGCGCGGTCGACATGTACGTCGATTCCGCCGCGAAGCCGAAGGTCATGATGGTCAATCTGGCCGGCTTTCTCGGCGTGGGCGATCGCAAGGTGATCTTCCCGTGGTCCGCGTTCCGCTTCGCGCCGGCCGCGAAGACCCCGGCGATCACGCTCGGCGCGTCCGCCGCGCCCGCTACCGGCAAGGCGAAAGCCGATGCGCCGCCCAAGCCGCAGCCGGTCAAGGACGTGCCGCCCAACCTGATGCAGCTCGTCGATTCGACGGTCCTGCAGAAGAACGGCGCGCGCATGGGCCGCGTGGTCGATGTGCTGATCGATTCGCAGGCCGAGCCGCAGGCAGTCGTGATCGATCTGAGCGATTCGCTTTCCGGGGACAAGCGCCACGTCGCGGCGAGCTGGGGCGACCTGCGCGTCGTGTCACGCAACAAGACGCCGCAACTGCAGATGGATTTCACCGACGCCCAGCTTAAGGCGTCGCCCACTTACGGACCTGAACAACCGATCAAGATCGTTTCTCCTGTCGTGCCCGCGCCCGCGTCGGCGCCGGCTTCCGCAGCGGCGGCTGCGTCGGCTGCGTCGGCGCCCACCTCGTCCGGACCGGTCGCGACCGGCCCCGTGGCGTCGGGCGCAACCGCATCCGGCGCGCGCGCTTCCAGATAACGACACCGATATCGATCACAAATAATGGTAATTGCACGAAGTCTTCGCGCACTCGACTGGCTGAATTTCTTCGTCGCCAACGTGCAGACCGGCTTCGGCCCCTTCATCGCTTCGTACCTCGCCGCCAACAAGTGGACGCAGGGCGAAATCGGGCTGATGCTCTCGGTCGGCACGATCAGCGCGATGGCGAGCCAACTGCCGGCGGGCGCGCTCGTCGATGCGATGCGCAACAAGAAGTTCGCAGCGGCATCCGCGATCGTCGCGATCATTGCGAGCGCCCTCTTTCTCGCCGCGAGCCCGACCTTCGTGCCGGTGTTCGCGGCCGAAGTGCTGCACGGTTTCGCAAGCTGCATGCTCGTGCCCGCGATGGCGGCGATCTCCTACGCGCTCGTCTCGCGCGCCGATCTCGGCGACCGGCTCGGGCGCAATGCGCGCTGGGCATCGATCGGCAGCGCGCTCACGGCGGCGCTGATGGGCGTGTTCGGCGAATATTTCTCGCTGCGCTCCGTGTTCTTCCTGACGGCGGCGCTCGCGCTGCCGGCGCTCGTCGCGCTGTCGATGATCCATCACGATATGCCGCCGAAGATTGCGCGCGGCAGCCAGAAGCCCGACAAAACGATCACGCCCGAAGGCGAAGAGCGCGTGTCGCTGCGCGAACTGCTGCGCGACAGGCGGCTTCTGATCTTCGCGGCGTGCGTGGTGCTCTTTCACTTGTCGAACGCGGCGATGCTCAATCTCGCCGCCGGCGAAGTCACGGCGCACATGGGCGACAACGTTCAACTCGTGATCGCGGCGTGCATCATCGTGCCGCAGTTCCTGGTCGCGGCGATGTCGCCGTGGGTCGGACGGCAGGCGCAGCGCTGGGGACGGCGCCCGGTGCTGATCCTCGGCTTCGCTGCGCTGCCGGTGCGCGCGCTGCTGTTCGCCGGGGTCTCGAGCCCTTATCTGCTCGTGCCGGTGCAGATGCTCGACGGCATCAGCGCGGCGGTGTTCGGCGTGATGCTGCCACTGATCGCAGCCGACGTCGCCGGCGGCAAGGGCCACTACAACCTGACGATCGGCTTCTTCGGACTTGCGGCGGGCATTGGAGCGACGCTCTCAACGGCGGCGGCGGGCTTCGCCGCCGACCGCTTCGGCACCGCGATGAGCTTCTTCGGGCTCGCGGCCGCCGGTGCGCTTGCGGTCGCGCTCGTGTGGCTCGCGATGCCCGAGACGCGCGAAGCGGCCGTCACGCCGGAAGTCGAGAAGCCGGCGGTGGAGGCCTGATTATTTCAGCGGCTTCAGCATCCCGAGCAGTGTCGGAATCAGTTCGCTGACGGTCGGATGGATGTGCATCGCGTTCTTGAGCGTGGTGTACGGCGCGCCTGCGTTCATGATGTCGACGAAGGTGTGGATCGCCTCGTCGCCTTCGATGCCGTGGATCGCGGCGCCCAGAATCTGCTTCGTCTTCGCATCGACGAGCGCCTTCATGAAGCCGTCCGTCTCGCCGCGCTCGCGCGCCCGGCCCACACGCGACATCGGCATCGTCGCGATCAGTGCCTCGCGGCCATCCTTCCTCACCTCGCTCTCGCTCATGCCGACGCGCGCATAGGGCGGATCGACGAACACCGCGTAGGTCATGATCCGCGTATCGACGCTGCGCGGCTCGTTGTCGATCAGGTGCGCCGCGACGATCTCGAAGTCGTTGTACGACGTATGCGTGAACGCGCCGCGCCCGTTCACGTCGCCGATCGCCCAGATGCCTTCGACCTGCGTGCGCAGCTCGCCGTCGACGTCGATCAGACCGTGCGCGTTCACCGCGACGCCCGCCGCGTCGAGGCCGAGGTCGTCGGTGTTCGGCTGGCGCCCGGTCGCGAAAAGCAGATGTGACGCGTCGATCGTGTCTTCGTTCAGGCCGATGCGTACGCCGTCGCCGAGAGGCTCGACGCGTGTCGGCTCGCCACCGAAGCGAAACTCGACGCCCTCCTTCGCCAGCACCTTCTGAATACTCTCCGCGAAATCCGCGTCCTCGCGCGTGAGCACGCGCTTGCCGCGCACGAGGACGGTCACTCGGCTGCCGAAGCGGCGAAACATCTGCGCGAATTCGAGCGCGATATAGCTCGCGCCGACGATCACGAGATGCGCGGGCACCTCGGTCAGTTCGAGCAGCGTCGAGTTGGTCAGATACGGGATCCGGTCGATGCCGTCGATCGGCGGAATGGTCGGGCGCGTGCCGGTGTTGATGAAGGTCGCGTCGCTTTCCAGTTCGTGCTGCTGGCCGTCGTGAGCGTCGACCCGGATCGAATGCGGCCCCGTAAAGCGCCCGTGGCCGGTGAAGACAGTCAGGTTTTGCGTGCCGCGCAGCCATTTTTCGACGCCGTCGCGCGACGCGCCGATCACCTCGTCCTTGCGCGCCTTCACGCGCGCCATGTCGATCTGTACGTCCCCGGCGATCAGCACGCCGTACTCCGCCGCGTGGCGCGCGACGTGCGCGGCGCGCGCGCTTGCGACGTAGGTCTTGGTCGGCGTGCAGCCGACGTTCACGCAGGTGCCGCCGAACAAATGCCGCTCGATGACGGCCGTCTTGCGCCCGCTCTCTGCGAGCCGCACGGCGAGCGGTCCGCCGCCTTGTCCGGTGCCGATCACGACGGCGTCGAAATGGTGTGACATGCCAGCCTCCCGCGAAACCGTGACGTTGAACGAAGGGTCGTGCCGAAGAAGGGTCGTTGCCATCTTACGCGCGAAGAAGCCGCCTCGCCGCCACCGCGAGATTCACGGGCATGGCCCGTGCTACCTTTACCGGACCCCGGCGCCCTTCTCATCCGGCGCGCCGGCCACTCCTCACAGCAGACAGGTTTCCATGACCGAGACGATGTGGTTTCTCGTCGTTGGCGGTGTACTCATCCTCATGGGGCTTGCCAGTTCGACGTTCAAGCATCTGCCGATCAGCACAGCAATGTGCTATCTCGCGATAGGCTTCGCGCTCGGGCCGCTGGGCGCGGACCTGCTCGACCCCGATCTCGTCGCCGATGCCACCATCCTGCGCCGCATCACCGAAGTCGCGATGCTTGTTTCGCTCTTCGCGATCGGCCTGCGCCTGCGCGTGCCGCCGACCGACCGCATCTGGTTGCTGCCCGTGCGGCTCGGCATTGTCGCGATGGTGTTCACGGTCATCGCGCTCACGCTCTTCTCCGTGCACGTGCTGGGGTTGAACTGGGGCCCGGCGCTTTTGCTCGCCGCGATGCTCGCGCCGACCGACCCCGTGCTCGCCCACGACGTGCAGGTCGAAAGCCCCGGCGACGTCGATCTGCTGCGCTTTTCGCTGACCGGCGAAGGAGGCCTGAACGACGGCATCGCGCTGCCGTTTGCTTTGCTCGGCATCGCCGTGTGCAACTATGAGGCGTCGCCGGGCGAGGCGCGTTCGTGGGCGTTCGCGGGTCTCGCGCTCTGGGGCGTCGCGGGTGCGCTCGCGAGCGGGTGGCTCCTCGGCGACCTCTCGGTGCGGCTCGTGGCGTTTTTGCGCACGCGCCACGGCCAGGCGCTCGGCCCGGAGGGCTTCTATGCGCTCGGACTGATCGCGCTGTCGTATGGAGTGGCCGAGTTGCTGCAGACCTACGCGTTTCTCGCGGTGTTCGCGGCGGGCCTCGCGATGCGCCGCGTCGAGCAGAAAGCGAGCGGCGACAAGTCTCCGAGAGAGGCCGTCGGCACGATCGATTCGGAAGACGTCGGCGCGACCGCCGTCGATCCCGAACGCGCCCATGCGTTCATGGCCGAGCGCGTGCTCGGCTTCACGATCGAACTGGAGCGCATCGCGGAAGTGGCGATCATGCTCATCGTCGGCGCGACGCTTGCGCACGTCTGGAAGCAGTTCCTGACCTGGCAGGCCGCGGCGCTGGTCGTCGTGCTGTTCGCGATCGTGCGGCCGCTGGCGGTGGAAGCGTCACTGGTCGGCTCGCTCGCGACGGCGCGGCAGCGGCGCCTCATGAGCTGGTTCGGAATACGCGGCGTCGGCTCGTTCTACTACCTCATGTACGCGCTGGAGCACGCGCCGAAAAGCGCGGCGGCACCGCTCGTGCCGCTCGTGATCGGGGTGATCACGGCGTCGGTGATCGTGCATGGCATCACCTCGACGCCGCTCATGAAGTGGTATCAGCGGGGAAGCTGACGGCGCCTCTGGTTATGATTGAAGTCGTCTGGTCCACATGGAACACCGGCGCATGACGTATCTGATCTTCTTCTGCGGCCACGCGGGCACCGGCAAGACGACGCTCGCGAAGCGCCTCTTTCCGCGTCTTGTGCGCGCCACGGGCGAGCCGTTCTGCCTGCTCGACAAGGACACGCTCTACGGCGCGTACAGCGCCGCCGCGATGGGCGCGCTGACCGGCGACCCGAACGATCGCGACAGCCCGCTCTTCCTTCAGCATTTCCGCGATCCCGAGTATCGCGCGCTGATCGACACGGCGCGGGAGAATCTCGATCTCGGCGTGAGCGTCGCGGTGGTCGCGCCGCTTACGCGGGAGGTCCGCGAGGAGCGGCTCTTCGACCGCGCATGGCTTCGCATCGGCGACGAGGTGACGATTCGCGTCGTCTGGGTGCACGTGACGGACGACGTGGCGCGCGAACGGATCGTCGCGCGTGGCGATCCGAACGACGCGTACAAGCTCGCGCACTGGGACGAATACCGGCAGCGGCGCTTCGTGCCGGACGGACCCGCGAGCCGCGACCTGCTGATGTTCGACAATTCGTCGCCGTCGGACGAGGCGTATGACGACCTGCTGCAGCGGCTCGTGTAGCGTCGCCGACCAACAAAAAGGGCGCCGCAGCGCCCTTTTCGTCTCTCAGTGGCTCTGACGGCCCTCGGTTCAGGCGGCAGCCAGTTGCCGCGTCGTCTTCAACACGCTCTCCCCTTCGTAAAGACGCCCGAAGCGGTTGTTCAGGAACGCGTCGAGCGGCACCTGCTCCTGGCGGATGAAGCCGCTTTGCGGCAGCACGCCTTCGCGGAACAAGTCGAGTTCCGCGCAGACGGCGCCCGCCGTCGTGATCTGGATCGCGCTCATCGGCACGCCGCAGACGTCCTTCGCAAAGATCTTGCGTGTGAACACGTCCTGCACGAGCTGGCCGCGCCGCATGCCGGTCGCCGTCACGAAGATCAGCACGACGTCCTGCGCGGTCGACGGCACGGCGCGCTTCAGCATCGCCTTCAGGCCGTCACGGTCGGTCGACATGCGCAGGTCGTCGAGCAGGAACTTCATCAGGTCGCGATGGCCCGGATAGCGCACCGACTTGTAGTCGAGCGCCTCGACCTTGCCCGCGAGCGTTTCGCAGAGCGTGCCGAGGCCGCCCGAGGTGTTGAAAGCCTCGTACTCGATGCCGTCGAGCGAGAAATGCTCGACGCCTTCGAGCGGCTGCACCCATTGCTGGCGGCTTTCGCGGATCGCCTCGCAGGGTTGGCAATACTCGTTGATGAGGCCGTCGATGCTCCACGTCAGGTTGTACTTCAGCGCGTTGGTCGGAAACTCGGGCAGCGCGCCGACGCGCATCTTCACTTCGCGCAAGTCGTCGAGGCGCTTCGCCAGATCGTGCGCGACGATGCCGATGAACCCCGGCGCCAGGCCGCACTGGGGCATGAACGCATGCGTCGCGCCATCGGCGATCGCGCGGATCGCATGGGTCGCGCGCACGTCTTCGGTGAGGTCGAAGTAATGGACGCCCGCCGCTTTCGCTGCCGACGCGACGTTGATTGCGAGGTAATACGGCAGCGCGTTGACGAGCGCGTCGAAGCCCTGCAGCGCGTGGCGCAGCGCGGTGGCGTCGGCGGAATCGACGCGGCGCGTCGCGACGCCCTGCGCGTCGAGCAGCGCGAGCGCGCCGTCGTCGCGATCGAATGCGACGACTTCGAAATCGCCCGTTTCACGCAGCAGGTGGGCAATGCTTTGACCGATCAGTCCGGCTCCTACGAGGGCCACTTTCATTTTTCATTCTCCTGTCGACCAGAGCTGGCTCTTCAACGCTTACTCTGGTCCCATGCAACGTAGTTGCGGTTGTGTAGTCCGGGAGTGAACCCTTCGTACACAAGTGTAGGAGCGGCCGAATACTGATCCTAGACGCAAAATGATGCGTATCGACGAGGGTTTTCGTCGTTTTGACGTAGAAGCGATGCGAATCGTCGAAATTCAGCCGACGCGGTCGATCTTGCGCGCGAGGATGATCGACGTCGTCGTGCGCTCGACGCCTTCCAGCGCGCCGATTTCATCGAGCAGGTCGTTCAGGCGATCGGGGGAATCGGCGCGCAGCCACGCGACGTAATCGAACTCGCCGCTTACCGCGCAAAGCAACTGGATCTCGGGCATCCGGGCGAAGCGCTTCTGCACGTCGCGGCCATACTTCGGCGCGAGCTTGATGCCGACATATGCCTGGATGCTCGCGTCGAGCACGTCCTGCCCGAGCCGCACGCCGTAGCCCGCGATCACGTTGTTCTTTTCGAGGCGAGCGATGCGTGCGATCACCGTCGTGCGCGCAACGCCGAGCTGGCGCGCCAGACTCGCCACGCTTTCGCGCGCGTTCGTTTGCAGGAGCGCGACGAGGTTGCGGTCGATGTCGTCGAGTTGATCGAGGCGCGGCGGTCTCATGCGGGCGTCGTCCGTCTGGTTCGGGAGCGCGCATTATCGCCCACCGCGGGCGCCGGACGGTCGGGCAAGGACGCCCGGCCGCGCCGGATCAGAGGACGCTGTCTTTCAGTTCCAGCGTGAGGACTTCGCCCTTTTCCTGCGAGCGGCTCGCGAAGTCGATGCCAGAGCGCTCCATTACCTTGCGGATCTCCTGCGGGACGCGATCGCTCACGCTCGCCGCGACGATCGGCCGGTCGATGTTGGAGAGAAACTGGCGGATGCCCGGTGCCGGCCAATAGACGAACACGTTGAGCGGATAGGAGAGCCTGGCGCCGGCGCTGCGATGGGCGGTGATATGCAGGCCGACTGTCGGCGATGCGCTCATCTGGCGCGGCGAGATATGAAAATCCAGCCCGAAGTCGGTCGCGACGCTTCGGACGAGAAACGGCAGACATTTGTCGCTGAACACTTTGTTTTCGGTTTTGCTGAGCGCCATCTCGGCCTCCGGTTGCTGATCAGGAATCGCAGCACGAGAGTAGAACCGAAGCGACACGGCTTCTGTGGCGCGGAGCACATCTGCAATGAAAATGGCGGGGGAATTCGGGGCGTTTGGGCGCTCTTCGCATCGGTGCCGGCGGCGTGGGTTGCCTGTTTCGCCGCCAGCGCTTATGCCTCGCTGCTGACGGCGCTATCCCCGTCAGATTTGATTCGCCGATTTTTCCGCGACGAGCCCGTCGATAATGGCTTCTCCGTAGGCAAACGCGGCGCGCTGCGCGTCCCCGAGGTCTTCGTAGCCGTGGGTCGTATTGACCTTGAATACCCGGAAAGGCGCTGAAGGATCGGCGCCGTCGGATGGCCGAAGGCGGATCGCCGCATCGTAGCCAGTGCCGTCGCGCATGTTGCGGCGCATTAGCGGGTCGCTCTCGCGCGGATAAACGAGAGCCTCCAGGTCGTATCCCTGATAAAAGTGATGCTTGCCTGCCATGATCGCCTCCGAAGTTATGTAAGAAGCATACGCGCCTTGTGACTGCGCCCGGGCGAGAATTTTCATCCGGCAAACATCCGATCCGGAGCAGTCGCGCGGTCCATGCGTCAGCTTCAACTGCATGAACCCTCCAGATGGTTTCGATACAACCGAGTTCGATCTTTTTACTCGGCGTTTACGAACATTCACATAAGCTTTGAAGCACCTGGATCTCAAGGAGCACACGCCCAAATGAACCTGGTCTTCGAACAAAACAAACGACGCAGCACGATCGACAACAACGTGCTCGCTATCCCGCCGCAGCGCGTGCTGCTTTCGGCCACAGTCCACAGCGAGCAAGACGAGACCTCCCGCGACCGCATCAGGCGGCTATTCCATTCGCCCCTCGGCGTCTATGTCAGCCACGCATCGCGCGACCGGAATGAACTGCGGCTCGAACTCGACGTCGCTGCCGAAGACATCGGCTTCACCCTTCGGACGCTGCAAAAGGTGCTTCCGGAAGCCGTGATCGTGGAAATTCGGCCGCGCGTCTTTGAGCGTCGCCAGCACTGAAGGCGTGCGCGACGGCGCGATCTCTATCGCGCTCCCAGCAGGCGATATCCAACCCCTGTCTCGGTGACGATATGAACCGGCTGGGCAGGATCGCTTTCGAGCTTTTGCCGCAGATGCCCCATATAGACGCGCAAATAGTGCTGGCTTTCGGTGTGGGCCGGTCCCCAGACTTCGCGCAGCAGTTGCTGATGAGTCAGCACGCGGCCGGCATGGCGTACGAGCGTCGTGAGCAACCGGTACTCGATCGGTGTCAGGTGAATGGGAACGCCATCGCGCGTGACGCTGCGGGCCGCCATATCCACTGCAACGCAGCCGAAGCATACCTGCGGTGACTCCTGCTCGCCGCCGCGGTTGCGCCGACGCAACTGCGCCCGAATGCGGGCGAGCAGTTCCGGCACACCAAAGGGTTTGGTCAGGTAATCGTCCGCGCCGGCGTCGAGTGCGGCGACCTTGATATCCTCGTGCGTGCGCGCCGACAGCACGATCACCGGCCGATCACACCAGTTGCGCAACTCGCGGATGACGTCGATCCCGTCGGAGTCCGGAAGGCCAAGGTCCACGACGATCAGGTCGGGCTTGCGCGTCGCCGCTTCTCGCAACCCTTGCTGCCCGGTCTCGCCCTCGAACACGGTCATCCCGTGTGCTTCCAGCGTAGTGCGCACGAAGCGCCGGATCTGTTTGTCATCCTCGATCATCACGACGGTCACAGCCGGCTCGCTCATGATCGATCCGGTACCGAGGCAGAGCGCGTCTCTGTGTCTTCGTCAGGGAGCGTCTCCGAAGGCGGGGATTCGTTCGCGGGCAAGGTGAACCAGAAACGCGCGCCGATCGCGTTGCCATCCGAGTCCTCGCGATTCTCGACGCCGATTGTCCCGCCATGCGCCTCGACAATCGCCCGGCAGATCGCGAGGCCCAGACCGATGCCCGGCTTCGCTGACTCCTTCTCGCCGCGCGTGAATTTGTCGAAGAGACGATGTTCCATGCCCGACGGAACACCCGGGCCGTTGTCCTCGATACAGACCCGGACGAACTTCTGGTCCGCGTTGCGTTCGACCGTCGCGTCGATCAGCAACGCTGTTCCCGGAGGCGTGTACTTCGCCGCGTTCTCGAACAGGTTCGCGAAGAGCCGCTCCATGAGCACCGCATCCAGCCTGACGAGCGGTAGCTCAGGCGGAACGCGAACCTTCACCGGATGCCCTTCCAGCGTACGACGGCATACCGCTAACGCTGCGCCGACCACTTCTTCCAGCATCGACCATTGCCGATTCAACCGAATGGCTCCGGCCTCAAGCCGCGCCATGTCGAGCAGATTCGTCACGAGCCCGCTCATGCGCAGCGCTTCTTCGTGGATCGCGTGGATCAGGTCGCGCGACGAATCGCGAGATGAAGTGACCGGCTGCTGATCTTCGAGCACCGATGCAAAGCCGACGATCGACGTAAGTGGTGTGCGCAGGTCATGGGAGATCGCCGACAGCAAGGAGTTGCGCAAGCGCTCGGACTCCATGCTGACGAGGGCATCCTGTGCGATTTCCACGTAGTGAACTCGTTCGAGTGCCAGCGCTATTTGGGCGGCGAACGTGTCGATCATGCGCTGCTGTTCGGGAATCGCAAGCTCCGCGGGCCGCTCGGTGACGAGCGCGAGAACGCCGCGGGTGCGCATCGGCGCCTTCAGCGGCAGGTAAAGCGCTGCGGTGGCGGGCAGCGTGTCGGTGCCGCGACCCGCCGGCTTCTGCTGGTCGTACACCCATTGCGCGACATCGAGGTCGAGGCGCGCGGCATCCAGCGTGACATCCGGATTCGGCTCGTCGATTTTCTGCCTGACCTTTTCGGCGCTGTCGGGGAGCAGGATCGCCACCTTGGCCTGGAACACCTCGCCCACGTGGCGAGTGCCGATTTCGATGATCTGCTGCGTCATCAGCGCGGCGCCCAGCTCCCGGGTCATCGCGTACATCGCGCCGGTGCGACGCTCGCGCAAGGAAGCGACATGCGCCTGATGCCGCAGGCTCGAAGTGAGGTGACTGATCGTCAATGAGGTGAGCAGCATCACGACAAAGGTCAGCAGGTACTGCGTATCCGAAACGGAAAACGAAAACTGCGGCGGCACAAAGAAAAAATCGAACGCGGCGACGCTCAGGAACGACAGCAACACGCCCGGCCCCCGCCCCAGCCGGACAGCGGCAAAGATGACGCCAAGCAGGTACAGCATCACCAGATTCGCGAGAGCGAACTGATGCCGGGCGAGCACGCTCGCGAGAACGGTGAGCGCGGCGCCGATGCCGAACGCGTACAGGTACGCATTGGGCTTCGAGCGCGCTTGGTCGCGCGCGGCAGCGAAGTTCAGGATGCCGCGATGCGGGCCGTGCGCTTCTCGTGCGAGATTTGCGCCGACGAGCGTCACGTCGATGTCGGCCGCACATCTCACGAGGCGCTCGCCGACCGGCTGCGCCATCACACGATGCCAGCCGCGTGCCGCCGAGGCACCGGCCACGAGCTTCGACACATTGCGCATGCGCGCATAGGCGACCAGCGTCTCGGCGGCATCGGTGCCATCCAGGGTGACGGTTTCCGCGCCGAGATCGGCGGCGAGCTTGAGCGCATCGAGCGTGCGCTTGCGCATCTCGTCGGAAAGACGCTGAAGCCCTGGCGTCTCGACGTAGACCGCGAGCCAGTCCGCCTTGAGGCCCGCGGCGAGCCGTGCGGCCGCACGGACCAGCGCGGCGCTTTCCGGTCCGGGTCCGATGCACGCGATAAGTCGTTCGCGCGCCTGCCAGATTCGCTCGATCGACTGATCCGCGCGGTACTCGCGCATTTGCGCATCGACGCGATCGGCTGTGCGCCTGAGCGCCAGTTCGCGAAGGGCGATGAGATTGCCCTTGCGAAAGAAATTGCGCACCGCACGCTCGGCCTGCTGAGGCAGATACACCTTGCCTTCCTGCAAGCGTTCGAGCAGTTCCTCGGCTGGCAGGTCGACCAGCGTGACTTCGTCGGCGAGATCGAACACGCGGTCCGGCACGGTTTCCCAGACGCGAATGCCGGTGATGCGGCCCACGATGTCGTTCAGGCTTTCGAGGTGCTGGACATTGACGGTCGTGTAGACGTCGATGCCGGCGTCCAGCAGTTCGTATACGTCCTGCCAGCGCTTCACGTGACGGGCGCCCTGCACATTGGAATGCGCGAGTTCGTCGACAAGAATCAGTTGTGGCTTGCGCGCGAGCGCCGCATCGACATCGAACTCGGCGAGCTTGCGGTTGCGATATTCGATGTGCGCGGGCGGCAGCACGTCGAGACCGTCGAGCAGCGCGAGCGTTTCCTTGCGCCCGTGCGTCTCGACGATCCCCGCCACGACATCGACGCCCTCTTCCCGCCGTCGATGTGCCGCCTGCAGCATCGCGAACGTCTTGCCGACCCCGGCCGAAGCGCCGAAAAAAATCTTCAGCCGCCCGCGCTGACGCTTCTCTTCATCACGCTGGATCTTCTCCAGCAGTTCATCGGGATCGGGCCTTTCCATCACTGCACGGGCTTCAGTTCGTCGAGCGCGAGATTGAGCTTCAGTACGTTCACGCGCGCCTCACCCAGAACGCCGAACTGCCGCCCACTGGTGTTGCGTTGCACGAGTGCTTCGACGTCGTTGTGGGACAACTTGCGCGCCTTCGCGACACGGTCGATCTGATAGGCGGCGGCAGCCGGGCTGATCTCCGGGTCGAGCCCGCTGCCCGAGGACGTGACGAGATCGACCGGCACAGGCGCGGTGTTGGACGGGTCCGCGTCGTGAAGCGCGCTCAGGCGCCCTTTGACTTCGTCGGCGAGCGCGGGGTTGGTCGGCCCGAGGTTCGAGCCGCTTGACGCCTGAGCGTTGTACGGATTCGGCGCCGTGGCCGACAGCCGGCCCCAGAAATAGTCGGGCGCATCGAACTGCTGGCCGATCAGTTCCGACCCGACCGCCTTGCCGTTCTTGATGATGAGACTGCCGCTCGCCTGTTCGGGGAAGGCCACATGCCCGATCGCGGTGACCACGACTGGATAAACCGCGCCGGTAATGACCGTCATGGCGGCAAACAGCACCAGGACGGGACGAAGGAAGTTTTTCATGATGTTTGACTCGCTTGTTTTAAGACTCTTTCGCTCGATACACTCAGGCCCAGCCGAAACCCGTCAGGACCATATCGATCAGCTTGATGAACGGGAACGGCAGGAGCAGCCCGCCCAGACCGTAGATCAGCAGGTTGCGCCGCAAGAGAGACGCCGCGCCCAATGCGCGGTACTTGACGCCCTTGAGCGCCAGCGGAATCAGGAACACGATGATCAGCGCATTGAAGATCACCGCCGACAGGATCGCCGAGGCGGGTGAAGTCAGGTGCATCACGTCGAGCACGCGCAGTTGCGGATAGGTCGTCGCGAACGCGGCCGGGATGATCGCAAAGTACTTCGCGACGTCGTTGGCAATCGAGAACGTCGTGAGCGACCCGCGTGTCATCAGCATCTGCTTGCCGATCTCGACGATCTCGATCAGCTTGGTCGGGTTCGAATCGAGATCGACCATGTTGCCGGCTTCTTTCGCCGCCTGCGTGCCGGAGTTCATCGCGACCGCGACGTCGGCCTGGGCGAGCGCCGGCGCGTCGTTGGTGCCGTCGCCCGTCATCGCGACGAGGCGCCCTTCCGCCTGATGACCCCGGATCGTCGCAAGCTTCGCTTCGGGCGTCGCTTCGGCCAGATAGTCGTCGACGCCCGCTTCGGCTGCGATCGCCGCGGCCGTCAGCCGGTTGTCGCCCGTCACCATCACGGTCTTGATGCCCATCTTGCGCAGTTCGGCAAAACGTTCCTTGATGCCGCCCTTGACGATGTCCTTCAGCTCGATCACGCCGAGCACGCGCGCGATGTCGCCCTGCTTCTCGGCGACCACGAGCGGCGTGCTGCCGCGCCGCGCGACGTTGTCCACGGCTGCCTGCACGTCCTGCGGATAACGGCCGCCGTTCGTTTCGACGTAATGCTTCACCGAATCGGCGGCGCCCTTGCGAATCTCGTGGTCCGGCAGGTCGACGCCGCTCATGCGCGTCTGCGCGCTGAAACTCAGGAACGTCGCGTGCAGCATCGCCATGTCGCGCTGGCGGATGTTGAAGCGCTGCTTCGCGAGCACCACGATGCTGCGTCCTTCGGGTGTCTCGTCGGCAAGCGACGCGAGTTGAGCGGCATCCGCGAGATCGTGTTCCGAGAGGCCAGGCGCCGGCAGGAAGGTCGACGCCTGGCGGTTGCCGAGCGTGATCGTGCCGGTCTTGTCGAGCAGCAGGACATCGACGTCGCCCGCCGCCTCGACCGCGCGGCCCGATGTGGCGATCACGTTCGCCTGCATCATGCGGCTCATGCCCGCGACGCCGATCGCCGACAGGAGCCCGCCGATGGTGGTCGGGATCAGGCAGACGAGCAGTGCGACGAGCGCTGTGATCGTCACGACGTGACCCGACTTCATGGCTGCGACCGAGAAGATCGAGAACGGCAGGAGCGTCGCGGTGGCGAACAGCAGCACGAGCGTCAGCGCGACGAGCAGGATCGTCAGCGCGATCTCGTTTGGCGTCTTCTGCCGTTTCGCGCCTTCGACCATCGCGATCATGCGGTCGAGAAACGCCTCGCCCGGATTGACCGACACGCGCATCACGATCCAGTCGGAAAGCACCCGCGTGCCGCCCGTGACCGCGGAGAAATCGCCGCCCGACTCGCGGATCACCGGCGCGGACTCGCCCGTGATCGCAGATTCATCGACCGATGCCACGCCTTCGATCACGTCGCCGTCGGCGGGAATCACATCGCCCGTTTCGACCAGCACGACATCGTCCTTGCGCAGATCCGTCGATGCCATGATCTGCACCGGCGATTTCGGATGGGGCTGATTCAGCTTTTTCGCCACGACATTGTGCTTCGCGCTTCTGAGCGACGCTGCCTGCGCCTTCGAACGGCCCTCGGCAAGCGCCTCGGCGAAGTTCGCGAACAGCACCGTGAACCACAGCCATAGCGCGACTGCGAGAATGAATCCCGCGGGCGCCTCGGCCTGACCGGCGAGTGCCGCGATCCACAAGGCCGTGGTCAGGATGCTGCCCACGTAGACGCAGAACATCACCGGATTGCGCAACTGGGTGCGCGGCGTGAGCTTCCTGAACGAATCGACGATCGCCGGCCTGACGATCTGCGGATCGAACATCGAACGTGCTGCCGAGCGCGTATGGACACCCGGCTCCGGCGTCTTCTGGGGCGCCTGGTTTGGATTCTTGACAGGCGGTTTGACAAGTGTAGACATGCTTTCCTCTGGATCATTGACCGCTTATTTGCCCGCGAGCATCATCAGATGCTCGACGACCGGACCGAGCGCGAGCGCCGGCACGTAGGTCAGCGCGCCGACCAGCACCACCGTGCCGAGCAGCAATACGACGAAGAGCGGACCATGGGTCGGCAGCGTGCCGGCCGTGACGGCAATACGCTTCTTGGCTGCGAGCGCGCCCGCGATGGCGAGCACCGGGACGATCGAACCGAAGCGGCCGAACCACATCGCGATGGCGAGCGTCGTGTTGTAGAACGGCGTGTTGACAGACAGTCCGGCGAACGCGCTGCCGTTGTTGTTCGAAGCCGAGCTGTACGCGTAGAGCACTTCGGAGAATCCGTGCGGGCCGGGATTGAAGATCCCGGCGGTGCCCGCCGCACTCAGCACGCCGATCGACGCGCCGACCAGCACCAGGAACGGCGTCAGCAGCACGACAATCGCCACCATCTTCATCTCGTACGATTCGATCTTCTTGCCGACGTACTCAGGCGTCCGCCCGATCATCAATCCCGCGACGAAGACCGCGAGCAGCGCGAACACCAGCATCCCGTAGAGACCCGATCCGACGCCCCCGAAGATCACCTCGCCCAATTGGATCAGCAGCAGCGGGACAAAGCCGCCCATCGGCGTGAGCGAGTCGTGCATGTTGTTGACCGCGCCGCACGATGCGGCGGTCGTCGCGACCGTGAAGATGCCGGACTGCGCGATGCCGAAGCGCGTTTCCTTGCCTTCCGCATTGCCGCCCGCCTGCAATGCCGACGCAGTCTGATCGACGTGCAATGATGCAAAGAGCGGGTTGCCGGCCTGTTCCGCCGAGATCTCGCCCCAGCAGGCGACGGCAAACGCGATCGTCATCGCGGCGAGCACGGCGTAGCCTTGCCGCCTGTCGCCGACCATGCGGCCAAACACCACGCAGAGTGCAGCAGGAATCACCAGCATCGCGATCATCTGCACGAAGTTCGAGAACGGTGTGGGGTTTTCGAACGGATGCGCGGAGTTGGCGTTGAAGAAGCCGCCGCCATTGGTGCCGAGCATCTTGATCGCTTCCTGCGAGGCGACCGGGCCCATCGCGATCGTCTGCTTGTCGGCCTTGTGGTCCTCCATCACCGGATTGCCCTTCTCGTCCTTGACGGCGTTGCCCTGCGCATCGGTCTTGGGCGTCTGGTAGGTCGTGACCTGTAGCGTCGACACATCCTTGTACGACTCGAAGTTCTGGATTGCACCCTGACTGACGAACACCAGCGACACGACGACGGCAAGCGGCGCGAGCACGTATAGCGTGATGCGCGTGAGATCGACCCAGAAATTGCCGATCGTCATCGCGGTGTGGCGCGCAAAGCCGCGGATCAAAGCGACGACGACCGCGATCCCGGTCGCCGCCGACAGGAAGTTCTGCACGGTGAGTCCGAGCATCTGCGACAGATAGCTGGCGGTCGCTTCAGGCGAGTAATCCTGCCAGTTGGTGTTGGTCACGAAGCTCACGGCGGTATTGAACGCGCCGTCGGACGTCATCGGGCCGAAACTCTGCGGATTGACCGGCAGCCACTGCTGCAGGCGCAGGAGGCCGTACAGAGCAAGCGCACCGAGCGCATTGAAAGCGAGCACGGCGAGCGCGTAGCGCTTCCACGACATTTCGGCTTGTGCATCGACGCCCGCGAGCTTGTATAGCACCGCTTCGAAAGGTCGACCGATACGGCGCACGACGACCGACGACCCATCCATCACACCGGTGATATAGCGGCCGAGCGGTATCGCCAGTCCAATCAGGACGACGATAAAGAGCGCGGTTTGAAACAGGTTATTGGCGTTCATTCCAGATCCTCCGCACGCAGCAACGCGTACACGAGGTAGACGAATAGAAGCAGCGTCGATGCGCTTGCGAGCCACAGCATCCAGGTAGTCATGGGCGACCTCCCGGAGCGCGGCGGAGCTTCTCGCAGCCGGTGGCAAGCGCCGCGCAAAGGCCGAAGAAAACGGCAATGCCGGCGATGTAAAGCAAGTCCATTGTTATGAGCTCCCGTAGCGGATTCGGACGAACTGAAGCGTACTCAAATCCACATAAAAGCCCGGCTAAGAATCAGGCTTCGGGTGTAAAAATCGTGTAAACGCCGCTCGGCGTCGACGGTGAAAACAGAGCATCGTGGGGGAGTGATCGGCACGGCGGCCGGTGGGACTTTCCAGGCGTACCACGTCGCGACGAATCAGGTCGCGTAATCGACCATATATGATTAGATATGCTTCGTAATTACATCGACGCTACGCGTCAAGAGTATCTTTTTTCATCGTTTTTATGTCGGACGCCCTAGACTCGTCGATGTGTTCAACAGCAAGCCGCTTTGGCTCCAATGCGGCGCCCTCATCACAATGGCCCTGGCCCATACGGTTCAAACCTGCTCGTCGCGTCGTGATCGGCCGATGTGCATCAACGAAGCGCGCTCGACGTTGCAACTCCAGGTGACACTGCCCGGCACGTCCTCTCTGAATGCCAGGCGGGCATTACGTTGCGCGTTGGGCGATGCGCTGCGCATGTATGTGGTGAAGATCGATCGCGCGCACACCACGATCACGCTTCAGATCGAGACGACGAGCCCGGCGCTGACTGACGTCATAGGGTCGCTTGCCGCAGGCTTGACTGAGGCAACCGTCGGTCGTGTAAGACCGAACGCGCTGTAGCAGCGCGGGCATCGACTGATGTCCCGACGGCGCGCATGAATGCGAAAACGATGAGGCCGGGCACCTGGCCTCATCGTCACCGACGCGTCAGATCTTCTCGACAGACGCGTCGTAGATTTCGTCGATGGACTCTTTGAGCGTCGTATTGAACTCGTCGTCGCTCATCGACTTCTTCAACTCGTTGATCAGCGCGCGCGAGAAGCTCGCGATCATGCCGTGGTTCTCGGCAAGACGCTTGCACGCGTCGCTACGCGTATAGCCGCCCGACAGCGCGACCACGCGCACGACACGCGGATGCTCGATCAGCGGACGATAAAAGTCCACTTCGTCAGGGATGGTCAGCTTGATCATCACCTGGCTCGACTCGGGCAGCGCGTCCAGACCCTTGATCAATTCATCGCGCAGGATCTTTTCCGCGCCCTTCTTGTCCGGGCTCTTGATCGACACTTCGGGTTCGAGAATCGGCACGAGACCGTGCCCTATGATCTGCGCACCCACTTCGAACTGCTGTTTCACCACAGCGGCGATGCCCTGCTCGTTCGCGTGGTGGATCACCGAACGCATCTTCGTGCCGAAGACGCCGAGTTTCACCGCGCGTGCCAGCAGCGTATCGAGACCAGGGTTTGGCTTCATGACCTGTACGCCATTGGCTTCCGCTTCGAGGCCCTTGTCGACCTTGAGGAACGGCACCACGCCCCTGTCTTCCCACAGGAATGCAGGCACCGGCTTGCCGTTCGCCTGACCATCCATGGTGGCTTCGAAGAGAATGGCGCCGATCACCTTCTCACCCGAGAACGACGGCGCGGTGATGATGCGCACGCGCATTTCGTGCATCAGCTTGAACATCTCGGCGTCGCCGCTGTAGGCGTCATCCGGAATACCGTACTGCCGTAGCGCGCCCGGCGTCGAACCGCCGCTCTGATCCAGAGCGGCGATGAATCCCTGCTTCTTCGCCATTTGCGCCAGCATCTTTTCGTTAGCCACGAACATTTCCCTCCTCAAGGTTCAAACGCCGGAACGCGAGCACGGTCCGTGCAGTCAGTTTACTGTGTTTGAAACAGTGTCCATCATTTCATCGACTCACGTCGACATGCAAGATTTCACATGCGTCTCGTGGCTCACCGCACCGAACTGCGTCCGTTCGCAGATCGAAGGCGAGAGGCAGATCTTGCCCTCGACGAACGGTTTGACGCATTTTCGTTCTGCTGCGGCGTGCTGAACTCGATGATGTTCATTGCCGTGAACGCCCGTTGTCGATCCGCATGCGAATGGTTCGTCGTATCTATGTACCGATCGGGTTCGTCGACCTGGAGGTCAGTATGCGCAAGCTTGTTGTTTCCGCGTTCATCAGTCTGGATGGCGTAATTCAATCCCCTGGCGGGCCTAGAGAAGATTGCAGCGGTGAATTCCGCCTTGGTGGCTGGATAGTTCCCTATGCGGACGAAGCCACCGGCCGAAACTTGCAGGACCTGCTCTCGCAGCCGTTCGATCTGCTGCTGGGGTGTTGCACCTACGACATATTCGCGTCGTACTGGCCGCGCGTACCGGCCGATTCAAAGAGCCGCGCCATCGCTGACCTTTTCAACAGCGTACCCAAGCACGTGGCGACGCATCGACCCGGTACTCTTGACTGGCAGAACAGTCGTGCGCTTAAAGGCGACCTTGCCGACGCGATACGCGCGCTTAAACGTCAGGACGACGCCGATCTATTGACGTTCGGCAGCGGCGACATGGTGAGCCAACTGCTCGCGGCTGGCCTGGTGGACGAGCTTCGGCTTCTGATTTAACCCATCATGCTTGGGCGGGGCAAGCGCTTGTTCGGTGAAAACGCACTGGCGTCTGCCTTCACTCTGGCGCACTCGACAAGCACGCCAGGCGGCGTACTGATTACCCTCTACGTGCGCAACGGCGAGGTGCGCACAGGAGCGTTCGATGAAGTCGACTAAGGCACGATTTGCAGAGTGACGAATCATCCACGCCGAACCCGTTTCGCGGGTTGGCTTAATTCTCGCGTCATGGGGCGAAAACAGAACACCTGTTCGCGCGTGCCGTAGTCGCCCCGCGCAAAACGTTTTGTTGTTGATGGCGGTCGCTGGGGCAGGAGCGAACCAGAGCATTGCCGGATCGCTAAATAAACGGCGGGAGGGAGCGGTGACACGGATTGCAGAAAGCAAAAAGCCCAGCATCGAGAACTGGGCTAGCGCTTTGATTCGATTGGGGTGGCTGATGGGACTCGAACCCACGACGACAGGAATCACAATCCTGGACTCTACCAACTGAGCTACAGCCACCACTGACCAACTGATTTACTGCTCTCGGGCTTGCCAGAGCTGGCTTACCGATCGAGAAGCGAGATTATACGAATAAAGATTCCGTTTGCCTAGTCCCTCGCGAATCAATTCGTGCCGGATTCCTCGGCCAGTTCCAGCGCCTCGCGCAAATGACCGCGCGCCTCGTCGAAGATCGCGAGATCGCGCGCCGCGAGCCGACGGCTGTCCGACAGCACGCGACGCCAGCCGCGCGCCCCCGCCACGCCCCGGTACAGCCCGAGCGCGTGCCGCACGATCGCGCCGAGATACGTCCCCCGCTCAAGCTCCGCGCGCGCGTACTCGATCAGCTCCGCCTCGATCTCCTCGCGCGTCGGCACCGGCGTGCTGGCGCCGTAGAAACGCGAATCGACGCCCGCCAGCACGAATGGATTGTGATACGCCTCGCGGCCGAGCATCACGCCATCGACGTGCTTCAGATGCTCTTCCACTTCGTCGAGCGTCTTGATGCCGCCGTTGATCGAAATCTCGAGCTGCGGAAAATCGCGCTTCAGCCGGTACGCATACTCATACTTGAGCGGCGGAATCTCGCGATTCTCCTTCGGGCTCAGGCCCTTCAGGATCGCATTGCGCGCGTGCACGATGAAGACCTCGCAGCCCGCGTCGGCGACCGTGCCGACGAAATCGCGCACGAACTCGTAGTTCTCGACCGCATCGACGCCGATCCGGTGCTTCACCGTCACCGGAATCGCGACGGCGTCGCGCATCGCCTTCACGCAATCGGCGACGAGCTGCGGCTCGTTCATCAGGCACGCGCCGAACGCGCCGCGCTGCACGCGCTCCGACGGACAGCCGCAGTTCAGGTTGATCTCGTCGTAGCCCCATTGTTCGCCGAGCTTCGCGCTCTTCGCGAGATCGGCCGGCTCGCTGCCGCCGAGTTGCAGCGCGACCGGCGCCTCGGCGGGCGTGAAGGCGAGATGCCGCGCGACGTCGCCGTGAAGGAGCGCGCCGGTGGTCACCATTTCGGTGTAAAGCCACGTGTCGCGCGTGATCAGACGATGAAAGGAACGGCAATGCCGGTCGGTCCAGTCCATCATCGGGGCGACGCTGACGCGGCGGGGGCTGGGCTTGGAAACTGCTGACATGGAAAACGCGGGAAGATGGCGTGGGGCGCGCAAAAACGCGCCGAATCCATCATTTTACCGTAGGACGGTGAAATCGACCGGCTGCGCCACAGCGACGGCCGCCGAACTGCAACGCCCGCAGCCGGTCACATCAGCAAAGCGACGCCGCGCGAAACCCGACGCCGGCGAAAATCGGGAGCAAGCCATGACGAGCCAACCCTTGGTCGCAGCCGCCTTCTTCGCGTTCGCGAGCGCGCTGGCCGCTGCGAACGCCTGTGCGCAGACGGCGCCGCCGGGCGACGCCAACGCGTCGATGGTCAAGCCGCCGGGCGCGGCGGGCGCGAGCGCCACGCGCCCGAACAATCCGGACAACATGCCGGTCAAGCGCCCGGCTGCCCCGCCCAACAGCGACCGCATGCTGCACAACAGCCCCGCCAGCGACGCGATCGCGAAGTAAGCCGCACGCGAACGGTCGGACGAAAGTTCCGGCGAACGCTCAGATGAGCGCGATCGACACTTCGGTCGACTTGACGAGCGCCACCACTTCCGTGCCGACGGCGATCGCGAGTTCGTCGATCGAGCGCGTAGTGATGACGGACGTGACGATGCCGAACGGCGTATCGACATCGACTTCCGACACCACCGGCCCGCGGATGATTTCCTTCACTTTGCCCCGGAACTGATTGCGCACGTTGATGGCGGTGATGGTCATTGCTCGTTTCCTTCGTGTTGGGTTTTTTCAGACGGCGGACGCCGTCGGCAAGGGACGAAACTCGCTCGGTTCATGCCCGAGCACGCGCGTGAGCACCGCTTCCTCCAGCGCGGCGAACGAAGGCGAGGTCCGCGAACGCGGTCTCGGCAGACGAATCGCGGCATCGTAGGCAATGCGCCCCGCCTCGATCAGCACGATGCGATCGCCGAGCGACACCGCCTCCTGCACGTCGTGCGTGACGAGCAGCGCCGTGAAGCGATGCTCGCGCCACAGCCGTTCGATCAGCGCGTGCATTTCGATGCGGGTGAGCGCATCGAGTGCGCCGAGCGGCTCGTCGAGCAGCAGCAGATCCGGCCGATGCACGAGCGCGCGCGCCAGCGCGACGCGCTGACGCTGGCCGCCGGAGAGCTGCGCGGGCCAGTCGTCTTCGCGATCGCTCAGGCTCACCTCCGCGAGCACCGCGCGGGCCTCGTCGCGCGCGTTGCGCGGCAGGCCGAGCATCACGTTCTGCAGCACGGTCTTCCAGGGCAGGAGCCGCGCGTCCTGGAACATGATGCGGGTCTGCAACGCCTGGCCTGCGCGCTCGCCGTGACGCTCGAGTGTGCCGCCGCCGGGCGCTTCGAGTCCCGCGACCAGCCGCAGCAGCGTCGATTTCCCGCAGCCGCTCCTGCCGACGATCGACACGAAACTGCCCCGCTCGATCGCGAAATCGAAATTCGACAGCACGTTGCGGTCGCCATAGCGCTTGTCGACGTTTCGCATTTCGACGGCGAAATCAGCACCCGAGGCGGGCGTCGCGGCGCGGGCGAGCGGCGCTGCCCTGCTCTCGTCTCGCCTCGGTCCGAAGTCGAGTTCGCCGCCCGCGAAGTCGGTGGAAGAAGTGATGGCGCTCATCGCGTGGCTCCTTTTGCCTGATAAGCCGGGTGCCAGCGCAGCGTCGCGCGCTCGATGCCCTTCGCGAGCATGTCGGCGAGCTTGCCGAGCAACGCGTACAGCAGGATGCCGACCACCACGACGTCGGTCTGAAGAAACTCGCGCGCGTTCATTGTCATGTAGCCGATGCCCGATTGCGCCGAAATCGTTTCCGCGACGATCAGCATCACCCACATGAGCCCGAGCGCGAAACGCACGCCGACCAGAATCGACGGCAGCGCGCCCGGCAGGATCACATCGCGGTAGAGCGCGAAGCCGGAGAGCCCATAGCTTCGCGCCATCTCAATCAGACCGGCATCGACGGACCGGATGCCGTGGAACGTGTTCACGTACACCGGAAAAAACACGCCGAGCGCGACGAGAAAGAGCTTCGCCTCCTCGCCGATGCCGAACCACAGGATCACGAGCGGGATCATCGCGAGCGCGGGGATGTTGCGGATCATCTGGATCGTTGAATCGAGCGCGGTCTCGGCGCTCCGGGAAAGACCCGTCGCCAGCCCGAGCGCGAAGCCGATGCCGCCGCCGATCGCGAAACCCGCCACCGCGCGCCACGCGCTCACTTTCACGTTCGCCCACAAGTCGCCGGACTGCACGAGCGTCCACGCGGCCGTGACGACCGCGAGCGGCTCGGGCAGGATCCGCGCCGACAGTCCGCCCGTGCGCGCGGCGAGTTCCCACGCGACGAGGATCGCGAGCGGCACGAGCCACGGCGCGCCCTGCGCCGCGACGCGGCGCAGCAGGCCGGCTGCGGCAGCGCCGGCACGCGCGGTGCTCGGCTGGGCTATGTCGATATGAGCCATGAGTCGTGCTCCTTAATCAGCTTTGCGACGCGCGCGGCACGTACGTATTGCCGACGACCTCGCCGAACGGACCGGACAATGGGCCCGCGACGCGTTCCTTCTGCTCGCGCGGCAGAAGCGGAAACACGAGTTCGGCGAACCGGTACGACTCTTCGAGATGCGGATAGCCCGAGAGAATGAACGTATCGATGCCGAGCGCCGCGTACTCCTTCATCAGCCCCGCGACCTGCTCCGGATTGCCGACGAGCGCCGTGCCCGCCCCGCCGCGCACGAGCCCGACGCCCGCCCACAGATGCGGATAGACCTCGAGCTTGTCGCGCCGTCCGCCGTGAAGTGCCGCCATACGCCGCTGGCCTTCGGAATCCATCTTCGCGAACTGCGCCTGCGCGCGCTGGATGGTTTCGTCGTCGAGTTTGCTGATGAGCTTGTCGGCGGCGGCCCACGCTTCCTGCTCGGTCTCGCGCACGATCACGTGCAGGCGGATGCCGAACCTGATCTCGCGGCCCTCTGCCGCCACGCGCTTCCTGACATCCGCGAGCTTCTTTTCGACGTCGGCGGGCGGCTCGCCCCAGGTGAGATAGGTGTCGATGTGATCGGCGACGATCCCGTGCGCCGCCGCCGACGATCCGCCGAACCACAGCGGCGGATGCGCCTTCTGCACCGGCGGATAAAGCAGCTTGCCGCCCTTCGACGCGAGATGCGTGCCTTCGAAATCGATCGATTCGCTCGTGTGCGACGCTGCAAGCAGCTTCTTCCAGATGTGCAGGAATTCGTCGGTGACTTCGTAGCGAGTGTCGTGATCGAGGAACACGCCGTCGCCTTCCAGTTCGGCCTGATCGCCGCCCGTCACGACGTTGATGAGGAGACGCCCGCCTGAGAGCCGGTCGAAGGTAGCCGCCATGCGCGCCGACAATCCTGGCGACGACAGTCCCGGCCGGATCGCGACGAGAAACTTGAGGCGCCTGGTCGCGGGAATCAGGCTCGACGCGACGACCCACGCGTCCTCGCACGAGCGGCCGGTCGGCAGCAGCACGCCTTCGTAGCCGAGCGTATCGGCGGCGACGGCGATCTGGCGGAAATAATCGGCGTCCGCGGCGCGCGCGCCTTCGGTCGTGCCGAGATAGCGGCTGTCGCCGTGGGTCGGAATGAACCAGAACACATTCATCAGGGGCTCCTGCGCTGTTCTTTGTGAATTCGAAAAGGGAATGAGGCAATGCGGCGCCGCAGGAGGCGAGCTCTCGCGAGCCCGAGAAAGGACGAAGCCGGACTCAGGTCGCGCAGCGGATCAGCGCGGCGAGCGTCGCGGCCGTTTCGCGCGGCGCGCTGGCCGCCGCGAGGCTCGCGGCTTTCGTCCGCAGTTCGCGCAACTGAGCCTGTTCGTCGAGCGCGTGCGCGAGCGCGTCGGCGGATGCGCTCACTCGCTGGACGGTCTCGGGGGAAGCGACATAGCCGCTTGCGGATCGCGGCAGATCGGCGTCGGAAGCAAACACGTTCGGCAGATGATGCCGCGCACCGAGCGACGACAGCACGGGCTTGAGCGCATAGTCGAGCGCAAGCAGATGCGCGAGCGAGCCGCCCGTCGCGATCGGCAGCACGATCTTGCCGGCGAGCCCCGTCTGCGGCAGCAGGTCGAGCAGCGTCTTGACGAGGCCGCTGTAGGACGCCTTGTAGAGCGGCGTCGAGATCACCACCGCCTGCGCGTGCTCGATCAGTTCGAGCGCCTCGCGAATCGACGGATGAGCGAAGTCCGCATGCATCAGCGCCGCCGGCGGCAGCGCGCGCGCGTCGATGCGCCTAACGGCGATGCCGCGCGAGCGCAGCGAGCTTTCGGCAAGCGAGAGCAGATGCGTGCTGCGCGACTGGGCGGCGGGACTTCCGGAAATCGACACTACATAGGACATCGCTGCTGTTTCCTTGTGCTCGCGCTCGTAATGTCAGTCGCGCGTTCGCGCGGGACGGCCGTTCCGTCCCACTGGTGAAACAGTCTAGGGATGACCCTCATCGTTTAGAACGATTTTTTCCAGCTTAGGTTTTCCGCTTTCGTGATTTGGCTGGCGCCCGGAGAGCGGTTGTCGGCGCATGAGCAATGAAGCGCGGGCACCACGAGGAATCGCGGGAATGACGGGAAGCGCGCCCACTATAATGGCGCTCATCCCAAAAAAATACGGCGCAGCCGGCGGCTCGCGCCATACGCGGTGCACTCAATGCAAAAAGTCATTTTGCCGTTTGTTTCCGGCTTTCTCGCGGCCCTGTTTTTCCGCGAAGCGACGCTCGCGCTGCTGCACGCGGCCGGCGTAATCGATCCGGCCGGGTATTCCACCGCTCCGTTCCTGCCGCTCGGCATTCCCGAGTTCATTGCAAACGCGCTATGGAGTTCCGTGTTCGGCGTGCTGATGGCGTGGCTGTTGCGCATCGCGCCCGATCGCAGCGCGCCGTGGATCGGCGCACTCGTGTTCGGCGGCATCGTGCTGACGGCGGCGAGCGTGTTCGTCGTCGGTCCGGCGCGCGGCATCTGGCCGAGCGGCAACATGCTGCCGCGCCTTGCGATCGGATTCGTGACCAACGCGATGTGGGGCTGGGGCGCGCTCGTGTTCATGCGCGCCTTCATGGCGGAAACCGCGGGCGAGCGCGCGCGCGATAACCGCAGCGGACGCCGGGCGCCCTAATCCTTCAGCAGCTTCAGCGGATGGTGGTCCCGCGACCACGGGCTTTCGAGCATCCGCTTGACTTCCTCGGGCGTGACGTCTTCCAGCCGCGCGACCTTCCACGCCGGCTCGTTGTCCTTGTCGACGATGCGCGCCCGGATGCCCTCCACCACGTCGCCGTGCTCGAACACGTTGCGCGTCACGTCGAGGTCGCGCCGCAGCGTGTCGGCCATCGTCGAGAGCCGCGCGCGGTCGACGAGTTCCAGCGCGATCTCGATCGACAGCGGCGAGCGCTCGCGCAACACGGCGATCGTCTCCCTCGCCCACTCGGCGGCGGCGCCGCCATCGGCTTCCTTTTCCAGCGACGCGAGAATCGCTTTCCCGTCGCCCGCCGCGAAATGCTTGTCAATCGACGTGCGGACCGCGGCGAGCGGGCTCGCGTCGGGTGTGGGCGTTACCTTGTGCTTCACGCACTCGGCGCCGACGAAACGCACGATGTCCACGCCGTCGTTCAGACGCTCGTGCTTCAGCGCCTCGATCAGGCCGGGCAGCGCGGCGTCGTCGAGATAGGCGTCGGCGAGGCGCGCGTAGAGCGCGTCCGCGGCGCCGATCGTCGCTCCCGTCGCCGCCAGATAGCGCCCGATCGCACCCGGCGCACGGGCGAGAAACCAGCTCGCGCCGACGTCAGGAAAGAGGCCGATGCGCGTCTCCGGCATTGCCATTTTCGTCGAGCCGGTCACGATCCGCAGTCCGCCGGTGTGATGCGCGCCCTGCGAAATGCCGACGCCGCCGCCCATCACGACGCCGTTCGTCACCGCGATATACGGCTTCGAATATGTGAAAACGGTGTGATTGAGCCGATATTCGTCGGTGAAGAACTTGTCGACGGTCGCGCGCTCGCCCGCCTTCGCCGCCTCATAAAGGAAGCGGATGTCGCCGCCCGCGCAGAACGCGCGCGGGTGCGGACTGTAGACCACCACAGCACGGATAGCGTGATCGTGGCGCCAGTCGCCGAGCGCATTGCGAATGGCGTGCAGCATGCCGCTCGTGAGCGCGTTCAGCGCCTGCGGCCGATCGAGCGCGATAAAGCCGATGCCGTTGGCGGTTTCGATGTGGATGTCGTGGGTTCTCATCGGTGCAAAGGGTTCGGTTCGCTAAGTGTCGATTCGTTACCACGCGAGCTTCATGCCCGGCCGGGGTCGTGGCCGAACCACGCGTCGAGCGAAAGCTCGGCGAGCGCTTCGGCCGGCGAGCGCGGCAGCGGAACTTGCGTGGAATGCATTGAAGAAGCTGACTGCGTCGCGTGCGGAAGGCGCGACGACCGCACGGAATTCACGATAGCAAGCGCGACGATGCCGTGCAGGTTCGCCCACAGTGCCTCGGCGCACGCGGCGGCCGGCGCTCCGGCGCTCAGGCGCCCGGCCGCGCGCAATTCGACGAACGCGTCGGTCACGAGCGACAGGGTTTTTGCGGCATCGGCAGTAGCGGCGCTCGCATCGACGCCCGACGCTTCCATGAACATCAGGCGATACGTTTCGCAATGACCGAGCCCGAATTCGACGTAGGCGCGCCCCATTGCCTTCAGCCGCTCGGCGGCATCGACGATACTCGCGTGGGGCGCGAAGGCCGTCAGCAGTTGCGCGTAGCCCTCGCTGCGCAATGCGCGGGCGATCTCGGCGCGGCTCTTGAAATGCAGGTACAGGGCGGCGGGCGAATAGTCGATCGCCTCCGCGATTTTGCGCATGGACAGCGCGGCGTAGCCCTCCCGGCCGACGATTTCCCGCGACGCACTCAAGATGCGCTCTCGCACCGCCTGCCGCTGTTCGGTCCGTCGTTCCTGGATTCCCATGCGGGCACTCTCGGAAAATGAGTCCGGACTGACGGTCGTTCAGTCCGGCCGAGCGCTTCAGACTATTATTTTGCGCTTATTGTCGGATCGCGGCGCGGCGCGCTCGAACGGTTCTTCCTGCTCACTCGTGATGGCCGACGCGATCACGATGCAAACGGCCAGAAACAGCACGCCGGCAGCGGCCCAGATCAGCCAGAAGGCATTGAATTCGACGAACGAACTCGCCAAGGTATGAAACATGACAACCCCCGAGCGACTTTTATAGTTGGCTGCAGCCGCGAAAGCGCGTCTCACGGAGCAAGCTGCGTGCCGCACCAGTCGCGATGCGCGGCGCACGATAACTGGAATGGTAATCGCAAATCAGAACCCGCGTGAGGTCGCTCGCGGCTTTTGCCGTGCGTTTATGTACGTTTGTGCGCGCTGGCAGGCGGACGGCCGGGAAGGACCGCCGCACCGCGCGTCGGCGCTGCGGGAGCGCTCACCGGGCAGGGCTTACAAGGGCGTGTAATTGCGTCCCGGCGCGCGGGACGGATGCACGGCGAAACGCTCAGGCGATCACTTTTCCGGGCGGAAAATGGCCGCTCTTCAGAAGCACCGGCAAGCCGTTGCTCACCCGCAGATGCTCGCGCGCAACGGCCTCGATGCGCGGGCGGCCGGCGTCGAATGCGCCGATCCAGCCGCTGCTGTCGAAGCTCTGCGCATCGAAATGATCTTCCAGTGCCTCGACGGAGATCGCACACGGGACGCGCGCGCCGTCGACGAGCGCATCGAAGACGATCGTCAGATTGGCGCTGTGATAGTCGGGAGCGTCCTGGGGAAATTCGATAACCATGATCGCCTCGTGACTGGACAGAAAGGTCGGAAAGGTCGGAAAGGTGGCCGAAAGCAGATCCGGGGCGGCGCGGCGTTGCGCGCTCGAGCCCGAAAAGACCGTCGCAGCCGGTTCGGCGGATATGGTACTCGCGAGCACGATGCGCGGTCCAGAGCGGACAGCCGCCGCCCGCCGAAACCCGATGTGCGGGTCAATGAAGATGTATCTGTCATGCCTCGAACACGGCGGTCGGCACGTCGACGATGAAAAGCGACGTCGCCTGAGGGTCGGCGTAGTCGAAGCGCAGATGCCGGCTCATCTCCCGCACGCGGTCTCGTGCGCGCTCACACGCTTCGCCGGTGAGTTCAGTGCCGCTCTTCAACAATTGCGGGTCGAACCGGTAGTGCACGCCCCACGCGACGTTGCCCGGATGATTGGCCACGCCGCTCGTGCGCCAGCTGACAAAGAGCGACGGCGTAAGCTCCGGGCCGACCTCGCTCACATCGGCGTTGCTCGGGAACAGATCGAGCAGACAACGCGCGATGTCGTGCAAGAGCGGATGGCGTACGTTGAGCTGGCGCATCAGGTCACGGAAAGAAGACGGTCGATGTAGTCGCGGGCCGCCTGTTCGACGTGCGCGAGCGCTTCGTCTTCGGTCGCGAAGCGCTGCTCGCTGCCGAGATCGACGAGCGCCTCGAAGCGATGCGCGTCGTTCGGACCGCGCTGCGCGACGCTCACGGCGCCCACGTAGATCGGCGCTTCGGCGATGCCGCCGGCGGCGGCATCGGGATGATGTGTCTGGGTCAGACGCGCCGACGCGCTGATGTAATAGCCCCGGTAGGGCCTGGATACACGTTCTGCCATGTGGTTCTCCTTATGCGGTTCGAGGCGCCGATACACCGATAACGCCGGCCGCCGGCTCGTGGCCGCGAACGGCGGGCGCATGCAGTAAGGTTCGCGATTCGGAAATTAGTTCGCGCCGATTTCCGGCTTTGCGGCAAACCATGCCGATTGCCGTGTGCGCCTGATTCGGCCCTCGCGGCCAGGCCTTACGCCCTCGCAAGGCGCGCGCCCGCGTGACGCCGCGCTAACAACCGCTTACGCGGCGCGTAAAGCGCGTGTGGGAAAATACTGCCACCCAGGCTTGAACCCACCCTTTCCCTGTTTTTCACGAGGTAAAAATGAAGGAATTTGCGCGGCGCGTGCGCCGCACTTCGCCGAGATTGCCAGGCCTGCCGCTTGGCGCCGCCCTTGTCGCCGCAGCCGCGGGCCTTTCGGCTTGCGCTTCGTCGAACAATGCGTCGCTCATCAACCTGCCCGACGGACAAACCGGTTACGCGATCAACTGCAGCGGCGCCGATGCGTCGTCGAGCTGGGGAAGCTGCTATGTGCTCGCCGGCAAGGCCTGCGGCGCAACCGGCTACGACATCGTCTCCAAGGACAATGAGGAAGGCGGACCGACCGGCGGTGGCATCAGCAACGTGATCTCCGCGAACGTCAAGAACCGCTCGATGGTCGTGCGCTGCAAGTGAGCGCGGGCGTCGCGAAGGCGCGCGCCCGGCAACGCCGTCAGTGTGCGCTGACCTTCGAAAACACATTGAGCACGACGACCCCCGACACGATCAGGCCCATGCCGAGCACGGCGGGCCAGTCCGGGATCTGCTTGAAGAGGATCGCGGCGACCGCCGTGATCAGCACGATCCCCGCGCCGGACCAGACGGCATAGACGACGCCGACCGGAATCGAGCGCAGCGTGAGCGACAACAAATAGAACGAGAAGCCGTAGCCCACGACGACGACGATCGACGGGATCAGACGCGTGAAACCGTCGGAGGCGCGCAATGCGGACGTCGCCACGACCTCGGCGACGATCGCGAACGCGAGGAGCACATACGCGGACGAACGCATGCGCCCTATGCCCCCGATTCCCGCGTGAGCGCAAGCGCGCCAAAGTCCTGACCCAGCACCGCGCAGAGCGCTTCGACCACGAGTTGGTGATCTTCGCGTTGCGGCAACCCCGAGACCGCCACCGAGCCGATCACGCCCGCGCCCGCGACCGAGAGCGGAAAGGCGCCGCCATGCGACGCGAACTCGGCGGCGGGAAGGCCATATTTGTCGCCGAGTGTCGTGCCCTGCTGCTGGAGTTGCAGGCCGATCGCATACGAGCTGCACCGGAAATGCTCGACGGTTCGCGACTTGCGCTCGATCCATGCGCTGTTGTTAGGCGTCGTGCCGTCGAGCGCGGCGAAGAAGAGCCGCTGGCCGAACGTGCGCACGTCAATCGCGACGGCCGCGCCGCGCGCGAAGGCCATCTCGCGCAGTTGCGCGCCGATCTGCCATGCGCGCTCGCAATCGAACTTCGGGAAAACCAGCGTTTTTTCCTGATGGGCGATGGCGTTGAGGTCGTGAGGGATGTCCATGGGGATGCCTTCGTGATCGTTTCGAATGAATTGGAACCGCATGCGCGAGCGCAATTTTGACACGCCCGCGTGCAAATGACGCAGCGCGCACCGTCACGGACTTTCATTCAAACGACATTGCGCGTCACCATGAGACGAAACCAGGATCAAAAGCAATTTTTCGCGATTCGCGTCAGATTGATCGCATGCGGCATCGCACGACTTAGGTCGTCCGCCTCAGAACGCGATCACGAATTTAATCGCGTACGCCGCCAGATAATCCCAATCAGATATTTCGCGTTACTAAGCGTAATTCAGGTAACTGCAACACGGCCGTCAGGCAGTCGATGAGTTACACCGATGGCGCTGATGACGGGCAGCGCGGCCGCCATCGTCGATCGGGACAATCGCTTCGCTGCGGGTGTCGGCGTGTATCGCGACAAGGCGGCGCTCGCGGTCGGCTTCCAGCGCCGTTTTACGCGCGACGCCGTGCTGACACTGGGCGAGGAGACGACAGTCCGCGCCAAACGTGGCAATCGGCTTCTGACGCGGCTTCACGGTTGCACACACGCTTTTCTCGAAATCGGGCCGGAGGCGCAAGAACCAACCTCTTCGCATCTCGCCAGAATCTCGAAAAGCTTGCGGCGCCTATCCCGATGCTCTATAATCTTCTCTTCGACGGACGCGGGGTGGAGCAGTCTGGCAGCTCGTCGGGCTCATAACCCGAAGGTCGTAGGTTCAAATCCTACCCCCGCAACCAAGTATTCAAAGCAAAAAGCCCGGCGAGCCGGTAATGCCGTTCAGTTAAGCACTGGACGGCATTTTAATTTTGGTGCGGGAAGTGGTTGTAAACGTTGCGCCGAGCTGT
>NZ_FCOG02000117.1 GCF_001544975.2 Caballeronia arationis | reverse complement strand
GCTTGCGTTTTCCATTCTTCAAATCTCCCGTTACAGCCAAGATCCAAAGTCTCCTACATTTCCGGGGCGCTTCAGTGCAAGCAGCCGGGCTGGGACTGCTGGCCGGCATCATAGCCGTCGTCGGGGTGACCATCGTGGTCAGCTACGGTATCGGGCGCCTTCTGGGCTTGCATCATCGGATGGCCCTGCTGGTCGCATGCGGCAACTCGATCTGCGGCAACTCAGCGATTGCCGCCGTGGCACCAGTGATTCGGGCGAATAGCGATGACGTGGCCGCGTCGATTGCCTTTACTGCGGTGCTTGGCGTCGTCGTCGTGCTCGCACTGCCGCTCCTGATTCCTGTGCTGCACCTTAGCAACCTGCAATACGGCGTCCTCGCCGGACTGACGGTTTACGCCGTGCCGCAGGTGCTTGCTGCGACGGTCCCTGTTTCGCTGGTCAGCGCTAATCTCGGCACGCTGGTCAAACTGGTCCGTGTGCTGATGCTCGGTCCCGTGATCCTTGTCCTGTCAATCGGTTCGCGTCGAGGTGCAGGGGCTGCTGCATTGCCCGGTACCGCGAAGGGAGCACGCGTGGCCTGGCATAAAGTCGTGCCCTGGTTCATCATTGGTTTTCTTGTGATGGTTGCCCTGCGTTCGGCCAACCTCGTTCCGACAGAAGCATTGCCGTCGATCAGCAGGACGGCGAACGTGTTGACGATTCTTTCGATGGCTGCACTCGGTCTGGGCGTCGATGTACGAATGGTCGCCAAGGCCGGCCCCCGTGTGACACTGGCGGTGGTGCTGTCGATCGTCGCGCTCGCGCTCATCAGCCTCGTGGTGATCCGCGTGCTGGGCATAGCATAGAAAAGGCTTACGGTCCGCGGAGAATCATGACGCTCGATCAACTTCGTATCTTTGTTGCGGTTGCCGAGCAGCAGCATGTGACGCGTGCGGCCAACGTACTGGCGCTTTCGCAATCGGCGGTGAGCAGTTCAATCGCCGCGCTCGAAACGCAGTATGACGTCAAGCTGTTCCATCGGATTCGCCGGAACATTGTGCTGACTGATGCCGGCCAGCAGTTTCTCAGCGAAGCGCGCGCAGTGCTCGCCCGCGCCTCGTCGGCCGCAAACATGCTGGCCGATCTGGCCGGGTTGCGGCGAGGTGCGTTATCGCTTGCGGCGAGTCAGACCGTGGCAAACTACTGGATACCGAAGGTGATGCAGCGCTTCCATGCGGCACACCCCGGCGTTTCGCTCAACCTCTCGATCACGAATACCGGACAAGTCGTTCGGCAGGTCGCCGAGGGCGCCGTCGATCTGGGTTTCGTGGAAGACCAGGTCGACGCAGATGGTCTCGAAGTGCGCGCGATTGCCCAGGATGAACTGGTGCTGGTGGTCGCCCCCAGCCACCCTTGGGCCCATCGCGATTTGACAGCTACCGATCCTATTGACTTGCGCGATAGCGCCTGGGTGCTGCGTGAACAGGAATCGGGTACACGCGGGATCTTCGAAAAGATGGTGCGCAGCTTGGGAGGCGATCCCTCCGGGTTCGAGATCGCGCTGGAGCTTCCGTCGAACGAAGCGGTGCGCTCGGCGGTCGAGGCTGGCGCTGGCGCGACCGTGATGTCCCGACTGGTCGCCGCTTCCTCACTCAGTGCAGGGACGCTCACAGCACTCCAATGGCCGCTGTCGCCGCGGGAATTCCTGATGTTGCGCCATCAGCAACGCTATGTGACTGAGGCGATGCGCGTGTTCTTCGAGATGGCGTCGGAATAGGTCTTAAATTGTCAATAAGGATGACGAATCAAGGCGGCTGATATGACGTGACGCCGCAGAAACAATCGGGCGCCTCAGCGGTGCTGGCACGCGCATGCGTATGCTCAAACGACAAAAACGAACCTCAACAAGACACCCATGAAAGACCATTCCCACGACGTGGACGCGCGCCGGCGCAAGTTGCTTCACGGTCTTGCCGCCGGCGGTCTCGCCGGCACCATGGCCGGCTGGAATCGCAGCGCGTGGCCGGCAGAAACCTTCAACCTGCCATTCGCTGGCGGCGAGCGCGACGTGACGAGCGCGTTTCCGCAGAAAGGCGAGATGCTGCTGCTGCGAACCCGTCCGCCCTTGCTGGAGACGTCGTTTTCCGTCTTCGATCGAGGCGTGTTCACGCCTAACGACCAGTTTTTCGTGCGATGGCACCTTGCCAATATTCCCACGAAAATCGACGGCGCCGCATTTCGCCTGAACGTTCACGGACAAGTCAAACGAACGCTCAGCCTGAGCCTGACCGACCTGCGGACCAAGTTCGAACCGGTTGAACTGGCAGCGGTCAACCAATGCTCCGGCAACTCACGAGGATTCTACGGTCCGCGCGTGCCGGGGGCCCAATGGGGCAACGGCGCAATGGGCAATGCGCTATGGACCGGTGTCCGTCTGCGCGATATTCTGGAGCGCGCGGGTCTTAAGGGCAGCGCCGTGCATGCCCGCTTTAACGGGCTTGACGCGGGAATACTCCCAGCAACGCCCGACTTCATCAAATCGCTCGAAATCGACCATGCGCGCGATGGCGAAGTGATGATCGCCTATGCGATGAACGGTGAGCCGTTGCCGCTGCTGAACGGTTTTCCGCTGCGCCTGGTTGTACCCGGCTGGTATTCGACCTACTGGGTGAAAATGCTTAACGATATCGAGGTGCTGGATCACCCAGACGACAACTTCTGGATGTCGAAGGCCTACCTGATACCAGACACTCCCCACGCCAGCATCACGCCGGGACAAACCGGCGTCAAGATGGTGCCGATCAACCGGATGGTCCCACGCTCGTTCATCACCAACCTCACGAACGGCCAGAACGTAGCCGCCGGCAAGCCGCTAACCTTGCGGGGCATCGCCTTTGGCGGTGACACCGGCGTGCGCGACGTCAGCGTGTCTTCTGACGGCGGCGCGACCTGGATGTCCACGCGTCTTGGGCACGATCATGGCAAATACAGCTTCAGACAATGGGAGACGCGCGTGATACCCACGGCCGGTCCCATGGAGCTGAAAATCAAGGCGACGAACACCGCGGGGGTCGCGCAGCCCGATACCGTAAACTGGAACGCCGCAGGCTTCATGCGCAATGTTGTCGAATCCATCACGCTCACGGCTTCCTGAGGAGCGGAACATGAAAAGTCCAAACATGTTGATACCGATTCTGCTCGCTATCGCTGGCATCTCGACCGCCTTCGCCGAGCCCGCACAGAAAGCGCCGTCGGCCGCATCCTTGAATCGCACCGTCAGTGTCACCCTTCCCGATAGCGAACAGGTTTTTCCAGCGGGCGCCGGTGCCGATATCGCCAATTCGCAGTGCATGATCTGTCATTCGGCGGGCATGGTTACGCGCCAGCCGCCATTGCGCTTCGGTGAGTGGACGGCGGAGATCAACAAGATGCGCACCGCGTACGGCGCACCGATCGCTGCGGAGCAGGTAGAGGAACTCGCTAAGTATTTGACTGTGATCAATGGCAAACCGTAAACTGCGCACCGCTGGCACGTCGACGGCGCCCCCAACCAACCAAAAAACAGGAGCCCTACATGCAACTATCACGTCGTCACTTTATGGTACTGGCCGCTTCGCTGGCGTCATCCGTCGCGCTCTCGAGCAAGGCGTCGGCCGACACGCCAGCGGTATCCGAAACCGATCCGACCGCACAGTCGCTTGGCTATAAGGCGGATGCGACACACGTCGACAAGGTCAAATATTCGAAGTATCAGCCGGGCCAGGCGTGCGCCACCTGTCAGCTCTATCAGGGCAAACCAGGCGATCCAGCCGGTCCGTGCCCGATTTTCGCCGGTAAGCAGGTCGAGGCGAAAGGGTGGTGTAGCGCGTATGTGAAGAAGGCCTGAAGCAGCTCCTATGTGAGCGGCAGGACTACCGCTAAATGCTTTTCAAGCGCACGCCGCGATGCTTCTGAACCTGAACGTCATAGGCAAGCTGGGCCGGTATGAGCGCCTGTCCTCCGGGGTTCCGGATGGCCAGTGTTCAGCCCGCGCGCATCACCTAAATGTCATCCATGTGAATCATTCACGAGGTGCGCAATTGCTGCGCCGACCCAGATGTAGAGAAGCGGGCACCGTTGTCACCACGGGGGAGTTCGCCGGAAGTCGTGGAGAAGCGTGGCTAGTCCGTTGAAAAATCTATCTTGACATGGCCATTGCTACGCCCCGAACTCACAGAAGAATGAGAGCAACGAACCGGCTGTGTTGGATCGTGAGCGCTTAGTCGATTTTTCGGAGCGCGGTCTTTCATGATCGGCTAAATATAGGGAGGTTCGCACGACCGGACTGACCGGAACGGCGCCGATCATTTCGCCAAGATGAAGGGCCGCGCTCCGCGACACGGGCCATTGGGTGCGGCGGCCTAGACGAACTCAGTTTGAGCCCGGATTCGGTGGCTCGGTGGCGATCATCGTCGTCCGCGTGCGGCGTTGACCGGTGGTGATCGATGCGTGGCCGAGGTCGTCGCGCACGTAACGCAGGTCAACCTGACTGTCTGTCACGTGTGATCCGGCGGAATGGCGAAGCCAGTGTGCCATTGCTTGCCTGAGGCGCTCCGCCGCCCGCCCGCGGAGGTCGCCCCGACGTGAGATGAACAATCGCATTCTCGAAAACCCGTCAACGGCATGACGAACAGCGAGTCGAATTTCAGTCTCGACTGCCGCCCAACGGTAATAACACCGCAGCACGATTGCGCCCACCGCGGGCTCATGCAAATGGTGCTCGATTTCGTCGCTTGCTTCGCAATGGATGCGACACCGCACGAGTCGCCGTGAAACGCGATCGGACGTGCATCAAGCGGCGTCACTTTGGCTCGTACCAGTTGTAGGTCGGCAGCGTAGGAATCGCGGAGCCGACCTGCAACGTTATGTCGCGCAGCGATGTCAGTTCGATATCCCGGGGATCGCCCATATAACGGCGCACGTCGCCGTTATCGTTGATATAGACGACCACGGGGCCCTCCGCGCCTGCAACATTAGTTGTGGTCAGCGGTTCACCCCACAAGTCAAAGAACTTGCCGAGCGTGAACGTTTTGACATTGGGCGTTTCCATGTGAATGATGCCGGTGTTGTCATGCGTATGGGTCTCGTAGTCGCACTGCGCGGTGATCCCCACCTGGGCGGGGAACGCTAGCATCTGTCCGTCTTTGTAGATCGCGACATGCGAATGCACGTGGTACGTCTGAACCATACCGGCCGCGCACACAATGCCGTCGACAGGTTGACCTGTGCCGCCGCTCGGCGTTGCGCCATCCGACCAGTACCGCGTGCCGACAACGCCTCCGTACGCCAGCACGATCTGCGTGGTGTCGAATGGCGGCGGGTCGGTCCATGCATAAGTGGGAATCTGGGTGAGCGGTGCGCCCAGCACGATCGTAATCTCGCGGTGCGCCGTCAATGGGAGATCCGATAGATTGCCGTTATATTGCGTAAGCGTGCCTCCGTCATTCACATACGTGCTGATCGTGCTTGCGGTAAGTCCGGCCACATTGGTGTTACTCAGCGCTTGTCCCCACACCGCAAAGAATTGCCCGAGCGTATAGGGTGTGGTTGGATTAGCCAACATTCGGATTTTGCCAGTATTGTCGACGGTGTGTACCGGATAGCTACAGCCGGTCTGCAATGCAAGCGTCGGCTCGACCGTGCCGATTTGAGCCGGCAAACTTAGCAAGTGGCCGTCCTGATAAATCGATAGATGCGCATATGTGTAAGCGCTTCCCGCAACCGTGCATGACAAGCCCGCGACGGTCTGGCCCGTTCCTCCACTCGCGGTGGATCCCGCGATCCATTGCGCTTGGCCCATCGATGTTCCGTCGAGAATCGCCGTTGCCGCCGCGAGCGTCGGAACCGGATTCGTCCCGGACGTGCCGCTCGCTGAATCCGGCGCGCTGGCCGCACTGGGCGCACTCGCTCCGCTCGCGCCCGACGCCGGCGATGCCGCCGAGGAGCCGCTGCCCGCCCCTGAGGTGCCGCCGCCTCCTCCGCATGCGCTGAATGCGAAGACGCTGGCTAGGAGGAGGAGCCGAATCCTTGATCTCTTTGTCATGGGACGTTCTCAGCAGGGGATGAAGGAACAACTTCCACCGGTGCGCACCGCGCGTGGTGCGGCCGGCAAACAAAGGTGAATAGGTGACGACGTGTCCGTGAAGACCGTTATAGCGATCGCGAAAGATTTGGTAAAGATATTGTCGACGCCGAGCGGCAAAAAAGCGGAAGTAAGCGTTGAGCGGTAGATTCTACTTTTCGCGAAATCTGTGGGCTAAAATTGCTGTGTAATTAATCGCGGAGAACATTCCAAAATTTGGACATCATCGGCAGCAACGGCGATTTCATGGGATACCTCGTAGCGATCACGGCGCGCACCCGACCAAATCAGTTCGGCGGCAGGACGGTCTGGGCGCCTGCGTCGGCGACAGGACGGTCCGCGACTTCAAGCGCCGACGGCAGGACGTGATCGCGGAACCGCTCGCGAAGTTTCAGCTTGTGCAGCTTGCCGGTGGCGGCGTGCGGCAATTCGTCGATGAACGCGACGTCGTCGGGAATCCACCATTTCGCGACTTTGCCTTCATAGAACGCGAGAATTTCTTCACGCGTGACATCCGCATTCGACCGCTTTACGACCACGAGCAGAGGCCGCTCCCTCCATTTCGGATGCGCACACGCAATGCACGCCGCCTCGGCAATGGCCGGATGCGCGACCGCGATGTTCTCGACGCTGATCGAACTGATCCATTCGCTCCCGGACTTTATCAGATCCTTGCTACGGTCCGTAATCTGCATGAAGCCATCGTGATCGATTAGTCGAAACGTCGCCAGTCGGTGTCGGCAACATGGCCGAAAACGCGCCACCGAGTTGCCACGATGAAGGGCCGTTGCACTGCGAGATCGGGACCAGTAGGTGCGGCCTTTACCAACTCAGTTTGAGTCCGGACTCGGTTGCACGATGGCGATCATCGTCGTCCGCGTGCAGGTATTGACTGGTGGTAGAAACATAACGCAGGTCAACCCGGCCGTCCACCAGCCACGCGAACAGCGTATTCAGAATCACGAACGCCTGCCGCTGGCTGGCCGGCGATGCTTCTTTGCGCATTGTTTGGGCTACTTCGCGACGACCGTGCAATTGTCGTCCCAGAGCCTGCGGCCCCGCCCCGGATGCATCCGAAAATATCAGGAAGGTGATTCTCGCGGGCGCCGCCGATGTCAAGCTCATGCTCGCACGAGCGCTTCTATCCAGTTGCAATAATGACGTGGCGGTTGCGAACAAGTTCCGGAAGATGGGCTTCGCGATTCCGCCGTCGAAGCACATACAGTTGCCATATAACCTGGTAGATCGCGTCGGCGGTGCCGCGGTACCAGTGCTCCTCGCCGACGCGCTGCTGCGCGGGCAGCAGGTCGGCTAACTCGTTCATCTCGCCGCGCAGGAAGCTCCAGCCGCGTTGCAGGTGCCGAAGGAGCGAATGCGACTTGTACTGCGTCAGCACAGCACAGCGCTGCGGCGCACGCCGAAGTTCACGCAGTTGGACAGCACGAATCGACGAGGCGGACTTTGCCGCCGAAGTAGACCGAGGGCTTCACGCGGCGGTCGGTCAACTGATACAGGCGCGAGCGCGCCCGCCGGCGAGGACCACGGCGATGGTGTTGTTGCGGACTTCGCGGGCGCGGCGAGACTATCGACGACTCTGTTCATAGCGATCTCCTCATTCGGCGCTCTGACGGCGCGCGTGTTCGGCGCGTGCGCGGCTCGATGCGTTTCGGTCGGTCAGGTCACGACGGTCGGCTCGGTCCTTCCGGTGCGAGCTGCGATGTCGGCGACGCGGCCGGCGATCGCGATCAGGTCGGCGAGCGCCGTCTGCGTGGGAATGTCGTGCTTCGTGAGGTCGGCCTCGTATCTCTCCAGATACAGGCGCAGTGTCGCACCCTCGGTGCCGGTACCGGACAGCCGGAACACGATCCGCGAGCCGTCCGCGAACACGATCCGCACGCCTTGCTGCTTCGACACCGACCCGTCGACCGGATCGGTGTACTCGAAGTCGTCGGCGAGTGCGACAGTGTAGCCGTCGAGGTCCCGGCCCGCGAGCGACGGCAGTTGCGCGCGCAACTGTTCCATCAGCGCGGCGGCCGCGGCGCTGTCGATCGCCTCGTAGTCGTGCCGCGAGTAGTAGTTGCGGCCGAAGCGCGCCCAGTGCTCGCGCACGAGCGTATCAACCGTCTTGCCGTTCGCCGCGAGGATGTTCAGCCAGAACAGCACCGCCCACAGCCCGTCCTTCTCGCGGATGTGGTTCGAGCCGGTGCCGTAGCTTTCCTCGCCGCACAGCGTCGCCATGCCGGCGTCGAGCAGGTTGCCGAAGAACTTCCAGCCGGTCGGCGTCTCGTAGCAGCGGATGCCGAGCGCGGCCGCGACGCGGTCCGCGGCGGTCGAGGTCGGCATCGATCGAGCGATGCCGACGAGGCCGTCTCGATAGCCGGGCGCGAGCGTCGCGTTCGCCGCGAGGATCGCGAGGCTGTCCGACGGCGCGACGCAGAAATCGCGGCCGACGATCATATTGCGATCCGCGTCGCCGTCCGATGCCGCGCCGAAGTCCGGCGCCGCGGCGCCGCTCATATGCGCGATCAGGTCGGCCGCGTTCACCGGGTTCGGGTCCGGATGATGGCCGCCGAAATCCTCGAGCGGCTCGCCGTGTGTGACCGTACCGGCCGGCGCGCTGAGCAGCCCTTCGAGGATCGACTTCGCGTACGGGCCGCCGATCGCGCTCATCGCGTCGAAGCGCATCGTGAAGCCGCGCGCGAACAACGCGCGGATCGCGTCAAAGTCGAACAGGTCCTGCATCAGCGCCGCGTAGTCGGCGACCGGGTCGATCACGTTGATGGTCATGTTCTCGATCGTGTAGCTGCCGATCGTGTCGAGATCGACGTCCGGTGCGTCGCTGATCCGGTATTCGCGGATCGTGCCGGTCTTCGCGTAGATCGCGTCGGTGACCTTCTCGGGCGCGGGGCCGCCGTTGCCGACGTTGTACTTGATCCCGAAATCGCCGTCCGGGCCGCCGGGGTTGTGGCTCGCGGACAGCACGATCCCGCCGAATGCGCCGGCCTTGCGGATCACGCAGCTGATCGCGGGCGTCGAGAACAGACCGCCGCGGCCGACCATCACCCGGCCGAAGCCGTGCGCGGCCGCCATCTTCAGGATCGTCTGCACCGCGACGCGATTGTGGAAGCGGCCGTCGCCGCCCAGCACGAGCGTCTGGCCCTGGCTCCCTTCGAGCGAATCGAAGATCGACTGCACGAAATTCTCCAGATAGCTGGGCTCCCTGAAGATTGTCACCTTCTTGCGCAGTCCTGAGGTGCCTGGTTTCTGCCCGGGGATCGGCTGTGTCGAGATTGTCGTGGTCGCCATGTATGCTCCTTTTCCCGCGTCTTTCTTTATCGCCTGTCGTCGGGGCGCATGTGGCGCCGCCGTGCCTGTTTCGTTTTGTCTCGCCCTGTCGTTCGTCTCAGTGCGTTCCGTCCGTCAGCCAGCGTGCGTCCACCGTGAGTACCACGCTGTGCGCGGGAACCATCATCTCACGGGTCGCATCATGCGAGTGCGTTTGCGTATCCGCGTGCATGTGCTTGGCATGAGCGTCCGATGGTGTGCTATTAATCAGCACGCGCCACGTGTTCGCCGTCCCAACGCGTGCCAAGCGGGTAGGGCGCGCCGTCGGTCAGCGTGCCCACCAACGGCTCGTGCTTTGGGGGCACCTTCCGGCGAGCCGCCCTGAGCGCGGCCTCCCAACCTATTTTCCTTCGACATGGTTCGAGAGGTCCTTGTCACTCTGCGCTGCTCCTCGAAGGGTCGACGGAGCGAGTCCACGGTCGATTTTGAACCGCAGTCGTCAGCAGCGACCTTCCAAGCCGAACGCTATACCTAATTGTCATAGTCCGCCGGCAGCTCCCAGATGTGACCGAGCCCAGCGGCGTGGCACAACAGTGCCCATGCCGAATAGGGATCCCGGTCTCACCGCTGATTCCAGCGCCGGATCTGGCGCCCGCTCTTGTCCGCAAGCCAAGAAAATCAGCGGCCTTGCGGCCAGTAAAACCAGCGAGGCGCACGACCTCCTGGATTTCCGCGCCCGTCGGTTCAGACCAATAAATGGCAGGTCGCAGGCACTCGCGTCGAATGACGGTCTCGATAGACGTCGGCATCTTTTGGTTTCATCAAAATCCGTCGAAAATCGCATGCTAGTCGTCTTTTGACACGACCGGAGTTGTTCTCGCAATACCTATCAGCGAGATCGGAGCGCCGCAACGCAGTCAGTCAGCCCCACGGTGTCGCCGCGGGGGAAACAGGCGACCTTCGGTTGCTTGACGTCCCAGGTTGGAACGGACACCGGATGAAGCATACTTCGCCACGCTGCCAGCGATAAAATCGGCAGCTTGATTGCCCCAGCCATTCCACTTAAGAATTCGCAGATCCTCTCCGAACGAACGAGGCCACCTCTGTTGGAGGTATCGTTGCCGACTCTTGATACGTCCAGAATCCGCATGCACCCAAGAGATGAAACCGCCGAGACGGCGCACGGGCCGAACTTCAACGAGGGGCTGCCGAGTCAGGCGGCGGACGTCGGCCAGCCGGCGTTCATTAGGGCGCATTTGATCGAGCGGCTCATCGCTCGGCTTGGGCTCGACAAGCCTGATGCCCATGCACTGGCGGAAGGGTTTTTTGAGCTGATCATGAAGGCGCTGGAGAACGGCGAGGCGGTTCGACTATCGGGGTTCGGCTACTTCCAGCTGCGCGATCAACGGGCGCGACCCGGGCGGAATCCGAAAACCGAAACATCGATCTCGATTGCGGCGCGACGGGTGGTGCTGTTTCACGCCAGCCGGATCCTGAAGTTTCGAGTGCGCGGCGCCACCCATCCCGACGACTAAGCCACCGCAAAGCCACCGCAGCCTCGCGCGCGGCCCGCAGGCCACATTGTCGCGCATGGCGCAGAAAGCTTGCAATATGCTTTCAAACACGCTTTAATGAGGCTGTCTGCATCCAGCGTGAATCGAACGCTCTTAGTGGAGAACCCTGTCGTGCGTTTTGCTTCGAATCGCTCTCTCGCGTCGCTTTGTCTTCCGTCTATGGGCGGAACGGCGGGCAGTACGCGTGGAGGATCGGAGACAGCGAAATGCACTCGGAGCCGCGCGTGTCCGGCGGACAAGTCAGCACTTCCTTCCGCCCGGCTCGCCTGACAACGCAACGTCAGACGCAGGCCGGGCTCACCCCTCCAAGCAAACCACGCCTCAAGGGAGCGGCGATCGCCGTACGGGCACGCCTGTCCCGACATGCGCGTTCGCCTTCGTTGAGCCGTGGGACTACATCCAACGCGAACTGCCTCGTGCCGCCTTTCTGGCGGTGTGGTCGCTGTCGCGTTCGAATTGAATGACGTCGCTGACATGGGAGTGATTCCTACATGATGAATATGCACCGTTCGCGCAAGCCGGAACGTTCCGGTGTCGTGCAACATCCTCGCATGACGTCCGCAGGTGGCCCGTCAGAAACGCCCGCAACGCGGCGGCGAGCGGGCCAATGCTCGGCGTCAAAGATGTGCGTGGACCACGAGGACTACGTCCTGACAGCAACTGCGACCCCCACACATTCGCATTTATATTCGGCTGACCTGTTGGTTGAACGACAAGGCCACCGCAAGCACAGCGTTCGTGGACTCGACTATTTCTACGACGCGGCGCAAGCACTCCTGTATTCGATCGAGTGGGGCCGCCTCTGGGTGACGAACAACGTAAAAAGCATCCCGAAGCGACACATGAACACTGTCACAGCCGAAGCAGGCGGTGAGCAAAGATAGGAGGCCTTCTATGAAGACGATCAATACGTCGCCGACCAATCGAGGTTTACGCTATGTGGCACGCGATCCCGAAGACACGCGTACAGCGCTTCTCTATTGGCTGGGAACGGTCTTGCCGGCGCGAGCAGCGAACTTCTCCGAAGTGACGCAACGTCTTTCCCCGCTGATGCAAGTTGTGTTTCCGGATGAACGGCCCGGAGTATTCGTGACCACTTGCGGTGCGTCAAGTGATACGCAACGGGAGCCTCGAACGCCTTATTTTCGTGGCGGTTCATGGCTCGACGTTTGGTCCGGTGGCGGTTGCACGGACCTTTGTAACCTTCACGCCTCCAGGAGGCATAAATGCCCTTAGTTCAAGTTGGCTCCTTCGCGGTTTCGCAATCACGCTCCGACAATTCGCGAATTCTCTCTGAGGCCGACATCGCGCGACTCAGGCGATGCGGGTATCTGAATACCCCTCCGCTCAGCAGCGGGCGCTCCTGGAGGAACTGGAAGCAATGGCCGTGTTCGTGGATTCCGCCGACGTCCCTCCAGACGTCATCACATTGAATACGACCCTCGAGTGCGTCGATGCCGGAGGAGACGTCTATCGATGGACACTGGTCTATCCAGATGAAGCCGACTACCAGCGAGGACGTATCTCGGTGCTGTCGCCCGCGGGGATTGCGCTGCCTGGCGCGCGGTGCGGTTACATAGTGGACTGCCGAGCGCCGAGCGCCGAGTCGCTCGTTGACTCGGTATCTGATCAGCCGGATTGTGCAGCAGCCCGAAAGTAGTCGCGTGACGAATTAAGCAAGATAGACGTCCGTGACGCGACTTACTCGTCGCGCAGACCTCTACAGCAGCGTAGGGCCGAACACATCAGCCTTGTCAGCATCTACGTCACGCCGATAGCGCTAATCGGGCATCCGGACCGGAGCTCGTCCACGGTCGCGAGATGGGCCAATGTCGACGATCCTGAGCAGCACGCCGGAGCTATCATTTAGCTTCTGCGCCCGTTGCGCAGAAGCGTTGGGGCAGATTCTTTGCGCGTCTTCGCTCGTTCGTCGGTTGCATGGTTCGCGCGCAATGCAGAGGTCCGCCTTACTGCGACAGAACCGATCTTATTGGGAGGCGGCCTCGCAACCGCAGGAATTGCGTATTGTGAAGGTGGGATCCAGCCGAATTATCATCGGTTTTCCTGTTGTGCCATCCATTCGGCTATTGAGCAAGGCGGCCGCCGTGGAGCCTATCGCGTGGCACGGCTGAACCATGGCAGTCAGGCGCGGCTCGAACGCGTCGGCCCAATCGAAATCGTCGAAGCCCGCTACGGCGACATCCGCCGACACGTGCATGCCACATCGGCGTGCCGCGAGCATGATGCCGATTGTCGTGAGGTTATTGCCGCCGATCAGCGCGGTCACAGGGTTGGCCGATGTGAGCAGATGCGCAGCGGCATCGGTGGCGGTGGCAAGGTCGGTGTGGCCGATGGAAATCCGTTCTTCGTGGACCGCAAGCCCGCGGCTGCGCAATCCGTCGCGAAACCCTTCTGCGCGCTCCAGCGCGGTCGTGAAGTTGGCTTGACCTGCGAGGAAGCCGATCCGCTCGTGTCCATGATCGATCAGGTGGGTCACCATCGTCGCGAGAGACCGCCAGTTCTCGACTCCGACGCCGTCGAGGTCGACATCGGGGAGCCGGTCGACCATGACCGACGGGATACGTTGTTCGCACAGGTAAGTCAGTGCGCTGTTGTTGCAACCGCAAGATGGCGCGATGATGATCCCGTCGACCCGCCGCTTGTGAAGCGCAGCCACGATCTCGAGTTCCCGTTTGGGGTCGTCCTGCGTGTTCGCGAGCAGCACCATCATTCCGAGCTTTGCGCATTCCTCCTCGATGGCGTTGATGACGTCGGAAAAGTACCGATTTCTCGTAGACGAAATGGCAAGGCCGATCGTACTGGTGGTCGATCGCGCCAAGGCTCGCGCCACCGTGTTGGGCGTATAACCAAGCGCGCGAACGGCGTCGTGGACCGCTCGGGTCGTGTCGACGCTGACGAACCGTGTCCGATTGAGGACGTGGGAAACGGTTGAGGTCGCGACCCCGGCGAGCCGCGCGACATCAGCGATAGTTGCCACTGCGTCCCCGCCACGGTCTGGAGTACGCGTAACTGGAACACATTCGTAATCCTTTGGTAAGTATTTTTGAATGACTGCATGCGTGCGCATTGCCAACCTCAACGCTTTCAGCATATGAGGGTAAACGACCCAAGGCAAGCGCTTGCGCAAGCGCTTGCCTGTGCCTAAGCTTCACTCGCTGCAGATAAGAACACGAATCCCCATTGATACGGGAGAAGACATGGAAGCGCACACCCGGCGGGCTAGGTCAGTCGCGCTATGACTGCGCTGCTGCTGGAACTGCGCGGCATCCAGAGGCGCTTTGGCGGTGTCCATGCGCTGAGGGGCGTCGACTTCGATCTCGCGGCGGGCGAGGTGCATGTCCTGCTTGGCGAAAACGGTGCGGGCAAATCGACGCTGATGGGGGTGTTGTCGGGCGCCGTCCTGCCCGACGCAGGGACCATCACGCTCGATGGTCGTCCCGTGAGTTTCGCGAGCCCTCGAGAGGCCCACGCCGCGGGCATCGTGATGATCCCGCAGGAACTCGACCTCGTGCCGGGCCTCGATATCGCGGGCAATCTGTTCCTCGGCAACGAGATCACCAGCAAAGGCGTGCTCGCGGCCGCCGACATGCGGCGCCATGCGCAGGACCTACTGGCGCGCGCGGGAGTCTCGCTCGATGCGAGTCTGTCGGTCGCGAGTCTTCGCATGGGCGAGCGTCAGCTCGTCGCGATCGCCAAGGCGTTGTCGGCCAGGGCGCGCATCCTGATCATGGATGAGCCCACCGCGGCGCTCTCGGCCGTCGAGGCGGATCATCTCTTCACGGTCGTGAAGGAGCTTTCCGGGCGCGGTGTGGGGATCGTCTACATCTCGCACCGGCTCGAAGAAGTCACGCGCATCGCGCACCGGGTGACCGTGATGCGCGACGGCGCCGTCGTCGGGACCACGGCCCCCGACGCGCCGCAGGCCACGCTCGTCCAGTTGCTCGTCGGGCGTCCGTTTTCCGACCTCTTTCCGCCGCGCGCCGAGAACATCGGCGCGCCGATCCTGCGGCTTGAACACGCCGCATTCGATCCCGACATCGCGCGCGTCGGCTGGCAGGCCCCGCGCGACGTCACGCTGACGGTGCACGAAGGCGAGATCGTCGGCCTCGCCGGCCTGATGGGCGTTGGGCGCACGGAACTGCTCTCGACCCTGTACGGCTTCGGCACGAGCGGACGCTGGCGCGGCCTCGTCGAAGTGCGCGGCAAGCCGACGGTCCTGGGCGACATTGCGGCGGCGCGGCGCGCGGGAATCGCCTACGTTACCGACGACCGGCGCGGCACCGGTCTCATCCTCAATCACACGGTCGGGCAGAACGTCCTCATGTCGACGCTCAAGCGCGTCACGCCATTCGGTCTCGTGTCGCGCGCACTCGAGAAGCGGCACGTGACGCGCGCACTGAACGACTACGACGTGCGCCCGCGGCTCCCCGGCGCCAAGGTCGTGAACCTGTCGGGCGGCAACCAGCAGAAGGTCGTCTTTGCGAAGGAACTCATGAACGACCCCGGCCTGCTTCTGCTCGACGAACCGACGCGCGGCGTGGACGTCGGTGCCAAGGCTGAGATTTACCGGCGTCTGCGCGGCCTCGCGAAAGACGGCCTGGGTGTGCTCGTCGCGTCCTCTGAACTGCCCGAGCTCATCGGACTGTGCGACCGGATCGTCGTGATGCACGCCGGATGCACGATCCACGAATTCGGCCCGAATCCGGGCGAGGAAGCCGTGCGGCGCATCAGCGAAGGCGAGGGGATCGCCGCATGAGCACGACGCCGACTTCCACCGCCAAGGCCGTCGAAAGTCCGCGCAGCCTGCTCGCCTGGCTGGTGCGTTTCCAGAGCCTGCTTGGGCTCATTCTGGTGGTCGTGGCGGGCATCGTCTTTTCGCCGCGCCGGCATGGACACATCCTTTTTCTCGGCGCCGACAACGTCGCCAACATCATCCGCTCGATCTCCGAAACCGGCATCCTCGCGCTCGGCATGACCTTCGTCATCATCGCGGCCGGAATCGATCTGTCGGTCGGCGCCGTGCTGGGCCTTTGCTCGGTGCTGACCGCGACGCTGCTGGTCAACGAAGGATGGGGACTGTGGAGCACCTTGTCCCTCGTCATCGCGACCGGCGTGGTCTTCGGCGCGGTCCAGGGACTGATCTCGGCCCGCCTGCGCATCCAGGCCTTCATCGTCACGCTGGCCGGGCTTCAGGCGGCGCGAGGCTTGTCGCTGATTGCGTCGAACAATGCGTTCATCAACATCAACTACGGCACCGGGCCCGGCAGCGCGCCACCGGCGTTCGGCGTGCTCGGCGAGCGGATCGGCGGCGTTTTTCCCGTCGCGACGCTCGTCTTCGTCGTGCTCGCGGTCGCTGCCGCATTCCTCCTCAACAACACGCGCTACGGACGCTACGTGGTCGCCGTCGGCGGCAACGAGAAGGCGGCGCGGCTGTCCGGCATTCCGGTCAACGCGATCAAGATCTCGGTCTACGCGCTGACGGGGTTCGCCTCCGCGATCGCGGGCATCGTTCACGCGGGGCAGTTCTCGTTCGGCAGCCCCAACGACGGCACCGGCTACGAGCTCAACGCGATCGCCGCGGTCGTGATCGGCGGCACGGACCTGTTCGGTGGCGCCGGTTCGATGGTGGGCACCATTGCGGGCGCCGTCATGCTCGGCGCACTCGCCAACATCCTGCAACTCAACGACGTCAGCGCCGCGATGCAACTGCTCGCGACCGGCGCGATCATCGTGATCGCCGCGGCCCTGCAGACCTACGTCGTGGGACGCGGCGGCGCGAAGCGGTGAACCCTCGCGCGCAACTCGGGGCGCGCGACGCATGCAAAACGAAAAGGAGACAGGCAAATGAAAAATCTTCCGAAAGCGACCCTGCTCGTTGCCGGCGTCGCGCTCGCCTCCGGTACGTGGGCGGCGAGCGGCAAGCCGCTAGCGAAAGAGTGCGGGCCGAATAACGACTACGTGATTGGCTTCAGCCAGGCGAATTTCAAGGAGCCATACCGCGAGCACGTCAATCACGAGCTCGAACGCCTCGTGAAGAACTATCCCAAGTTCAAGCTCGTCATCGCGGACGGGCAGGCGAGCGTGAACACGCAGGTCTCGCAAGTCGAGAACTTCATGACGCAACGCGTCGACCTGCTGATGATCTCTCCGTTCGAGGCGGCGCCGCTCACGCCGTCCGTTTCGGCGGTCTACAAGGCAGGCGTCCCGGTGATCGAACTCGACCGCAAGACGACAGGGGAAAACTACACCGCCTTCGTGGGCGGCGACAACCGGGCGATCGCGAAGGAAGCAGGCGAATGGGCCGCGAAGACGCTGCTCCCCGAAGGCGGCGAGGCAGCCGTGCTGGAAGGGCTGCCGAGTTCTTCGCCCGCGATCGAACGGCTCGAAGGGTTCAAGGCGGGCATCGCCAGCAATCCGAAGATAAAGCTTGTCGCCGTGCAGCCGGTCAACTGGATGGAGGACCAGGCCGTCACGGTGTTCTCGGCGATGCTGCAGGCGCACCCCGACATCAAGCTCGTCTATACCAGCAACGATCTCGCGGCGGCAGGTGCTTACATCGCGGCCAAGCAGGCGGGAAAGACGGGGCAGGTGAAGATTATCGGCACCGACGGGCTGCCGGGACCGTCAGGCGGTATCCGCGCGGTCGCGGACGGTCAGTGGGCCGCTACGTTCACTTATCCGACGGGCGCCGCTCAGGCGCTCGAACTGGCCAAGAAAATCCTGATCGACTGTGCGACCGAGGTTCCGCGCAGCGTCATCGTGCCGACCCAGCGCATCGATCAGGCCAACGCGAAAACACTCTATGGGAAGGAGAAGTTCTAACGAGGCTCCGCCTCAGACCGACGAGTTGTACGGGTGACTGCGGAGCGCTGGCGGTGTAAGGTGGCTCCGGTCGAGCCGGCTGGGACGTGCCCAGCGATGTACGAGCTCGAAGCTCAATGGGTCCGAAGACCCGTGGACGACCGGAGCCAATCATGACGTTATCACAGAGTGTGTG
>NZ_FCOG02000070.1 GCF_001544975.2 Caballeronia arationis | reverse complement strand
GCTTTCTTTGCTTACTTTCTTTGCAGCAGCAAAGAAAGTAAGTCCCGCCCCGGACAGGGGCAGAGCTAATAGACCGCAAAGAAAGCAAGTTCCACAGAAGCGCCAAAACCAACAAACCCCGCAAACCCCGCCCGCCCTACCCACCCCGCACCCCCTGCGTATTGACATAGAGCGCATAAAGCCCATGGCTGGCCGCCATGAAGAGCCGATTCCGATGCCGCCCGCCGAAGCACACATTCGCACAACGCTCCGGGAGCGCGATATGTCCGATCGGCTCGCCTTGCGGCGTGAAGACGCGCACGCCGTCGAGTTCGTCGGTGCCCATGCCCCAGCCGCACCAGAGATTGCCGTCCACATCGACGCGAAAGCCGTCCGGCGTGCCCGCCCCGGCGTCGATCGCTTCGCGCCGGTTCGCCAGCCGCCGTCCGCCGTCGACGACATCGAACGCATAGATCTTGCGCGGAACCGAGCGCGACTCGACCACGTACAGCACCGACTCGTCCGGCGAGAACGCGAGGCCGTTCGGCCCAACGAAGTCGTCGATCATCAGGCTCACTTCGCCATTCTGTGCGTCGACGCGATACACGCCCGGCTTCAGTTGCGGCTCCGCTTTTTCGCCTTCGTAGAAGCCGTCGATGCCGAAAGTCGGATCGCTGAACCAGATCGAGCCGTCGGATTTCACGATCACGTCGTTTGGCGAATTGAGCGGCTTGCCGTCGAAGCGGTCGGCGAGCACGGTAATCGAACCGTCGTATTCGGTGCGCGTGACGCGCCGCGTAAGATGCTCGCAGGAGACGAACCGGCCTTCGCGGTCGCGCGTGTGGCCGTTCGCGTTGTTCGAAGGCTGGCGGAACGTGCCGACTTCGCCCGTCGCTTCGTCCCAGCGCAGGATGCGGTTGTTCGGAATGTCGCTCCACAGCAGATAGCGTGCGTCGCCGAACCAGACCGGTCCTTCCGACCAGCGCGCGCCCTGATACAGGCATTCCACCGACGCCGACGCGATCGTGAGCGCCTTGAAACGCGGATCGAGCACGCGCACGGAAGGATCGGGATAGCGGCGCTCCTGACTCGTCATGATGTCGTCTCCTCAAATGAAAAACGGGCGCCGTGCGCCCGCCTTTTGCTGTCGTTAGATTCAGTTTGGCCCGAGTTCGCCGTCCCGCAGGCGCCACAGGTTGAGCGGATTGTCGTCGGAAAGCGCTTGCGGCAGCAAGGCCGCCGGCAGGTCCTGATAGCAGACCGGACGCAGGAAGCGCTCGATCGCGAGCGCGCCGACCGAGGTCGAGCGGCTGTCGGATGTCGCCGGAAACGGCCCGCCGTGAACCATCGCGTACGACACCTCGACGCCCGTCGGAAAGCCGTTCGCGAGAATCCGCCCCGCCTTGCGTTCGAGAACCGGCAAAAGGCGCTTCGCGAACTCGAAGTCGTCGCTTTCGAGATGCAACGTCGCCGTCAACTGGCCTTCGAGATGGCGCGCGACCGCGAGCATCTCGTCCTCGTCGGCGCACACGACGATTAGCGACGTCGGTCCGAAGATTTCGTCCGCGAGTTGCGGCGTCGCCAGAAACTGCTCGGCGCTCGCCTCATAAAGCGCGGGCAGCGCGGCGCACGAAGCGTCCGACTTCGCGCCGGTCGCCAGGCGCTCGACGCCCGTCTTGTCGCGCGCTTTCACGCCTTCCGCGTAGGCTGCGGCGATGCCCGCCGTGAGCATCGTCTGCGCGCCCTTCTTCTCCAGCGCGGCCGACGCGGCGTCGATGAACTCCTGCAGATGCGGCCCTTCCAGCGCGATCACAAGACCCGGATTCGTGCAGAACTGCCCGACGCCGAGCGTCACCGAATCGACGAAACCGGCCGCGAGCGTGTCCGCGCGCGCCGCCAGCGCGCCCGGTAGCGCAAAGAGCGGATTGACACTGCTCATTTCGGCGAATACGGGAATCGGCTCGGCGCGCTTCGCGGCAATGTCGATCAGTGCCAGGCCGCCGCGCCGCGAGCCGGTGAAACCGACCGCCCGGATCGCCGGATGCGCGACGAGCGCCTCGCCGATCGCGTTGCCCGCGCCCACGACGAGCGAGAACACGCCTTCGGGCAGGCCGCTGTCGGCAACCGCCTTCTGGATTGCGCGCCCGACGAGTTCGGAGGTGCCGAGATGCGCCGGATGCGCCTTCACGACGACGGGACAGCCCGCCGCGAACGCCGACGCCGTGTCGCCGCCCGCCACCGAGAACGCGACCGGAAAATTACTCGCGCCGAACACGGCGACCGGCCCGACCGGAATCTTCTGCAGGCGCAGGTCGGGACGCGGCAGCGGCTTGCGATCCGGTTGCGCGGAATCCAGCGTCGCGCCGATCCAGCGCCCCTCGCGCACGAGCGACGCGAACAGCTTCAGCTGTCCGATGGTGCGGGCGCGCTCGCCTTCGATGCGCGCCTTCGGCAGCGCGGACTCGGCGCTCGCGCGCTCGATGAGCGCGTCGCCGAGCGCGAGGATGTTGTCCGCGATGGCTTCGAGAAACTCCGCCCGGGTTTCGAGCGATGCGCGGCGAAACGGGTCGAACGCTTCCTCCGCCAGTTCGCAGGCGCGCGCGACTTCCGCCGCGCCGCCGCCGCCGAATGTCGGTTCCAGTTCGGCGCCGCGGGCCGGGTCGAACGCCCGGAGCGTGGCGTCGGAGCCTCGCAGCGCGCTCGCGCCGATCAGCATTTCTCCGGTGATCTTCATCTCTTGCTCCTTCAAGGCGCCCGGCGTGGCGCTGGGCGCCCCGCGAGCTTCGATGGCTGGATGGCCGGACCGGTTTGCCCGCATCCTCGGAATTGCGCGACCGGACGTTTCAAGGCCGTCGTCCCTTCGAGTGACCCGCCCGGCGCCGAAGCGTTCCGCTCGCTTTCAGACGGCGTCGCGATCGGCACTCACGGCGAGCCGATCCGGCGAACGCAAGCAAGGTCGATGCGCGGCATCGGCCGAGGGCATCGACCGCAGCATGCGCCCAAATTTCTTGTCAGACAACCTTGGGAGCGCGCGAGTAGTCGTCAGGCAACCTCATTCCGCGGATGCGGGCGCCGCCGCCGGTGCAGCCGCTATCGTTCCCGCCCGGCGGAACGTGATGTGGGCGATCCGCCGAACGATCAGCGCGGCCGCGAGCGCGGCGACCGCCGTCAGCATCACCCCGATGTGGATCGACTGCACGAGCGCGTCGCGGGCGGCATCGACGAGCGCCTGCGCGTCGAGCCCGGTCGGACGCAGGTCTGCGACGAGGCGCTGCCGCAGGCCGTCGTCGATCAGGATGCGCGGGTCGGCAAAGCGCGGCAGCCATGTGGAGGCCGCCGGCTCGCCGATCACGCGGATCGTGCGCGCGACGACGTTCGCGTAATGATGCGCCACGATCGTCGCGACGATGCTTGTGCCGAGCATGCCGCCCACCATGCGCGTCGATTGCAGGAGCGCGGTCGTGATGCCGAAGCGCTCGCGCCCCGCGATCTCCTGTCCGAACACGTTCAGGTTGTTCAGGATGAAGCCGAGCCCGATGCCGATGCCCGCCATCGGAATCTCGATCCAGATGTGCGGCGTCGAGGCGCGCGCGAACGCCAGCGCGACCGAGGCCGCGAGGAGCAGCGTGAAACCGATCGACAGGATCAGCGTCGGTTTCGGCAGATGGATCACGATGCGCGTGTTGATCACGCTGCCGAGTGCGATGCAGGCGGCGATCGGCGTCGCGAGCAGCCCGGCCTCCTGCGGCGCGAGGCCGAAGCCGCCTTGCAGCAAGAGCGGCGCGAAGAAGATCAGCGAGAACATCACGAAGCCCGCGAGGAACGACAGCGTGAAGAGCGTCACGAGTTGAGGGTCGCGGAAGATGTCGAGCGGGATGATCGGATGTGTCGCGCGCTTTTCGCAGACGAGAAGCGCCGCCGCGCCCGCGATCACGCACGCGGCGAGCGCGACATTGCCGGTGGTCAGGCCGTCCTTCGGCACCGCTTCGATCAGCGCCTGCAGGCAGCCGAGCGTGAAAGCGACGAGCGCGGCGCCGAGCCAGTCGATTCGCACCTCGCCCTGACGCGGACGGTGGAAATTCGGCAGATGCGCCCAGATGAAATACAGGGCCGCCACGCCGACCGGCAGGTTCACGAGAAACGTCGAGCGCCAGCCCCAGTGCTGGCTCATCCAGCCGCCGAGCGACGGTCCCGCCGCCGTGCCGATGCCATACGCCGCCGCCATCACGACCTGCCAGCGCACGCGGGCGCGCGGATCGGGAAAGAGATCGGGAATCGACGCGAACGCGGTGCCCACCATCATCCCGCCGCCGACGCCCTGCAGGCCGCGCGCAATCACGAGAAAGAGCATGTCGTTCGCGACCCCGCACAGCACCGACGCCACCGTGAACGTGATCACCGCCGCGATCACGAAGCGCTTGCGGCCGAAGTAGTCGCCGAGCCGCCCGAACACCGGCACCGTGACCACCGACGCCAGCAGATAGGCGCTCGCGATCCACGCGTAGTACTCGAACCCGTGCAGTTCGGCGACGATCGACGGCAACGCCGTGCTGACGACCGTCTGATCGAGCGCGACCAGCATGTTGACGAGGCCGATGCCGAGCATCGCAAAAAGGGCGTTCCGGAACGGCAGGGCGGGATTAGTCTGGGTCACGGTCGGGAGGGAGGCTGTGGGCGCCGCTTGCGGCCGCACACGTATTAAGCGCTCGCCGCAAATGACTCAGCCTGAATTGTAAGGCAACTTTTCCGCGCGCCGGTCCACGCCAAAATCTCAGGAACGCGGCACTCGTCAATGCGACACCGGTCAGATTGATTCATCTTGTTCTTATTTCCACGCCGAAAAAGGAGGTTCGCATGTTCAAACGAATCGTCGTCGCGATCGACGGTAGCCAGACGTCCCGCCGCGCGTTCGAAGCCGCGCTCGAACTCGCCGCGACGCACGGCGCCGTCCTTCAGCCGTTCTACGTGGTGGAAAGCACGCCGCTCTACTTCGACGTTCCGGGCTACGATCCGTCATCGCTGCGCACGAAACTCGTCGAGGAAGGCGCGACGCTCGGCCGCGAGGCGCTCGACGCGATGAAGGTGCGCGGCGTCGAAGGCGACGTGGCGACCGCCGAGGCTTCGTCGCTCGACGACGTCTCCGCGCTCGTGCTCGACGCCGCCCGCGCCTTCAACGCCGACCTGCTCGTGATGGGCACGCACGGCCGCAAGGGCTTTCAGCGGCTGATCCTCGGCAGCGTCGCGGAGCGCTGCCTCAGGCAGGCAACCTTGCCGGTGCTACTGATTCCATCGGCGGCCGGTTCGGAAAAATCGACCACAATGCCCGCCGAGTAACTGACGGAACCGGTAAGTGTGACGTTTGGTCGCCCGGGGCGCGCTCGTTCGATGGGACAATCGTTTGTCATTTGTCAAACCGAGCGCGCCATGCAAATCGCCATCCGCCCCCGCCGCCACGCCGCCCATTGCTCGAACTGCGCGATGCGCCATCTGTGCATGCCCGAAGGCCTCTCGCCCGAGGAAACCGAGAAAGTCGAAGACGTCATTTCCGCCACGCGCGCCGTGCGGCGCGGCGAGGCGCTCTTTCGCACCGGCGACCCGTTCGACTCGCTCTATGCCATCCGTTCGGGGTCGATCAAGTCGGTCGTATCGCGCGAAGGCGGCCGCGAGCAGGTGACGGGCCTCTACCTCAGCGGCGATGCGCTCGGGCTCGACGGTATCGGCGAAAACCGCCACATGTCCACGGCGATCGCGCTCGAAGACAGTTCCGTGTGCATCGTGCCGTATGCACGCTTCGAGCGTGTTTGCCGCGAAACCGGCTCGATCCAGCGGCGGCTGCATCAGATGATGAGCCGGAGATCATCCGCGAAACCAATCAGCTGACCACGCTCGGCTCGCTGCGCGCCGACGAGCGCGTCGCACGCCTCCTGCTCGACCTGTCCGCGCGCTTTACGCGGCGCGGCTACGCGGCGACGGAATTCACGCTGCGCATGACGCGCGACGACATCGGCAGCTATCTCGGCATCACCCTCGAAACCGTGAGCCGCACGCTGTCGCGCTTCCAGCAACGCGGCCTGATCGACGCCCACGGCAAGTTCATCCGCATCCGCGACTTCGACGGTTTGCGCGCGGTCTGAGTTCCCCGCTCGCGTCGCTCGAAGGCGGCGCGTTCTGACGAATTCGCCGGAGCGTGGGATCATGGCGGGATTCTCGGATTTTCGGTGGCACAGCGTCTGCTACTCGACAATCTTTCGATCGTCCCGCTACGGAGACAAGGCGACATGAATCGCGACCCCGCCCCGCGCCATCCGCTGCTGGCCCGCCTCGCCGATGCGCGCCGCATCACTGATTCCCTCTTCGATACCGTCAAGCCCGAGTATCTCTATGAGCGTCCGATCGCCGAGCGGCATCGGATCGTGTTCTACATCGGGCATCTCGAAGCGTTCGACCACAATCTTTTCGACCAGCGCCTGTTCGACCTGCCAAGCGCGAATCCCGAATACGACCGGCTGTTCGCCTTCGGAATCGACCCGGTCGATGGCGGCCTGCCGACCGATCAGCCGCACGAGTGGCCGTCGCTCGAAGCGGTGCGCGCGTACACGAAGCGCATCCGCGACGATATCGACGCCGGGCTCGATCCTGCGGAACTCGCAAAAAATGCGGCGTCGACCGCGGAAACCGATCCGGCGACGCTGCTCGAAGTGGCGATCGAACATCGGCTGATGCACGCCGAGACGCTCGCCTACATGCTGCATCAGTTGCCGCTCGATCATAAGACCGGGCCGTCCCCCACCGAGGAACCCGTACCGCAGGCGGCCGCCGAGCCGGACACGGTGCGCGTGCCGGCGGGAAGCGTGACGCTCGGTCTCGACCGCGCATCGGGCACATTCGGCTGGGACAATGAATTCGGCGAAGAGACAATCGAGGTGCCCGCATTCGCGATCGACCGCTACATGGTGACGAACGGCGACTACCTCGCGTTCGTCGACGCGGGCGGCTATGCGAACCGCGCGTACTGGAACGACGCCGACTGGGCGTGGAAGGAAAGCGAGGGCGTCGCGCATCCGGCGTTCTGGGTGCGTGACGAGCAGAGCGGCGCCTGGACGCTGCGCACGATGTTCGACGAAGTTGCACTGCCGCTCGACTGGCCGGTGTACGTGAGCCACGCGGAAGCGAGCGCGTACGCGCGCTGGGCGGGCAAGGCGCTGCCCACCGAAGCGCAATGGCAGCGCGCCGCGGCAGGCGCGCCGTTCGCGGCCGACGGGAATTTCGACTTCCGTCGCTGGGAGCCTTCTTCGGTGCGCGCGCATCCCGGCAATCGCAGCGCGTTCGGCGTGCAGGGACAATACGGCAACGGCTGGGAATGGACCTCGACGACGTTCGGCCCGCTGCCGGACTTCGAGCCGTTCCCGTTCTATCTCGGGTATTCCGCGAATTTCTACGACGACAAGCACTTCGTGCTGAAAGGCGGCTCGCCGCGGACGGCCGCGTGCATGCTGCGGCCGAGTTTCCGCAACTGGTTTCAGGCGCACTATCAGTATGTTTATGCGGGGTTTCGGTGCGTGGAGCGCGGCGAGTGAGACGATAAACACAGCGAAACAGTCGCGTGTCGGAAGAGAACGCGACTGTTTCGGAAGCGTTACGACGAAATCGCCCTGCATTCACTCGTCAAACGCGACTCCGTGCCTGCGCAGTTCCCGCATCGCGCTGTCGAGGTGCGCACGGGCGCTTTCCTTGTCGCCGAGACGCATTTGCTCGTAAGCACGCTGCGCCACCTCGTGCGGCACCGGCTTGAGCGGCCGGTTGCTGCTCATCGCCTTGAGCTGGACCTCCGCCGCACGCTCCAGATAGTAAAGATCGTCCCACGCCTCGGCGACGCTCGCGCCCGCAACCATCACACCGTGGTTCTTCAGGAACAGGATGTCGGCATCGCCCAGCGCCCCGGCGATACGGTCGCCTTCCGATGCGTCCAGCGCCAGGCCGTTGTAATCCTCGTCGACGGCGGTGCGTCCGTAGAACTTCAAGGCCGTCTGTCCGAGCCACAATAGCGGCGGCCCTTCCAGCAGACAGAGCGCCGTCGCGTTCGGCATGTGCGTGTGGAACGCAGCCTTCACGCGCGGCATCAGGCGATGCAACCGCGCGTGAATATAGAACGCCGTCGCTTCGGGTTGGCCTTCGCCTTCGATCACATGCCCGTCGAAATCGCAGACAAGCAGCCGCGACGCGGTGATCTCCGAGAACGCGTAACCGTACGGATTGACGAAGAACAGATCGTCGTGCCCCGGAACGACCGCCGAAAAGTGATTGCAGACGCCTTCCTCGAAGCCCTTCTGCGCCGCGAGCTGAAAGCACGCCGCCAGTTCGATACGTGCCTCGCTCACTGCATCGGAATCGAGCCTCACGCCGCGCGACGATGCAGTCGAACGGCCGGATAAAAACGTGTGCGCCATGATCGTGGTTCCTGAAAATTACCAGCCGAGCGATGTGAACAGCGCCGGCACCTGGTCGAGTGTTGCGAGCGTCGCGTCCGGCGTGTAGTCAGGCAGCAGCGTGCGTCCCGTGCTGCGATCGATCCACACGCAACGAAAGCCGATATCGCGCGCCGCCGCATGATCCAGATGCGGACTCGCGCAGATATGCACGACGTCGTTCTTCGTCACGCCGAGTTGCTCGTGAGCGTAATCGAACAATTTTCGCGCCGGCTTGTACGCGCCCGCCTGTTGTGCGGTGATCACGCGGTCGATGAAGCCGCCGAGTTGCGCGACATTGCCCGCGATGACGTCGTCGTCGGTATTGGACACGATGCACAGACGATAGCCGTCTTCCTTCAGCCGGCGCAACGTATCGACCACCTCGGGAAACGGCGGCATCGCGGAAATGCGGCTGGTGAGCACGCCGCCGTCGTCCTCGCTTCCCGCCAGGCCGAGTTCCTCCATCGCGAGGCGCAGTCCGTCGCCCGCAACTTGGCGGAACGAACGATGAGGCGGCGTTTGCTCCAACGCATGCTCGTGACGGTCGTAGACCTCGATTAGCCGCGCCGGGTCGACATCGTGGCCACGCTTCGTGCGCAGTATGTCGCGTACCGCAGACTGCAAACCTTCATCCCACTGGATCAGCGTTCCGTAGCAATCGAATGTGAGCCACAGCGGGCGGCTCGTGTTGTGTAGAGACATGACGTACTCCGTGAGGGTTTTCGTGTACCCACAGACTACGGAAGTTGGACCGCATTTGAAAATTAAATTAAACTCTCAACGTCAGTTGAAACATAAATAACGAAGCGAGCCGACCATGCTGGATCTCGAACTCCTGAACACGCTGATCTGCGTCGTCGACGAAGGCAGCTTCACGCGCGCGGGCGAGCGCGTACACCGCACGCAGTCAACGGTCAGCCAGCAGGTGCGCAAGCTCGAAGAGTCGGTTGGGCGCACGCTCCTCCTGCGCGACCGCACCGGCAACCAGGTGACGGCGACCGAGCACGGCGAGATGCTCGCGCACTACGCGCGGCGGCTTCTGGCGCTGTCGCAGGAAGCGCAGGACGCGCTCGCGAGCGACGTCAAACTGACGCCGGTCCGCATCGGTGTGCCGGAGGATTTCGACGCGCGGCGCATGTCGGCGATGCTGTCGGGCTTCGTCAAGGCGAAGCCCGGCGTGCGGCTGGAGACGGTCGCCGGAATGAGCGTCGATCTGCAGCGCAAGCTCGCAGGCGGCGAGATCGAGATCGCACTGGTCAAACGCGAGCCGGGCAGCGGCGAGTGTCTCGCGTCCTGGCCGGAAACGCTCGTCTGGGTGCGGGGCGCAAATGTCGAACTGCCGGACGAACCGGCGGACGAACCCGTCCCGCTGGCGCTGTTTCCACAAGGCTGCGTGTATCGGCAACGCGCGATTCGCAGCCTCGACAAGGCGCAGCGGCGCTGGCGCATCGCGTTCGGAAGCCAGAGTCTTACCGGGATTCAGGCGGCGGTGTCGTCGGGACTGGGGATTTCCGTGCTTCCGACGACCGCGGTGCTGCCCGAGCATCATGTGTGCACCGGATTGCCGCCACTTCCGCCGATGGAACTCGCGCTCGTGAGCTCGGGCGGCGTGCTCAATGCGCTGCAGATGGCGCTGGTCGACTTCCTGCGCTCGGAGTTAACGACTTCCGTTGAATAGCGGCGACGCGAGACTCGCCGCGGCCAGTTCCAACGCCGCCGCCAGGAGCGTCGGTCCGAGGCTTTCCATGCGCTTCTCGTCGAGCCGCACGAGCGGCCCCGCGATGCTGATCACGCCGATCGCCGGATAGCCGCGCCGCTGCACGGGCGCCGCCATCGCGGTCATGCCCGGCGCGAAGACCTGGTTGATGGTCGCATAGCCGCGCTGCCTCGCCGCGTGGATGAATTCGAGCAAGCCCTGCACCGTCGTAGGCGCCTTCGGCCCGTACTGTTTCGGCTGTCCGAAGCCCTGTCGCGACACGAGTTCGAGCGCGCGTTCGTCGGACATCGTCATCATCCACGCGTGGCCTGTCGCGCTGCACGAAAGAATCGTGTCCATGCCCATGTCGGGGTCGTAGCGCAGCCCCTTCAGCGCGCCCTGCGCCTTCGCAACCCACGTAATGCGGTCGCCATCGACGATCGCCAGCCGCACCAGTTCCCCCGATTTCTCCGCGAGCCGGTCCAGCATCGTCTGAGCGATATCGACGATGCCGGATGTCGCGAGAAAGCCGAGACCCAACCCGACTAGCTTGGTCGTGAGCACATAGTCGCCGTGCTCGCGCAATTGCCGGACGTAGCCGCATTGCTTGAGATCGACCAGCAGCCGATGACACGCGCTGCGCGGAATATCCAGCTCGGCGGAAATGAGCGCGAGCGGTGTGCCTTCCATCTGTGTCGCGAGATATTCGAGAACGGCGAGCGTGCGCTCGGTGACGCCGGGCATTTTTTCGTCTCCATCAGTCTTTCCGGGCGCTTATGTTTGCACATTATGAGATGAAATTCCACCCTGGAACGTCATCCCAGGCACCGGTGATAGTCTTGCCACACGGTGCAAAAACACATGCGCACCGACGACATGGCTCAAGGAGAGGAGACAACATGACTCACGACACAGCAGACGCCCACGCAGCGATGCGTACGCGCGCCGTGACCGCCGCGGCGGTCGGCACGGCACTCGAATGGTTCGATTTCACGCTTTACGGCGCACTCGCCGCCACGGTTTTGCCGAAGCTTTTCTTCCCCGCAATGGACCCGACGACCGCGCTGCTTGCGTCGCTCGCGACGTTCGGCGTCGGGCTCGCGGCGCGGCCGCTCGGCGCAATCATCTGCGGGCATCTCGGCGACAAGCTCGGCCGGCGCAACCTGATGCTCGGCACGGTCTCGATAATGGGCCTCTCGTCGATGCTGATGGGCATTCTGCCGACCTACGCGAGCATCGGCCTGTGGGCGCCGGTGCTGCTCGTGGTCCTGCGGATTCTTCAGGGCTTCGCGCTCGGCGGCGAATCGACGGGCGCGCAACTGATGGCGATCGAACACGCGAGCCCCGACCGCCGCGGCAAGTATTCGGGCCTGCTCGGGCTGTGCTCGCCGCTGAGCCAGATCATGGCGAACGGCGCGCTATTGCTGCTGTCCTCTACGATGTCGGCCGAAGCGTTCGATTCCTACGGCTGGCGCATTCCGTTCCTGCTGAGCTTCGTGCTGATTGTGGTCGGCGTGTATATCCGGCTGAAGGTCAGCGAGACGCCCGCGTTCGTCGAGCTTCGCAAGACGCAGGTCGTGAAGGTCGCGAGCCCGCTGCGCGACGCGCTTCGTCTGCACTGGCGCACCGTGCTGCGCTGGATGCTGTTCTTCTGCGGACCGGCCGCGATCTTCTATCTGATCGTGGTGTTTTCGCTGAGCTACATCACGAAGACGCTCGCCGTGCCGAAGCAGACGGGCTTCCTGCTCCTGATGGGCGCGAATGTATGCGCGATCGCCGGTGCGCTTGCGGGCGGCATGCTGAGCGACAAGATCGGCCGCCGGAAAGCGCTCGCAATCGGTTCGACCGCGACGCTCGTCATGCTTTTCTTCTACTTCCAGATTCTCGATACGAAGAGCTTCCTGCCGATGCTCGCCGCGATGGGCTTCTTCCTCGGCTTCACGCAGTTCCAGAGCGGCATTCAGCCGGTCGCGTTCGCGGAAGCCTTTCCGACCAACGTGCGCTACTCCGGCTCGGCGCTCGCCTACACCGGCGCGAATCTCGTCGCGGGCGGCCCGATGCCGGTGCTCGCCGTGTGGCTCTTCGCGCTGTGCAACGGATCGCCGTGGGGTGTCGTGGCCGTGTGCGTCGCGTTCAACGTGATCTCGCTGATCGCGATCCTGACCGCGCCCGAAACGCTCGGCATCGATTTGAACCGGACGGATTCGGCGGCGCAGATCGTCGGCGACGACGACTACGCACCCGCGAGCATGAGCAATAGCCATTAAGTCCGCGCAAAAGATCCTCTTAAAGTGAGCACTGCAATGAATGAACTTGTATTTGTGTTGAACGGCTCGAACCTGAACATGCTCGGCAAGCGCGAACCGCATCTCTACGGCACCACGACGCTCCCGCGCGTACAGCAGGAAGTCGAGGCGCTCGCAAGCCGGCTGGAACTCGCGTGCGAATTCCGGCAGACCAACAGCGAAGCGACGATGGTCGACTGGCTTCAGGAAGCGTTCGAACGCGACGCCGGCGTGATCATCAATCCGGCGGGCTTTTCGTTCGCGTCAGTGCCGGTGCTCGATGCGGTCAAGCTCGTGCAGAAACCGCTGATCGAGTTGCACATCACCAACATTCACAAGCGCGACGAGACGTACCGGCACTCGCTGGTGTCGAAGGCGGCGATGGCGGTGATCTGCGGACTGGGCGTCGACGGCTATCTCGTCGCCATGCAGGCGATGGCGACGGCGCTCAGGAAGAACTCGCCGTTTGCCGGCTGAGCGGCGAGGCTTTCAGCGCGGCTTTGCCCGCGCGTTCTTCCGGGTGCTCGCGGCGCGAGGCGCGTCCTTCGCCGCCGGGGCACCTGCGCCGTTCAGTTGCTCCATCCACGACAACGCGTCGACGTAGGACAAAAACTGCTGGAGATAGCCCGGCGAAAGCTCGCTCATCAACGCGAGCGACCGGTGCACGAGGCTGCTGGAGTTGAGCGGTCCTGCATTCCCGGGCACCCGTTCCAGCGACTGGCGCACCTGCTTGTCGGCGCTGACGCTGGACCAGGTTTGCCGGAAGTATTCGAGCAGTTCCAGTTCGGGATAAGAGGCGCGGCCAGCGGCCGGCGCCTCGCTTGCGATGTGGTCCAGCAAATCGCCCAGCGGTCCACGCGACGGTTTCGCGCCGCCGCCGTCAAAAGCTCTCGCCTCGGCCGCCTCGGCCGTTAACACATCGGCGGCGTAGGCTTCCAGCAGGCCGGAAAGCCGCTCGTCGAGGACACGCCGCGCCTCGCCGCTCTGAGCGGACGCCCGCCGGTCCAGCGCCTCGATGAAATGAAAGCGGACGGGATCCAGCCGATCGGCGCCCCGCTCGCGCCACGCGTCGAGCATCGTCCGGGCGCGGGTTTCGCCGCTAGTCACGCGCTTTCACCGTTGTGTTCGAAGGCCGTGGGATCGGTGCGATTTCCACCCGGCGGTTTTTCGCGCGTCCGCCGTCGTCGGCGTTCGAGCTTACCGGCTGCTCGGAACCGAACGCCGCCGCGAAGACCGACGACGACGGCATGCCCTCCGCGATCAACGCCCGCGTCACCGTCAGCGCGCGCTCGGCGGAAAGCTCCCAGTTGTCGGCGAAACGCTTGTTGCCGTCGCGGACCTGCCGGTCGTCGGTGAAGCCGCTGACCATCAGGATTTCGTCATGGGAGCGCAGATACACGGACAGCGGCCCGGCCAGGCTTTTCAGGATCTCGCGCCCTTCGGGCCGCAACTGATCGGAGTTGAGCGCGAACAGCACGCTGCCGCTGATCCCGATGCGCCCGTTGACGAGCGTCACCCGCCCCGCCGCCAGCGGCCCGGCGAGCGCCTGTTCCAGCGTCTTGCGGCGCTGGGTTTCCATCTGGCGTTGCTTGACCTCCTGCTCCAGCCGGGTCGAAAGCTCCAGCTGCACCCCGATCACACCGACCAGAATCAGCACGAAAGCGCCGATCAGCACCGACATCAGGTCGCCGAAAGCGGCCCAGATCGGTGTCGTGGGCTCTACGCCGCCGTCGATATCCTCGGTCATGCTGCCTTGGCTCCCGCCGACGCGCGCCGGCCGGCAAGCTGCTGCAGGTCTTCGACGATCTGTTTCTGCGACAGTATGCTCAGGTCGATGACTTCCCGCGCCTGCGCCACGTAGTAGGCGAGCTGTTCGTCACTGCGAGCGAGCGACTTGTCGAGCGCTCCTTCGATGCGCTGGAGGTGCGTCACCAGCTTGTCGTTCGACTCGCCGAACGCCTGCACCGCCGCGCCGAACGCTTCGCCCAGGCTCGCCACTTCGACGGCGCTGCCGGTGACTTGCGCCGAAACCGCGCCGATCTTGGCCGTTTCGGCTTCGATCTTGTCGGTGAAGCGAGTGCTGACGCGATCCAGCAGATCCGCCGATGTCGAGACCAGCGCGTCGACGGCCGAGCGCTGCTCGGTCGAGGCGTGGTTCACGGCGTCGAGGAGCGTTTCGAGCGTCGCCAGCAGGCGGCTGCGCTCTTCGAGCATCGCGGTGTCGCGGACCATGCTGTCGGAGAGCTTCTGGCGCAGTTCCGCGACGACTTCCGCCGCGGCCTTCGGCGCTTCCGACGCAGCCTGCACGAGCCGCCCGATCTCGGCGATCGTGTCGCTCGCGTGCGCGCGCGTCTCGTCCGATACGTCGCGCGCGGTTTTCGCGAGCGCGTCGCAGATTTCCTGTTGCCGGCTCGCCGTGAGCGCGCTCGTCTGCTGGAACTCCTGACTCAACTTCGTGGCCATCGAAGCGAGCGCCTCGGTCCACGCCGCCAGCCGCTCCTGATCCCGCGCTGCCAGTTGCGCCTGGAGGTCTGCCGCAGCCTTGGGCGCTTGCGCCGCCGCCTGCACCAGCCGGTCGACTTCCGCGATCGTCTCGCCCGCGTGTGCCTTCATCTCGGTCGAGATCTCGCGCGCGGTCTGCCCGAGCGCGTCGCAGATCTGCTGCTGCCGGCTTGCGGTTTCCCCGCTTGCCAGCTGCCACTCGTCGCTCAGCTTCGCGGCCATCGAACCGAGCGTCCCGGCCCAGACGGCCAGCCGCTCCTGGTCCCGCGACGCGAGTTCGGCCTGCAACGCTGCATGCGACTGACCCACGCCGTGCAAGAGCGACGCCGAATGTTGCTCGAAGGTGGCTGCCGCCGCCGACAGCGCTTGCTGGTTGTCGCCCGCCAGCTTCTCACTGGCGCGTTCCTGCCGCGACACCGCAAGATTCCACGCTTCCGACACGCTGCCCGCCGAGGCTTCCAACCGCGTTGAAACGCCGTCAAGCAGAGCGGCCGAGCGTTGCTCGAAAGTGTCCGTGTATCGATCCAGCGAAGCGCGCAGATCGCCGGCGAGCGCCTCGCTCGATCGCTGATGCCCCGCCAGCGCCTCTTTCCAGATGTCCGCGACAGTCGTGGTCGTCGACTCGAAGCCAGTCGACATTCCATCGAGATGCTTTTGAACGGCCTCCGTGACGGTGTCGTGCATCGAGGCCGTCTCGCGCGCGAGCCCGGCCATCGTGGCTTCCATGACCGGTTGCAGCGCCGCGCCGGCCGCTCGCGCGCTTTCGGCGACGCTCCTCCTCAGCGACTGCTCCACCGACGACGCGAGGCGCGTGTACACCGCTTCGGTCCTGCCATGGAAGGCCTCCTGGCTGGCAATCTGACGCTCGTTCAACGTGAGGCTCTGCTGCTCGATGGCGCCCATCATCGATTGCAGCCGGTCGACCAGCGTCGGCATCAGATCGGCCTGCCGCTGCAGGAGCCTGAAGCTTTCCTCGCGCTGATGGCTTTGCGAGTAAACACGCAAGGTCGTCGCGATCTTCACGTCGAGCATGTGCGCCGCCTCGATCCGCTCGCGGCGGCACAACGCGGAAAGCAGCCCGAGCATCGCGGATGTCGCGACGCCGGCAATCGAAGTGCCGAACGCGAAGCCCAGCCCCTTGACCGGCGCGGACAGCGACTCGCGGATCGCCTGCAGGTCAGTGGCGCTTTGCAGCGCGAGCCCGGTGCCCCGCAGCGTCGCCACCATGCCGAGCAGCGTGCCCAGCATGCCGAGCAGCACGAGCAGACCGACCAGATACGGCGTCAGCGACGGCCCGGGCAAGGCCACGCGCTCGCCCTCGATGCGCAGGCGGACCGTGTTGCGCAGGCCGGGATGCAATGTTTCGAGCCAGGTGCCGAGCTTTGGCGGAGGCGCGGACAGGCCAGCGACCGCGCGCGTCAGGGTCGCGGTGGCCTCCTGATAGCGATGCAGTTCGAGCGCGCCCGCGAGATAGCAGACGCCCACCAGCATCGTGACGGCCAGTGCGAGCAGGTTCGAACCGATGTAACCGGCACCGATCCAGCACACCGCGGCCAGACCGACTACAAAAACAACGAGATTGATCAGATTTCTGGACATGGCGTCTCAGTCAGCGGGTACGAAGGGCCGCAAGCAAACCTTCGACCGGTTGTATACGAACATCCAGTTCGGCGAGCAAAACGCTCTGCATATCCTTGCGGAACACATCGAGCCACGCGCCGGGCGTGGCAGGCGCGCCATCGGCGCTTCCGGTAGTTCCAGCGACTTCGGCATCCGCGAGCGCCGCCTGCCCGGCCTGGCGCAGGCGCTCGAAATGCTTGCCGAGCAGTCCCGGCACGGTCGCCAGCAAGGTGTGCTCGCGCGCGCCCAGCGCCTGCTCCATCACGGCATCGACCATTGCGAGCCGCGTCATCCCGGGCGTCCGGCCCGCCAGCTTCGCCCGCAGACGGCCGCGCAGGCTGCCGATGCCCGTCTCCATCGTCTGCTGCAGCGAGAGATAGCGTTGACGGAAAACCGCGTAGTCTACCGCCCCGTCGGCCGTGGATTCTTCGCGCCGCCGGCGGGCGGCGAACGTGCTGTCACCGGCAATAGTCTTCGCCAGCGACGCGCGCAAACGGGCGCACTCGCTCTCTTCGGCGCTGCCGTCCGCTCGCGCGCCGGCAACACCGGCGGGCAGATCGCCGTTGAGCGCCGTCGACAGCGCGATGGCGTCCGTCCAGCCGAGCCACTGGCTCAGCCGGTCCGAGAGCGATTGTCCGGATTCGGGAACATCGACGTCCGTCAGGCGCGCAAGCAAGCGGATGAGGGTCGGACCGCCATGAACCGTGCGCTGGGAGGCTTGCACCGTGCCACCAATGTCAAAAAAAGACAGCAGTTTACACGGTCGCGGGGCGCAGTCCGCCGGTTTCCAGGACGTGATTTGCGCGCACCAACGGCGAATTTCCTTGTCGGCCCGACCGGTGGCGGTTCCCGGCCGAAAGCACGATGCCGATCGCGCATGCCGAAAAACCTAGCCGACGTCCTCGTCGTTCATTTGCTTGAGCTTGCGCCGGTCTTCGTTAGCACGCCGCGCCCGCAGGCGCTGCCGCGACAGCACCGTGATGACCTCGTCGGTCGTCGCGCCGGCCGGGACTTCGTTGCGGATTTTTTCGGGCACCATCGGCAGACCCGCGCGCTCGCGTCGCAAGGCACGGGCGATGGCGCTTCGGCATTGGTCGCCGTGACAATCCCATTCGTCGCGGATTTGCGCGCAGTATCGGCACTTTTCCATGGTGCTGATCGTTCCGGAGGCGGTGGCAGTCGCCCGCTGGCGCTGTCAGTCGACGCCGGGGAAAAGCGACGCCTGCGAGCCCGCCGTCGCTTCGGCATCGGCCCGCTCCGATACCAGATACGCCTCGCGGTCCTTCCCGGCGATCCAGTGCGGCGCGCGTCCCCGGCCGCTCCACGTCGCGCCGGTGAGCGGGTCGCGATACTTCGCGGCGCCTTCCGGCTGCACGGGCTCGGGCGCCGACTTCCGGCCGATCAGATCGTGCAGGCTGATCCCGTACTCGCGCATCTTCTGAACGATTTCGATCAGGGCGAGCCGCGCTTCTTTTTCGCGCGCTTCTGACAGTTGCTTCTCGAGTGCGTTGCGTTGCGCGAGCAACTCGGAGACTTGCGGACTGGTATATGCCATTGGATTTCGAAGGAGTGGACGAGGTTCGAATTTTCGAATTTTGAGTCGAAGCGCCCGCGACAGGTTCGCGCGGGCGAATAACGATGACGTCGGGACGACAGGCTTGCCGGAGAAATGGCGAATATGCTCGATTCAGGGCTCTGCGTGCTGAAATGCAAGCGACCGTCGACGGCGATCTCAATACGGGTGATTTTACGCGATTAAAGTGTTTGCCAATCGGCGCGCCATTTTCAGCCGCGCGCCGGCCCGGTCGATCCATGCCCGATTCGACGTCGACGTGACGATTGACACGCAATATTAAATGAGAAAAGCCCCGGGGTTATGTACCCAAGGGCTCGCTGAAAAACTCATGCAATGCGCCGATGCCGCTTCGGCAATCAAACCTGCTCGCTGAAATGAAGCTCGATGCGCCGTCCCGCGCGATCCGATTCCGCGATCTGGCCGATCAGTTCGTGCATGCGGATCGCGTCCCTGAAGGTCGGAGCGAGCGTCGAGCCGCGCGGCACGCCCCGCGCATGCGCCGCGTACAGGTTTGCAAGTTCGGCGACGCTCGCGCCGAGTTCGTTCGGCGGCAGCCAGTCATATGGCGCGGGAACGGACACCGTGCGAAGCGGCTGGGCGTCGCCGCGGGCGATTTCGATCCGGTTGTGCGCGTCGCCGAAGCTCGTCGTGTTCCAGATTTTCAGGTCGCCCTTGCTGCCGGTGATGTCGAGCTGCATGCCGTAGTTGTTGCGCTTGCCCGCTTCGAGATGCACGCTCAGCACGGCCCCGCTCGCGAAGGTCCCCGCGAGGACGACCTGATCCGCGTTCGTGTGCGGCAACGTTTCGCCGGTTTCCGCCAGTGTGACCTCCGGAAACTGGTTGACCGCGAGCGCGGACAAACTCTTCGGATAACCGACCATCTCGAATAACGCGTCGAGGAAGTGACCGCCATAGATCGACAGGAGGCTCGAAAAGTTGGCCTCCGGAATCGTGTAGTACAGCGCAGCGGGCCGTTCGCGCTGGAAATACTCGACGCTCACGTGCAGCCGCACCGACCGCACGTCGCCGATTTCGCCCTGTTCCAGCAGATCGCGCACATGACGATAGCCCGGATTGAGGCGCCGCTGCAGCCCGACGATCGTCCGGACGCCCGCCTTCTCCGCCAGCGCCAGCAATTCCTTCGATAACGACGTGCTCGGCGTAAGCGGCCATTCGCAGTACACGTCCTTGCCCGCCGCGATCGCCGCGCGGATGCCTTCTTCGTGCTGGAACGCCGGCGTCAGCACAAGGACGAGATCGACTTCCGGGTGGGCGACCAGTTCCTGCAGCGACGCCGCCGCGTATCTGAAGCCATGCCGCTCGACGAGTGACGCCGCCTTTGCCGGACTGCGGCTGTACACCGCGGTCAGTTCGTAATCGGGCAGCAGTTTCAGCGCGGGCAGATGCCCGTATTCGGACCAATGCCCGAGGCCGACGACACCTACCCCGATCCTGCCTGCGCGTTTGCTAGTCATGAACATTTCTCCGATGTGAGCGCCATGCAGATCGTCTGCCGGCGACACGGGAGATAGTAGGGATCGAGGTATTGAAGATAAACAGGCCTGTATTCCGATCATTTCGGACCGAAAAGTCCGCAATGACTGGCTAGATTCGCAGGTTCTGGCTGACGTAATCGATGAAGACGCGCAGCTTCGGCGCGGGATAGCGGCTCGAAGGCCAGACGATCCAGAAGGTCACGGTCTGGTCGATGTAATCGCCGAGCACGATCTGCAGCGCGCCGCTTTCAAGTGCGTCGCGCACGAGAAAGGCGGGCACGAACGTGAGGCCCTTGTCCTGGAGCGCGAGAAAGCCGAGCACTTCGATCGTATTGCTGACGAAGCTCGGCGGCAGTTCCGGCTCCGCCTCCGAATCGCCGAGCCTGAATGGCCAGCGTTCCAGCTTGCCGGTGGCGGGAAACTTGTGCAGCAGGCAGGCGTGACGGACGAGATCGGAAGGATGCGCGGGAACGCCATGCCGCGCGAGATAGCCGGGCGAGGCCACCAGCACCTGCGCGCACGAGCCCAGCCGGCGCGAGACGAGCCGCGAATCGTGCTGCTCTCCCGTGCGAATGACGGCATCGAAACCCTCCTCGATGATGTCCACCATGCGATCCGACAGATCGACGTCGAGTTCGATATCCGGATATTGCGCCATGAAGCCGTCCAGCGCCGGCATGATGAGCCCGGACAACTGCGGCGTGCTGATCCGCAACCTCCCGCGCGGACTGCCGGCCGCATCGGACAGTTCGGTTTCGGCCGCTTCGACCTCGTCGAGAATGCGCCGGCATCGTTCGAGAAAAAGCGCGCCCTCGGCGGTCAACGTGATGCTGCGCGTGCTGCGATGAAAGAGCCGCACGCCGAGCCGGTCTTCCGTGCGCGCGATGCTCTTCCCCACCGCCGACGACGAGACGCCCAGCAGCCGCCCGGCCTGCGTGAAGCTGCGCGTCTCGGCGACCTGCACGAACATCGAGATTCCACTGAGGCTGTCCATCGCCGCTGCTCCTCGATTACGGACATTTTCGTCCGGTATCTTCGGAACCTTAGCCTATTTTTCTTTTGACAGTGTGTACATACACTTTGCCTCAAGGTCACTGACCCGCCGACTTCCAGGGATTCGTCGGCAACTTCATCTTCGAGGCAACCATGTCCACACTTCATTCACCCGTTCAAGTAGGTCCGTTCGAATTCGCGCATCGCGTCGTGCTCGCGCCACTGACCCGCATGCGCGCCGAAGCCGGCGCCAGGCCCGGCCCGCTGATGGCCGAGTACCACGCCCAGCGCGTGTCGGAAGGCGGCTTTCTGATCAGCGAGGCGACCATCGCGGCGCCCAACGGCAACGGCTATCTCGGCGCGCCGGGTCTCTACGACGACAGCCAGATCGATGGCTGGAAGCGTGTCACCGATGCCGTGCACGCCAAGGGCGGGCGCATCTTCCTGCAGCTTTATCACGCGGGACGCCAGTCCCACAGCCAGTTGCAGCCGGACGGCGGCGCGCCGGTCGCGCCGTCGGCGGTGCTGCATGGCGGTGTCGCGCACACGGAAGCCGGCTGGATTCCCAACACGCCGGCCCGGGCGCTCACGATCCCCGAAATCGCCGGACTCGTCGAAAGCTTTCGCAGCGCTGCGTTGCGGGGCAAGGAGGCCGGTTTCGACGGCGTCGAACTGCATGCGGCAAACGGCTATCTCTTCGACCAGTTCCTGCAGGACGGCAGCAACAGGCGCACGGACATCTACGGCGGCTCGTTCGAGAACCGCGCCCGCTTCCTGATCGAGGCGACGGAAGCCGTGATCTCGGTGTGGGGCAGCGAGCGCGTGGCGGTGCGCCTCGGCCCGAGCGGCACCTGGGGCGACATGTCGGACAGCGACCCCTGAAGCCCTCTTTTCCTACGTCGCGCAGAGGCTCGACGCGCTGAATCTCGCGTACCTGCACCTGATCGAGCCGCGCGTGCTCGGCAACGTCGACGACGATTCGAAGGACCCGAACCCCGTCGCCGCGCAGCTGATCCGCAAGCACTACAAGGGCGTCATCATCGCCGCGGGCGGTTTCAAGGGCGACACGGCGGAGGCAATTCTCCAGGCGGGCGACGCCGACCTCGTCGCTTTCGGCCGCGACTTCATCGCGAATCCGGATCTGCCGGAACGCCTCCGCAAGGGTTTGCCGCTCAATCCCTACGACCGTCCGACGTTCTTCGGCGGCACCGGGACCGGCTACACCGACTATCCGTTCCATAGCGCCGACGCGCTGGCAGCGTGAGCGGGAGCCCGTAATGAACGCCACTCCTTCTCCGACGTCGCTTGCGCCACTCTACTGGCTCGCGCTCGGGACGTTTGCGGTCGGCACGGAAAGCTTCATGATCGCCGGCCTGCTGCCCGACATGGCCGCCGACCTGCACGCGAGCATCGTCGCCACCGGCCAGCTCGTCACGGTGTTCGCGCTGGCCTACGCGCTCAGCTCGCCGGTGCTGACCGCGCTCACGGGCGCCCTGAATCGCCGCAGGATGATGATCGCGTCGCTCGCGGCGTTCGCGCTCGCGAATGTCTTCGCGTTCGCCGCCCAGAACTACTGGGAGCTGATGGCCGCGCGCATCGTGCTCGCGGCGGCGGCCGGCCTGTATGTTCCGGGCGCGAACGCGCTGGCGGGCGCCGTTGCGGGTCCTGAGCGGCGTGGCACTGCGCTCGCCATCGTCAGCGGCGGGATCACGCTCGCGGTCGCCTTCGGCGTGCCGCTCGGCGCGCTCGTCGGCGACGGGCTCGGCTGGCGCATGACCTTCGCGGGCGTCGCCGTGCTCGCCGCGACGGCAACCGCCGGTCTCTTCTTCGGCCTGCCGCGCACGATCGGAGCGGGACTGCCGAGCGCGACGCTTCGCGAGCGCATCGAGACCGCGCGCCAGCCGGTCATCCTGATGACGCTCGTCGTCACGACGCTCTGGGCGATGGGCGCCTACACCGTCTACACCTACCTCGCGCTCTTCATCGCACAGGCGACGCTCCTCGCCGGCGCGCAGATCGGCTTCGTGCTTTTCACGTGGGGCGTGGCGGCAGGGGTGGGCGTGCTGATTGGCGGAAAGGCCGTGGACCGCTTCGGACCGCGCCGCGTGATCGCGCCGTGTCTTGCCGTGTCGATCGCCGCGTTCTCGCTGATGTCCGCGAGCGCGCACTGGCTGCCGCGCGCCGTCGCGATCGTGCCGGTGCTCGTCGCGGTCGTGGCGTGGGGCGTCGCGCACTGGTCGTTCTATCCGGCGCAACAGGCGCGGCTCATCGGCATCGCGGGCTTGCGCGGCACGCCGATCGCGTTGTCGCTGAACGCGTCGTTCATGTATCTCGGCTTTTCGCTTGGCGCCGTGCTCGGGTCCATCACGCTGAAGTTCGCTTCGGCCAGCAACCTCGGCTGGACCGCCGCCGCATGCGAAGCCGCCGCACTCGTGCTGACAGTCGCCATCGGACGGCGTCGCGTGAGCGTCTGCGCTGTCGCCGGGAATGCCGCCTGAGGCTCGTTGAAATCTCACTGAGGAACATCATGTCCCGACTCTTTTCGCCGGTCCGGATCGGACCTTACACGTTGCAACATCGCGTCGTGCACGCACCAACCACGCGCCTGCGCGCCAACCCCGACGACAGCCCGAGCGGCATCATGCTGGAGTACTACAGTCAGCGCGCTTCGGAGGGCGGGCTCATCATCACCGAATCGACCCACGTCTCGTACGACAGCCGCGGCTATCTCGGCGCGCCGGGCATCTACGAGGACGCGCACATCGCCGGCTGGAAGAAGATCGCGGATGCCGTCCATGCGAAGGGCGGGCGCATCTTCATGCAGCTGGGGCACGACGGCCGCCAGTCGCATGTCGACCTGACGGGCGGGACGCTGCCGATCGCGCCGTCGGTCGTGCCGTTCGAAGGCGAGGCGCTCACGCACAACGGCTGGGTGCCGGTCTCGATGCATCGCGCAATCGGCATCGACGAAATCCAGACCGTGATCGGCCATTACCGCAAGAGCGCGGAGCGGGCGCTCGCGGCCGGCATGGACGGCGTCGAGCTGCATTCGGCCAACGGCTATCTCGCCGATACGTTCCTGCAGGACGGCACCAATACGCGCACCGACGCCTATGGCGGCAGCATCGAAAAGCGCGCGCGGTTCCTGATCGAGGCGGTGAGCGCGCTCGTGTCGGTGTGGGGCGCGAATCGCGTCGGCGTGCGGCTCTCGCCGAGCGGACAGTGGGGCGCGATCTCCGATTCCAACCCCGAGGCGACCTTCACTCACGCGGCCGAACGACTGAACGAGTTCGGTCTCGCGTATCTCCACCTCATCGAGCCGCGCGTGAAAGGCGTGGAAACGCTGGACGAGCATCAGAAGCCGGTGGCCTCCGCGTTCCTGCGCAAGGTGTTTCGCGGGCCGATCATCGCGGCCGGCGGCTTCACGCGCGAAGGCGCCGACGAAATCCTTCAAAAAGGCGATGCCGACCTCGTCGCGTTCGGGCGCTACTTCGCATCCAACCCGGACCTGCCGTACCGGCTGCGTCACGCGCTGCCGCTCAACCAGTACGATCGCTCGACGTTCTGGGGCGGCACGCATGTCGGCTACACCGACTACCCGTGCTATCAGGACGACGAACGCCGGCAGAGCGCGTGATCAGTCCTCTCGCGGACGTCGCGCTCTATCGCGCGAAGGCGCTCGGCCGGAACCGCGTCGAGGAAGCCGACGACACCGCATCGCACGGCATCACGAGAGCGAAGGCGACGAACCCGCCCGGCTGAGCCGCCAGGAAGCTCTCGAAAAAAACCTCCCGTGGTTTACCCTTTCCCCGCTTGACACCCTGCCTGCCCGCGCCGGATATTTTGTCCGTACAAACAACCAAGCGATACAGGAGGCAAAGATGATGCAGGCACAGGAACTGGGCAGTCAGCGATATCGCGCGAGCTACGGCCGCTATCTGGAGGACTTCACGGTCGGCGACATCTACGAGCACCGGCCCGGGCGCACGATCACCGAGTCGGACAACATCCAGTTCTCGCTCCTCACGATGAATTTCCATCCGATGCACTGCGACGCCGCCCACGCCGCCAAGAGCGAGTTCGGCCGCCTGCTGGTGAACAGCGGCCTCACGGTCGCGATCGTGCTCGGCATGTCGGTCAACGATGTCAGCGGCAAGGCCATCGCCAATCTCGGCTGGAAGGAGATCAAGCTGACTGGGCCGGTCTTCTGCGGCGATACGCTTTACGCTGAATCCGAAGTGCTGGAGAAGCGCGAATCGAAGTCGCGTCCGACGCAGGGCATCGTCACCGTCCACACACGCGCATTCAAGCAGGACGGCACGCCGGTGATGGATTTCGTGCGCACGGCGCTGATCGCCAAGCGCGGCTACGGCACCGGCGACTGAGCGGCATCGGTCAGAACGACGCTCGCAACGGATACCGACCCGGCGTAGAAACGGGCTGCGATCCGATCCCTTGTCACAGTATTGGAGACATCTGTGAACCAAAACGTAAGCGCAGGCGCGCGGCTAGACAGACTGCCGATGGCGCGCTTTCACTGGAAGATCCTCGGCCTGATAGGCGCCGGCGCGGCACTCGATGCGTTCGACGTGTATCTCGCCGCTGGCGTCGCGGCCGCGATGGTGAAGCAAGGCTTCTCGACGCTGCAGCTGAACGGCATCTTCGTCTCGGCCGGCTTCTTCGGCATGCTGATCGGCGCGGGCTTCTCGGGCTATCTCGGCGACCGCTTCGGACGCCGTTCCTCGTATCAGATCAACCTCGCGCTCTTCGGACTCACGTCGATCGCGGCAGCATTCGCGCCGTCGATCTACTGGCTGATCGGTTTGCGCTTCGTGATGGGCATCGGACTCGGCGCGGAACTCGTGGTCGCGGCGGGCACGCTGTGCGAATTCATCCCGCCCGCGCATCGCGGACGCTGGACCGCGCTGCTCGCGCTGATGATCAATTCGGGGCTGCTCATCGCGACGAGCATCGGCTATGTCATTCCGGCGCTCGGCTGGCGCTGGATGTTCGGTATCGCGGGCATCGGCGCGGTGGTCGTCTGGGTGCTGCGCCATTCGATGCCGGAATCGCCGCGCTGGCTGGAATCGGTCGGGCGCCTGAAGGAAGCCGAAGAAACCGTCAGCGCGATCGAGCGCGAAGTCGAAGCGCAGCGCGGGCCGCTGCCGCCCTGCTCGCGCACGCAGAACCTCGAAGTGCCGCCGCAGCCGTTTCGCGCCTTGCTGCGCCGGGGCATGATCGGACGCACGGTGACGGCGGCGATTACCGTCATCGCGGTGAACGTGGCGGTGTACGGCTTCGTCGCGTGGCTGCCGACCTTCTTCGTCAGGGAAGGACGCGACGTCGTGACCTCGCTCGGCTTCACGCTGCTGATGTCGTTCGGTGCACCGGCAGGCGCCCTACTCGGCTTCTTCTGCGCGGACCGCCTGGGACGGGCGAAGGGACTCGTCGCATTCAGCCTCGCGACGATCGTGCTCGGCTTCATCTATCCGCACATGGTCGCGAACGCAGCGATCGCCTGCGTGGGCTTCACGCTCGTCACCTGCATCTACGTGGTCGTGACGCTCGGCCTCTTCAGCTACGTGCCCGAACTCTTCCCGACGGCGCTGCGCCTGCGCGGCACCGGCACGGCGGGTGTGTGCGGACGGCTTGCGTCGATCATCACGTCCTACGGCGCCGTCTTGCTGTATGCGCAGTTCGGCGTGCTGGGCGTGCTCGTGATGGTGTCGGGCGTGCTGCTTCTGCTCGTGATCGCGATCCTCTCGCTCGGCGTCGATGCCAATCAATATTCTCTCGAAGCGGTTTCGCCGGACACGGTAATCCTCGACGAACCGTTCGGGCTTCAAAACGGAGACATAGCACGATGAACGCGCGCAACGACACGCCCCGCATCTCGACCCGCCTCGCGGACTTCGCGCTGGACTTGACCGTCGACGCCATTCCATCGGCGGTCCGCGAGCGGGCCAAGCATCTGATCCTGGACGGCATCGGTCTCGCCTTCGCGACCTCGGCCTTCGGTTACGCGGACATCACGCTCGCCGCGATGCGCGAACTGGGAACGGGTCCGTCGACGGTGTTCGGCAAGTCCGGCAAGCTCGCCCTGCGCGATGCGATGCTCGCCAACGGCCTGCTCGTGCACGGCCTCGACTTCGACGACACGCATTCGCGCGGCGTGATCCATTCGACCGCGAGCGCCCTGCCGTGCGCCTTCGGCCTCGCCGAGCGCGAAGCCGCGAGCGGCGCGCAGATGCTCGCCGCCTATGTCGCCGCGATGGAAGTCTCGACGCGCGTCGGCGCCGTCGCGCAAGGTGGTTTCCACAAGGTCGGCTTTCATCCGACAGGACTCGTCGGCGCGTTCGGCTGCTCGCTCGCGGCATCGAAACTGATGGGGCTCTCGAAGGACGCCGCGGTCCAGGCGCAAGGCATCGTGCTTTCGATGGCATCCGGCAGCATGGAGTTCCTCGATGACGGCGCGTGGACCAAGCGCCTGCATCCGGGCTGGGCCGCCGCGAGCGCGACCACCGCCGCGACGCTCGCGAAGCACGGCTACATCGGCCCGGGCGCGGCGTACGAAGGCCGCTACGGACTCTATTCGCTCTATCTCTCCGATAACGCGACGCCCGATCTGTCGATTGCGACCGCCGGCCTCGGCGAGACGTGGGAGATCGAGCAGGTCGCTTTGAAGCCGATTCCCGCGTGTCACTTCACGCACGCATCGTCCGATGCCGCCATCGCGCTTCATCGCGAACACGGCCTCGCCGCCGATGCGATCGAGAAGGTCGTCGTGCGCGTGCCGGGTCCGGTGGTCGAAGTCGTGTGCGAGCCGGTTGCGAACAAGAAGCGCCCCGCCAACAACTACGACGCGCAGTTCAGCATCCCGTACATCGTCGCGACCGGCCTGCTCAAGGGCCGCTTCACGCTCGACGACCTCGATGCAGACGCCCTTGCCGATCCCGCAGTGCTGGCGCTCGCGCAACGCGTGGAATACGAGGTCGATCCCGAGTCGACGTTCCCCCGCCACTACACGGGCGAGGTGATCGTGATGACGCGCGACGGCCGCCGCCTCGCGCATCGTGAAGCGATCAACCGCGGTTCGTCGGACCGGCCGATGACCAACGAGGGCATCGTCGAGAAGTACTACGACAACGCGCTGCGCGTCGTCTCGCGCGATCGCGCGGACCAGATTCGCGAAGCGGTGCTCGGGCTCGAACGCGCGAGCGTCGAGCAACTCGCCGGCATCCTGCGTCAACCAGCTTAAAGAGAGGTTCATATGGCAACCATCGAAACAGACAACACGCAGGAAGCGCAGGAAAACGAGGCGCTGATCCTCGACATGCTGGACCGCTTCCTGAAGACCGAAGTCAAACCCTACGTGCACGCGCTCGAAGCCGCCGACGAGTATCCGCACGAGATCGTCGAGAAGATGAAGGACATGGGCCTGTTCGGCTGCCTGATCGCGCCGGAATACGGCGGCCTCGGCCTCTCGACCTCGACCTACGCGAAGATCATCGACCGCATGTCGGCGGTGTGGATGTCGGTGAGCGGCATCATCAACTCGCATGTCATCATGGCGATGACCGTGCAGCGCAACGGCACCGAGGAACAGAAGAGCGACTACCTGCCGCGCATGGCGACGGGCGAACTGCGCGGCGGCATCGGCCTCACCGAGCCGGACTGCGGCACCGACCTGCAGGCGATCCGTACGACGGCGCGCCGCGAAGGCGACGAGTATGTCGTCAACGGCAACAAGACGTGGATCACCAACAGCATGTACGGCAACACGCTCGCGCTGCTGGTCAAGACCGATCCGAAGGCCGAACCGCGGCATCGCGGCATGAGTCTCTTGCTGATCGAAAAAGGACCCGGCTTCGAAGTGAGCCGCAAGCTGCCGAAGCTCGGTTACAAGGGCATCGATACGTGCGAGCTGAGCTTCACCGATTTTCGCGTGCCGGTTTCGCGGTTGATCGGCGGTGTCGAAGGCCGCGGTTTCAAGCAGATCCTCAACGGGCTCGAACTCGGGCGCATCAACGTGGCGGCGCGCGGTGTCGGCATCGCGCAGGCGGCGCTCGATGAGGCCGTGTCGTACTCGCAGCAACGCAAGACCTTTGGCAAGCCGATCTGCGAGCATCAGGCGATCGCGCTCAAGCTCGGCGAAATGGCAACGCGCGTCCAGGCTGCGCGCCTGCTCACCGACGCCGCCGCCCGCGCATTCGATCGCGGCGAGCGCTGCGACATGGAAGCGGGCATGGCCAAGTATTTCGCCACGGAAGCCGGCCTGGAAAACAGCATCGAAGCGATGCGCATTCATGGCGCCTATGGCTACTCGAAGGAGTTCAACGTCGAGCGCCTGTACCGCGACGCGCCGCTGCTCGTCATCGGCGAAGGCACGAACGAGATGCAGCGCATCATCATCGCCAAACAACTGATCGAGAGGAACCCCGTATGAGTCTGCCGCTTTCAGGCGTTCGCATCGTCGCCGTCGAGCAATATGGCGCCGGCCCGTTCGCGACCCAACATCTCGCCGATCTCGGCGCCGAGATCATCAAGATCGAAAACTTCCGCGAAGGCGGCGACGTGGGCCGGCTGGTCGGCCCGCACTTCTTCGGCGAGGGCGACAGCCACTTCTTCGAAGCCTTCAATCGCAACAAGTCGAGCTTCACGCTCGACCTGAAGAAGGAAGATGCGAGGCAGGTGCTGCTCGATCTCGTCGCCACGAGCGACGCCGTCTTCAACAACCTGCGCGGCGATTTGCCCGCGAAGCTCGGCCTTACCTACGAGCAGTTGCGCGAAGCGAACCCGGCGATCGTGTGCGGCCATTTGTCGGCTTACGGGCGCACTGGCAGCCGCGCTTCGTGGCCCGGCTACGACTACCTGATGCAGGCGGAAGCCGGCTATCTCTCGATGACGGGCGAACCCGACAGCCCGCCCGCGCGCTTCGGCCTCTCCATCATCGACCTGATGACGGGCACCACGGCCGCGATGGCGCTGCTCGCCGGCATCGTCGAGGCGCGCGCGACCGGCAAGGGACGCGACGTCGACGTGAGCCTCTTCGATGTCGCGCTGCATAACCTCGCGTATGTCGCGACGTGGTATCTGAACGGCGATGTCGTGACCGGGCGCGACCGCCGCTCGTCGCATCCGTCACTGACGCCGAGCCAGTTGTACAAGACCAAGGACGGCTGGATCTTCCTGATGTGCAACAAGGAGAAGTTCTGGGGCGTGCTCGCGGAAGTGCTCGACAAGCCATCGTGGGTCACCGACGAGCGCTTCTGCAACTTCAAGGCACGGCTCGCGAATCGCGACGTGCTGGAGAAGGAACTCGACGCCGCGCTCTCGATTGCGACCACCGAGGAATGGCTCAAGCGCCTGGGCGGCCGCGTGCCCGCCGCGCCGGTGTACGACGTGAAGCAGGCGCTCGACAACCCGTTCGTCGCGGAACGTGAGGGCGTCGTCGCGGCCGAGCATCCGCAGTTCGGCGCGATTCGCGGCGTCGCGGCACCGGTGCGCGTGAGCGATCCGTTGCCGAAGCAAGCCGCGCCGGAACTGGGGCGCGACACCGACCGGCTGCTTGCCGAACTCGGTTACGATGCTGGCAGAATCGCCGCGCTTCGTGACCAGGCCGTGGTGCAATGAGGCTCGCATGCAGGATGCAATGAGTCGCGCACAAGAGGTCGACGGACGCGCGCGTCCGTCCACATCTTCACGTGCAGGCACATCGATGGTCACAGTACTCGGTCAGCAGCCGCGTTACATGCAACTGGCGCAGACGCTCGTCAACGAAATCCAGAGCGGACGTTATCCCGTTGGCTCGACGATCCCGACTGAATTCGAGCTTTGCGAGCAGTTCGGCGCAAGTCGTTCGACGGTCCGCGAGGCGGTCAAGCAGCTCGTGCAGCTGGGCATGGTCGTGCGGCAGCCGGGCGTCGGCACGACGGTCAAGGCGCTCAGGACCGAAGGCGCCTATCGGCAGGTGATGCAGCAACTGAGCGACCTGCAGCGCTATACGGCGGACACGGTGCTCGAGATCCTCTCGAAGGAAACCGAGCCGCTCGACGACCCCGCGGTCTGCGACCTGCTGCGCGCGAATCCCGGCGAGACGTGGCTGCATGTGAAGAGCCTGCGCCGCTCGCCGGGCAGCCCCGATCCGATCTGTCACACCGATGCCTACATTCATCCTGCGTTCCGCTCGCTCGTGATCGACGAGGGCGAGTTGCACACGCCGCTCTTCACGATGATCGAGCGCCAGTTCGGCGAGCAGATCGCGGAAGTGCAGCAGGAAATCCGCGCGATCGCCCTACCCGCCGACATCGCGCGGCTCATCAACGCGAAGGCGCGCTCGCCTGCGCTGTGGATGTGCCGACGTTATCTGAACCGGCGCGGAGATGTGGTCGAAGGCGCGATCATCATTCATCCCGCCGACCGCTACAGCTACTCGGAGACGTTCCAGCGCGGCTGGAACTCTGCGTGAATCGATGGAGACAGGCATGACCCTACGCAGTTATCTGTTCGTTCCCGGCGACCGCCCCGAGCGCTTCGCGAAGGCGCTCGCGAGCGCCGCGCATCAGGTCGTGATCGATCTCGAAGACGCCGTCGCACCCGAAGCCAAGATCGCGGCACGCGAGCAATTGTCCCAATGGCTGCGTTCGTCGCTGTCCGAAGCGGACCGGCGCCGCGTGATGGTGCGGGTCAACGCGTCCGGCACACCATGGCATGCCGACGATGTCGCAATGCTGCACGACTCGCCGATCCGCAACGTGATGGTGCCGAAGTCCGAATGCCCGGACCAGCTCACCGACATCGCGTCGCGGCTGGGTGCGGACGCCGCGCTCGTCGCGCTCGTCGAAACGGTGGCGGGCGTCGTGCGCATGCGCGAGGTCGCGAAGGCGCAGGCGGTTGCGCGGCTCGCGTTCGGCTCGTTCGACTATTGCGTCGATGCGGGCGTCGAAGGCATGGACCGCGAACTCGATGCGGTGCGCTCGGCCTTCGTGATCGAGTCGCGTTATGCCGGACTGCCCGCGCCCGTCGACGGCGTGACGCTCGCCATCGACGACGCCGCGCGCATCGCAGAAGATGTCGCGCTCGGACGCCGCTTCGGCTTCGGCGCCAAGCTGTGCATTCACCCGAAGCAGGTCGATGCCGTGAACCGCGGTTACGCGCCGAGCGACGAGGACCGCGCGTGGGCCGAACGCGTGCTCGCGCGGCTCGCCGAAAACCCGAAGGGCGCGTTCGCCGTCGATGGCAAGCTCGTCGACAAGCCGGTCATCGACCGGGCGAAGCGCATCGCCGCCGAGACATCCAATCAGGGAGTGTGAGTGTGAAGATTCTTGTACCCGTCAAGCGCGTGGTCGACTACAACGTCACGGTTCGCGTGAAGTCGGATGGAAGCGGTGTCGATATCGCGAACGTGAAGATGTCGATGAATCCGTTCGATGAGATTGCGGTCGAAGAAGCGGTGCG